>NZ_JBPQFM010000097.1:0-500 GCF_051373225.1 Amycolatopsis sp. w19 | reverse complement strand
TTATATAATCATATAAACATTAACGCTTGACTTACCCTAACGTTAACCACTTACACTAAAGTAGAACTTCTAATAGGGATAGTTGTAACGGCTCAGAATGGTAATAATAGGAGTCCAGATTAACTCAACATTAGAAGAATATTCGATAGAGAGGTTAAAGAAATGAATCAAAAATACAGTAGGTTATTTGAATCCTTCACATTCAGAAGTGGAATAACAATTAAGAATAGAATCGTTATGGCACCTATGACAACCTGGTCAAGTAATGACGATCTTACCATTTCGGATGACGAAGTAAAGTATTACAAACAAAGAGTGAATGGAGTAGGGCTCGTCTTTACAGGGTGTACTCTTGTTACACCTAATGGACAGGGTTTTACGAATGAATTCGCAGGGTACAATGATGAATTCACTCCAAGTTTACGAAAATTAGCTGAGGCAGCGAAAAGTGGAGGAGCTCCTGCGATCCTACAGATTTTCCATGCAGGCAATAAAGCCTT
>NZ_JBPQFM010000096.1:0-501 GCF_051373225.1 Amycolatopsis sp. w19 | reverse complement strand
TATATATTCTTTTTTAAACTAAATTCCCCTGCTCTATTTCTTCTAGTAAATCTTTAATCTGTTTACATAAATTAATCCTCAAATTTAACATTACGCTTTCTTTTGACATCAAATTAGCTCCCGATAAAAAGATTTATAACAGCAATAAACGACCTATTCATTCGATTAGAATCATAAGGTCGCCTACATTATTTTCATTTTCATTTTTTATCCTTCCAGGATTTACATACGGAAATTCATATATTGTTTGGTATGATAAATTCTGCATAAGTATACTTAGATGTAAAGTATAACTATAATTTTTTTAGATTTATTTATCTATTTACTTCAATTACACGTTTCTGTTTTAGTGGGTGCTTTTGATATGCCATTATTTCTGATCATCATAATTTGAAAGAAAGTATTTAAGCGTGTGAATTTCTCCTTTTTCTAGAAGATCCTCTTTCATTTTCATAACTCGAAGTTTTATTGTGTCACCCATTGCCGGGAAATTCATCATAT
>NZ_JBPQFM010000095.1:0-505 GCF_051373225.1 Amycolatopsis sp. w19 | reverse complement strand
TACTGATTGGAGCTCAGTAGTTTTTTTATTGTATAAGTCATATCACTGGATTTTAGCTTTGAAAATTTTTATTTTATCACTGTTAGTGGATAAGCATACAGGCAAATTAGCCGTAGTTTCATAGCTTATATTAACGATATAAAAGGAAGTGCATCAATTGAATAATAGAAAGTCTAAAAAAAAACAAATATGGTTTCTTGGACTAATCAAATATTAAAAATTAGACCCGATCAACAGTACCAAAATAACCTTCAAGTTAATGTTTATGGTATCTTTACCGCAGGCTCTAAGCCTAGTGATTTCAATGGAAGGCAAAAAAGATTTAATCGAGACATCAATTTGGCAAATCAGATATGGAATGGCGGAGGAATGTGTAATATAAATTTTATTCCACAACCTGTATTTGAAATGAAAACAATAATAGACGCGACCAATTTAGGTTTTCAAGCAGCAATGGAAGGTCCTGTTAAAGGTTTAATTAAGAAAATTAAACATAAGATTGGCA
>NZ_JBPQFM010000094.1:0-509 GCF_051373225.1 Amycolatopsis sp. w19 | reverse complement strand
AGAAAATGTGTAATACAAGGTTTTACGGTAATTATTTCACCTGACGCAATTGGAAAAAGTGTAAAAGCAATTATTCAAAAAGCGAATTTAAAAATGAAAACTCAGCAATTTGAAGAAATTATCAAAGGAGAAAAAGAAATTTTAGAATGTCATCGGATAACCGGAATAAACAGTTATTTTATGAAGACGGCAGTTTCATCCATAAAACAGTTAGAAGACTTTTCAAACCGTTTGACCCATTATGGTAAAGTCAATACATCTTTGATTATTACTTCTCCCGTATCTCATCAAATTTCACTACCCAAAACTGAGTATCTTCAACCAATCAAGAATGAATAACGCGCAGTGATATCATCATAAAAGACTAGTATAAAACTGTAAGGAAGTAGTTACAGTTGTGAACTACTTCTCTCTTTAAGAGGCTTTTTTTATTAAACAAAGACTTCTTACTAACGAGTTTCTTTCTAAAAATATTATAAGGAGAAATAACAACTTCTTGCATTGATTGA
>NZ_JBPQFM010000093.1:0-510 GCF_051373225.1 Amycolatopsis sp. w19 | reverse complement strand
AAATAAAGAAAAAGCACCATTACTACGGGACAAGGTGATAGAAAGGTTTGTGGAAGAAAAGGAAGTTGAATTTTCACATAAGGATGTTGTGAATCTAAACAGAGAAATATACAATTCATAAAAACAAAAGGTGCACTCAGCTAGAGCGCACCTTTTTTACATCCATTAATTTTAAGAGGTATTGTATTGGGAATTGCCATCATCGATCTTGTTAATCAGTTCGCAAGGTGATGCGCTTTATCTTGCCTGTCACCTTCTATAGCGCCTTGATTTACGTTGTTGGAACATTCATGTTTTGGCTAGTTAACATAAAACAATTTATAAGAAGCAAAAAAAGGCCTTAAAACTAATTATTTTAAGGCCTTTTTTAATTTATAAAACAAGGGACATATGTACATTTATCGAAAATCATTAACGAAAACCAAATTTACTTACTCACTCTGCCTCAATCAATTTAAACCTTTTTGCATCATTACGCCCATTAGTCCCGAGCCATTTTTTTGATCCCTT
>NZ_JBPQFM010000092.1:0-512 GCF_051373225.1 Amycolatopsis sp. w19 | reverse complement strand
ACAAAATAACATAGAGATAATAGGGATAAACGGAACAAAAGGGACTTTGAAAGCGCGTGGTAGTTCAGGTTGTGTTTTACGCAAAACCAATACGCCTACCGAAACAACCAAGTACGCAAAGAGTGTTCCGATATTAACTAGTTCAGCTAATCTATGTAAAGGAATGAATCCAACAAAAATTGCAACTAAGATTCCTGTAATCCACGTATTTATAATAGGGGCTTTCTTAACTGAATCGACTTTGGACATTGTTTTAGGCAATAAGCCATCCCGACTCATAGCAAAAAACAAACGTGTTTGTGCGTATAAAAGTACAAGTAACACTGTAGTCATTCCCGTCAAAGCTCCTACCGAAATAAAGCCTGCTACCCAGTCTTGGTGAATATAGTATAATGCAAAATCTACCGGGTTTTTCACATTTAATTCAGTAAAGGGAACAATGCCCGTTAGAATGAAGGAAACAATAATATATAAGATCGTACATATAGTAAGGGAAGAAATAATCACGATAG
>NZ_JBPQFM010000091.1:0-512 GCF_051373225.1 Amycolatopsis sp. w19 | reverse complement strand
TATATACCATCGCCTGTAGTTTTGAAGAAACTTATGGATGCAGTAAAGAAAATGGATAAAAACAAGCAAATTCAAGATTTCTTTGATTTATAAACCCCATGTAAATGTTAAATAACATGGGGTTACGCGTTATATGGAAATATAAATTATGTTGCGATATTCCGATTAAGGATGTTTTCAATAGCTCGCCTTCTTTTAGACTAGATAGAACTACTCAATAAAATTTAATTAAACTAATCTAGACTCCTGTTAGAAAGAACTTGTCTATAAATTCTTATCTTTAAATTCAATGTCCCCATATAATTGTTTTACAGAAGAAACCTCATTTTCTATCAAATTAACTATCTTCAAGCTAGTATTCCTCTTTCTCTATGTTTTCTCATGTATACAACACACAAACTTTGTTATCATAACAAATATTATCAGAAGCAAAAAGAGCCTGTATCATTTAGAAACAGGCTCTTTTTGCTTTGAATAGATAAATTCCTTTACTTCTACGATTGAAAGACCTA
>NZ_JBPQFM010000090.1:0-529 GCF_051373225.1 Amycolatopsis sp. w19 | reverse complement strand
CGTGGTTCCTTCGGCTCAGGATCTTTGGGTTCCTTGCCGTCGGGATTCAGCAAGCCTTGCAGGTTCGCCTCGGCCTTGGCGAGCTGCCGCGGACCGGCGTTCGGGGCGAGATTGGCGAGGATCTGCTCCGCCCCCGCCCGCTCCTCAGCCGAAATGTCGGCGGGGAGGTTTTTCAGGATCTCCAGGATCTGATCGATCCGCTCATCCCCGACCAACCCCTGAGCGGCGACGGCAGCAGTGGCGGGAGCGACCGGCGGAACCTCGGTGCCGTCCAAAGCACGGGTGGGGTTCAGCGCGATGGCGCGCTTCACGATCGGGCCCGCCTCACCCCGCGACAACCCCGCGATCTCGGCGAGCCAGCTCGCCGTGCTGCCATGCCCGTACAAGTCTTTGGCGCCCCGAGACTCGATCTCCGCCAGGAACCGCCCCAGACAGGCGGTCGCGATCCGAATCAGCTGCAACGACTGCTGCACGCCATGGGCAAGCTCCAGCTTGCCGGCGCGCCACAGCTCCTGCGGCAACTCGGGGA
>NZ_JBPQFM010000089.1:0-531 GCF_051373225.1 Amycolatopsis sp. w19 | reverse complement strand
CGTTCTAAAAGAGTCTATCGAGGGTTTTATTTTGACAATGATGTTTTGAGTATCATTGATCGTGTCCCAAAAAGTTATAAATCAGAATTGATAAATGAAGCTTTAAGAAAAGTGTTTAAAGAAAAAGGTTTATTAGATTGAATAAAAGCACTCACCTGTACAAAAGGTGAGTGCTTTTATCTTTAGATGCTTCTTATAATAACCATTATGTTAACTAAAGATGTATATGTCATACAGCTAAAAAAGAGAAAGAATTACCCTAAAATAGGTAGTTGCTTCTCTTTTTTATTTCGTGTACTGCTTTCCCCAATTACACATAGTTTCTGTTATAGGTAGAAGAGATAGTCCTTTATCACTCAAAAAATATTCTACTTTCGGTGGAATTTGGGAATATTCTTTACGTACAATGAGGTTTTCTCTTTCTAGTTCTTTCAACTGTTTGCTTAACATGTTATGTGTAATACCATTAATGGCTCTTTTTAATTCTCCATACCTCATGACCTTTCTATATCCTAAATTGAAAATAATTAA
>NZ_JBPQFM010000088.1:0-533 GCF_051373225.1 Amycolatopsis sp. w19 | reverse complement strand
TGTCGAATCTAGCAAGTCACAAGGAAGGGGCTGTTAATATGAATTCAAAAGAACAAAAGAAGTTGGCAACTACTAGAGAACTAATGAGGAATGCTAAAGAACAAACTGATTTACCTTCTGAGTTAGAACAAGACTTAGAGAATTTAGAATTACAACGACGAATGAAACAATTAGAGTTAGAAAGTAAGTTCCTAAAAAACCAGAACGATGAACTAGTTTAATTTACAGCACCCGTTCAGAGGTGCTTTTTCAACATTTTAACACTTTTACGTCAGAATCCCCTATCTATGATCAATGCGTATTTGTCTACGTTTCGCACTTTGTTTATGACAAAATCCCCCTACCTTTTTGGAGCAAAACATGTTATAATACGTTTAACCAATACTTTAATTTCGAAAAAGGGTGCGTTTCTTAAAGGAAACGCACCCTTTTTTATTATAATTTACGCAGGCTGAATGTTATTTTCCAAGTCATTATCGTTTTTCTATTAAATAGCTGAGATATGATATAATGAGAATATCTTTCGATTTCAA
>NZ_JBPQFM010000087.1:0-535 GCF_051373225.1 Amycolatopsis sp. w19 | reverse complement strand
AGTCGGAACAGCGTAGAAACGATAATCAAAATAAGTAGGGTGGGTATAATACATGTCTACAGGATATGAATTTTTGCATTTATGATCAGTTGGGTGATAGGTATGCATCAGAGGATAATATGGAACATAAACATAATAGTTCATTTATTCACAACCTTTCATTTTTCATTCATCAGCATATGACCCAATTGCTTGGTTTGTGTTACTAAAAAAAATTTCATATGAACAAATATTAAGATTATTAACCGCAGCAATTATAAGGGACCAACTTCTTATTTTTACGAGAAGTTACGAGGGATATTTAATCATTATATTTAAGCAATATCTAAAGGTTTTCCCTTCTTATAAAATCTTTCTTATCCTCTTGATTAGTTTGCTCAAATTGGTAAACAATTTATGTATAAAAAAGAAAAATATTGGTTTTTACTTGTGACCATCAAGATTTTTTCTTTAAGGATAACCATTCTATATTGTAGAGCCTATTTTTTAGACTAGGTGACACTAATACAAGCCATTTTTTTTATTGTGAATATAA
>NZ_JBPQFM010000086.1:0-550 GCF_051373225.1 Amycolatopsis sp. w19 | reverse complement strand
CCCAAGATCCTTTTCATAGTAAAAGAAAAAAACTACTGGCTTAACACAGTAGTTTTTTTAGTTTTCTAATTTATTAAAACTTTGCAAATAGCCCGTCCAAATTACATTGTTCCAGATACTCTACGTTCCAGATACTCTACTGATACTAATAGTATCTAAGCTAGTTGAAGTAATATTACCATCTTCATTCACCCAGACTAAAAATCCATCGCGTATACGGATAAATGTACCAACTCCGTTAAGTTGATTTTCAGCAGAAAAAACTTCAATTCTATCACCTTGTCTTAAACCATCCAAACGAAAACCATTCGAAGATGTCCCACGGTTACTTGAAGAAGTACGGCGCTCGTCAGAAGTACGTCGTGAGCTACGGCGCTCATCAGAAGTACGATGTTTTGGCATGCAATCACCCCCTAAAAGAGATACTACATGATATGAAAAAAATTGAAATCTGTATAAGCAAAAAGCTCAATTATTATTTGTTTTACTAAAAATGGTTAAATAATCTAGTTCTACTCTACTTATTTAGTCTTATTAAATCATTCTAATT
>NZ_JBPQFM010000085.1:0-552 GCF_051373225.1 Amycolatopsis sp. w19 | reverse complement strand
CAAGAGCATCCAATATCTAAGAAAAAACTTAAAGAACAATGGGGTAATCATTATCGTTTCGTTAAAAAACATCCAAATATAGACGTTCTTATCTTATCTCTTGAATGGAAAGAACTATCATTTATGCATATGCATCAGACATTAGTTGAATATAATGCACTAGATGAGCGTTTTCCAAATGAATATAATGAACTAAAAAAAGCTTTTCGAACAATGCTTTTTAGAATTATTGAATGTTTAAATAACGAGCAGCCTGTTACAGAACTTTACAAACTTCCTGGCGGATCAGAGGAAAGAATAAAAATTCATCAACAATTTGAAACATTACGTCCTCGGGGATTTGATTATCTTGCAAGTTCCTTCGAACAAATATATCACTTGTAGTCTTTATAAAGCCAGGATTAAAATTAAAAACAAATGATATGACAGAAAGAAACTACTTTCAAACAGTAGGTTTGTAGAACATAAAACTTTAGTTACCATAATGAATTTTACAGACATGGAAGGCTTATTCGCTGCTTAACTGAAGAGGCTTTTGATGTGGGGAAAATG
>NZ_JBPQFM010000084.1:0-565 GCF_051373225.1 Amycolatopsis sp. w19 | reverse complement strand
TCCACCGGGATCCGCTTCGCCCGCACATCCAGCAGCTCACACCGCTTGACCAACGCATCCAACCCCGCGACGTCACCAGACACCACCACCGACGCTGGGCCGTTCACCGCCGCCACCGACACACCGTCGGGCAGCAACTCCCGCACCCGGTCCTCCGAGGCAGCAACCGACACCATGCCACCGAGCCCCGACAACGCCAAAATCGCCTTACTCCGCAAACACACAACCCGCGCAGCATCATCCAACGACAACGCACCCGCCACACACGCAGCAGCGATCTCACCCTGCGAATGACCCACCACAGCCGCAGGCTCCACACCACACGCCCGCCACAACCGCGCCAACGACACCATCACCGCGAACAAAACAGGCTGCACCACATCAACCCGCTCCAACGCAGCCGCATCCGACAACACACCAGACAACTTCCAATCCACAAAGGACGAAAACGCCACCTCACACTCAGCCATCGACTCAGCGAACACCGGAGCAGCCAACAACAACTCCTCCGCCATCCCCACCCACTGCGAACCCTGCCCCGGGAACACGAAAACAGCCTTACCCG
>NZ_JBPQFM010000083.1:0-581 GCF_051373225.1 Amycolatopsis sp. w19 | reverse complement strand
AGCAATAGACAATCATCACCAATATTGGCGCTATATGATTGTTTTTCTCGTATTAGCATTCTTTATTTTTTTATGGAAAGCTCTGAAAAAGGGTGCTGGATCTCTTAATGGAATTAAGCTGCGTTACGAGAGAGAGGCTCATAAAAAGACTAGAGAAGCAATCAACAAAGGAACAGCATTATTAAACCATGCTATAAAGAATCAAATTTATAAAATTAATTCAAGCTTACAAACTATAAACGTAGATGAACTTAATCCATCTTCTCAAAATTCAATTGAAATTATAAATCGTAGTTCTAAACATTTGACAGAGATCATTGAGCGTATGCATAGCAAAACACAGGAGATCGAGATTATAAAAAGTCAGAATGACTTAAATAAGTTAGTAGATGAAAGCCTGGAAGATTTGAAATTGGATTTATACAAGAAGAATATAAAGGTTAAAAAACTCTATTCATCAGAGAAAAACATTGTATATTGTGATCCTACGCAGACCTACGAAGTGTTTATAAATATATTAAAAAACTCAATTGAAGCAGTTGACGATGGAGGAGAAATAAAGGTAACTATTTCACCTAAGA
>NZ_JBPQFM010000082.1:0-586 GCF_051373225.1 Amycolatopsis sp. w19 | reverse complement strand
TCCTTCATCGGCTCCTGAAGCCAAGACATCCACCATGTGCCCTTAACAACTTGACCACAAAGATGCTCGCATCCACTCTACAGTTCTCAAACACCACACCAGAAACAAACAGCTCCTGGGACTGTGTCCAGCCCCTCGGCGTGTTGCCTCAGGACCCAACAGCGTGCTGAGTGAACGATCATCGACCAGACCCGACATACCCCGTTCCACGCACCGAAGTGCAGTACTAGAAGTCATCAGCAATCTGGCCTCAGGCCATAACCAGTAGTTCCACAATTCCTTGAGCAACCAGCACAACACCACGGTCGGGTGTTGAGTGCCGGCCACTCCACCACCGTTGGTCCGGGTATCCCGGCGGGGTGGATGTGTTGCTCCTTAGAAAGGAGGTGATCCAGCCGCACCTTCCGGTACGGCTACCTTGTTACGACTTCGTCCCAATCGCCAGTCCCACCTTCGACCACTCCCCCCCTTGCGGGTTGGGCCATGGGCTTCGGGTGTTACCGACTTTCATGACGTGACGGGCGGTGTGTACAAGGCCCGGGAACGTATTCACCGCAGCGTTGCTGATCTGCGATTACTAGCGACT
>NZ_JBPQFM010000081.1:0-595 GCF_051373225.1 Amycolatopsis sp. w19 | reverse complement strand
TTCCTAAACTAAATACAGCATCATTGGATCCTTTGATATCATGTAAGTTCAAATTAATCATTCTCCTACTTTTCTTTTGAGACTCTCCTATATAAGATGCTTAGTTGAGTAAATTTGCTTGGACAATTACTTTTATGTAAATCATATACATCCGAAAAACAGAAAAACTACTTTTTGCCCCAAAAGTAGTTTTTTCTCTCGTCTAATAGCAATGTAAAAACCGAAACCTATTGGAAGAGCAAGGAGTTTGCTCAATATTATAGTATGTAAAATAATGAAAAGCGTTTGGACAGGCGCTCAGTTTATCTAAGTTTTCTCCTATTTTTGTGTTGGATTCCTAGAAAGTCCATTATGTTAACTAACGTTGTATACCATATACAGCTTAAAAAAGAAAACAACTACCTCCGTAAGAAGATAGCTGTTTTTTACTGATAAAATTAAGTTGTGGGTGAAGTCTCTCTCGACTTCTTCAGTAGTTTGTTCAAATGATAGAAAAATATTCAATTTAGGCAAGTTACCTAAAATTAAGTCAGTGAATATATTGTATTGAAAATGCCTATAACGTACTAGATTATCGGCTTTGAGTAACGTTACA
>NZ_JBPQFM010000080.1:0-603 GCF_051373225.1 Amycolatopsis sp. w19 | reverse complement strand
GGAATCATTGATATTTCCTACCTGATTACCCTCAAATCTATAAATAGCATAATAGGC
Organism: Amycolatopsis sp. w19; assembly: GCF_051373225.1. NCBI lineage: Bacteria > Bacillati > Actinomycetota > Actinomycetes > Pseudonocardiales > Pseudonocardiaceae > Amycolatopsis > Amycolatopsis sp. w19. The sequence goes on along the minus strand of NZ_JBPQFM010000080.1, from coordinate 546 downwards.
TACCTCTTCAGGATCGTTTTCTCTAATTTTAAATTGCGTTTCTCCTAATTTTTTCTTAATCTGAAGAACCTTAGGTTTTTTAGGAGCTTCGTTATCAATCCACGGCATAGGGGGAACTAATGCAGGTTGCTTATAAATATCTTCTGTTAAACGATCTGCAATGCCAAGAGGGTTACTTCTCAAATCTTTAGCACTAAAATGCATACTTCCTTTAAAATTATTATATGCACGGTTTAGTTTTAGCTGATTGGGTAGCTCTTCTGGATTAAACCAGTTCTGTACTCCATTTGAATTTGTGTTAATCTTATAATCAGCTTGACCGATATAAAGCTGTACATTTTTTCCTTCTACTTCCTTTGTCCACCAGTCAAGAAGCTTTGCGTAGTCAGCTACGGGTAAACCAATATTCCAGTATAACTGAGGAGCGATATAATCAACATATCCATTATTAATCCACGTTCTTGTATCAGCATATAAATCATCATAATTTGTTTGTCCTGCAGTAGTTTCAGATCCAGTAGGATCAACGGCTTTATTGCGCCAAAC
>NZ_JBPQFM010000079.1:0-605 GCF_051373225.1 Amycolatopsis sp. w19 | reverse complement strand
ATCTGGTGCAATTGCTGTTTTGCTTTCTAATATCTTCTTACTATCATTACTTAAATCTTTTCCTTTGCTAACCTCAAAATCCTTATCAATTTTTTCTGTAATATCAATCATCATAATATTTTTTTGTGGCACTTTATTCGATTCTTTTAATTTGGGACTCTTCCATTTCGTAAGATCGAATTGCGCTACATCTGTTATATTACTTTTAATTATCTTTTCACTTACGGTACCCTTTTCATTTAAATCAACAGCTTCAATGGCTTGGTCAGTGAATTTATCTGCCTTTAACATACTTGTGTTTAATAAAAGTAAGACTGCCATCGAAATAAAAATGTTAATCATAATCTGTTCACGATTGACTTTCTTTTGAATAATCAACATGTAGCCAATATACAAAAAGGAAAAAGCCAGTAATACATATAAAAAGGGTTGAATCTTGGTAATAAAATCTTGGATTTCAGGTGAATTAAAAAATGTCTTAATTCCTAAAATACTATCTGTAATTCCTTCCAATCCATCCACCAGAAACGAAAGAAGTTGAATACACGCCCATCCAACTTTCCGTAACATATAGGTGACGATATTTCCAACATCTAAGTACTCTG
>NZ_JBPQFM010000078.1:0-618 GCF_051373225.1 Amycolatopsis sp. w19 | reverse complement strand
AAATGTCGGAAAAGGATGTATTCGATTCAGAAATATTGATCAGCTTTCGATAACTGTCATTCAGAAAATCTTAGAAGAATCAGTGGAAGATAACTTGGCTCGTTATAATGATCATTGCTAAATGCAATATTATTGGATTAATATCATGATAAGGAAAAAGGTATAGTGATAGTATTACTCCTAATCACCTACCGATAATTCGTGTTCGTAACTGAATAGCAGGGTTATATTAAGTGAATGCAACAAGAAAATCGTAAGCCATACAAGGTTGAAAAGAGAAAAAACAGCAGGCTTGTTAGACAGCCTGCTGCAGAAGACAAAATGGTTTTAAGGTATTGGTATTAAACTAACTTTAAGAGTCTGCTCTATTTAAGAAGCGCATATCTTATGGTATTCATTCTTAGCTCTGCGTTCACTCAGTTTAATGAAGTCCTGTCTCAACTCCAATTATACTTCCTATCTTATTTGGATCTTTCACTAAATTCATCAATTTCAACCAGTAACTTTCATTTTTCGTAACCGGTCTAATCGTTTTTGAATGCCCCTAGTAGAACGTCCCATTAATTCGCCTATTTCTTTTTGAGTACGGCCTTCTCCGTAAAACATGTGCCTTAGGCG
>NZ_JBPQFM010000077.1:0-650 GCF_051373225.1 Amycolatopsis sp. w19 | reverse complement strand
GTACGGTAATCCAATCATTAAAATCATTTTGTGTATGGAAGCGAGCAATTCTTTCAGCCGCAGCTTATGAAACCAATTGTGCTAGCCTAACAGGGGTTAAACCAGACTCAAGAGCTTGCACCATCATCTGAATAGTTTCAATCGGCCGGTCAGATAAGAGCTGTTCAACTAATGTATTTTCATCAAAATTGGCTATTTCTATTGAATTTTCAGCTTTGAGGGTGTCTTCTAGCTTCTCAAAAGCTTCGTTTAATGGTTTGACAAGGTTGACTGGAGATTGCCAGCTATGGGATTCCTCGCTTCGAGACACGTTTGAAATACCAGGCAACAATGAAGTCAATACATAGGGACGATATTCTTCTCCGATGTGTTCTACAATCTCAAACGCCTTATTATGGAAGTCTAGTGTATGGCCCGTATTGATATAAAAGTGATCCGTCACTGCTGCCATCATCATGTCTGCTAATTGTACATCCGTGCTACCTAATTCCATCGCTGTCAACAAAACACGTTCAGCACCTTGTGTATCACGAACCTCTACACAATGCCGGTACCACTTTGCAAACTGTTCAACAGATTGGCTTTCCATCCCATTGGTCACTGGCAGTGCCCCTAATAAAAAGCGTGTTCCCATACCAGAGCTTTCACGA
>NZ_JBPQFM010000076.1:0-657 GCF_051373225.1 Amycolatopsis sp. w19 | reverse complement strand
TAAATGTAATTTCCGACATGATTGGGGTGCCTCAAGCAGACCGAACAAAAATCCGCGGCTGGTCTGAGGCCATCGCACACGGCCTAGGCCTAGGGAGAAAAGATCCGGGAGTCGCAGAGCAAATACGGGCCTTCGGAGAATACATCGTGCAGCTTGTGGCTGAGAAACGCCAGCATCCTGCTGGTGACTTAATCAGCCAGTTAATTGCCATCGAAGAGGAGGGAGATCGACTCGACGAAGCAGAACTAATCTCGATGATCTCGCTATTGATCTTTGCCGGTCATGAGACAACCTCGAATCTGATCGCTACGGGCACTTTGATGTTGCTGGATCATCCCGAGCAACTGAAGAAGCTAAAAGCCAACCTCAATCTGGTTCCTGCAGCCGTGGAAGAACTGCTGCGCTTCAACGGGCCGTCCACAATGGCAGGACCGCGTTTTGCTACTGAAGATATTGAACTAGCTGGGCAGCAGATCAAAAAAGGAGATATGGTCATTCCTGTATTGAAATCAGCAAATCGGGACGAGCTCCAGTTTACGGACCCAGAGGAGCTGAATATTACACGTACAATCAAACGTCATCTCGCCTTTGGACAGGGTATCCATATGTGTTTGGGAGCGCCACTAGCGCGTGTAGAAGGAGACATTGCGTTCTCCA
>NZ_JBPQFM010000075.1:0-663 GCF_051373225.1 Amycolatopsis sp. w19 | reverse complement strand
GCTTAACAGATAACAAACTCTTTATGAGAATGATGGTATTGAGTCCCTAAAACCCAAGCAAGCGCCCATCCATAAACAAAAGAAAAAAGTCACTGAACCTAGTCAGTGGCTTTTTTCTTTTAATGAAACATAATTGTCTGATGATGCTCAAAAACGCCTTTAGAAGTTTTTCTAACTTCAAAATGAACACTTTCATCCCTTGTACATATTTTAAAGGTATAAACATATAGGAGTGAAAACAAATGATTTTTCGTAGATGGTGGCGCTGGCAATGGTTACGGTGGTGGAGATCATGGTCGCGAAGATGATGAAAGTAATGTTAATAAACGAAAGAAACAAATCCTTTGTAAACAAAGACCTATTCGTATATGGAAAAAGCTATTAAAAATAATTTCAACAGCTTCTCTCTTGAGAACAAAAAATTATGTAGAGTATTCTAGACAGGCATACAAGCAAAATTAATATATTTTTAATATAGCTATAGTATGAGTTAAATAAAGGGGGGAGTTTTTTGTCTTCATGTCGAAAAAAACACTGTTATTGTTGCTCCAATTGCACTTCGGACTCCTGTTATTGCACAACATCCAGGCCTTCAGGGTCAAGTGTATTACCCGCTTTTGGTTCTTTACGTAAAGAATCTGGACAAGTTATAGATGTTGATGA
>NZ_JBPQFM010000074.1:0-668 GCF_051373225.1 Amycolatopsis sp. w19 | reverse complement strand
GTACTTTCATGGTTTTAGGCGTTGCAGCGTATGAGGAAGCTGGAGCTGCAGCAATTCCTATTCCTATAGCTAGCGAAGAAACAATCTTGATAACACGACTTTTCATTGTTTTATCCCCTTTTATAAATATATTTTCATATGTAGCCTTCTTTTATAGCAAAATTAATTTTACTACACGAAACCACCCGTTAATATAAAATAAATTGAATATTTTTACTTATAAAGGTGCAAAAAGTCATGTTATATATGGGGATCGGTAGTAAAATGGAGGTAAATAGTAGTGAAATGTACTATTTTAGGAATTATAGTAGATTGACATTTTAAAATGACCTTATCTTTTTATCTCTAAGATACAGAAACATTAGTTTCAAACAGTCATTCTTAGCTTTTTTTTATATTGAGACCGAAACTCAGAACAAAGAGTTGTTTGCCTTTCTCAAATGATTGCACTAATAGATGATAAGGAATCAACGATGGTCAAATAGAGAGAGAGGAGTAGTGGTGATGGAAAAGTAGCAAGAAACGCATTTATGTATTTGATGTACACCTAGGTAGGCACAGTGAACCGCAGGACAACTATAATTTAACTTATTTTAGAAGTCCTATAAAAGGAGGAATGCACATGGAAAAAGAGCTCATATTTAAGTCTTATATGTTGCTATTTGAAA
>NZ_JBPQFM010000073.1:0-672 GCF_051373225.1 Amycolatopsis sp. w19 | reverse complement strand
CTCGAAGTTCCCCCTAGGACCTCCCCTTTTTTGAATGAGGAAAAGCATTAGCGTTTAAAGAATATTATAATTCCAGTTACAAAAAAATTTATAACTCATCTTGTAATGCCGTTATAAAAAAGGAAAACAAGAAAAACTCTAAGCTTTTTATTCTCCTGAAGAGGTGGCGTTGCAATTAAGTATTCAAAGACAAACAGTAATTAAGTATGGTACGCTAGAACTTTTGAAAATGGGAGTTTTATATCTCATAAAGATGACAAAGGTAACAGATCTTACACCGATACAAGCGTTTCAAAGTTCAGAAGAGTTACAGATAAAAAAAACGTTATAACTCTTGAAACGTTCAGGAAAGGCCTATTACCAACATATAATAAAGTTTTTATAACTCTATGCGCTACAGAAATATCTACTGAAAATGAGCATTATAATAACGGTGTAAACGAAAAATTAAATGGGCATGGGCTCAATTTAAACTTTTAGAACATGTAGAGAACATCAGAAAGAGAGTAAGGAGGAAATGCTGCCCATTACCTTAGATAAAGTAGCAGTTGCTAAACAAGAGGAGCAAAAAATCGTTGTAAAGGTGAGCGAGCTTATTAACAAAATAAAAAGCAACCTCCAGTCGTCAGTAGAGGTTGCCTTTAGAACATCATCATTATGGAATTATATATT
>NZ_JBPQFM010000072.1:0-674 GCF_051373225.1 Amycolatopsis sp. w19 | reverse complement strand
GAAATCAGGTTTCTTAAGTTTTGCTCTATTTTTGAAGAAAGCTACAGTAAGAAGCAAAAGAGGAATTATGACTTGAAAAGGGATATTTAAAGAAAATGGCATTATTTCAAGCGCTTCTTGTATGAGTTCTTCATAATTACTTGCCAAGGCTAGAGAATAAAATAGAATGACCATTCCTAAGGGATAGCATAGTTTAGATGGAGACTTAATCTCAAATAAATTTGCTGTACCTATTACCACAGCGTAGAACAATACGCTTGTCTTAAAAAATCCTCCAATAATGTAGGTAAGCATGAAGAATACGTCTAGGCGTTCTAAGAAATCAGCAACCTGAATACTTTGAACGGTACTCAAAAGAGGAAACTGGGAACGAGCAGTTAGACTTACTCCCAGCACACTAATATTTATAAGCATAGTAATCATTAAATTAATCCCAGTTAATCCAATAGCACTTAACCCAATTCCTTTGCTCATCTTCTTTACATAAGGAAAAACCATCAAAAACACAACTGTTTCACCAAATGGAAAATATATACTTTCGGTCAAGGCAACTTTTAGTGGCAACCAAATGCCTTCTTCTAATACTGGTTGTAAATTTTTAAAGTCGATTAAACCAGCACAGATAATAAGCAGGAATCCACAAATGGCAGACAGGTAGATCAACATAAATAGAA
>NZ_JBPQFM010000071.1:0-677 GCF_051373225.1 Amycolatopsis sp. w19 | reverse complement strand
AGATCTACTATATTTATTTCCTTGACCAGCGCTTAAAAAACTATAATCTTTACAATCTTTCCAGCTTCTATGGTTGCCATCGCCAATGTTTACAAAGTATACTCCCGACCACGGTACACTATTTATTGCTGTTCTTTCTGCAACTTCCTCCGGATCCATCAACCATGAACGTCCTAAAAGTTCTTGATCCCCTTCTTTAAAGAAGTCAAAGAAAACACAGTAAATAAAAAAAATGTATTCGGTTGATAAATAATGAACAATCCTCTCTGAAGATGAATCTAATTCAGAAGCGACAATTACAATACTATGATTCTTATTGATTTCTTCTGGGATGTCCACTTCAAATTTCTTTATAAATGCATCCCTTAAACTACATTTTAAGTACTTCATAGCAATTTCTTCAATTTGCTTATAAGTAAGATCCTTTACCCAAGATGCATAATCGAGAGCTTGAGCTACAACATCTCGAGGAGTTTTGTCTTTTTTTAATTCCAGGATAACTATATTGCCTTCACTATCTATTCCAAGCAAGTCAATTCTTCCGCCGTAAAAAGTCACAACCTGCCTTCCAATAAGTAAAAGATCTAATCCGGTAATACTACTGTCATTTGCAATCCAATTTTCTAAGCGCTCCTCACTATCAAGTCTTTTTTTAGGGAGTTCTTTAAGTTCAGAAT
>NZ_JBPQFM010000070.1:0-683 GCF_051373225.1 Amycolatopsis sp. w19 | reverse complement strand
CATCGGGCGCATTTATAGTGACGAGTGTATTTGTGACGGTTACGCCAGTGAATGATGTACCAGTGGTGCCAAACTATGAGTTTGTAATCAATGAAGACACGACTTTAAATAGCCAAGTGGTGGCAACGGATGTCGATGGCAATCCATTGACGTACGGGTTACTGACAGGTCCAGTGAATGGAACGGTCAATGTGAATCCAGACGGCACCTACACGTATACGCCAAATGAAAATTACAATGGGACAGATAGCTTCAGTGTAGTAGTAAGCGACGGCCAGGGAGAAACGGCAGTTTCTACCATCACGATTACAATTCTGCCAGTAAATGATCCGCCAGTGGGGCCAGTAGTGGTAACCTTGGTCACGAATGAAGATACGCCAGTGTCCAGTCAAATCACAGCGTTTGATCCAGATGGAGAAGTACTGACGTACACCTTACAAGATCCTCCGACAAACGGAGTGGCAGTGGTCAATGCGGATGGCACCTTCACATATACGCCAAATGGAAATTACAATGGTCCTGATACGTTTACAGTGTTAATTAGCGACCCATCGGGCGCATTTATAGTGACGAGTGTATTCGTGACGGTTACGCCAGTGAATGATGTGCCAGTGGTGCCAAACTATGAGTTTGTAATCAATGAAGACACGACTTTAAATAGCCAAGTGGTGGCAACGGATGTC
>NZ_JBPQFM010000069.1:0-696 GCF_051373225.1 Amycolatopsis sp. w19 | reverse complement strand
CTTTATTGAATATAAAATTACTCATCCTGTAAAAGTTGCAGGTTTTATATCTTTTGGCCTTATTGCTGTGGCCAATCTATATTGGATAAGTTTTTAAAGATGATGATAAAGATTAGAACAAGCAGTTTAAATTAAGCTGCTTGTTCTTTTAAGTGCCGATAATTGTGATTATGTTAACTAATTTTGCATGTGATATACATTTCTCACCTCATTTTTTACTGTGTAATAATTCCCTTAGGATATTAGCCTAGGACCCGTACCATTTCTGCTTGCATACCTCTTTGGCCATTCACTACTACAAAAGTAACCTTTTGCCCTTCTTTTAAGCTTTTAATAACAACCCCTTCAGTCCCTTTAGTCCGTTCAATAGCTGTAAAATGGACAAAAAGATCAGGTCCACTTTCTGGTGTAATAAAGCCAAATCCTTTCTCATCATTGAACCACTTAACTGTTCCAACTTGTCTTTCTGCCATATAAATCTTCCTCCTAAAGTATCAGTATTTTTTTGTTTCGATAATGGTGATTATGTTAACTGAATTTGTATATTATATACATGCTTTATTGGTGAATATTCTTATTACTTTTCCCTTTAAAGCTTCCACTACAGATATGATTATTAGGGAGATAAGTGATGAGATGAAAGCAGTAAAACAAATTGCTCCTTCTCCCATACCAGTCCATCCTCCGATAAAAAAC
>NZ_JBPQFM010000068.1:0-707 GCF_051373225.1 Amycolatopsis sp. w19 | reverse complement strand
ATTATTGATCGAGTTCCTAAAAGTTATAAATCTGAATTGGTAAATGAAGCTTTGAGAAAAGTGTTTAAAGAAAAAGGATTATTAGAGTAAAAAACTCACATACATTTAATGTGAGTTTTATTGCTTATACTACAAAAAGGGTTTGCAAAAATGTAGGATTTGGTAGAAAATTAGACATAAGAAAAAGCCCTCAAGTTTTCGACGACTCCGAGGACTTTCTCTAAAAAATATTAAGAAGGGATTAACCTTCAACTACATAACTTTATAAATGTATTCTAACACAATTAGGTTAGTTCCTTCCACTACTAAATGGAGGAATTTAAAAATGCAAAAAGCATTGCAAGAAGCCGAAAAAAAAGCTAGATTACGAGAAATTGAAAACGGTAAAGTTCTAAGTGAAGAAGAATTAAACTATGCAAACGAACTTCAAGCCAAAGCTAATTCAAAGGGAATGAAGTTGGTTCCGGAAAGAAAAATTAAGAATAAAGTGAGGTTTGTACAGTTGATTCAAGAAAATATTTTATATTTAAGGGATATAAAATACTTAACTACTGCAGAGAAAAACTTTTTAATGGATTTAGTTCCTAATGTTGAATTTTCTTCTAACTGTATAGTTAATGATTCTAGACAAGTTAATTCACTTCCCGTTACTCAAAGTGATCTTGCAGAAATATTAGGAAAAAAGAAACAAAATATAAATCCGATTA
>NZ_JBPQFM010000067.1:0-737 GCF_051373225.1 Amycolatopsis sp. w19 | reverse complement strand
GTGAGCAAAGGAATCGAAGTTTTGGCAAGATCCAGTCAAATTATGTTTATTTTGTTCTACCTATCTTCTATTTCTTTATTTATTCTTATTGTATGTGCTGGTATAATTGATTTTACAAATTTACAACCTGTATTAGAAGAAGGGATTTGGCTTCCTCTAAAAGTTGCTCTGACTCAAAATATATATTTTCCATTTGGAGAAACGGTTGTATTCTTGATGATTTTACCATACGTGAAAAATATGAGAAAAGGAATTGGATTAAGCGCTATTGGATTAACAGGCATCAATTTAATGATTACCATGATTATAAATGTCAGTGTATTGGGAGTAAGTCTTACTGCTCGCTCACAGTTTCCTCTTCTAAGTACAGTAGAAAGTATTCAGGTGGCTGATTTTTTAGAGCGTCTTGACGTGTTTTTCATGCTCACAGCAGTTATTGGGGGATTTTTTAAAATAAGTGTGTTTTTCTACGCTACTGTAATAGGTACAGCAAATTTATTTAAAATTAAATCTCCATCTAAGATATGCTTTCCCTTAGGACTTGTTCTTCTACTTTATTCTCTAAGCTTAGCAAATAATTATCAAGAACTTATACAAGACGCGCTTAAAATACTACCATTTTCTTTAAATATACATTTTCAAGTCATACTTCCTCTTTTGCTCCTTACTGTAGCTTTCTTCAAAAATAGAGCAAAGCTTAAGAAATCTGATGTCAACCTACATCAACTCTAGGCTTA
>NZ_JBPQFM010000066.1:0-757 GCF_051373225.1 Amycolatopsis sp. w19 | reverse complement strand
GACAACTGCTAAAAATTTGTTCCCATTCAGAAGCTGTTCTTAAAATAATAATGACAGAAAAACCGAAAGCCCTTCTAATCTCTTGCTCCATTTGCTCTTCTAATTGTTCTGCATTTCTTTCAGACTGCAATATAACATTTCCACTTTGAATATAGGTTTTAACTTTATCTAATCCCATATTTGTTAATAGACTCTTTAATTCCTGCATCCTTATTAATTTGTGTCCACCTACGTTAATGCCTCGTAATAAAGCAATATAAATAGTTATTTTAGGCACCTCTTTTGTTTTATTTCATTACTTTGACATCTTAATTGTTTCGCAATTCTTTAAGTAATTGGAAAATTTGACCTCTATGATGAGATTCATGTTCAATCAAATGGTAAACAACCCACTCAGGTGTAACGTCATAATGTTCAAGTATTCTTGGTCTACGCCAGTCTGTTAAGTCCATTGAACGAAAGTGGGAAAGAAATGCTTCTCGTACCTTATTAAGGCGGTGAAAATGATCTTCTAAGCTTTGTCCCTCGATGTGGGCTAAAGAACCATCTTCAGAACGAACTGCAAATGAGAACAAAGAACGTATTTCGGGATCCCATTCAGTAACCAGGACCTCTTCATATAACCAATCTGCCTCAATCAATGCAATGTGATACAATAGTGTGCTAATTGTTTGTCTTTCATCAATTTTTTTATCGAGCATACGCTGGCTGATTCCATTTAATTGTGCTAGAAGCGTACGGCGAACATCTTCTAAAC
>NZ_JBPQFM010000065.1:0-772 GCF_051373225.1 Amycolatopsis sp. w19 | reverse complement strand
GGTGCATCATTTACTGGTATGACATTGATGGTTACGGTGGAAACAGCTGTTCCTCCCTGACCATCTGATACCAGCACCGTAAACTGGTCGCTTCCATTGAAATTAAGATTCGGCTGATAGCTAAAGGTTCCATTGGCATTTACTGCTGCTACTCCGTTGGTTGGCGCAACTTGAAGCTGATAACTAAGAGGATTTCCATCTACATCTATCCCTACTACGGCTCCTACTACTGGGCTGTCTTCTTGTGTGCTGAATGTGTAGTTTGGCACCGTTGGTGGATCATTCACCGGCGTGACAATCACCGTCACCGTGGAAACGGCTGTTCCTCCCTGACCGTCTGATACCAGCACGGTAAACTGATCGGTTCCGTTAAAATTTAAATTCGGCTGGTAGCTAAAGGTTCCGTCGGCATTCACTACGGCTACTCCGTTGCCAGGTGCAGCTTGCAGGCTAAAGGTTAATGGATCTCCATCTGGATCTACCGCCACAATTTGATTGATTAACGTGCTATCTTCGGCAATGGTAAAGCTGACATTGGACGTAATCGGCGGGTCATTTACTGGTATGACATTGATGGTTACGGTGGAAACGGCTGTTCCTCCCTGACCATCTGATACCAGCACCGTAAATTGATCGGTTCCGTTAAAATTAAGATTTGGCTGATAGCTAAAGGTTCCATTAGCATTTACTGCTGCTACTCCGTTGGTTGGCGCAACTTGAAGCTGATAACTAAGAGGATTTCCATCTACATCTATCCCTACTACGGCTCCTA
>NZ_JBPQFM010000064.1:0-816 GCF_051373225.1 Amycolatopsis sp. w19 | reverse complement strand
GAGGGGGTTGTGTGGTGTTTCAGAGCTGTAGAGTGGATGCGTAACATCTTTGTGGGCAAGTCCTCGGCCTATTAGTACCAGTCAACTCGACAACACATTACTGTGCTTCCATTTCTGGCCTATCAACCCAATGGTCTGTTGGGGGCCTTAACCCACAAAGGGGTGGGATACCTCATCTTGGAACAGGCTTCCCGCTTAGATGCCTTCAGCGGTTATCCCTTCCGAACGTGGCCAACCAGCCATGCCACTGGCGTGACAACTGGCATACCAGAGGTTCGTCCGTCCCGGTCCTCTCGTACTAGGGACAGCCTTCCTCAAGTATCCTACGCGCGCGGCGGATAGGGACCGAACTGTCTCACGACGTTCTAAACCCAGCTCGCGTGCCGCTTTAATGGGCGAACAGCCCAACCCTTGGGACCTACTCCGGCCCCAGGATGCGACGAGCCGACATCGAGGTGCCAAACCATGCCGTCGATATGGACTCTTGGGCAAGATCAGCCTGTTATCCCCGGGGTACCTTTTATCCGTTGAGCGACACCCCTTCCACCAGGTGGTGCCGGATCACTAGTCCCGACTTTCGTCCCTGCTCGACATGTCTGTCTCACAGTCAAGCTCCCTTGTGCACTTGCACTCAACACCTGATTGCCAACCAGGCTGAGGGAACCTTTGGGCGCCTCCGTTACTCTTTAGGAGGCAACCGCCCCAGTTAAACTACCCATCAGGCACTGTCCCTGAACCAGATCATGGTCCGAGGTTCAGATTCCCAATCCGACCAGAGTGGTATTTCAACAACGACTCCACCAACACTAGCGTGCC
>NZ_JBPQFM010000063.1:0-873 GCF_051373225.1 Amycolatopsis sp. w19 | reverse complement strand
ATATCAATTGATCTGTTATAAACATCCATCGCGTCCATATTACATTGATAATAAAGATCCCTAATATCTTTCCGAATAGAACTACTGAATGACATACTATGTCCTGATAATCCATGGATCGTCATAGTATGTATGTAATGTAACCAAAGTACATCCGTAAATAAAGGTGGGGCTTCCAAATTTACATCTTTATCTGTAAAGCCCTTGGGTAAAGGGAAATTCTCAGCATTTAAAATCTTTTTTAATACTTTGAGGTGTTTTTGAGATAGTTCTAAGCAAAATTCAAAAAGAGAACGAACTTCGAAATCTTTAGCAGTTGCTAATACATATTTACTGATGCAATTTGCCATCGTTTCCCTCATATATTGAACCCACAGACTTGTAATTTCTGAAGAGGTTAATCTAGTATCATTTTTCTTATTCAAATTACTTACCTCCATAGCATATAAACCATATCGTTTAGTTTGCCCTGGAAGTATTTATTTATGAAAATAAGCGTATCGGCTGCCGCTTCGCACCCAATATGCTCATTTGAAGATACGTCATAGTAGCTTGGCCGCTGTAAAAAATAAAAAGCAAGAGGATGCCCTTTTGCTTTTTAAATAAACATTATTCATTTACACATCGTAGGTTGGTCAATCGATAGAATAGACTGTTCAACTTTGGCATTTGTCATTTGTTCCTGAACAAAGATCCATATAGCAATATTGATAACCACAGTGATCAGTAGAAAACTTCTATTTTTATTAATAAAGGTTTCCTCCTTCAAGTCATAATCACAACAAAGGCCGCCCATTATGTATAAATCTATAAGGCGGCCTTCATTGTATGTATGCTATATGTTTATTCTTAAATCGATCCCTTTATCTTTCA
>NZ_JBPQFM010000062.1:0-901 GCF_051373225.1 Amycolatopsis sp. w19 | reverse complement strand
AGGGGTCCTAACAGAATGAGTGGGCTTTGAGTCTGCGCCAGCAGATGATGGCGCAGCCGAGGGTGAGGAAGCCTTGGTGGAGGTCGTCGCGGACTTCCCAGCGGATGCGCAGGCGGCGGAACCAGTGCAGCAGGGCGAAGGCGCCTTCGACGACCCAGCGGTGGACACCGAGGCCGGAGCCGTGGTGTTCACCGCGGCGGGCGATGACCGGTGTGATTCCCTCGGCGCGCACGAGGCGACGGTATTTGTCGTGGTCATACGCCCGGTCGGCGTAGATCCGGCGTGGCCGTCGCCGTGGCGGTCCGGGCCGGCCCCGCACCGGTGGGATCGCGTGGATCAACGGCATCAGCTGGGTGACGTCGTGCCGGTTCCCGCCGGTCAGCGTGGCCGCGAGCGGGATCCCGGTTCCGTCGGTGATCACATGGTGTTTCGATCCGACACGCGCTCGGTCGACCGGGCTGGGGCCGGTTTCCGGCCCCCTTTTAACGCCCGCACATGCGATCCGTCGACCGCCGCGCGCGACCAGTCCAGCAGGTTCGCCCCATGCAGTTCCGCCAACAGCAGCTCATGCAGCTGCTGCCACACCCCTGCCTCGGTCCAGTCCCGCAACCGCCGCCAGCACGTCATGCCCGACCCATAGCCCAGCTCCTGCGGCAGAAACTCCCACGGAATCGCCGTATAGAACACGAACATGATCCCGCACAACGCCTTACGGTCATCCAGCCGCTTACGCCCCGGATGCCGGAACCGACGCTCCACCCGCGGTAACAACGGCTCAATCCGCTCCCACAAACCGTCATCGACCTCCCACGGACGCCGCTGCCCCACCAGCACACCCCTCCCAGAAGATCAACGAGACACCACATCAAACCACACTCGAGATCATTCTGTTAGGACCCCT
>NZ_JBPQFM010000061.1:0-901 GCF_051373225.1 Amycolatopsis sp. w19 | reverse complement strand
TTCTATGTAAAGCAAACGCTCATAGAGACAAGGTAGCTTTTTTTATGCTCATAAACACTCTCAAAAAAGGAGGATTAATCTTATGTTGACTAGAGACGAACTTTTCTTATTCAACAGAGAGTTATTATTTTTACTAAAGCAACATTCGACCTGTACTGATTCTAATTTAAAAGAGACACTGATGACTCAAATTGTTCTTATACTTACTGTTCTTAGCTAGATTATTTGTATTATTATCTTTCAATTTCTTGATCTTGCCTTTTGTTACGTTTTTGAATCCCACCGACATGTTGAAAGAACGAAACCTGTTTTATCCTTTCAACATGCTTATCAATCCAATTCAACGCTCTTTCCTTCCAAGCTTTTAATGTCTTATTCTCTTTTCGTAATTCATTAACCTCGTGATTTACTTTATCAAGCTCTTCTTTTGGTAAATAATTCTCTATATAATCTATGTTCATTTTTGTTAAGCTATCATTCACTTTATTTGCCTGTACAAGCTCTTTTTTCGTTTTCTCTTGTTTCTGCTTCTCAATCGTTAAATCGTCGCTCAGAGAGCTTATATGAGCTTCATATTGCTTATCTAGTTCTCTCTTAACCTCGTTTTTCACATTTTCTTTTTGTTCAGCTGAAAAATCACGGACAAGCTTCTGACGCATTTGTTTTTTAGCTTTCTCCACTTGGCCGTCTTGATCTCCCACATATAGCTCTAATTCTTGCCTTGTTTCACTTAAATCGTGTTTCAATGTCTTATTTTCTTTCTCATAGCGATCTACCTCGTGACTCAATGCATGGGTACGCTCATGCTCGGCCGCCAATGTTTGCTGCAGCTCTTTTGTGAGACTCATAAGCTCATGAAAATCTGCTTCTTCCACTTTCACTTTGGAACCCATGACACTCT
>NZ_JBPQFM010000060.1:0-942 GCF_051373225.1 Amycolatopsis sp. w19 | reverse complement strand
ACACAAAAAACCTGTCCTTATCTATAGAAATAAAAATTGCTACAATAGAAAAACTAACAACAAGAGGTTCTATTTAAATCTTCATATAGACCATTCAAGCACACTTGGGTAATTCCATACATACAGTAATTAGAAATCTTGTTCCTTCCACATTAGCCCAATTTCTTGTTCGCGCTGCAAAACCTTCTCCAGATAACGCTCTGTTGTCTTACGATCACTGTGACCTAGTTCCTTTTGAATTAAAAAGATATCTGCTCCCTGCTGCCTACTGTAAATGGCATAAAAGTGACGAAAATAATGGGGCGTAATCCTGTCAGCTCGTTCTTTCACAAAAGGTAACTCTGTTCGTTCAATGATACGCACAATATAATTACTTAAGTTTTTATATTGATAATACCCTCCATCTTTGGTTGGAAATAATGACCCTTGATCACTTGTATTTAATACCGAACTGACATGCCGTCGTGCTCGAAAGGAAAGGATTCGTTCATATAGAGAGGGGTGAAGTAACTTATCAAATTTCTTTCCACCCTTACCTACTCCTCTTAGTCGATAATGGCCACTCAAACTGTCTAGATATACATCTCCCCACGAAGCATTCGCTATTTCTTGTACACGAAGCCCTGTCATAGCCAACATGGTTAACAATCCATAGTTGATAGGATGGTCTTTGTAGTAGTCTAGAAGCTGTTTGACTTCGTGGTAATACAAATCTCGATTTGGAATTTCTTGCTCAGATAGTGACGTGCTTAAGATTTCTTTATGTAATGGATACTGAATATACTTTGTTTCATGTAGCCATTTCATAAAACTTTTTAAAATCGTCATTTTAGCATCTAAAGTTGCCGGTGAATAAGGTATACCGCCCTTACCTAACAATGCAGTACTTAAATACATTTGATAATTCCATATGTGCCAAGGTCTTAGATTTTTAAAAATCGT
>NZ_JBPQFM010000059.1:0-974 GCF_051373225.1 Amycolatopsis sp. w19 | reverse complement strand
CTAACGCACCGTTGACCCCTGCTGGGAGGCTGCGTCTGGCCCGGTGTGTCGTGGACGATGAATGGCCGTTGCGGCGGGCGGCGGAACGGTTCCAGGTCGCGGTGTCCACGGTGAAACGCTGGGCCGGCCGCTACCGCACGGGCGGCGAAGCCGCGATGGTCGATCGTTCATCTCGTCCGCGCCGCAGCCCGTCGCGGACCCCGACCCGGACCGAGCGGCGGATCATCAAGGTCCGGGTCCTGCGCCGATGGGGGCCGGCCCGGATCGCCTACCTGCTCGGGCTGAACCCGTCCACGGTGCACCGCGTTCTGGGCCGTTACGGCCTGGCCCGGCTCTCCCACCTGGACCGGGCCACCGCACAGCCGGTCCGCCGCTACGAACATCCCGCGCCCGGTGACCTGATCCACGTCGACATCAAGAAGCTGGGCAACATCCCCGACGGCGGCGGGCACCGGGTCCTCGACCGCGCCACCGGACTGCGGCACAAGAAAGCCACCACCACCGCCCGCCGGCATGGCAAACCCAGGATCGGGTCCAGCTACCTGCACAACGCCGTCGACGACCACTCCCGCCTGGCCTACAGCGAAATCCTGCCCGACCAGAAGAAAGAAACCGCGGCCGCGTTCTGGCAGCGAGCCCAGAACTTCTTCACCAGCTATGGAATCACCGTCGCACGGGTCCTGACCGACAACGGGGCCTGCTACAAGTCCCGCCTCTGGCGCGACACGCTGCGCGACGCGGACATTGTCCACAAACGCACCCGACCCTACCGGCCCCAGACCAACGGCAAAGTCGAGCGGTTCAACCGCACCCTCCTCGAGGAATGGGCCTACGCCCGCACCTACCGCTCCGAAACCGAACGACGAGACGCCTACCCAGACTGGCTCCACACCTACAATCACCACCGCGGCCACACCGCACTCGCCGGCAAACCACCCGCCAGCCGCGTCCCCAACCTCCCAGGTCAATACACC
>NZ_JBPQFM010000058.1:0-1009 GCF_051373225.1 Amycolatopsis sp. w19 | reverse complement strand
TAAAAAAATTATTGGAAAATGCTCTAAACTTAAGTAAAGAATTTCAGAAAATCATAAAAGGTATTTTCATAAAAGAGAACTTTCCTATCCCTCATGGTTTTACAAAAGAAGATGTTAATCTTGACGCTCCAAGATTATTTGAAGATGAATTCTATGTACATTATTTAAAGTATGTATCTAAAGTAGGCCTTAGTCTTTATAGTGTAGGACTTCCCTTAATATATAGAGAAGACGTAAGAGATTTTTCCCTTTATTGTATGGAATCAACTGTAAAATTGGGGGAACATATCAAAGATATTTCAATGAATAAAGGGTTAGCTATTAAATCGCCTATTATTCCAACACCACAAAAAGTAAATATAGCACACAAAAATTATCTAAAAGGTTTTATTGGAGATGTTAGGCCCTTACATGCATTGGAAATTGCTCATTTATACGATAATTTAGAGACTAACCTGGCAAGTAAGGCTTTAGTAATGGCGTTTAGTCAAGTTACAAAAACGAAGAAGGTTAGAGAATTATTTGTAAAAGGAGAAGAACTCACTGATAAAATAATTGAAGGTTTTATACAAAAACTTCATCAGGATAATTTGCCTTCTCCCTCATTAATTGATCATTTAGTAACAACTTCAACAACTTCTCCTTTTTCCGATAAATTAATGGTATTTCATAAAATGGACATGTTTTCGATGAGAGTACGAAACTTTGGAAACTCAATGGCTGTAAACGGAAGACGCGACTTAGCGCTACTATATGCAAAGTCTTTAAAGGATATATCAGATTTTGTTCATGATGCAGCTGATATCATGATAGAAAACGAGTGGATGGAAACTCCACCTGAAGCTGCGGATAGAGAAGATTTAGCTTCAGAGTAGGAACTACGCAATTGTCAATGGTAAGCGGACCGTAGGGAGCATTAAGGAATTGACAATTTCTCCAAACCCAAGACCCTCTTGGCACTCAAACAAACGCGTTTGTTTGACGCCAACCGGCGAGGGAGCCCCCTCAA
>NZ_JBPQFM010000057.1:0-1063 GCF_051373225.1 Amycolatopsis sp. w19 | reverse complement strand
GTTGCATTTTTGCAACACACCTGTTGCATTTTTGCAACACACGAAAAGTGTTATAAACGTTGTTATAACAACGTTTATAACACTTTAAGAACTCGCTCTCTTCTCACTCTCTATTTAAATAGCAATTCGCTTATAGAATTGCAAGGCTCTTTTTATACTTTTTTTCGTTATATATTAACTATCTTTTTCTCAATTTTAAATATTAAGCCTAAAGGCTAGTATACCGTCTTAAGACGGCCAAGTATCTATGACTAAGTTTTTTGCGTGGTTGTTCATTGTTTGGATAGTGTTTGTTTAGATGTTCAGATGATTTTAAAAATAATTATCTAAACAATGATTTGAACAAGAAAAGAGGTTAATCTATATGTAGCATGGAATTGTCTAAGTGTTTGAATGGTGTTTAGTTTAGATGTTTAGTTGAATTTGAAAGCGGTGATCTAAACAGTGAAGACTTCTAAACAGTGGTTATCAGCTGAAGAGATGGCCAAACAAGTGAAAGTGTCGGCCATGACTATAAAGCGTAATTGCCAAACCTATAAGGATTTTATAAATGTTAAGCAAGGTGAAAAAAACAAGTACTTAATTGATTCATCTTCGTTACCTGTTTTTCTTTTTATAGCTAAGATGAGAAATAAACGAAGTCTCCAATCTGCTCAAATACTCGAACTTTTAGTAGAAGAAGGATTCCCTAAGATTTATGATACAGAGAATATAAACTCTTCTGAACAACAACCCGAACAATCCTTAGAGAATCAAGGGTTTGTTCCTGTTCAGGAGATAGAATCAATGGTGGCTAAAAGAGTCCAAGAAGAATTAAAAAAGCATGAGCATTTCTTAAGTGAATGGACACTTAAACAAGAAGAACAACAGCGAAAATTCCAAGAAGTACTTATTAAAAGGTTAGATGATCGAGATCAGAAGTTAATGAGCTCTATAAGAGAATTACAAGAGTCTAAATTAGAAATAGCAACAACTATTGAAGAACCTAAAAAAATCTCCAATAAAAAGTGGTGGGAGTTTTGGAAATGAGAAAGATAGCAAAATGCTAGTACAAGAAAAGCCC
>NZ_JBPQFM010000056.1:0-1179 GCF_051373225.1 Amycolatopsis sp. w19 | reverse complement strand
CGACCATCACGGCGGCCTTGACCGCGTCGCGTGCGGTGCGGCCGACGGTGAACGGGCCGTGGTTGCGCATCAGGACGGCGGGCGACCGGCTGGACCGCAGCGTCTCGACGACCCTCCGCCGAGTCGGCCGTCCCTGACCAGGCCGAGCAGGCCCAGCGGTACGAAGACGACTACGACACCCAGGACTACCAGGCACAGGACTTCCACGAGGCCGCCGCCGAGCAGCAGTACGAAGAGGGCTACGAAGACCCGTACGCGTCCGAACAGGACACGTACGCGGACGAGGCCCGGCAGGACCCCGAGCCCGAGCCGGAACCGCGGATCGCCGACCCGGAGGCGACCACGTACGCGCGGGCTCCGCAGGCGGACGCCTACGAGCAGCCTCCTCACGAGGAGGAGCAGGACGCGTACGCCCGGCAGGAGGAAGAGCAGCCGTACGCGCCTCCGGAGGAGGAGACGACCACCGGCTACACCCCGGTCGAGCAGGCCGACGCCGGTCCTGAGCTGCCTCTCCTGACGCACGACGCGGAGCCGAACGTGGCACCGCCGCCGTCGGATTCCGAGGTCACGCAGGTCGACGCCCCACCGCAGGAGCGGGGGACCTTTGCTACCACCCCCGTGCCGCAGCCGGAGCCCGAGCCGCGACGCGAGGAAGCGCAGCCGCGCCGCGCCGAGCACCCCGTGCCGGTGCTGAACGAGCTGCAGGCGAGGTTCGACGACCTCGACGTGCCCGAAGACGTCTACCGCATCGGCGCCCCCGCCGAGCACGGCTGGAGCGTCGAGCAGGTCGACGGTGGCGGCTGGCGGGTCGGCTGGTACGACGGGAAGCTGACCAACCCGGCGGTGTTCGGCGACGCCGAGGACGCGGCCGCGTTCATGCTCGGCAAGGTCCTGCTGAACCCGAACGGCGCCCCGCCTCCCGAGGAGCCTCCCGCCGCCGAAGAGCCGCCTGTCGAGGAGCCCGCTCCGGCGCCTCCCGTGCTGGCGACGCTGTCCCCCGAGATCGCGACCGGTTCGCATCCGGTGCCGCCCCGGGAGTCGATCCCGGCGCAGGAACAGACCGCGTTCACGACGGCCGAGGAGCTGCTCGGGGACGATTTGGACGACGAGCCCGCCCCCGCTCCGGTCCCGCCCGCGCCCCCGTCGCGGCCGAACCCGGTGCTGGCGAGCCCGCCGCCC
>NZ_JBPQFM010000055.1:0-1353 GCF_051373225.1 Amycolatopsis sp. w19 | reverse complement strand
GAAAGCCACAGTGATGATGATGTGTGTGGATGGAGTTCTGGCGGGGTCTGGCTCGGAAAGCCACTGACGCCCTGGTTGGGGTTGTCTTGTGAAAGATCTGCCGGCTCGTGCTGGGTCTCTGTTCATGCACGTGACCAGGCCGGGGATGTGACTTGATAGGAGCCTGTGCCACCAGGACACCCATCACTGTGTTGTCCATCCCGGCCCGGTACGTGCCATCCGTTCAACCCGATCGAGACACGGAATGGCAGTGACCAGGATGACCGATCAGCAGCATGCCGTCGACACGACCCTGGTGACCGGCGGGGTCGATACCCATAAGGACACCCACACCGCCGCCGCGCTGGATCACCTCGGGCGGTGTCTGGGGACCCGCACGTTCCCGGCTACCACGGCCGGATACACGGCTCTGCTGGCCTGGTTGGGCGGGTTTGGCGTGGTCACCGGGGTGGGTGTCGAGGGCACCGGTTCCTACGGCGCCGGGCTGGCCCGCCACCTGGCCGCCGAGGACGTCACGGTGGTGGAGGTCAACCAGCCCGACCGGCACACCCGCCGCCGCACAGGGAAAACCGATGCCCAGGACGCGATCAACGCCGCCCGCGCCGTGCTGTCCGGTCAGGCCGGCACGACCCCGAAAGCAGGCACTGGCCCCGCCGCGGCGATCTCCGCACTGCGCACAGCACTCAACGGAGCGGTCAAGTCCCGCACCGCCGCGCTCAACCAGCTCGACGCCCTGATCGTCACCGCCCCCGCGGCGCTGCGCGAAACCCTCACCCCGCTCACCGGCACCACCTTGATCACCACCTGCGCCCGGCTCCGCCCCGGCACCGACCTCACCGACCCGCGCACCGCCGTCAAAACCGCGCTACGCCGCCTCGCCCGCCGCATCCAGCACCTCACCGACGAAATCACCGACACCAAAACAGAACTGGCCACCCTGACCCGGCAGGCACTGCCCGCCACCACCGCCCTGTTCGGCGTCGGCCCCGACACCGCCGCGCAACTCCTGACCACCGCCGGCGACAACCCGCACAGGATCAGCACCGAAGCCCGCTTCGCGCACCTCTGCGGCGCCGCACCCATCCACGCCAGCAGCGGCCGCACCACCCGCCACCGCCTCAACCGCGGCGGCGACCGCCACGCCAACGCCGCCCTCTACCGCATCGCCATCGTCCGCATGCGCCACTGCCCCAGCACCCGCGCCTACGTCGAACGACGCACCACCGAAGGACTCCCCAAACGCCACATCATCCGCTGCCTCAAACGCTACATAGCCCGCGAAATCCACCAAGCCCTCATCGCAGACCTCGCCAACCTCACCCACACCCCTTGACATCAATAGGAGCATCTTTC
>NZ_JBPQFM010000053.1:0-1527 GCF_051373225.1 Amycolatopsis sp. w19 | reverse complement strand
TGGTGCACGGCAAGGAACGCCCCCCATGCAACCTGCACAAATGGCCGTTCAAGCTCATGAGTTCAAAGATAAAATTGATGATATGGCTCAAAGTATTGAAGAAATAAAAAAACAATTACATGAACAAATGGAATTTAATAAAAAGCTTGTAGAACGTATGGATCAGCAAAGCATGAGTCATATACGTGAAATTCAGGAAACGAGAAAGCAACTTGCTGCTGCTCAGGAAAAAAAGAAGTGGTGGGAATTTTGGAAATAAAAAAGGACTGCTAGCTAATTAGCAGTCCTTTTTTATTTAAATGGTTTGTTTCCGATAACATCTTAATCTCTACTTTTATTAAAACCTTATTTGAAAATTATTTATAGACTGTTTTTCTACTCATGTCCGGCCTTATACTGTTATACGCAAGTCAAAAATATAAAGGGTGTGGCTATATGAATGACAAAAAGAATGTCTTAGATCCTGGTCCATTTTTTCATGGTACTAAAGCAGAACTGAAAATCGGAGACCTGCTTGAGCCATTGTACTTATCCAATTATCAGGATAAAAAATCTAACCATATCTATTTTACTGGAACATTAAACGCTGCTAAATGGGGTGCTGAATTAGCAAGGTCTAATTCAAAAGAGAGAATTTATGTTGTAGAACCATTAGGCGATTTTGAAAATGATCCAAATTTAACTGACAAAAAATTCCCTGGAAACCCAACACGTTCTTATAGATCTAAATCTCCCTTGAAAATAGTGGCTGAATTAGGTTCATGGGAAAGACACTCTGATGAAGAAATAAATCATATGCTTACATCCTTAAAAAAGTTAAGTGAAGAAGGAAAAAATGTAATATACGATTGATTCTCATACTATTTAAACCTCAGTTAAATGCCAGATGAACAATAAAGGCCGCCTTATAAACTAATATATAATGGCGGCCTTTGTTATGGCTATAAATGTTATAAATATAAAGGTTTAGAACAAAATATGACGTAGCATTTATAAATTGTTGGAGATATTAAATAAAATCAATTCCTTTAACCTTACTCATTCTCTTATGGTTTTTTAAAATTGTTAGATGTGCTTCTTGATCTGTCATACAAAAAAATCCGCCTCTCACTTTTTCCCATCCATATTTCTTCATATATTGAATTGTATATAAATTTTCAATTTCTTCGGCTCTATTAAAGGTTATCATTCCTAAATCAATAATCTCTTTAATTTTTTGAGGGGGATGTTTCTTTGTCCAAGCAGATCCTCGA
Organism: Amycolatopsis sp. w19; assembly: GCF_051373225.1. Taxonomy (NCBI): domain Bacteria; kingdom Bacillati; phylum Actinomycetota; class Actinomycetes; order Pseudonocardiales; family Pseudonocardiaceae; genus Amycolatopsis; species Amycolatopsis sp. w19. The sequence goes on along the minus strand of NZ_JBPQFM010000053.1, from coordinate 274 downwards.
CCTTTAAAATGTTTTTTTATTCGTTTCTTTGTGTCATTACTGGTTTGTCCAACATAGTAATTATGATTTTCTAATTTCAAAACATAAATATATCTATGCTGAATACTATCGTTTTCAATTGGCATGGGAAAACCTCCTTGAATACTAAGCTTTGATTTATTATATATGTAAAATATAGGATATCGGGGATGAATTGCTACAATACATATAATTAAACCAACAATTTTTATAAAAAATATTGAATGATGAAAGATAAAGGGATCGATTTAAGAAT
>NZ_JBPQFM010000052.1:0-2427 GCF_051373225.1 Amycolatopsis sp. w19 | reverse complement strand
GCTTCACAGTCTCCCACCTATCCTACACAAGCCGAACCGAAAACCAATACCAAACTATAGTAAAGGTCCCGGGGTCTTTCCGTCCTGCCGCGCGTAACGAGCATCTTTACTCGTAGTGCAATTTCGCCGGGCCTGTGGTTGAGACAGCCGGAAAGTCGTTACGCCATTCGTGCAGGTCGGAACTTACCCGACAAGGAATTTCGCTACCTTAGGATGGTTATAGTTACCACCGCCGTTTACTGGCGCTTAAATTCTCAGCTTCACCCCAAAGGGGTTAACCGGTCCTCTTAACGTTCCAGCACCGGGCAGGCGTCAGTCCATATACATCGTCTTGCGACTTCGCATGGACCTGTGTTTTTAGTAAACAGTCGCTTTCCGCTGGTCTCTGCGGCCACCCACCCCTAGCCCGCGAAGGGCTTCAGAGTGTTTGGCCCCCCTTCTCCCGAAGTTACGGGGGCATTTTGCCGAGTTCCTTAACCACAGTTCACCCGATCGCCTTAGTATTCTCTACCTGACCACCTGTGTTGGTTTGGGGTACGGGCCGTGCACGCACTCGCTAGAGGCTTTTCTCGGCAGCATAGGATCACTCTACTTCACCTCAATCGGCTACGCATCACGTCTCAACCTTAATGGAGTGCGGATTTGCCTACACTCCGGTCTACACGCTTACACCAGTACTACCACTCACTGGCGGAGCTACCTTCCTGCGTCACCCCATCACTCGACTACTACGGAATCAGATCCCACGCTCCACACAGAAACCTCCATCCGAAGATATCGGTAACTGGCTTTGGGTGGTTAGTATCAACCGCCTCATCCTGGGCGCACGTGCTCGGGTACGGGAATATCAACCCGTTATCCATCGACTACGCCTGTCGGCCTCGCCTTAGGTCCCGACTTACCCTGGGCGGATTAGCCTGGCCCAGGAACCCTTGGTCATCCGGCGGCAGAGTTTCTCACTCTGCATTCGCTACTCATGCCTGCATTCTCACTCCCACACCCTCCACGACTGGCTTCCGCCGCCGCTTCCCTGGATGCAGGACGCTCCCCTACCCATCAACACGACTAGACGTTCCCGCAAGGAGAACGCCGATCTATATGTGTCAATGACACAGCTTCGGCGGTGTGCTTAAGCCCCGCTACATTGTCGGCGCAGGACCACTTGACCAGTGAGCTATTACGCACTCTTTCAAGGGTGGCTGCTTCTAAGCCAACCTCCTGGTTGTCTGGGCAATCCCACATCCTTTCCCACTGAGCACACACTTAGGGGCCTTAGCTGGTGTTCTGGGCTGTTTCCCTCTCGACGACGAAGCTTATCCCCCGCCGTCTCACTGCCACACTCTCACACCACGGTATTCGGAGTTTGGTTGATTTCGGTAACCCGGTAAGGCCCCTAGACCATCCAGTAGCTCTACCCCCGTGGTGAAACATGTGACGCTGCACCTAAATGCATTTCGGGGAGAACCAGCTATCACGGAGTTTGATTGGCCTTTCACCCCTACCCACAGCTCATCCCCTCAGTTTTCAACCTAAGTGGGTTCGGCCCTCCACGTCGTCTTACCGACGCTTCAGCCTGGCCATGGGTAGATCACTCCGCTTCGGGTCTAGACCACGCGACTCAATCGCCCTATTCAGACTCGCTTTCGCTACGGCTACCCCACACGGGTTAACCTCGCCACGCAGCACTAACTCGCAGGCTCATTCTTCAAAAGGCACGCCATCACCTCAACATCACAAAGATGTGCTCGGGCTCTGACGGCTTGTAGGCACACGGTTTCAGGTACTCTTTCACTCCCCTCCCGGGGTACTTTTCATCTTTCCCTCACGGTACTAGTCCGCTATCGGTCTTCAGGAAGTATTTAGGCTTACCGGGTGGTCCCGGCAGATTCACAGCAAATTCCACGAGCTCGCTGCTACTCGGGAACACCAAACAAACAATCCACAACGTGTTTTCGCGTACGGGACTCTCACCCACTCCGGTCGCCCATCCCAAGGCGTTCCACTAACACGCGCGATCATTCCGAGGACTGTCAGATCCTCGACGCTGGGTCCCACAACACCACACACACAACGCCTGACAGCTTGACATGTGCATGGTTTAGCCTCTTCCGCTTTCGCTCGCCACTACTCACGGAATCACGGTTGTTTTCTCTTCCTACGGGTACTGAGATGTTTCACTTCCCCGCGTTCCCTCCACACACCCTATATATTCAGATGCGGGTAACACCACATAACTGGTGCTGGGTTTCCCCATTCGGAAATCCTCGGATCACAGCTCGGTTGACAGCTCCCCGAGGCATATCGCAGCCTCCCACGTCCTTCATCGGCTCCTGAAGCCAAGACATCCACCATGTGCCCTTAACAACTTGACCACAAAGATGCTCGCATCCACTCTACAGTTCTCAAACACCACACCAGAAACAAACA
>NZ_JBPQFM010000051.1:0-2523 GCF_051373225.1 Amycolatopsis sp. w19 | reverse complement strand
ATCTGGTAAATCCTTTAATATTTTCATTTTCATAGCTTTATGAAACATAACTTGCAAAGTATGATTTACGTTATCCTTATCACCTGCATACATAATATGTGGGTTTACAAAAATAGCATAAGCTTTCGCATTATTAACTTCCACTCCTGATTCACCTTTAAATAAAATGCCTTTTTTAACTAATGAATTGATAACAGTACTTGTATTTGTTCTGTTACTATTAATTAATTTAGCAATTTCTGAAATATTAGCAGGTACTGGATTTTTAGCTTTAATATCTAAAACAATGCAATTAGTAGAAAAAGCTATATATGGGACAATATCATGCAAAAAGACTTTTTCTCTTCCAGTAAAATATTCTTTTTTATTTAGATACCCCTGATTTCCCTGCAAAGTTTGTACAAACCTCACTCTCGATTGTGGAGTTCTTTTTGTTCCTATAAAAATATCTTTACCAGTAGCTTGACTTAATGTTTCCATTGCTTGATTAACTTCATCTTGATCTACGCCACGATAATCTGCTTTAGCTCTTTCTTTTTCAGTTTCCAATTCTCTAAACCTTGCGTTTTTTTCCGCTTCAGCGAGTTTTCTTTCCAAATTGACAATATTATTTTTGCTATTTTCCAAACTAATTCCTCTCCCTATATAGCAGGAATTAGTCCCTTATGATAGAATATGTACATAAATATGTGTATAAGGGACCCATTCCCTTTCTATTTTCGAGAAACCGCCTGCCGTCCAAAGCATGGGCGGTTTTTCTCATTTATACTACATTCAACACTATCAATAATTTCCCTCTTTTTCTAGTCTTTTCGCAGTTTTTCAACGAATTCTGCACAAGGCTACTCTTTTATCCTAAGTTAATTCCAAATAAACCAAAGAACCATTTAAACAAGAAAAACATAGGTACCATAAAGACCGCTGCGCCAGCTCCATATTTCACCCAATCTAACCAACCATTAAATACCACGCCTAATTTAACGTTCGAGATCATAGTCTTGCTGTTTTTTTCGACCTCGCTGAGTTCCGCCTTCGCTGTCGCGCTCAAGCTGTCGAACTTGCTCCCCAGGTTGTTGTTGATCTTCTCTAGCTCGTCCTTGATAGCTTGATTGTTTGCTTGAAACTCTTTGCTCAGAAACTCCTGATTCTGTTTCATTTCGCTGTGCAGTGCTCTGATGGCCATCTTCATTTCGGCCAAAGTTTCGTTTGTATACTGCTTGTGTGTGACGATGTCGTTCTCTAATTTGCTGAGCAACGTCATCGAAGTCAATTCCATTTCCCTCTGTACGTCTTGGCTCGTCTGTTTGATCTCCTTGAGCTCTTGTTCGATCATCATCTCTTTGTTCATGTTTTCTTTCAGAAACGTCGAGAGATAGCCCTCTGTTGCTCTGAGACGTAAGATCATCTCCTGATATAACTGCTGTAACTCCTCTTTCTGCTGTGGCTGCTGAACTTGCTGTTTCTCTTTCTCTTGTAACTTGTCTTTCAAAGCCATGTAAAATCGTCTCCTTTTCGTACGCCAACCCTAATTTAGTGCCACGTACCTTTTTATTCGATTCTAGATGCTCATACGTGATGTTTTTACCTCGTAGCGTTGCTTGGACACCCTGGTCTTTTAAACGTTCTTGGAAGTCTTCAAAACTAGTTGCTTGTTCTTTTGAAGAATCAATGGCCGTCCGAATTTCATCTTTCCAACTCGACTCACCTTTTTGAAGCAATGACTGTTCAGCTAATGTGTAGCGAACATCGGCCGAGCGCTCTTCTACAATGGACAGCCCATGTTCCTTGCACAGTTCATCACTTATTTTGCGCACATGGTCAATAGCCTCTTGGCCATGCGCATGAAACTTTCTACCGTCCTCATAATTTACGGCATTAATGACAATGTGGTTATGAATGTGATCCTTATCGGTGTGCGTATAGACGGCCACCTCGTGACCTTTTGCCAATTTCTCAGCTAGTTGTAACCCAATTTCATTGGCTTGCTGAGGATCTACTTCATCTGGTTTAAATGACTGGATTATATGATGGGCCTGTATGCCTCCGTTTTTGCCCCATATTTCCCTTGTAGCCTTAAATTGGTTCCGAACATAGTCCACATCGCAATCAAGCGAATTTGACACCTCAGCACGCTTCTCAGCGTACTTCAGTAACGCATTGGCGTTTTTCGTCGTACTCAGCTTAATTGTTGCCATGCTGCAGCCAGTCCCTTTTTAATTTCCTCAAGATTGTATACCAATCTCTCAAGCTCCTGTTCACTCAATTGCTCAATGTCTCGTGCATTGCACCATCTCGCAATTTGGTTCACATTGGTACCCACAGCACGCAATTCCTTCGCAATGGCCAGAGCGCCCTCACGATTGATCTTCGGCTGTCGTACTCGGGTACCTTGTGCCTTTGCTTTCACAAAGGCAGGCACCGTCATTCCTACGTTATCCGCCATCAGCGATAGCCGTTCGAATTCCTCCTCAGTGACACGGAACTTCACCTGTTTAGGCTCGTTCCTACGCTCGCCTTTCGTCT
>NZ_JBPQFM010000050.1:0-13940 GCF_051373225.1 Amycolatopsis sp. w19 | reverse complement strand
GTTCGACTTGCATGTGTTAAGCACGCCGCCAGCGTTCGTCCTGAGCCAGGATCAAACTCTCCAACAATGTCAAATTTGATCGAGGCAAATAAATGCTCTCAAAGGAACCTCAAACGAGGTTTCAATACATAAGCTCTACTGGCTTAGTTCACTAGCACACTGTTGAGTTCTCAAGCAACACACCCCGAATCGCACCACCATCACAGCGGCCTTATCCGAAGCAGTCATTTCTTGGCTTTTGTCCGGAGCACACCCTAGCACCTGCTCGAAACTGCCGTTTCGGCGGGGGTAGAGTTACCTCTCCGGTTCGGGACCACCCACTCTACCACCATCCGGTGGGAGCTTGGTTCGTGTTCCCGGCGGCCGCTCGGTTTCCCTGGCGACGAAGAGAACATTACACGGCCCGAAACCGGCGTTTACAGGGGGGTCCCTTTTTTCGCGCCGACGCTCTGACCTGCGTCGATCTAGCTCTCCCCCGGTACCGGCTCGCCGTGGGTCGCGACGACGGTCAGCACGACGAGGGCGGCGGCGAGCCCCGCGGTGATGTGGATGGGCGCCGGCGTGAAGGACGCGGCGAGTACGAGCACCGCGGTCACCGGGAAGCCGATCGCGATCGGACGGCATTCGTTGCTGGGTCCGATGTGCATGAGCCAGACACTCAACAGGTAGATCGCGACGGGCACGGTCGTCGCCATGGCGGCGGGCAGGGAGGCGACGTGCCCGGTGTGGGTGTCGTAGTCGACCGCCACTTCGAGGCCGGCGCCGAGCGCGGCCGCCGAGGCGAAGATCAGGTAGTGCCCGTAGCCCCAGCTGGCGACGGTGAACAGGCTCTTCGCCTTCTCCAGCCTGGCGTGACCCGGCTGGTCGAAGTACAGCCACCACAACGAAAAGACCAGCACGAGCCCGGCGGCGGCGAGCGAGATCAGGCTGCCGGTGTGCTCGCCCTCGTCCAGCCCTTCCTTGACCGCGGTGGTCGCGCCGAGGATGGATTCACCCAGCACGATGATCGTGAACAAGCCGTAGCGCTCGGCGATGTGGTGCGGGTGCCAGCCCGTCCAGCGCTTGCGTTCGGCGATCACCGGGACCGCGAGCTCCGCCACCAGGAGCACGAAGAACGACGGCAGCGCCAGCGACTCCGGCAGGCCGAGGCGGACGACCCACAGGATCTGGACGATCGTGATGCCGATGGCGTAGCGCAAAGCGGCCGGACGGCATTCCGGATCGGTCCTCGCGGCGCGCAGCCACTGCACGACCATCGCGAGCCGCATCAGGACGTAGCCGGCGACCACGATCTTGAAGTCGCCTTCGAAGGCGGACGAGACACCGGCGGCGACGGTCAGTCCTCCCGCGATCTGCACCAGCGTCACCAGCCGGTACGGGACGTCGTCGGTGTCGAACGACGACGCGAACCAGCTGAAGTTCAGCCAGCCCCACCAGATCGCGAAGAACACCATCCCGAAGCTGAGCACGCCGTGCCCGATGTGGTTCTCGGCGATCGCGTGGTGCAGGCCGGCGGCGGCCTGCGCGACGGCGACCACGAAACACAGGTCGAACAACAGCTCCAGCGGGGTCGCGACCCGGTGCCCTTCCCCGGAATCGCGCATGGTCATCGGCCGGTACCAGACCCGCAGCCGATTCCGCCGAACAGAACTCTCCGCCATCGTGCTCCTCGCAATCTCGATCTGCGGAGATCTTCGCAGCCGGAAGCGGATGACACACTCGGAGAAACGCGCGGCGGGTGGGTCCGGGCCGGGTGCACCTCCCCAGGCGACCCGGCACGGACCCACCCGCGCGAATGCCTCACCGCGACCCGGCTCGCCAATGGTGCTGAGCCGGCCGCCGCCGAACGGTCCCCCGCGGACGCCGACGGCTGTCCACCGGCTCGTGACCGTAGGTGTCCATTCCTGAGAACTCCGGACTCACCACGATCGCTCCGGCCGATCGATCCATCCCCGATCGATCGACAGAAATACCACTGTCGGTAGCCGAGTCACAGCGGTGAAGGCTCCGTTAGGTGTACCCGGTTGCTCTGAGTAGCACCAGAGGATGACTGCCTCCGTCACTCGGATGGAGCATCCGATCTTGCCGAACGTAGTCGTCGGCCCGGGCGAAGACTCAGCCGCGTTGACTGTCGGCGGCTGCCCGCTCGGCTTCCTCCCGCTCAGTGAGCGAGCGTCGCTTCCTGCGCGCACGGAGTTCGATCACGGCGAGTAAGAGCGCCGAACTCGTCAACGCGGCGGCGCACAGCATCGCCGCGGTCAGCGCCGACGGATAGCCGCCGTTCGCGCCGAGCACCGCGTGGAAGACCGAGGCCAGCACGACGGTGCCGATCGCGGTGCCGATCCGTTGCCCGGTCTGCAACGCTCCCCCGGCCACTCCGGCCATCGACGTCGGGACGCATTCCAGCGTGAGCGTGGTGTTGGGCGAGATGACCATGCCGCCACCGACACCGGCGACGAGCAACGGCAACGCGAACCACCAGCCGGCCGCGGCTCCGGGATCCTGACCGGCGAGGACGGCGACCGTGACCATCCCGGCGATGACCATGACCAGTCCCGCGACGGTGAGCTTGCGGCCCCACTTCGGCACCAGCCTGCCCGCGATCGCCGCCGATACGGCCGAGCCGAGGGCGAAGGAGGTGACGGCGAGCCCGGATTGCAGTGGCGTGTAGCCGAGTCCTTGCTGGAAGAAGATGGCGAAGACCAGCCACATCCCGGTGAATCCGCTGAAGTACAGCGCGCCGACGGCGGCCCCCGAGGCGTATCCCGGGGTGCTGGTGAACAGCCGGGTGTCGAGCAGCGGCGGACGACCGCGCCGCACCATCGAGCGTTCCCAGCGCACGAACGCGAAGCCGAAGACGACCGCGACGACGAACAGCCACCACAGGCCGCCGAGCCCGCCCTGTTCGGATTCGATCAACGGGAGCAGGACACCGAGCACGGCGACACCCAGCAGCATGATGCCGACGAAGTCGATCTCACCCCGCAGGCTTCTCGCCGGGGCCTCGGCCTTCGGCAGCCATCTCAAGGCCAGCGCGAACGCCAGGATCCCGATCGGCACGTTCACGTAGAAGACCCAGCGCCAGCCTTCCGGGTCACCGAAGACGGCGAGGATCACGCCGCCGAGCACTGGCCCGACCGCGGTCGAGATCCCGACGGTGGCGCCGAACATGCCGAACGCACGGCCGCGTTCGGCGCCGCGGAACAGGTCCTGGATCATCCCGCTGTTCTGCGGCGTCATCATGCCCGAGGCGAAACCCTGCAGGAGCCGCGCGATGATCAGCGTCGTCTCGTTCGGCGCCGCGCCGGCGAACGTGCTGGTCAGCACGAACGCGGCGAGCGCGAACAGGAACATGCGGCGACGGCCGAGCGCGTCGCCGAGTCTGCCGCCGGACACCAGCACCAGCCCGAAGGCCAGCGCGTAACCCGAAACCACCCACTGGATCCCGCCGCTCGACGCGCCGAGGTCCTTCTGGATCGACGGCAGTGCCGTGTTGACGATGCTGACGTCGAGCAGCCCCATGAACCCGGCGGCGAGGGAGACGGCGAGCGCCTTCCAGCGCCGGGGATCGGGTTCGTAGGTGTTCATCAGGTGCTGGCGGCGATCCCGGGGATGCCCTTGAGCTCACCGATCAGCATCGACGTCACCTTGACCGGATAGTCGTAGAGCGCGAAGACCGTCTGGTTCTTGCCGACCAGCTTGAGGTGCACCGGGGTCTCGCCCTTGTGCGCCAGCAAGGTCTGCTTCAGCTCGCTGACCACCGACTGGTCGATCTTCTCCGCCGCGGCCAGCAGGACCAGCGGCAGATCGTCGTCGCCGTTGCCGACCTCGGACAGGTCGAGCGGCACGAGACCGCCACCGAAGATGGACATCTTGTCCTCGCGCCAGTTCACCCGGCCCTTGACCAGGACCGCGTTGTCCTCGATGAGGTCGGCGGAGAACATCGCGTACGACTTCGGGAAGTACAGCACCTCGAGCGAGGCGTCCATGTCCTCGATGGTGCAGATCGCCCAGGGCTCGCCCTTCTTGTTGACCCGGCGTTCCAGCGAGGTGATCAGCCCGGAGACGACCAGCTCGCCTTCCTTCGGCGGGTCGGCGAGGATCGCGGCGATCGGCCTCGGCGCGTGTTTGCGCAGGATGCGTTCGGCGCCGTCCAGCGGATGCGCCGAGACGTACAGGCCGAGCATCTCCCGTTCGTAGGCCAGGAGCTGCTTGCGCGGGTACTCCTCTTCGCCGAACTTCAGATGCGCGAGCGGTGACGAGGACGCCGCGGCTTCCGCGTCGTCGTCCCCGCCGAACCCGAAGAGGTCGAACTGGCCCATCGCTTCCTGGCGCTTGAGCGGGACCACGGCTTCGACCGCGTCCTCGTGCACCTGGATCATCGAAAGCCGCGTGTTGCCGAGCGAGTCGAACCCGCCCGCCTTGATCAGCGATTCGATGACCCGCTTGTTGCAGGCCACCAGCTCCGACTTGTCGAGGAAATCGGTGAAGGAGGAGTACTTCCCCTTCTCCTCGCGGGTCTTGATGATCGACTCGACGACGTTCGCGCCGACGTTGCGGACGGCACCCATGCCGAAGCGGATGTCCTCCCCGACGGCCGCGAACCTCAGCGCCGACTCGTTGACGTCCGGCGGGAGCACCTTGATCCCGAGGCGGCGGCACTCCGAGAGGTAGACCGCGGACTTGTCCTTGTTGTCACCCACCGAGGTGAGCAGCGCGGCCATGTACTCCGGCGTGAAGTTCGCCTTGAGGTACGCGGTCCAGTAGGAGATCAGGCCGTACGCGGCCGCGTGGCTCTTGTTGAACGCGTAACCGGCGAACGGGAGGATCGTGTCCCAGAGCGCCTTGATCGCCTCGGAGGAGAAGCCGCCGGGAACCAGCTCGCTCGACTTCATGCCCTCTTCGAAGCCGACGAACTCCTTCTCGAGGACCTCCGCCTTCTTCTTACCCATGGCGCGGCGGAGCACGTCCGCGCGGCCCATGGAGTACCCGGCCACCTTCTGGCCGATGTGCATGATCTGCTCCTGATAGACGATCAGGCCGTAGGTGTCGGCCAGGATCTCCTTCAGGGGCTCTTCGAGCTCGGGGTGGATCGGTTTGACCTTTTGCCGCGCGTTCTTGCGGTCGGCGTAGTCGTTGTGCGCGTTCATGCCCATCGGGCCGGGGCGGTACAGCGCGCCCACCGCCACGATGTCGTCGAACACCGTCGGCTGCATCCGGCGGAGCAGGTCACGCATCGGCCCGCCGTCCAGCTGGAACACGCCGAGCGTGTCACCGCGGGAGAGCAGCTTGTACGTCTCCGGGTCTTCGACGCCGAGGGTGTCGAGGTCGATGTCGATCCCGCGGTTGGTCTTGATGTTGTCGATCGCGTCACCGATGACGGTGAGGTTCCGCAGGCCGAGGAAGTCCATCTTCAGCAGGCCGATGGCCTCGCACGACGGGTAGTCCCAGCCGGTGATGATCGAACCGTCGTCACGCTGCCACAGCGGGATGGCGTCGGTCAGCGGGTCGCACGACATGATGACCGCACAGGCGTGGACGCCGGCGTTGCGGATCAGGCCTTCGAGGCCGCGGGCGGTCTCGAAGATCGTCTTGCACTCTTCGTCGGTCTCGACGAGGGCGCGGACTTCGGCCGCTTCGCCGTAGCGCTCGTGCTTCGAGTCGACGATGCCCGAGAGCGGGATGTCCTTCGCCATGATCGGCGGCGGGAGCGCCTTCGAGATCCGGTCCGCGATCGCGTATCCCGGCTGGCCGAAGTGGACGCGGGCGGAGTCCTTGATGGCCGCCTTGGTCTTAATGGTGCCGAAGGTGATGACCTGCGCGACCTTGTCGACGCCGTACTTCTCGGTGGCGTAGCGGATCATCTCGCCGCGACGGCGGTCGTCGAAGTCGATGTCGATATCGGGCATCGAGACGCGCTCGGGGTTCAGGAACCGCTCGAACAGCAGCTTCTGCGGGATCGGGTCCAGGTTGGTGATACCGAGGACGTACGCGACCAGCGAGCCGGCGGCGGAACCACGGCCGGGGCCGACGCGGATGCCGACCTTGCGGGCGTAGTTGATGAGGTCGGCGACGATGAGGAAGTAGGCGGGGAAGCCCTTCCCGATGATGACGTCGAGCTCGATCTCGATGCGCTCGTTGTAGTACGGGTCCGGCACGCCGTCCGGGTACCGCCACTTGAGGCCGCGCGCGACCTCTTCCCGCAGCCAGGTGCCCTGGTCGTAGCCGTCGGGGACCTCGAAGAACGGCAGCCGGTCCTTGTGCGTGTACACGTCCTTGTAGGACTCGACGCGCTCGGCGATCAGCAGCGTCGAGTCGGCGGCGCCGGGGACCTCCTTGTCCCAGTACTCCCGCATGTCGGCGGCCGACTTCAGGTAGTAGCCGTCACCGTCGAACTTGAAGCGGTTCGGGTCGTTCAGCGTCTTGCCCGCCTGCACGCACAGGAGCGCGGAGTGGGTGTCGGCCTGGTCCTTGGTGACGTAATGCGAGTCGTTGGTGGCCAGCGGCTTGAGGTCGAGCAGCTTCCCGACCTCGAGCAGCCCCTCGCGGACCGACCGCTCGATCGGCAGCCCGTGGTCCATCAGCTCGAGGAAGAAGTTGTCGGCGCCGAAGATGTCCTTGTAGTCCGACGCCGCCTGGATCGCCTCGGTCCGCTGCCCCAGCCGGAGCCGCGTCTGCACCTCGCCCGAGGGGCAGCCGGTGGTCGCGATGATGCCGTGGTGGTTCTCCGCGATCAGCTCGCGGTCCATCCGGGGCTTGCGGTAGTAGCCCTGCATGCTCGCCAGGGAGGAGAGCTTGAACAGGTTGCGCAGGCCGGTGGAGTTCTCGGCGAGCATCGTCATGTGGGTGTAGGCACCACCACCGGAGACGTCACCGCCCTCACCGAACTCGTCGGCGCCGCGCTGGTTCGACTGGCCCCAGAAGACCGGCTTCTTGTGGAAGCGGCTCTCCGGCGCGATGTAGGCCTCGATGCCGATGATCGGCTTGAGGTCGTGTTTGACCGCCTGCTGGTAGAACTCGTCCGCGCCGTACATGTTGCCGTGGTCGGTCATGCCGACCGCGGGCATGCCCAGGCGCGCCGCCTCCTTGAACAAGGGGGCGATCTTCGCCGCACCGTCGAGCATCGAGTACTCGGTGTGCACATGCAGGTGGACGAAGGAATCGTTCGACACCAGCGAAAACCTCCCCTAGGCAGACGGATCCCTGGCTGCTTGACGCGGGCCGGTCCTCCCACCTTATGCGCCGAGGTTCTACGGCGCCCTACGGGGTTGGACGGCCTTCGCGCGCTGCCGAGTCTGCTCGTTCGGCGAGATCGAATCCAGCTGCCTCGCCGGAGCGATCACCACCCGACTGGGCGCGAAGCCCGTCTCGCCGGGTCAGCCCAGCCGGGCCAGCCGTTGGTTGACCACCTCCCTGTCGAACCACTCCGGATCGAACCCGGCACCGAGTTCCTCGATCAGGTCTTCGTTGTCTTCGTCGTACGGATCACGCCGTGCCTCCAGCAACATCTCGTAACTCCGCTCGTCCTCGCATTCCGGCGGAGGCGCGGCGCGTTCGCCGCCGAGGCAGCTCGGTGCCTCGGGGAGGCCGACCAACCGCTCGACGCGGATCCAGTGCCTCCAGCTCTCCGCCTCGTAGACGAGCCGGTGGCCTGGCGAGGTGACGACCTGGCCGAGTGTCACTTCGTCGTCGAAACGATCGCCTTCGCAGCTCTGCGCGTCGACGCTGAAGCCCCCGTACGGGGTCTCGAACCGGTGATACTCCCGTTCGTCACGGTCGAACGCGGCCGCGAGGATCCGGTGCAGTCCGGCGAGGGTGACGTCGGAGCGGACTTCGACCCTTCGCCAGATCGCGTCGTCCGGCTCGGCCAGGGCGACCGCCAGCCACAGCCCCGTGGCCGGCCCGGGCGAGGGCAGGACGAGCGGCAGCGGATCGGCCGACGGTGTGCGCGGCAGCGGATCGTAGCCGGGAAGGCCGAGCCACCGGCGCAGCTGGGCCGCCCGCTCGGGCAGATCGGGCCTCGGATCTCTCCCCACCTTCAAGAGGTCGGGGATCCGCTCCCGAATCCAGGCGACGCTGTCCGCTTTGACGTTCAGCGCCGCTTCGACCTGGCTTCGGAACTCTTCGGGGGTCAGCGGGGCCTCGACCACTTCGAAGCCGTTGCGGAGCACCGCCAGAGCGTCCTCGGGGACGGGATGGAGCTCGATCACGTCGACCTCGCGACCGTTCACCACCACTTCGACGCCCACCGTGCGTTTGCCCGCGGTCAGCGTGGCGGCCAAGACCACCAGGTCCTGATCCGCCTGGCCTTGGACGACGCAGCCGGACAGCTCGATCGGCCCGTGGAGCAGCTTCGGCCAGCGCTCCACCCTGGACACGTCCAGGGGCGCACGCGTCGGATGGGAGCGCTGGTGCTTCGGTCTTTTGGCGGGCTTGCGGCCGCGGCTGACGGGGGACACGGGAGCAGTATCGCCATCGGCACCGACAGTTTCGGGGTCGTGAGCTGCGCTGATCGGAAAATGCTTGCCGACCTGGGCGTGGATGTGCAGACTGACCAGCCGCCAAGATCAACCGAACGCCCGGAGAGTTGATGATCGACCTGCAGGCCATGAACGAGCGCGTGATCGCGGAGTTCCGCGCGAACGGCCGCCACGGCGACGGTCTCCCGACCTTGCTGCTCACCACCACCGGTGCCCGCACCGGGCGACGGCACGTGACGCCGATGCTGTTCCTGGCCGACGACGACCGCTACATCGTCTTCGCCGCCAACGGGGGCGCGCCCGGGCATCCGGACTGGTACCGCAACCTGGTCTCGGAGCCGTCCGTCGACGTCGAAGCGGATGGAGAGGCCTTCGCCGCTCACGCGATCGAGGTCACCGGAGCGGCGCGGGACCGTCTGTTCGCGAAGCAGGCGAAAGCGTTCCCGAGGCTGGCCGAGCACCAGTCGAAGACCACGCGGCCGTTCCCGGTGATCGCGCTCAGTCGCGTATGACGTCCGGTGGGTCGTGAGTGGCGTTGCCATCGCTGCCCTTGCTCGCTTCCGCAGTACGTGAAGGCCACTCACGACCAACGTGACCTCTGTGACGCTGGCCACCTCAACGCTGGAATCCGGTGTCACCACGGAACTCCGCGGCTACGAAGGTGCCCAGCACCGGTTCCCATTCTCGGGCGGATACACCCTCGACGAGGACCTCGCAGGCTGGATCGAGGCGCTCGCCTGATCGCTTGACAAAGCGTTGGACCGACCGCACGATCTCGTCTCATGAACCTGTCTGACAGCCAGACAGCCGGACATGGTGGTCCACGACGCGTCAGCGCGATGGAGGCCGTTCTGGCCCATCTCCGCGGCGCCATCGAGCGTGGCGAATACCCCGTCGGCCAGAAACTGCCGTCGGAATCCGCGCTCGGCAAGGAGTTCGAAGTCAGCCGCTCGGTCGTCCGCGAAGCCTTGCGGGGACTGCAGGCACTGGGCCTCACCGTGTCCAAAACGGGCAAAGGGACCTTCGTGACCGCCACCGGGCCGGTCGAGAACCCCACCTTCGGGACCTACTCGGCCCGCGACCTGTTCGAGGTCCGGCGGCACGTGGAGATCCCCGTCGCCGGATACGCGGCCGTGCGCCGCAGCACCGACGACCTGGACCTGCTCGGCCATCTCGTCGAGCGCATGGATCTCGAAACCGACAACACCGCGTGGGTGGCGCTGGACTCGCTGTTCCACATCACCATCGCGCAGGCCTCCGGCAATCCGGTGTTCGGCAAGGTCATCGAAGAGATCCGGGACGCACTGGCCCGCCAGTCGTCCTTTCTCAACCAATTGGGGGACCGTCGGACCCGCTCGAACACCGAGCACCGTGAGATCGTCACCGCCATCGCCTCCGGATCCGAAGCGGACGCCGTCGCGGCGATGACCTCCCATCTCGAGCACGTCGAGGACGCGCTGACCACCATCGTGCGGCCGAGCCTCACGACGCACCAGAACAAGGACGACTGACACCGTGACCGAACAGACCCTCAGCGCGGACGGCAAAGCCGCGCCGGTGCCGGCCGACGCCGGTGACGCCGGCTACGACAAGGCCCTGAAACCCCGCCACGTCAACATGATCGCGATCGGCGGCGCCATCGGCACCGGCCTGTTCCTCGGCGCGGGTGGACGGCTCGCGCAGGCGGGCCCGGCGCTCGCGATCGTGTACGCGGTCTGCGGCCTTTTCGCGTTCTTCGTGGTGCGCTCGCTCGGCGAACTCATCCTGTACCGCCCCTCCTCCGGCGCCTTCGTCTCCTACGCCCGGGAATTCATGGGTGAGAAGGGCGCTTTCGTCGCGGGCTGGATGCACTTCCTGAACTGGTCGACGACCGGGATCGCGGATATCACCGCGATCGCGCTGTACGCGCATTTCTGGTCGTTCTTCACCCCGATCCCGCAATGGGTGCTGGCACTGATCGCGCTCGCGGTGGTGCTGGCGCTGAACATGGTTTCGGTGAAACTGTTCGGCGAGATGGAGTTCTGGTTCGCCATCATCAAGGTCGCCGCGCTGGTGACGTTCATGGGGATCGGGATCTTCCTGCTGGTCACGCAGCAGCCGATCGACGGCAACACGCCGGGCTTCTCGCTGATCTCCGACCACGGCGGGATCTTCCCGGCCGGGGTGCTGCCGATGGTGCTGATCGTCCAGGGTGTCGTGTTCGCCTACGCCTCGGTCGAGCTGGTCGGCGTCGCCGCCGGCGAGACGGAGAACCCGCGCAAGATCATGCCGAAGGCGATCAACTCGATCATGTGGCGGATCGGGATCTTCTACGTCGGCTCGGTGATCCTGCTGGCGATGCTGATGCCGTGGGACGCCTACTCGAAACAGGAAAGCCCGTTCGTCACCGTGCTCTCGCACATCGGCGTGCCGCAGGCAGGCAACGTGATGAACCTGGTCGTGCTGACCGCGGCGCTGTCCAGCCTGAACTCGGGCCTCTACTCCACCGGCCGCATCCTCCGGTCGATGTCGCTGGCGGGCTCCGCGCCGAAGTTCACCGGCGTGATGAACAAGAACCATGTGCCCTACGGCGGGATCCTGCTCACCTCGGCGGTTTGCGTGGTCGGCGTCGGCCTGAACGCGGTCGTGCCGAGCCAGGCCTTCGAGATCGTGCTGAACTTCGCCGCCGTCGGCATCCTCGGCACCTGGGCGATCATCGTGCTCTCGCATCTGTTGTTCGTCCGCAAGGCCAAGCTCGGCGAGGTCGAGCGGCCGTCGTACCGGCTGCCGCTCTCGCCCTACACCGAGATCGCGACGCTGATCTTCCTCGCCGCGGTCATCGTGCTGATGGGCTTCGACGAGGTCGGCCGCATCACCCTGTACTGCCTGCCGATCATCGGGCTCGCGCTGGTGGCGGGCTGGTTCGGGGTCCGCAAGCGGATCAACATGGACGTCTTCGAAAAGACGAAGCTGTGACCCCCGAGATCCGCGTGCCCGCGCACGAACCGCTGGTGCACCTCCTCCGCGACGGCATGGTCGAGGGGGTGCACCACGGTTCGGCCGTGGTGCTCGCGCCCGACGGCCGCGTGCTGTTCTCCGCGGGCGACGTCGAGGCGGCGTTCTATCCGCGTTCGGCGGCGAAACCCTTGCAGGCCACGGCGATGGCGCGGCTCGGCGTCGAGCTGGGCCCCGCCGGGTTCGCCGTCGGCGCGGCCAGCCACTCCGGTGAGGAGATCCATCTCGCGGAGGTGCTCAGGACCCTCGACGGTGCCGGGCTCACCGCGGAAGACCTTCGGACGCCGGAAGACCTGCCGTTCGACCCGGTCGAGCGCGACGCTTGGGTCGCTTCGGGACGGAGCGCGTCGAGGCTGGCGCACAACTGTTCCGGCAAGCACGCGGCGATGCTCGCCACCTGCCGACGGCACGGATGGTCCACAAAGGACTATCTGGACGCCGCGCATCCGCTGCAGCGCGCGATCGCGGAATGCGTCGAAGAGCTGACCGGACAGCGGATCCCGAAGGTCGCCGTCGACGGTTGTGGCGCTCCCCTGTTCGCGGTCTCGCTGCGCGGCCTCGCCCGCGCGGTGGGCAAGGTCGCCGCGGCGTCGGCGGGAACCCCGGAAGGCCTTGTCGCCGAAGGGATCCGGAAGCACCCGGAACTGGTCGCCGGCACGCGTCGCGACGTCACCGCGCTCATGCGCGCGGTCCCCGGCCTGATCGCCAAGGACGGTTTCGAAGCCGTCCAGGTCGCCGCGCTCCCGGACGGGACGGCGATCGCGATCAAGATCGCCGACGGCGGGGACCGCGCCCGCCGTCCGGTGCTCGCCGCCGCGCTCGCGCTGTGCGGCGTCGATCCGAACGTGCTGGAGCCCACCCCCGGACTGCGCGTGACCGGCGCGCTGGCCGAACTCGACCTCGCCGCCTGAGGAGCCTTCGATGCACCGCGTGGAACACGATCTGCTGGGGGACAAGGAAGTCCCCGCCGACGCCTACTGGGGCGTGCACACCGCACGGGCCAGGGAGAACTTCCCCATCACCGGCACCGCGATCTCCGCGTACCCGCATCTGATCGAGGCACTCGCCTCGGTCAAGGAGGCCGCCGCCCACGCCAACGCCGATCTGGGGCTTCTGGAGCCGGACGTCGCCGACGCGATCCGCCGGGCATGCCGTGAGATCCGCGAAGGCGCGCTGCACGACCAGTTCGTCGTCGACGTCATCCAGGGCGGCGCGGGCACCTCGACGAACATGAACGCCAACGAGGTGATCGCGAACCGCGCGCTCGAACTGCTCGGGCACGAGAAGGGCGATTACGCCCGCGTGCACCCGAACGAGCACGTGAACCTCGGGCAGTCGACCAACGACGCGTACCCGACCGCGGTCAACGTCGCGACGATCATCGCCGTGCGCGAACTGGCCGAGGCGATGGTCGTGCTGGAGCAGGCGTTCGCGGCCAAGGCCGTCGAGTTCCACGATCTGCTGAAGATGGGCCGCACACAGTTGCAGGACGCCGTCCCGATGACACTGGGGCAGGAATTCGGCACCTACGCGGTCATGCTCGGCGAAGACCGGCTGCGGCTCACCGAGGCGGTGACGCTGCTGCACGAGATCAACCTGGGCGCGACCGCGATCGGCACCGGGCTCAACGCCGCGCCCGGGTACGCCGAAGCCGCCGTCGCGCACCTTCGCGAGATCACCGGCCTGCCCGTCGTGTCCGCCGCGGACCTCATCGAGGCGACGCAGGACTGCGGCGCGTTCGTGCACCTTTCGGGCGTGCTCAAGCGGATCGCGGTGAAACTTTCGAAGAGCTGCAACGATCTTCGGCTGCTCTCCTCCGGACCGCGGGCGGGGCTCAACGAGATCAACCTGCCGCCGGTGCAGGCGGGGTCGTCGATCATGCCCGGCAAGATCAACCCGGTCATCCCCGAGGTGGTCAACCAGGTCGCGTTCGAGGTCATCGGCAACGACGTCGCGGTCACGATGGCGGCCGAGGCCGGGCAGTTGCAGCTCAACGCGTTCGAGCCGCTGATCCTGCACTCGCTTTCGGAGAGCATCACGCATCTGCGGTCGGCCTGCCTGGTGCTGGCGGAACGCTGTGTTTCCGGGATCACCGCGAACGCCGGCGTGATGCGGGGCTACGTCGAGAACTCCATCGGACTGGTGACCGCGTTGAACCCGAGCATCGGGTACGCGGCCGCGACCGAGATCGCCAAGGAGGCGCTGGAGACCGGGCGCGGCGTGGCGGAGCTCGTCGTCGAGAAGGGCCTTCTGCCCGCCGAGGAACTGGCGAAACTGCTGAAGCCGGAGACGCTCGCCCGGCTTTCCTGAGACCAGCGGGGCGGTACCGGGCGGTCCGCCCCGCGCCAGTGTCATGAAAGATGCTCCTATTGATGTCAAGGGGTGTGGGTGAGGTTGGCGAGGTCTGCGATGAGGGCTTGGTGGATTTCGCGGGCTATGTAGCGTTTGAGGCAGCGGATGATGTGG
>NZ_JBPQFM010000049.1:0-18977 GCF_051373225.1 Amycolatopsis sp. w19 | reverse complement strand
GGCATCGACGATGTAGAGGCGCATGTCCTCGACGATATCGGCCGCCGCCGGAGCGGGCCTCCGGGTTTCCCCTGAGGTGGTCTCCACTTGCAGGTGGCCGCCGTCACGCCAGCCCGGCCGCGACGCGCGTGGGCACGAGATGGACGATTTCGTCCAGCCGGGCGACGAGCCACCGGTACCGCTCGGGGCGCCCGCGGCCGATGCCGCGCAGCAGGCTGATCGCGCGCGAGCCGAGCAGGCCTGGGACGCCGGCCAGCGCTCCCCACACCAGCGGCGCGACGACGACGTCCGCGGTGTTCTCGGCGAGGGTTTCCACCGAAGCGCGCGAGAGGCCGATGACGCCGAGATCGTCGGCGACTCGCGGGTCCAGTGTGGACAGTGTGCCGCGAGCGGTCTCGAGTTCGCCTTCTTCGAGATCCCGGGCCAGTGAGGTGCCGTGCGCGGCCAGCCCGGCGGCGCCGAGGACGGCCCAGGTGGTCACCGCGGTCGTGGTCGCCTGCAGGACGGGGCTGCGCCGTCCCGCTCGCTCGGCGAGCACGCCCGCCAGTACGGCGGAGCCCGCGAGGCCGCCGGTCCACAGGACCCCGGTCAGCGGATGCTTCGACCGGACCTTCGCGTCCACCGCCGAAGCCGCCCTGGCGAACGCCGTCACCGGACGCCGCGACCGGGGGTCCCCGATCGCCCCGTCCGCGGCCACCCCCAACACCAAGCCGATCGCGCGCGCCGCGCTCACCATCGCCCCCTGCATGCAGTATCCCTGGAAGACCTGCAGAGATTACTCGAAGATCATCTGTCCAGAAGGACGGCCATCTCGTCACGCGCCTGGATGACGATGTCCCGCATCGCGCGTTCGGCCCGGTCAGGATCACCGGCGTCGACGGCCACCGCGACCTCGACGTGCAGGGCGACGGCCTCGGGCTGCGGCTCCTCCGGCATCAGGCCGTGCCCGGTCCGCCCGGCGAGGACCTCGGCGACGACCGCCGAAAGCTGGGCGAACATCGGATTCCGCGACGAGGACAGCAGCAGATCGTGGAAAGCGACGTCGTGCCCGAGAAAGGTGTCAAGGTCACGCCGGTGCGCTGTCTCCTCAAGCCGCTTCGCCAAGGCTCGGAGGCGGCCGCCCTCCTCCGGCGTCGCCCGCAGCGCGGCGTACCGGGCGGCGCACGGTTCCACGCCGGAACGCAGTTCGGTAAGGGTGCGCAGCGCGGTCTTCCGCTCGGAGCCGTCGAGTTGCCAGCGGAGCAGTCTCGGGTCGTAATGGTTCCACTCGCTCGGCTCGCGCACGATCACCCCGACCCGGCGCTTGCTGCTGGTCAGGCACATCGTTTCGAGGACCCGCACCACCTCGCGCGCCACGGTGCGAGAGGCGCCGAACCGCTCTTGGAGCTCCTCCGAGCGCAGTACGGAGCCCGGCGGGAGCTCCCCGTTCGCGATCGCGGAACCGAGCGCGTCGAGCACTTCGGCATGCCTGTCGTTGCCCACCAGGCGACTCTAACGTTCTGACTCGATTAAGTAGTACTTGATGTTGCTTAAGTAGTACTTTTGAGCTGTACTCGTCCCGGCTACAACGACGTGGGAGGTACGGATGACCGTCATCGTGGTGATGGGCGTTTCCGGCTCGGGCAAGACGACCGTGGGCACGGCACTCGCCGAACGCCTCGGCGTCGACTACGCCGAAGCGGACACGTTCCATCCGAAGGCGAACATCGACAAGATGAGCTCCGGCCACCCGCTGAACGACGAGGACCGGCAACCCTGGCTCGAAGCCATCGCCACCTGGATCTCCGACCACCAGTGCTCCGGCGGCGTCGTCACGTCTTCCGCGCTCAAGTATCGCTACCGCGACATCCTGCGCAGCGGCGGGAAAGTCTGGTTCCTGCATCTCCACGGCGACCGCGACCTGCTCGCCGATCGGATGAAGACCCGCTCCGGCCACTTCATGCCGGTGTCCCTTTTGGACTCCCAGCTCGCCGACCTCGAGCCGCTGCGTCCGGACGAGCACGGCCTCGTCGCCGACATCGCGAAGAAGCCGGAAGAGATCGTCGAAACCGCCCTTTCCGCTTTCAAGGACCGCTGATGACCACCACCCTCGCCGCCGCCTGGACCGGACACGACACCCGCCTCATCGGCGCGACGGTGCTCGCCATCGCCGTGATCGTCGTCCTGATCACCAAGGCGAAGCAGCATCCGTTCCTCGCCCTCATCCTCGGCTCCGGCGTGCTCGGGCTCGTCGGCGGCATGCCGGTCGACAAGCTGATCAAGAGCTTCAGTTCCGGCGTCGGCTCCACCGTCGCGTCGGTCGGCGTGCTGATCGCGCTCGGCGCGATGCTCGGCAAACTGCTCGCCGACTCCGGCGGCGCCGACCAGATCGTCGACACCATCCTGCGCCGCTCGGGTGACCGCGCCCTGCCGTGGGCGATGGCGCTGGTCGCCGCGCTGATCGGCCTGCCGATGTTCTTCGAGATCGGCCTGGTCATGCTCATCCCGGTGATCCTGCTGGTCGCCAAGCGCACCGGGAAACCGTTGCTGATGCTGGGAATCCCCGCGCTCGCCGGGCTTTCGGTGCTGCACGGTCTCGTCCCGCCGCACCCCGGCCCGCTCGCCGCCGCGGGCGCGCTGAACGCGAACGTCGGCCTCACCCTGGCCTTCGGCCTGCTCGTCGCGATCCCGACGGTGATCATCGCCGGCCCCCTGTTCGGCAGGCTGGCCGCCAAGATGGTCCCGGACGCCGTCGCACCGGAGCGGCTCGTCCCGGAATCGTCCTCTTCGGACGGACGCCGTCCCGGCTTCCTCGCGACGCTGTCGACGGTGCTGCTGCCGGTCGTGCTGATGATGGGCAAGGCGCTCGCGGACATCCTGCTGGCGAAGGAGAACCATCTCCGCCGCGTGCTCGACTTCATCGGCGACCCGCTGGTGGCCCTGCTCGCCGCGGTGCTGCTCGGCATGCTCACCCTGGGCAAATCCGCGGGCTTCACGCGGGACAAGCTTTCGTCCACAGTGGCCGATTCGCTGCCGCCGATCGCCGGCATCCTGCTCATCGTCGGCGCGGGCGGCGGGTTCAAGCAGACCCTCGTCGACGCCGGGGTCGGCAACGTCATCACCAGCCTGGCCACCGGCGCGAACCTGTCGCCGCTGCTGCTCGGCTGGCTGGTCGCG
This sequence comes from Amycolatopsis sp. w19, assembly GCF_051373225.1. Taxonomy (NCBI): domain Bacteria; kingdom Bacillati; phylum Actinomycetota; class Actinomycetes; order Pseudonocardiales; family Pseudonocardiaceae; genus Amycolatopsis; species Amycolatopsis sp. w19. The sequence continues at coordinate 15,821 of NZ_JBPQFM010000049.1, read as the reverse complement.
GTCGCGATCCGGCTCGCCACCGGTTCGGCGACGGTCGCCACCGTGTCCGCCGCGGGCATCGTGGCGCCGCTCGCGGCGACCATGGATCCGTCGCACAGCGCGCTGCTGGTGCTGGCGATCGGCGCCGGTTCGCTGTTCTTCTCCCACGTCAACGACGCCGGGTTCTGGCTGGTCAAGGAGTACTTCGGGCTTTCGGTCGGGCAGACGCTGAAGAGCTGGTCGATCATGGAGACGGTGATCTCGGTGGTCGCGATCGCGCTGATCCTGCCGCTGGGTGCCTTGTTGTAGGTCCGGCTTGACACGTGACCTTTTAGTCACCTATTCTTCCGACGTGCCCGACGACGACCTGGTTTTCAAGGCCCTGGCGGATCCGACTCGCCGGTTCCTGCTCGACCAGCTGTTCGCGCGTGACGGCCGCACGCTGACCGAACTCGAGTCCGAAGTGGACATGAGCCGGTTCGGCGTGATGAAGCACTTGAAACTGCTGGAAGAAGCCGGACTTGTCGTCACGCGCAAGGAGGGCCGGGAGAAGAAGCACTTCCTCAACCCGGTGCCGATCCGGCAGATCCACGACAGGTGGATCGACAAGTTCACGGAGCGCAACGTGACCGCGTTGCTCGACCTCAAAGCCGAACTCGAGACCGAGGAGCCCTCATGACCGACACCCAGGTTTACCGCGTGTACATCAAGGCCACCCCGGAGAAGATCTGGGACGCGATCACGAAGCCCGAGTGGTCGCGGAAGTACGGCTACACCGGCCTCGTCGACTTCGACCTGCGCCCGGGCGGCAAGCACGCCACCCACCCGACGCCCGAGTACGTCGAAGCGGGATTCACCAACGACTTGGTCGACGGTGAGGTCCTGGAGGTGGATCCGCCACGCAAGCTGGTCATCACCTGGAAACTGCGGATGGACCCGGCTTTCGACAAGGAGCCGTACACCAAGCTCACCTACGAGATCGAAGAGACGAGGACCGCGGGCACCCGGCTGACCGTCACCCACGACGTCACCGACGCGCCGACGACGGCCGCCCTGGTCAACGGTTCGCAGGAGGACATCAACGCCGGACCGGGCGAGAACGCCGGTGGTGGCTGGGCCTGGATCCTGTCGGACCTCAAGACGCTGCTGGAGACGGACGAGCCGCTCGTCCCCGCCGCTTCCTGAGCGCGTGAAGGCCTCCTTCCCTCGGCTCAGCCGAGGGAAGGAGGCCTTCACGCGCGATCTAGACCCGTTTGGTCGCGGCCTTCAGAGAGGCCTTCGCGGAGGAGGAAGCGCCGATCGTGTCCAGCGCGAACAGCGCCGCACCGACCACGGGAGCCACGTCGACCACCTGGATCGACGCCCGCGGCGCCACTTTCAGGCACCGCCGTTCGATCTCCGCGATCACCTGCGCGCCGACCCCGGTCAGCACTCCCCCGCCGAGGATGACTTCGGGTGCCTCCTCGGTGAGTTCGAGCCGCCGCAGGATGACCGAGACCAGCAGCGCGACCTCTTCGACGAACCGGTCGACCACGTCCTGCGCCACTTCGTCGCCGTCCGCCGCGACGGCGAACAGCAGCGGGCACAGGCCGTGGATCGAATCGGAGTGCAGATCCTGGAAGTGCAGGCGCTGCACCACATCCAGCACCGAAGACGCCTTGAAGTACGCGGTGACGGCGGCCTGCAGAGCCGTTCCCGGACCGCGGCCGTCCTCGGCGCGGACGGCCCACCACAGCGCCTCCTCGCCGAGCCGGTAGCCGCCGCCCCAGTCGCCGGAGATCTTGCCCAGCGCGGGAAACCGGTGCTCACGGCCGTCGGCGCTGACACCGGCACCGTTGATCCCGGCGCCGCACACCACCGCCACGCCCGTCCCGTCGGAACTGCCCGCACGCAGCAGCGCGAGCGTGTCGTTGCCGACGATCAGGGTGTCGCTCCAGCCGCGTGCCGCCAGTGCGGCGTGCAGGATCTCTTCCTCCCGCGGGAAATCCAGCCCCGCGAGGTAGGCCGACGTATGTGTCGCGAAAGGACGTTCGTCGGGAAGCCCTGCCCCGCGAAGGGCTTCCAGGACCAGCTTCTCCAGCGCCTGGACGCTGCCGTCGACCCCGATGTTCTGCGGGGACGCGCCCGGTCCTCGCGACTGCCCGAGCACCCGTCCGTCCCGCGAGACGATCAGGACGTCGGTCTTGCTGTTGCCGCCGTCGATCGCGACGACGACGTCCCGTGAGCCGGCCGTCATGCCCCCGCCCACGGCAGGAACTCGCGGTTGATCTGCACCAGGGAGTCGGCGAGCTGATCCGCCTTGGCGTACTGGCCTACCAGCGGATGCGCGAGCAACGCGTCCGCCACCCGGTCCCGGCCGCCCTTGATCGCCGCCTCCAGCGCGAGATGCTCGTACGCGGTCACCCCGGCGATGAGCCCGGCGAACCGCTGCTCCACGGGCGGTTGCGCGATCGGACGCGGTCCGTTTCCGTCCACAAGGGACGGAACCTCGATGACGGCGTCGTCCGGCAGGAAGTCGAATGTGCCTTCGTTGCGGACGTTGACGACGTGCTCTTCGGCGGGGCCGCCCGAGGTGAGCGCGTGCACGAGCTGCACCGCGGCCTCGGAATAGTAGGCACCGCCCCGCTTTTCCAGCTGCTCCGGTTTGGTCACCACCTCCGGGTCGAGGTACACCTTGAGCAGTTCCTCCTCGACGTCGCTCACGACGTCCGCGCGCGGCCGCTCGGTGCGCTGCTTCGCGACCTGCTCGTCGTGCCCGTAGTAGTACTTCAGGTAGTACGACGGCACGACGTTCATCCGCCGCATCCACTCGACGGGCGCGGTGACGTGCTCGCCGAGGTATTCCGCGTGCTCCGCCAGCAGTTCCGGCAAGCGGTCCTCGCCGTTGACGATCACCTTCCGTTCCCAGCTCAGGTGGTTCAGTCCGGTGTGGACGAGTTTGACGTCGTCGATCCCGGCACCGAGCAGATGCGCGAACGTGCGCTGGAGGTGGATCGCGACGTTGCAGAGGCCGACGGCGCGGTGGCCCTCGTTCAGCAGCGCCCGCGTGACGATGCCGACGGGGTTGGTGAAGTTGACGATCCACGTGTCGTCCCCGGCGATCTTGCGGACCCGGTCGGCGATGTCGAGCACCACCGGCACGGTGCGCAGCGCCTTCGCGAGGCCGCCCGCGCCCGTGGTCTCCTGCCCGACACAGCCGCAGGCGTGCGGGAACGTCTCGTCCCCGCGGCGGGCGCGCTGCCCGCCGACCCGCAGCTGGATCAGCACCGCCGACGCGCCGTCGACGCCCTCTTCGAGGCTCGACGTGGTGCGGACCCGCGCCGGATGCCCGGCGTGGCTCAGCAACCGGTTGCTGAAGTCCCCGACCGCCTCCACCCGGTACGCGTCCGGATCGATCAGCACGATCTCGTCGACGTCCAAAGTGGACCGCCGTCCGGCGATCCCGTCGATCAGCTCGGGCGTGTAAGTGGACCCACCACCGACGACTGCCAGTTTCATCCCTTGACCCCTGTGAATGTGATGCCCTTGACGAAGGACTTCTGCGCGAACACGAACAGCACGATCACCGGCAGCATGATCAGCGCGGTGGCCGCCATGGTGAGGTTCCATTCCACGTGGTGCATACCGCGGAACGACGCGATCGCCAGCGAGAGCGGCCAGCTGTCGCGGGTCTCACCGGTGTAGAGCAGCGGACCGAAGTAGTCGTTCCAGGTGAACAGGAAGCAGAACATCGCGGTGGCCGCGATCCCCGGCTTCGCCATCGGGATCAGCACCTTGACCATCGCCTGGAACTCGTTGCAGCCGTCGATCTTCGCGGCTTCGAGGTAGTCCTTCGGAATGGTGAGGAAGAACTGCCGCAGCAGGAAGATCGAGAACGCGTCGAAGAAGAAGTACGGCACGATCAGCGGAACCAGGGTCCCGGTGAACCCGAGCCGCACCCACAGGTCGTACAACGGGACGACGGTGACCTGCGGGGGCAGCATCATCGCGGCCATGGTCAGCATGAAGAACAGGTTCTGCCCGCGGAACTTCAGCTTCGAAAGCGCGTACGCCGCCGGAATCGCCGAAACGAGCGCCCCGAAGGTCGCCAGCGTCGAATACAGGATGCTGTTGCCGAAATACTGCAGCAGCGGTGCCTTTTCGAACACCTCGATGAAGTTCTCGAAGTGCCATTCCTTCGGCCAGAAGTTCGACGAAAGCGCCTGATCGCTGGACATCACCGCGGTGAGGAACACGAACAGGATGGGCAGCATGAAGATCACGCCCATCGCGATGCCCACGCTGTGCGTCGCGATCCAGTACAGCTTCTTGTCCCATTGGCGCCGCACCCGCACCTTCGGCGGTTCGGATGCCGGGGCGGTGTGCCGGGGCTCGGCCAGTGTGGTCATCCGCCCTCCTCCTGATGCTGGGTCTTGCGCAGCTGCCGGACCAGGATCCAGGTGAACCCGGCCGAGACGATGAACAGCAGGACCGCCATCGCCGCCGCGTAACCCATGTTGAAGTACCGGAAACCCTGGACGTACAGCCAAACCGGATAGGTCAGCGTCGAATTCTGTGGTGCGCCGATGAATCTCGTGTTGCCCGCGACGTCGGCCGCGCCCGCGGCCGCCGATCCCGCGACGATCGCCTGCGTGAAGAACTGCAACGCGAAGATCATCGAGTTGACGATGCCGAACAGCAGCACCGGCGAGATCGACGGGAGCGTGACGTGCCAGAACCGGCGGACCGGCCCGGCGCCGTCGAGTTCGGCGGCCTCGTACTGTTCCTGCGGCACGTCGAGCAGCGCCGCCAGGATGATGATCATCAGCTCGCCCGAACCCCACATCACCAGCAGGGTCAGCGCGGGCTTCGACATCGCCGGATCGTTGAACCACAGGCCGCCGTCGATGCCGACCGCCCGCAGGAACGCGTTGACCGGGCCGTATTCCGGGTTGAACAGGAACACGAACGCGAGGGTCGCGGCGGCGGGCGGGGCCAGCGAGGGCAGATAGCAGAGCGTCCGCACCAGGCCGACGCCCGACTTCAGCCGCGAGATGATCGACGCCACGCCGAGCGAGAACACGACCCGGCAGAACGTCAGCACGATCACCAGCCACAACGTGTTGTACGCGGCGGTGCCGACCAGCGCTTCGCTGGTGAACATGCGGATGTAGTTGTCGAAGCCGATGAATTCGGGCGCGTTGATCAGGTCGTAGCGGGTGAACGAGTAGTACACCGTGGCGATCAGCGGGTACCCGAAGAAGATCAGGAAACCGAGGGTCGCCGGTGCGATGAAGTAGAAGACGGTGCGGCGGCGGCGCGCTGCGTTCCCCTTCCGCGTCCTGGTGGACGCGGAAGGGGAGGCGACCGCCCTGGAGTCCAGGGTCGAAGTCATGCGATCAGCCGCCGGCGCGTTTCTGGGCCAGCTCGTCGTTGATCTGAGCGTCGACCTGCTTGAGCCCCGCGATCATGTCGGGGACGTTGCCCGCCTGCCACTTCTCCGCGAAGTCGTTGACGGCCTTGAGGTGCGCGTCACCGATCGGGGTCGACGGGTTGGGCATCAGCTTGCCGCCGTTGTACAGATCGAGGAACGTCTTGAACTCCGGCGTGACCTCGAGCTTCGGGTCGGTCAGCGCGGCCTTGGTGCTCGGGACGTTCTTCAGGCCGTTCGACAGGTCGACCAGCGTCGAGGTGTCGAGGGTGACCTGCTTGATCAGTTCCCAAGCCGCACCGGGGTTCTTGGCGCCCTTGGGGATCGCGATGATCGTGCCCGTGGTGAACGCGCCGCCGTAGCGGTCCGGCTTGCTGTCGAGCACCGGCGGGGCCGCGGTGCCGAATTTGAGCTCCGGCGCCTGGTCCTTGATGAACGCGGTGCGGTACTCGCCGTCGATCATCATCGCGAGCTTGCCGCGCTGGAAACCGTGGTCCGCCGAGTACTCCTCGCCGAGACCGGCCTTGAACTGCTCGACCTTGGCGTGGCCGCCGTAGAAGTCCACGAGCTGCTTCTGGAAGTCGAACATCGCCTTCCACTCGGGGCTGTCGGCGAGGTGCGACTGGCCGTCGGGGCCGATGTAGGTGGCGCCGAAGTTCGGGGCCCAGTACTGCGCCATGTTGGCGTAGAACGGCATCGACGGCAGGAAGCCGGCGACCTTGATGGAGCCGTCCGGGTTGAACTCGGTCAGCTTCTTGGTGGCCTCGAACAGTTCCGAGGTCGTCTTCGGCGGCGACGTGATGCCCTTCGCCGCGAACATGTCCTTGTTGTAGTAGAAGCCGTAGACGTCGGCGAGCAGGGGCATGGCACAGCGCTTGCCCTGGTATTCGGTGTAGCTGCGGACGGCGTCCGGGATCTGGTTCAGGTCGATCTTGTCGCGATCGATGTAGGGCTTGAGATCCTGGAAGCTGCCCGTCGAGCACCACGCGCCGAGGTTGTCGGTGAAGAACGAGATCGCCACGTCCGGCGGGTTGCCACCGCGGATGGACTGGGTGATCTTGTCGTCGTCCTGCTGGCCTTCGTGCTTGATCTCGATGTTCGGGAACTTCGCCTTGAGCTTGTTGAGCCCGGCGGTGACCACGTTGTACTCACGGTCGGTGAACTTGCTGTAGACGGTCAGCGTGAGCTTCGCGTCCGCGGCCGGGGCGGCCGCCGCGTCGCCCGACCCGCCGTTCGGGCCGCTTGCGGCGCCCGAACAGGCGGACACCAGCGCGGCGACGGTGACCGCGCCGAGCACTATCGAGCCGCGCCAACGGCGGCCGCTTCTCCGAACCTGGGTCGTGGAACTCATGACCCTCCTCCTAGTTGGTTGGGGCGGGAGACGGTGGTTCTGTTCGTGAATCCGGGATAGCCACGATCGGGTTCGGCTCTCCCGCCCCGGACCGTCTCGGCCCGAGGAGCGAAGGGGTGTTGACGCCGAAGACGTCCCTGCGCACGGTGGCGAGCGCCGACTGGAGCGCGCCCGCCCGGACCGCGTTGCCCTGCACCGAAGCGACCCCGACGGGGGTGCGGGGCAGGACCAGTTCGTGCAGCCTTTTCGCGACCAGCGCGGCGAATTCGTCGCCACCGGCCCGGCTGGTGTCACCGGAAAGCAGCACGAGTTCGGGGTCGACGACCGCGATCAGGCTGGCCGCCCCGCCCGCGACACGGCGGGCGAGGTCGTCGAGGAAGGCTTCGTTGCCGCTTTCGCGGGCCTTGGCGACCGCGTCCGCGCCGGTCTCGGCCTCGAAGCCGTGCGCGGCGGCCAGCTCGACGACGGCCGGAGACGCGACGAGGTCGCCGAAACGATCTCCCCCGCGCGCCGTTTCCTTCCGCGTGGCAACGGAAACCGGATCGGGGACGCGCATCCAGTCGATCTCGCCGCCACCGCCGGTCGCACCGCGCAACAGCCTGCGGCCGACCACCACCGCGCCGCCGACGCCGTCGCTGAGCCAGATCATCACGAAGTCGTCGAGCCCGACGGCCTGGCCGACCGTCATCTCCACGATCGCGACGAGGTTGACGTCGTTCTCGATGGTGACCTCGACACCGAGCTCCCGGCTGAGCCTGCTCGGCACGTCGAACCCGAGCCAGCCGGGGATGTGCGGCGCGGAGGAGAGCAGACCGGTGCGCGGGTCGAACGCGCCCTGTGCGCCGATGACGACGTGGCGGAGATCGGTGGCGGCGAGCCCGGCGCTGTTCGCGACGTGGGTGAGCGCCGCGCCGAACGTGCCGACGACGTCCGCGCCCTCGTGGACCGGCAGCGGGACCTGGTACTCGGCGAGCACCGCACCCGTGACGTCGGAAACGACGAAGTCGGCCGTCTGCGGGGTCAGGTCCACGGCCGCGACGTAGGCGACGCCGCCGTTGACCTGCCAGAGCTGCGCCCTCGGGCCACGGCCGCCACCGCGCACGCCGGCCTTGGTGACGACGTCGTCCTGTTCGAGGCGGGTGAGCAGCTGCGCCGTCGCGGGCTTGGACAGGCCGATCGCGACTTCGAGCTCGGAGCGCGTCAGCGGGCCTTCCCTGAGGAGGACCTCGATGGCCGCGCGATCGTTGATCTCGCGCAGCATTCGCGGACTGCCGGCTCGCACTGGAGTTCACTCCCGACTTCGTTAGGAAACTTTACAGACGGTTTCCGGGGACTGTAGTGAGCCGAGCCACAGCCGTCAACGGGGTCGGGAAACGGGGAGGTAACGCTTGCCGTGTTCCGCACAGCGGGTATGCGTTGGTGTACTGAGCGTGGGTCAGACGACGAAGGACAGCCCAGAAGGTTCGACCGCACGGTCGTCGACAACGCGATCGCGGTCGCGTGAGTACATGAAGGCCCCCTTCATTGCGCTAGGCGCAATGAAGGGGGCCTTCATGTACTTGGGGAAGGTGCGAAGGGATCAGACGCCGGCCCAGGCCGCCAGCATCACGCGCGCGATCGACGAGTTCCCCGGCAGCACCAGCTGCCGCGTCCCGCCGGCGATCGGGGTCGGCACGGCGCCCGCGTTCCGCAGCTGACTGTTCGCGAAAGCGGCCCGCACTTCCTCGCGCGAAACCCAGAACGCCTCTTCGATCTCACCCTCGGCGGGCACGATCGTCGAAGAGATGTCCGCCCGCGCGGTGAAACCGAGCATGATCGACCGCGGGAACGGCCACGGCTGGCTGCCGAGATAACGCACGTCGCGCACCTCGACGCCGACCTCTTCGCGGATCTCCCGCTCGACACAGCCTTCGAGCGACTCCCCCGCCTCGACGAAACCGGCGAGGATCGAATACCGGTCCGGCGGCCAGATCGGCTGCCGCGCCAGCAGGACGTGCTCGCCGTTGACGCCGGCGTCGTCGTGCACGAGGCAGATCACGGCCGGGTCGGTGCGCGGGTACTCCTCCCGGCCGCAGCCGGTGCACTTGCTCGCCCAGCCCAGCTGGACCAGCTCGGTCGGGCTTCCGCAGCGCGTGCAGAACTTCGCCTGCCGCCGCCAGGCCTGCAGCGCCTGCGCGGTGGTGAACAGCCCGGCCGACGTGTCGTCGAGCAGGTCGCCGTAGCCGCGCAGGTCGACCCAGATCTCGCCTTCGTGCCGGGCGACCTGTTCCACGACGCCCCAGCTGCCCGCCATTTCGACGGTCTCGGTCTCGCCGGCGGGGCGGCCGGGCATCGACCAGTAGTCGGTGCCCTGCCACTCCCCCAGGAAGACCGCCTCGGCGGGCGGCTCGGTGCCGAACTCCTGCGACTTGCGGGTCGCGAGGCTGCCGGAACCCTCCACCACCGGGGTGCGCGCGTGCTCGTCGAGCAGCACGACCCGGGCGTTCGGCCAGCGCTCGGCGAGCCTGTCCGGGTTGGTGCGCAAGGATTCCTGACGGTCCGCCGTGGAGCGCGAAAGCGTCGGGAGCGCCCCTAACCCGAACGGCGTCTCCATCAGGCGGGCTCCCCGACGGTCACGTCGCCCAGCGCCGTCAGCTTCGGCGCGAGGACATCGGCGTCGCCGACGACGACCCCGGTGAACCGCTTGGGCGCGAAGAACTCCAGCGCCGCGTTCGCGACGTCTTCGGCGGTGACCGCGGCGAGGCGCTCCGGATGCCCGGCGAGCCATTCGACGCCCAGCCCGGTCGCGGCGAGCGCGGACAGCTGCGCGGCCAGGCCGCCTTGCGACGACGCGGCCGTGACCAGCGAACCGATCGCGTACTGGCGCACCGACTCGACCTCTTCGGCGGTCGGCGGCACGAGACCGAGCCTGGCCAGCTCGTACCGCGTCTCCATGAGCGCGGCGGCGGTCGCGTCGGTCGCGGTGTCCGCGTCGACGTTCACCACGGCGGTCTTGTCGGTGAACTCGAATCCGGAGTGCGCGCTGTAGGTGTAACCCTTGTCCTCACGGATGTTCTCGACCAGCCGCGAGGAGAAGTACCCGCCGTAGACGAGGTTCGCCAGCTGCAGCGCCGGGTACCGCGGGTCCGTGCGCGACACGGTCTGCGCGGACAGCCGGATCTGCGACTGCACGGCACCGGCGCGCGGCACCAGCAGGACATTGCCGCCGACGAGGTCGGGCAGCGCGGGCAGGCGGACGGCGGAACGGTCCGAAGCCCAGCCGCCGAACGCCTTCTCCAGGTCGCCGATGACGGTCTCGGGGTCGATGTCGCCGACGATCACCAGCACGGATCCCCGCGGCAGCACCGAAGCGCGGTGCAGCGCGCGAACCTGCTCGGGCGTCACGACGGCCACGTCTTCGGCCTGCGGGACCTCGCGCACGGCGGGGTGGTCGCCGTAGCGGTGCTTCTGCAGCGCCTCACGGGCGATCGTCCTCGGCTGCGTGCGGGACACGGCGATCCGCTCGATGAGCCGCTCGCGTTCGCGCTCGACCTCGGCGTCCGCGTACGACGCGCCGGTAAGCGCGTCGGCGAGGACGTCGAGCATCGTCGGGAGGCCGTCGGCCAGCGAGGTGCCGGTGACGACCAGGCGCTCCGGGTCGACGCCGGACGCGAGGTCGCCGCCGATCAGCGCCAGATCCGCGTCGATCTCGATGCGGTCGCGGCGGGCGGTGCCGGTCAGCAGGGTTTCGGCCAGCACCTCGGCGGTGGCCGGGTGCAGCTTGTCCTCACCGGCGAACGGGATCCAGACGCGCAGCTCGACCAGCGGCACGGTGGGCTTGCGGACGGCGAGCACCCGCAGCCCGTTGCTCAGCGTGGTGTCCACATGGGACAGATCCGCGGCGGCGCGCTGCGTCCCCAGCGACGGGACCGGACGCGGCCCGGCGGCCGTGCGGCCGATCTCCTCGGCGGTGCGGTGCGGTGCGCTCACTGCTCGGAACCTTCCTGATCGGAATCGGCCTGCTCGGAATCGGCGCTGCCGGGACGGATGACGAGGACGGCCCGCGAGTCCGGCCGCAGCGCCTTCGCCGCCGCCGAAACGGCTTCCGCGGTGACCGCCGACATCTTCTCGGCGAGCCGGTACACCAGCGACGCGTCGCCGTAGAGCAGCTCGAACGAGCCGAGCGCCAGCGTGCGGGACACCAGCTTGTCGTGCTCGGAGTGCAGGCTCGCGGCCCAGCGCGCGGTGACCTTCTTGAGTTCCTGGTCCTCCGGCGGCGTGGCCGCCAGCTTCTCCAGTTCCTCGTCCAGCGCGGTGAGGACCTGGTCGGTGCTCACCTCGTGCGGGTGGATCGCGGTGATGGTGAACGTGTCCGGGTCGCGCGCCTCGAACGGGCCGAAGAGCCCGGCGCCCGCGCCGATGTCGACGACCAGCGGCTCACGGTGCACCAGCCGCTGCTGCAGCCGGGAGCCGTCGCCGTCGGTCAGCACGCCGGCGAGCACGAGGTTCGCCAGGTAGCCGTCGAGGTCGTTGATCGGGTCCGGCATGCGGTAGCCGACGCCGACCGCGGGCAGCGGGGCGTGCGGGTCGACGTGCTCGCCGCGCAGTTCGCCCTCGGGGGCGGGCTCGGCGAACGACGGACGCTGCGGCGCGGGCCGGTGCGGCACGTCGCCGAAGTGCTTCTCGATCAGCTCGCGGGCCTCCTCGACGGTGAAGTCACCGGCGACGGTCAGCACCGCGTTCGCGGGCGAGTAGTAGGTGTCGAAGAAGGCCGCGCAGTCGTCCAAGGTGGCCTGTTCGAGATCCTCGAAACCGCCGTAACCGTTGTGCGCGTTGGGGAACGTGGAGTACAGCACCGGCGGGAGCAGGATCCACGGGAACCCGCCGTACGGCCGGTTCAGCACGTTGAGGCGGATCTCCTCCTTGACCACGTCGATCTGGTTGGCCAGGTTCTCCTGCGTCAGCTTCGGCGCCCGCATCCTGTCCGCTTCGAGGAACAGGGCGCGCTCGAGAGCCGCGGCGGGGAGTACCTCGAAGTAGTCCGTGTAGTCCGGATGGGTGGAGCCGTTGAAACTGCCACCACTCGACTGGACGTACCGGAAGTGCGCGAGCTTCTCCAGGCTCTCGCTCCCCTGGAACATCAAATGCTCGAAGAGGTGCGCGAAACCGGTGCGCCCTTCGGGCTCGGAACGGAAGCCCACGTCGTAGTGGACGCTGACACCCACCACCGGAGCGGTCGCGTCGGGCGCGAGCACCACGCGCAGACCGTTGTCGAGGGTGAATCGGACAAGCTCGGGATCGGCCATGCGCACCACCCTACGGGCTACTCAGGCCTCCAGGCGACGACCCTGGCGGGTCGCGGCGAAGGTTCCCACCAGTGCGGCGGTGAAGTCGCTCACCCGCGCGATCGGGACCTCACCGTCTTCTTCCTTGCCGTACCAGTAGATCTTGGGCGGACCCTTCAGTTCGGCGAATCCGGCGACCCACCGTTCTTGTTCGCCGAGAGCGAGCGCGTACGGCAGTGCCCGGGAAAGGAGTACCTCGCGTTCGAGCTTCGGGACGTCCGTCGCCTTGGTCGCCTGCAGCGCCTCGCGAACGCCGAGGAGCCGCCGGTGCAGCAGCACTCCGGCGCCGGTGCGCGCCGGCATCCATCGGGCGGCGACGGCCAGTACCGCGCCCGCGGCGATGACGATCAGCCCGAGCTGGGCGTAGCCGACGGTGAGGGCCAGCAGGACGGTGAGGAACAGGCCGTAGAGGCAGATCCGCAGGCCGACGCGCGCCAGCCTGCCCGGCAGGCGCGAATACCAGCGGCGTTCGACAACGCTGTCGTCCAGTGCCTCCCGCACCGATTCGACGCCGATCCGCGCGGCCTGGATCTCCGACAGCGACACGGACTCGCTTTCGCCGGGCAGGAGGAGGTCGAACACGGCGCGCTCGTAAGCGGTCAGCTGCTCGTCCGGCGGATTGCGGCGGACGAGCCGCCAGGTGGTCAGCTCGCCGGGCTCCTCACTCACCCAGAGGTAGTTCCGGACCGCGAGGTCGACGACCGTCGCGGCCAGGTCGACGGCGTCGGCGCGGCCCGAGAGGACGGTCCCGACCTGTCCGGGAAGCACGCCGTCGGGTGACGAGAACGCCTTTCCGGTGAGCAACTGGACCGGGAGCGCGTCACCCGGGTGCCCGTCCCGCCTGCGCAGCAGAGCCAGGCCGACGGCCGCCGCGACCAGCACGAGCGCGAAGCCACCCCACGCCCAGCCGACCGGGGCGGTGAGCACGAACGCCCCGGCGAAGGTCTTCGACGGCTCCAGGCGCGCGTTCGCCGGGACGGTGCCGCCGGGCAGTTCGACGGAGATCTCCATCCGCTGCCCGGGCGCGAGGTTCTGCTGGCTGAACCGGGTCAGCCCGGAATGCGCGATCTGAGCGGTCGCGCAGTGCGCGCGCGAACCCTCGGGCCCGGCGTAACAGGAGACCGCGTTCGGGATGGCCGGCGCGGCGAAGCTCGCCCGCACGAGTTCGAGCCGGGCGTCCCAGCCGCCCGCGAGCTGCCAGCTCACCCGGGTCAGGCCGTCGGCTTCGGCGACCGCACCGTCCACTGTGTACCGGACGATCGAGGTGCCGCCCTTGAGTTTGACGATGAACTCTTCGCCGGTCAGCTCGGCGTTGCCCGCCCCTTCGATGACGACGGCCCGGACGCCGATGATCCGGTCGCGGTCGCGCGGGGCGGCCGTGCGGAGCGGGATCCGGCGGGTCATCGTCGCCTCGCTCGGCACGGACACCGCCTCGACGACCGTGAGCGCGCCGTCGCGTTCCACCTTGAGCGAGATCTCCGCGCTGTTCGGCAGTGCGGGCAGTTGCGGTTCGCTCTGCGCCCCCGCCGGTGCCGCACCCAGCACCAGCAGGAGAAGCACCGGCAACAGCACGCATTTAGTCCTCTGAATGCGGTACTTCACGTCAGGCGGGGACCGGCTCCGGGCGCAGCGAGCGCAAATGCCCGGACTCGGCGAGCAGACCGTCCAAAGCGGACAGGAACGACGGCAGATGCGCGGCGAACCGGCGCAGATCCCGATCGCCCTCGAGCCCGCCGAACCAGTACAGCCCGGCCGAACCGTCCGCCGACGGATCGAGCCCCTCGAACGTCCGTAGCCAATGCTCGGTGTCGCCGAGCACGATGGCGTACGGCAGCGACCGGGAGAACACCATTTCCCGGTCCCCCAACGGGATGTCGGCGACCTTGACGGTGTGCAGGTATTCGAGCAGCCCGCGTACCTGGCCGACCAGGCGCCTGCCGCGCGTCGTCCTCGGCGGCACCCACGAAGCGCCCAGCAGCGTCGCGATCCCCGCGAGCGCGACCGCGACGCCGAGCAGCGCGTGGCCCGCCGTGAAGGTCAGGACGACGGTGGCCACGAGTCCGAGCGCGAGCAGCCCGATACCCGCCCAAGTCAGCTTGCTCTTGCCCTTGTCCGGGCGCCGGGAGAACCAGCCCTTGCGCACGACGTCGGCGTACATCGCCTCGCCGGCGACGCGGAGATCGACGGTGCCGCGGCCGCGGAGTTCCGACAGCAGCACGGAATCGGTGCCCTCGGGCAGGAGCGCGGTGTAGATCTCGCGCTCGAAGGCGGCGAGGTGCTCGTCCGGCGCGTTGCGGCGCGCGATCTGCCAATCGACCGTGCCGGCGCCGCGGACCTCGGCGATCCACAGGTAGTTGCGGACCGCGAGGTCGACCACCGTTCCGCTGACGTCCACGACGTCGACCGTCTCGTCGACGACCGTCCCGACCTGGCCGGGCAGGACACCGTCGGGCGAGGCGAAGGAGACCCGATCGCCATCCCGCATGAGGACGTCGACCGGGCCGGTGCCCGCGGCGAGCGCGCCCCGGTCACGGCGGCGCAGCAGCCAGACGGCGAGCGCGCCGAGGATCAGGAACAGAGCCAGCGCCCCGAATCCGATCCCGGCGGGGGTGGTGAGGGCGAAGGCCCCGCCGACCGAGGCGATCTGTTCGAATCGCGCGTTCGCGGGCACCGTGCCCGCCGGGAGCTGGACGGCGAGGTCGACCCGTTCGCCCGGAGCGAGTTTGTCCTGCTCGATGCGGACGACGCCGCTGTGGTCGGTCTCCGCGAGCGAACACTGCCGGTCCGAGCCGAGCGGCCCGGCGAAACAGTCCACTGTGGGCGTTTCGCGCGTCGGCGCGCTGAACGAGGCGGACACCCGGGACAGTTCGCCGTCCCAGCCGCTCGCGACCTGCCAGCGCACTTGCTGCGCGCCGTTGACGTCCGCGACCGCACCGTCCACTTTGTACTTGAGGGTGGACGCGCCGCCATCGAAGGTGGCGACCAGCTGTTCACCGTTCGGCTCCGTCTTGCCCGTGCCCTCGACCGAGACGTCACGGATCGCGTACACGCGGTCCTGCTCTTCACCCGCGGGAACCTTCAACGGGATCCGGCGCACGAGGTGCTGTCCACCCGGGACGGTCACCTGCTCGGTGATCGACAGCGAACCGTCGCGTTCCACCTTCACCGCGACGTTCGCGGACGCCCCGCTCGGCGGCTGGAGCAGGCCGAGCTGGCCGCGCGCGCCCAGCGGCGGCGGCTTCGGCAGCTGTGGCGCGTTGGTCAGCGAAGGGCCCGCTCCGGGCGCCTCCGGAACGTTCGTATCCGACGGCGGGGCCATCAAGGCCGAGCTCGCCGCGACGGCCACGACCGCCGTCCCCCATTTCGTCAACACAGCCACACACTCTAGGGCAGCCGATCTATGCTGGCCGCCGAAACGCCGAATCCGCCACCTGGGCGAACGGCGTTGCCGAACCGCATGGGGGATCCACTCGATGAACCAGCAGCCGCCCGGCCCGCCTGATCCGCGGCGCCGGCCGACTCCGCCACCGCCACGGCAGCCACCCCGGCCGCCGCAGGGCGGCCGACCGCTCCCGCCACAGGGTGGGCGTCCGCTTCCACCGCCGGGAGCGCGTCCGCTTCCACCGCGCGGGGGTCCGCCGATGCCGCCGCCGAACCGGCCGGGTCCCGTCCCGCCCGGTCGTCCGCCGATTTCCCGGCCGACGCCGGTTCCGCCGCCGTTCCGGCCGGGTCCGCCGAGCGGTGGCATGCCGCTGCC
>NZ_JBPQFM010000048.1:0-22380 GCF_051373225.1 Amycolatopsis sp. w19 | reverse complement strand
TCTCGCCCCGAACGCCGGTCCGCGGCAGCTCGCCAAGGCCGAGGCGAACCTGCAAGGCTTGCTGAATCCCGACGGCAAGGAACCCAAAGATCCTGAGCCGAAGGAACCACGCCGCGAGATCACCCTGGAGCGGCGCAAGGACGGCTTCTGGAAACTCACCGGCCTGCTCGATGACGAGACCGGGGCCCGGACCGCCGCAGCGCTGGAAGCACACGCCCAGCCGCGGCCGGTGGACGAGTTCGGGCAGGCAGATCTGCGGATGAAGTGCGAACGCATGGGAGATGCCTGGGCCGAACTCCTCGACCTGGCCATCGCGTGCCCCGACCAACCGGGCACCAGCGGCTACCGCACCTTGGTGCATGTCACCGTCGGGCTTGAGGAACTGAAGTCCGGTCTCGGGACCGCGTGTCTCGACTTCGTGGGGACGATGACGGCACGGGAAGCCCGGCTCGCCGCCTGCGACTGCCTCATGCTGCCGATCGTGATGAGCGCCTCGGGGGAACCCCTGGACATGGGTCGCCTGAGACGGTTCGTCACTCCCGGCCAGAGACGTGCGTTGAACATCCGCGACGGTGGCTGTGCCTTCCCGGGGTGTCATCGGAAACCCAAGAATTGCCACGCCCATCACATTCATCACTGGGCAGACGGCGGGCCCACGGATCTCCGGAATTTAGTCCTGCTGTGCGGTTTCCATCATCGGTTGATTCATCACGGTGATTGGGAAGTCCGGATGGCGGCCGATGGGTTACCGGAGTTCATCCCACCCCAATACCGAGATCCGCTCCGAAAACCCCGGCGTAACACCCTGCACCACGTCTGAACCCGAGGAGCCCGTCGGCCACACCGGCGACGGGCCTCTCGTCATGCCCAGCGCCGGTGGCGAAGCACGCCCTAACGGGCGACCACCGTGACCGGTCCGATCACGCACGACTGTGCGGATTTCGGGTCATCCAACGCCCCAAAATCCACACAGTCCGTCGTCACCGGACCGATCACAACCGCTCCCAGCGCGTACTCTGGCCCACGGCGCTCCTCACCGCCGACAACGCTCCGAACGCGGGCTAACGCTCCCCCCGAATTGTCCGCCGCAGCTTCGGCACCCGCTCGTGCAACGTCCGCTCCGCCCCGCGCTGCGTCGGCTCGTAGTAGTCCCGCCCCACCAGCTCGTCCGGCGGATACTGTTGCGCCAGAACACCTTCCGGCACGTTGTGCGGATACCGGTAGCCCTTCGCGTTGCCGAGTTTCTCCGCGCCCGCGTAATGCCCGTCGCGCAGATGCGGCGGCACCGTCCCGATCCGCCCGGACCGGACATCGCTCAGCGCGGCGTCGATGCCGGTGATGACGGCGTTCGACTTCGGCGCCGTCGCCAGGTGCACGGTCGCCTGCGCCAGCGCGAGACGGCCTTCCGGCATGCCGATGAACTGCACGGCGTGCGCCGCCGCGACGGCCGATTGCAGTGCCGTCGGGTCGGCCATGCCGATGTCCTCGCTCGCGTGCACGACCAGGCGCCGGGCCAGGAACCGCGGGTCCTCCCCCGCCTCGATCATCCGCGCCAGATAGTGCAACGCGGCGTCCACGTCCGACCCTCGGATCGATTTGATGAACGCGCTGATGACGTCGTAGTGCTGGTCGCCGTCGCGGTCGTAACGCACCGCCGCCTTGTCCACTGTGGACTCGACGATGGCGAGATCGATCGTCTTGGCCTCGGTCGCGCTCGCCGCGTCGGCGGCCGCTTCCAGCGCGGTGAGCGCTCGCCGCGCGTCACCGGAGGCCAGCCGCACCAGATGCGCCCGCGCGTCCTCGGTCAGGGTGAGTTCGCCGCCGAGACCGCGTTCGTCGGCCAGCGCGCGCTCGATCAGCGCGACGATGTCGGCGTCGGTCAGCGGCCGCAGCTGCAGCACCAGCGACCGCGACAGCAGCGGCGAGACCACCGAGAACGACGGGTTCTCCGTGGTGGCGGCCACCAGCAGCACCGTCCGGTCCTCCACCGCGCCGAGCAGGGCGTCCTGCTGGGTCTTGGAGAACCGGTGGACCTCGTCGATGAACAGCACCGTGTTCTCGGCGTTGTAGTTCCGGCGGCGGCGGGCCTCCTCGATGACCCCGCGCACCTCCTTCACCCCGGCCGACAGCGCCGACATCGCCACGAACCGGCGACCGGTCGCCGCGGAGACGAGGTTCGCCAGCGTGGTCTTGCCGGTACCCGGCGGGCCGTAGAGCAGCACGGAAGCGGGGGCCGCGCCTTCGACGAGCCGCCGCAGCGGCGCACCCTCACGCAGCAGGTGCTGCTGGCCGACGACCTCGTCGAGCGACCGCGGCCGCATCCGCACCGCCAGCGGCGAGCCCGCCGGAACAGCGACCTCCCTCGGCTCGGCCGGCTCCGGCGGCGGACCGAGGTCGGGGTTCACGGTGAAGAGTTCGTCCTGTGCCACGGTGTCGACGGTAGCCGTACCCACCGACGGTTCCGGCCACAGGTCAGCGCAGCCGCTCCCGGAACGCCTGCCACATGATCACGGCCGCGTACGGCACGAACTCGCGCCCCCGCCGCCACACCCACGGGATGCCCTTGAGCACCAGCCAGCCGACGTGCCCGGCGGTACTCGGCTCCACGCCTCCCGAGCAGGTCAGGCTCACCGGCCGCGGCACCGCGAACCCGGCCTCGGCGAGCCGTTCGGTGAACCCGGTCGCCAGCATCCGGTGCCCGAGTTCCGACGGGTGCAGCCGGTCGACGCTCCACGCGGTGAGGTCGTAGGCGCCGGGCAGCAGTTCGAGGTCGAGACACGGCACGCCCTCGCGCTCGACGACCCCGTCGATGGCGGCGTTCAGCTCGGCCACGCGCTCGCTCAACGCGCGCCGCAGCGACTGCGGGAGGCGGAACACCTTCCCGTGGTCGTGGTAGCGCACAGGGATCACGACGGTGCCGACAGCGGCCAGCGAACGGATCACCTCGGTGAGGTCCGCGGCGATCTTCTCGGCGCTGAAATCGGGGCGCAGCGTGTCGTTCATGCCCGCCACCACCAGCGCGACGTCCGGCCGATGCGCGACGGCCTCCGGCAACTGCTCGGTCAGCACGCAGCCCATGCGCGCCCCGGTGAACGACGGGTTCAGGTAGCCGTCCGGCTCGACGCCGAGCGCGTCGGCGACGAGCGGGCCGACCCCGCGCCAGCCACCTCGGCCCGGCAGCGGGTCGCCCAGGCCCACGGCCGTCGAATCGCCGAGCACGACCAGTCTGCGCGCGGACCGCGGGACCGCCGGTGCGGGAGGAAGAAGGGGTTCGGGACTCGGGGTGACTTCGACACTGATCACGGTCACGGTAGCCACCATCGGCCACGCAGACTCACCCGTGGTGATGCCTGGGTAACGCGGCGAGGACGGTCGAGCGAAAAGTCCGTGCGGCGGTTACCGGAACGCGGGATAGAACGCGAGATCGGCGTGCGGCCCGAGCCGGGCGCCGAGGGCCGCGGCGACCCTGGTGGCGTGCTCGGAGATATGCGTCAGCCGCGCGCGCAGCGAGTGTTTGGCCAGCTCCCGCCACCAGGTGACCAGCGCGGCCTCCCGGCTGATCGGCGTCGCGTGCCGGTCCAGGTCCAGTTCCGGGAGGATCTCCCAGGTGAGGACCCACAGCAGGAGAAGCTGACCGTCCATCAGGTGCTCGGCCAGCGCGTCCTCGTCCGCCAGCCCCGGCCAGACCGAGACGACCTCGGACCGCCAGGCCGCGATCATCGCCTCGCTCATCCCCGGCGGCAGGGCCAGCGCGTCCGCGCTCGACGCGAACGGGAGCCGCAGGTACGCCACGTCCATCAGGGTGCTGCGCACCCGGCCGCGCTCGAAGTCGAGGAACCGCACTCCGCCGCTGGTCACGAGGTTGTTGTCCGGGCTGAGATCGACGGGGCTGAACGCGCGGTACGACGGCGCGCCCGCCCGCTCGGCGACCTCCATGACCCGCTGTTGCACCGGCTCCGGAGTCTCGACGTCGAGCAGTTCCTCCAGCAGGCCCGGCAGTTGCGCGCAGACCGCGGGCAGTGGCGCGTCCTCGTTCTTGACCGGGCCTCCCAGACGGCGCAGCAGCGCGTTGAAATCGGGCTCGCGGCTCGCGGTGGTCGCGTGCAGCCTGCCCAGCGACCGGGCCCAGGACAGCAAGGCGCGTTCGGCACCGCGGGCGTCACGGGCGTGGAGCTTGTCGTGCAACGTCGGGACGCCGCCGAGGTCTTCGATCACCAGGACACGGTCCCGGCCGTCGTGCGCCAGCAGCTCCGGGCACATCCGGTCCTCCGGCGCGAGCGCGGTGAACAGCTGGTAGCTGACCGCCTCCTGCGCGAACGGATCGGGCCGTCCCGGTTCGGGTGGATCGGGGTAGTGCTTGATGACCAGGGTGCGCGGCAGCGCGAACGGCGACGACGCCACCCGCGCCCGCACGACCGTGGCCGGGCCACTGCCGGCGAGGTCTTCGGGGGCGACGAGGGTGATCGCGCTGCCGAATCGGCGCGTGAGGACCGACTCGCCGGCGGCGACCGCGGCCGCCACGGCGAGGGTTTCGGCTCCAGCTCCGACGGTCGAATCGTCGGCAGAGGAGGTATCGACTGTCATTGCCACCGACCCTACTCGTGACTGAGCAACCATGACCACTGAGATCCGGGCAATCGCGCGCACTGGCGCGATCCGGGGATCATCCGCGTGAAAGCGGACGTTCCGTCACCCTCGATCGTTGCCCACGACGGCGCAATGTCAGCACAATGGCCGCAGCTGCAACGATTCCGATGAGATTGACCAGCAGCTGGCCCGCCGAATCGAGACACCGGTCCCATTGACCGGCAACCGCCGCGACCACCGCGTAGCCCGCCGCGGGAACCGTCGTCACCGAGATGAAGACGCCCACGAGCGCGGCGGATTTGGCCGAGGTCATGGAAAGCATGCCCGCGGCACCGGCGAGGAGCGCGACGATCAGCGACGCGATTCCCACCTGGTAAACGAAATCGACCTCGTGGTTGTCCGCGAGCTTGCTGACCTCGAGCACCCCGGTGGCGTTGCCGGCCAGCACCACACCGAGGGTGATCACCATGGCGATCGGGAACCCGGCGAGCAGCGCGACGGCGCCCTGCTTCACGAGGTCTCCCCGCCGGAGCACCAACCCGACGGCGATGGCCGCCAGCGGCCCGAATTCCGGCCCCACGACCATGGCGCCGACGATGGTGACGGCCGAGTTCGTGATGACACCGACCGCCGCCAGCAGGCACGCGATGGTCAGGAATGCCTGAAATGTCCAGGTGAGCCGGGACTCCTCGCCGGAACGGCCGACGAGTTCCTGCCACACCACCGCGTCGGCGCCTTCGCCCGGCGCGGCCTCCTCGGCCTTGTCGGCGGCGTCGGACACCGCGGTGTCCAGCGCTTCCAACGTGATGCCGCCGGTGTGGTCGAGGTCGAGCCCGCACAGCGACTCGATGATCTCGTCGGCCGCCTCACGGGCGATGTCCGCCTCGATCAGGTCACCCTCGGGCGCGACCGCCACCCCGTGATGTACCACGAGGTGCGCGGTCCCGGTGTGCGCCCGCAGGATCCGGATCGCTTCGCCGGTCCGGTCCGGCGGGCACACGGCCCTGAGGTGAAGCATCAGTTCTTGACGGGCGGCGCGGGCTTGGCGTCGATGCCCGCCTCCTTGCGCTGCTCCGCGGTGATCGGCGCGGGAGCGGCGGTCAGCGGGTCGAACCCGCCACCGGTCTTCGGGAACGCGATCACGTCACGCAGCGACTCGGCCTTGGCCAGCAGCATGACGATCCGGTCCCAGCCGAACGCGATCCCGCCGTGCGGCGGCGGGCCGAAGGCGAAGGCGTCGAGCAGGAAGCCGAACTTCTCCTGCGCCTCCTCCTCGGACAGGCCCATCAGCTCGAAGACCTGCTTCTGCAGCTCCTGCTGGTGGATACGGATCGAGCCGCCGCCGATCTCGTTGCCGTTGCAGACGATGTCGTAGGCGTAGGCCAGCGCGTTGCCGGGGTCGTCGGCGAGTTTGCCGATCCACTCCGGGGTCGGCGAGGTGAAGGCGTGGTGCAGCGCCTTCCACTTGCCGCCGCCGACGGCGACGTCGTCGGACTCCTCGGCCGAGATGAACATCGGGAAGTCGACGACCCAGACGAACGACCAGGCGTTCTCGTCGATCAGGCCGAGACGGCTGCCGATCTCCAGCCGGGTGGCGCCCAGCAGCGCACGCGCGTCGGCGGGCTTGCCGGCGGCGAAGAAGACGCAGTCGCCGGGCTTGGCGCCGACGGCCTCGGCGACCGTCTCGCGTTCCTTTTCCGACAGGTTCTTCGCGACCGGCCCGCCGAGCGTGCCGTCCTCGTTGACCAGGATGTACGCGAGCCCGCGGTGTCCGCGCTGCTTGGCGAAGTCCTGCCAGGCGTCGAGGGTGCGGCGCGGCTGGTCGGCCCCGCCCGCCATCACGACGGCGCCGACGTACGGCGCCTGGAACACGCGGAACGGGGTGTCGGCGAAGAACGCCGTCATGTCGGTGAGTTCGAGGTCGAAGCGCAGGTCCGGCTTGTCCGAGCCGTACTTCTCCATCGCCTCGGCGTAGCTGATGCGCCGGAACGGCCGGGGGATCTCGGCGCCGATCAGCTTCCACAGCGCCGTCACGATGTCCTCACCGAGCGCGATGACGTCGTCCTGCTCGACGAAGCTCATCTCGATGTCGAGCTGGGTGAACTCCGGCTGCCGGTCGGCGCGGAAGTCCTCGTCCCGGTAGCAGCGCGCGATCTGGTAGTACCGCTCGAGGCCGCCGACCATGAGCAGCTGCTTGAACAGCTGCGGCGACTGCGGGAGCGCGTACCAGGAGCCGGGCTTGAGGCGGGCCGGGACGACGAAGTCGCGGGCGCCCTCGGGGGTGGAGCGGGTCATGGTCGGGGTCTCGACCTCGACGAACTCCTGGGCGTGCAGCACCTCGCGGGCGGCGCGGTTGACCTCGCTGCGCAGGCGCATCGCGGCCGCGGGGCCGCTGCGGCGCAGGTCGAGGTAGCGGTGCTTGAGACGCACCTCTTCGCCGACGTCGACGCGGTCGTCGATCGGGAACGGCAGCACGGCGGCCTCGGACAGCACCTCGAGCTCGGTGACCAGCACCTCGATCTCGCCGGTGGGGATCTCGGCGTTGGCGTTGCCCTCCGGGCGCTCCGAGACCTCGCCGACGATGCGGACGCAGTACTCGGAGCGCAGCTGGTGGGCGCGCTCGGCCATCTCGCCCTCGCGGAAGACGACCTGGCTCACGCCGCTGGCGTCGCGCAGATCGATGAAGATGACGCCGCCGTGATCGCGCCGCCGGGCCACCCATCCGGTGAGGGTGACCGTCTGACCGGCGTGCTCGGCACGCAAGGTGCCGGCTTTGTGGGTGCGAAGCACTGCGGGTGCTCTCCTTCGGCATCACGATTCTGCGATTCGACGGCGCCGCGGTTCGACTGCTCTGCGCCGACGTCAAAGGCTAACGAATCGCCCGTGATGCCTCGCGACCAGGTGTTCTCAGATCGTCGGCCAGGCCTCCAGCGCGGCGACCATCCGCCGCGTATGCGCCAGATAGCCGGGCACGGACAGGACCCGGCCGTCGATGTTCTCCAGCAGCCAGCCCGAGGCCGCCTCCTGCGACGCGAAGAACTCCGTGCAGACCAGCGCCTCGACGTAGTCCTGGCCGAGGGCCAGGTCGATCCCGGACAGTCGTGACGCGGCGACCACGGCGTGCGGCGGGTCGACGCTCAAGACCCTCTCGCGGGTGAAGTGGACACGGACGCGTGCTCCGGTCGCCGGGCAGACCGCGTCCGCGTGCACGGGTTCACCGGTGGCGACGGCCAGGAGGAACAGGTCGACCCGGTACCGGTCGGAGCCCGCCCGTCCGGCCGGGCGCGAGCCTCGGTCCATCACGACCAGCCCGTCGCGGATGACGAAGCCCATCAGGTCCATCAAACGGTGGGCTTCGGCCGGGTCCATGCCGACGGTGGCGGCGAGTCTTCCGATGGCGATGGGGTGTCTGCCCGCTCTGGTCAGCTTGGTCGCGGCCCAGGCGATGCGGACAGCGGCGGTGCGATCAGTACGGGTGGTCAACAGGCACCTCCTCGCCTTCGTCCCCTTGAGGTTAGGCACGAAAGGGATTTCCGCCAAGCCACTGCGCCGAACGGCCGAATCCGTTGTGCGGTAAGACTTTCGGCCACCCGAGGCGAAAGTGGTGCTACAGCAGTTTGAGCTGCTCGGCAGGAGGCACCACCGCCTCCCCCGCCCGCTGCACGGGCATCGTCACCTGCATCCGTTCCCCGTCGTCCGCACGGGAACCGAAGCCGTGACGGCGCAACAACGGACCGACCCTGGCGCCGAGCCGCTCCCGATAGGACTTCGGGAGATACGCGCCGCGCGAGTACAGCTCGCGGTATTTCGGCACCAGCTCCGGATGTTCCCGGCCGAGCCAGCGCGCGAACCATTCCCGCGCGCCCGGCCGCAGATGCAACGGAAGGACGGTGACCCGCGTGGCGCCGGCCTCGGCCAGCCGCGAGAACAGGGCGTCGAGCGCGGCCACCGAGTCGGTCAGGTACGGCAGCACGGGGGCGACCAGCACCGAACACGGCAACCCGGCGTCGCGCGCCTTGCGGATCAGGTCGAGCCTCGCCCGCGGGCTCGGCGTCCCCGGCTCCAGACGGTGTTGGAGCTCCTCGTCCAGCAGCGCGAGCGAGATCGCCAGCCCGGCGGGCACGTCCTTCGACACCGATTCCAGCAACGGGAGATCCCTCGCCAGCACGGTGCCCTTGGTCAGGATCGACAGCGGCGTTCCCGAATCGGCCAGCGCGGTGATGATGCGCGGCATCAGCTTGTACCGGCCTTCGGCGCGTTGGTAGGGATCGGTGTTCGTGCCCATCGCGACGTGCTCGCGTGTCCAGCTCGGCCGCCGCAGCTGCGCGGCCAGCACCTCGGGCGCGTTGACCTTCACGATCACCTGCGTGTCGAAATCGCGTCCGGCGTCGAAGTCCAGGTACGTGTGGGTGTTCCTGGCGAAACAGTTGTGCGTGACCATGCCGTCGGCGATGAAGTCGCCGGTGCCGGTGGTGATGTCGAACAACGGCAGCTCGATGCCCAGCGGCTCGATGGACGTCACCTTCCGTCTCGTCCGGCCGATGGGGAGACCGTCGAGCGATCGTTTCCAGCCGACGGCGGGGTCTGCGAGATGGAAGAACCGCACCTCCTCCGAGGGGCCGCCGAGGATCTGCACCGTCCACAACGGACGGAACTTGGCGTTTTCGCTTCTGACGTAACGGAAGCCGAAGTTCCCCAGCGCGGAACAGAAGGTCGAGACGATGTCCTGCTCGTCATGGGTGACGCGCAACGCGCCATGCCGGTAGCTCCCGGCGAGATCGAACAACCCGGCCAGGAATCCGCGCAGCCAATGGGAATCCGGCGACGGGGGCACCTGCACGAAGCCGACCGACGCACCGAAATCCGGCAGGTAGCGAAGCGCGCGATCCGCGGCGTCCTTCTCGGCGGAGAACCCGCCGGAGCGCAACATCCCGCACAGGTATCCGGCGCGGTAGCCGAGGGTGTCGTCCGGGGTGCGCGCGAGCCGCCCGACGCCGACGAGTTCGGTGCCGCCGACCAGATGCGGCCGCTGCGCCGCGCCGAACCGGGTGCCGGTGACGTGTTTCCAGCCGCGACCGGTCAGGAACCGGTGATCGCCACTGGCCACGATGGACGTTCCGTCGTCGAGGGACAGGCGGTACGCCGGTTTCAGCGTCGACCAGTGCGCGAGGACCTTCGTCGGCACCAGACGGCGCCCCGCGCCACGCCCGCGCGTCCCGTAGATCGCGTCGCCGGGCGCCAGTTCCGCGAGCGGCTTCGTCCGGCCGTCGGCCATCAGGACCGGCGTGCCGCCCTCGAGGCAGTACGTACACGCGTGAGAACAACCGCGGTACGGGTTCACCGTCCATCCGAACGGGACACCCGAACCCTCGGGCACCTTGTTCAGCACGGATTTGGCGTGCACCTCGTGAAAGGTGACGCCGTCGAACTCGGGCGTGCGCACCGAACGCAGCAGCCCGTCCAATCCGGGCAGTACCGGCTCGCCGCCGTCCGCCCGCTGTCGATCCCATCGCACCCGGCCAGTCGAACACATGTTCTAGACAGGTGTCAAACGTATGTTCGAACGAGGGTGATCTTCGCGGCGTTTAGTCCTCTGGATGCGGTAGTTGCACGCGCAAGGACCGCATCCAGAGGACTAAATGCGAGCTAGAGCTTCCTGATCTCGTCCGCCACGTACCCGGCGGGCTGGATCAACCCCGCGCACCGGCTTTCCCCGCGCGGCGCCGCCGAACGCCGCCGCACCGTCACCGAGTAGAAGTCCTCGCCGCCGCGCACGGTGACGACCCGCGCGTCGGATTCGAGCAGCGGCTCCTCCTGGACTGCGAGCACGTCGTCCAGGCCGGGGAGGTCCAGCCGCCGCCGGAGCGCGATCTCCGCGAACTGCGCCCACGCCGTCCGGGCGGACGTCCGGCCGCGAAGCTGCTCCGGCTCGACCTGACCGCGCAGCGCGGCCTTCGCGACCAGCCCCGCTTCGGCCGGGTTGAGCTGGCCGTGCAGGAAACCGTCGGGGACCACCAGCAGGTTGCCCGCCCAGCGATCGCCGCCGACGTGGCTGACCTCCCAGGACCGGCCGGGATGGTTGGTGTTGAGCGCCGAGGCCAGCGGGCGGCCGAGCACCGCGCAGCACATGTCCTTGGTGCCGTGGGTGCAGACGAGGAACAGCGGCCCGTCCACGCGGGTGCCGAGCCCGCCGGCACCTTCCGCGACGGCTTCGAGGTCCAGTGTGGCCAGTTCACCCAGGTCGTGGATTTCGAGGCGTTCCAGCCAGCGGTTGCCCGGCTCACCCCCGCCGACGTACACGGAACGGGGCCGTTCCGGGTCGCGCTGATGTTTGCCGGGACGGCGGATGAGCAGCGGACGGAGCCCGTGCGACCGTCTCAAGTTCTCGAGCAGCTCGCGTCGCTCGGCGGGGAAGGCCTCGTCGAGGACGTTTTCCAGCGCGTCCGCGGGCCAGGGACCCGGCTGTTCGATGAGCAGCCAGCACCGCATGTCCGCCGCGGTGCCGGCGGGGCTCGCCCCGAGCATGCGCGCGACGGTCGCACAGCCCGGCAACGCGGCGGGCGGCGCTTCCGTGTCCGAGAGCTGAGCGGTCATCGGCCGACCCCTCCAGACCTCACCTTAGGCATGCCTTAGCTTACCCCGTCCGGGCTCCCTTCACACTTCTCGCCTCCTGTGACCTTCAGCCGATCGAGAGCAATCCCTGCGTGGTGAGCTCGCCGAGGAAGGCCCGCACCGTCCCCCGATCGAGTTCGGACAGCTCGGCGAGTCGCTTGACCGCCTGCGGCGAGCCGTCGAGCAGCGCCTTCAGCAGCGGGGTCGCGGCGCTCGCGAAGACGAACCGTTTCCCGTCCGCGAGCAGGATCACCCGGCCGTCACCTTCTTCGAGCACCGCCCTCGGGACGAGGAACCGGACCTCGGTCTCGTCGCCGTCCGGCAGCAGGCCGGGGGTCGCCGCCCAAGGCAGGCCGACGCGCGGATGCGCCGGGGCCGCCGAGTCGCGTTCGGCGAGGAACCTGTCGACGACGTCGGTGGTCAACGTGGCTTCGAGCTCCGCGCGCAGTGCCGCGGCGCGGGCCGCGCGCTCCTCCGCCGTCCCGAACCTCGGCAGGTCCTGCCGGAACGCGGTGCTCGCCCGCAGCTTGTCGGCGAGCCACGAGACGAGGTCGATCCCCGTCGCCGGGCTGAAGCCGAGCGTGAGATGCAGCGACATCTCCCCCACGGCGGTGACGTCGTGCCAGTGCCCGCGCGGGACGTAGAGGACGTCGCCGTCTTCGAGGACGAAGTCGTCGATCGGCTCCCCTGGCCGCTCGGGCTGCTCGACGTCGCGATGCAGCGGGGCGGGCCTGGTCGGGCCGTGCATCCGCCAGCGTTTGCGGCCGGCGACCTGGATGATGAACGCGTCGTGGTCGTCCCAGTGCACGTCGAAACCGTGGGTCACGCCCCAGCCCGCGTACAGGTTGACCTGGACGCTCTCGCGGAGGTCGTGTTCGAGGCTCCTGGCGAGATCGCCGATCGGGTCGCTGAGTTCCTGGATGGCGTCGAGCACCATCGTCGCGCCGCCGCGCAGGTGCTCGGTGAACGGAGCAGCCTGCAGACGGGGGACGGTGCCACTGCGGCGGGTGGGGACGAGATCGGTGTAGCTCTCCATGGGCACCGGGGTGCCATCGAGCGCGAGGCGAAGCCGCGGGAACTCCAGGCGGTGCTGCCGGAGGATCGCGTTCAGCGCCGGCCACGGCAGCAGGTCGGCGAACCGGCCCGCGCGGCCTTCGAAACGGCGGTAGGTCTCGCCCTGGACGTCTTGGAAGAACTGGCTGACCCCGAGCGGAGCCACGAGGTCAGCCAGCGTCGGCGTTTCGGGCACTCAGCCGTCGTTGCCGTCGTTGTCGGCGGCCGCGCCGTTGGCCTTCCCGCGGTCGACCGCGGTCGGGATCTTCTCGACCTCCAGCAGCAAACCGCTGTCGGGAGCCTGCGTACCTGACTGTTCCTGTGCCATCCTGCCACCTTTTTCTAGACGAGCGGACGGACCGAAAATCGGCCTGGAGCGCCGCCAAGCCTACGACACGTTTCGGGAAAATTCACTGTCCAGCAGGGAAAAACGGCCTTGTGAGCGATCTTCGACACCGTGGCGCCGGTTCACCCGGACAGCGGTTCTAAGCTGGCATTCATGGCTGAACCGGCATCCGTCCCGAAGTGTCCTTCGGCGACGCGCTGGGACGTCCTGGCGGTCATCGGCGCGGGCGGCGCGCTGGGCAGCCTTGCCCGCTACGGCCTCTCCGTCGCGATCCCCCACTCTCCCGGCCGATTCCCGCTTTCCACCTTTGCCACCAACGTTTCCGGCTGTCTGCTGATCGGCGTCCTGATGGCGGTCATCACCGGCGCCACGAGCCCGCATCGGCTGCTGCGCCCCTTCCTCGGAGTGGGGATCCTGGGCGGTTACACCACGTTTTCGACCTATACGACCGAGACACTCGATCTTGTGACCACCGGGCATGCGTTCACCGGATTGTCGTACGCGGCGGGTAGCGTGGTCACCGCCCTGGTCGCGGTCCTGATCGGCGGGGAGGCGACCCGGGCCTGGCTGAACCGGACGGGAACGAAACCATGAGGCTCTCCGGGCGCGCGTTACGGCTGTCGGTCCACGTGGGCGAGGACGACGTCTGGCACCACAAGCCGCTGTACCACGAGATCGTGCGGCGGGCGCACGACGCCGGGCTCGCCGGCGCTTCGGTGTTCCGTGGCATCGAGGGCTACGGCGCGAGGTCGCTGATCCACACGACCCGGTTGCTCTCGTTGTCCGAAGACCTGCCGGTGCTGATCGTGATCGTCGACGAGGAGGAGCGGATCCGGGCGTTCCTGCCCCAGCTCGACGAGCTGATCGACGAAGGCCTGGTGACCCTCGAAGAGGTCGAGGTCATCCGCTACGTGGGCCGGACGGCGCCGTGACCGTCCTGTTCGTCGCGCTCGGCGGTGGTCTCGGCGCGATCCTGCGCTACCTGACCGACAGGCGCGTCCAAGCCTGGCGCAATTCAGCGTTCCCCTGGGGCACGCTCACGGTGAACGTCGTCGGCTCGGCGATCCTCGGCGTGCTGACCGGCTGGGCACTGCACGGCGGGCAGCCGGACGCGGTCCGCGCACTGCTGGCCGTCGGTTTCTGTGGCGGGCTCACGACATTCTCGACGTTCGGGTACGAAACCCTGCGCCTGTTCACGGAGAAGGCGCGGCTCTACGCCGTCGTCAACGCCTGTGTGACGGTCTTCGCCGGGTTGGCCGCCGCGGCCGCGGGCCTGCTGGTCGCCGCCGCCGTCTGGCACTGACTCAGTCTTCGGGCGCCATCCGCCATGCGGCCGCGGCGATCGCCTCGCGCTGCTCGGCCGGGAGGTCGGCCGCCATCTCCTCCAGCTTCTCGACGACGCCTTCGTGGGCGGCGTTCGCGAGCCGGAGCCCTTCTTCGGTCAGCGTGATCTTCAGCGCGCGGCGGTCGCCGGAATCCGCGACCCGCTCGACGAGCGCGCGCCGCTGCACGCGGTCCACCAGGCCGGTGACGCTGGACTTCTCGAGGTTCAGCATCTTGCCGAGGTCGGTCATCCCGACCCCCGACTCCCCCTGTGCCAGCACGCAGAGCAGCTGCGCCTGCTGCGGCGTGAGGTCGTGAGACCGGCCGACGTCGATGAAAGCCCGCTGCACGAGATGCGAAAGCCGCACCAGCGCGGTCGCGAATCCGAGGTCTTCGGCCGTGGTCATGACCGAAGTCTACTTGACGATCGTTCGGAGTACGAACTACTGTAGTTCGCAGTACCAACATTACGCACTACGAACTAGGGGATCTCATGACCACGACCGTGGCCGTCATCGGCGGGGGATACGGCGGCACGACCGTCGCCAAGGAGCTGGACTCGTTCGCCGACGTCGTGCTCGTCGAGCCGCGCGAGGACTTCGTCCACCACGTCGCCGCGTTGCGCGGGCTCGTCGATCCCGAGTGGACGGATCGGCTCTTCTACCCGTACGCCGGGCTTCTCGAGCGAGGGCGGGTGCTGCGCGACCGTGCGGTGAGCGTGGACCAGGGCGGCGTCACGCTCGCGTCGGGTGAGCGGCTCGTGCCGGACTACGTCGTGCTGGCGACCGGTTCGGCGTACCCGTTCCCGGCGAAGATCGATTTCCACGACAGCGCTTCGGCGAAGGCGAAGATCCGCACCACCCGGGAGGAACTCGCGGGAGCGGAGAAGGTGCTGCTGCTCGGCGCAGGCCCGGTGGGCCTCGAACTGGCGGGCGAGATCAAGGCGGTGTGGCCGGAAAAGACCGTGACGATCGTCGACCCGGCGACGGAGATCCTGGCGGGTTTCCCGGACGAGTTCCGCGCCGAGATCCGCCGTCAGCTCGACGATCTGGGCGTCGAACTCCTGCTCGGCACTTCACTGACCGAGGCCCCCGTCTCGGAACCGGGGCAGGCCAAGACGTTCACGTCGGGGCTCACCGGCGGCGGCGAAGTGACCGCCGACCTGTGGTTCCAGTGCTACGGCGGCGCGCCGCACACCGCGTACCTCGACGGCGAACTGGCCGCCGCGCGGCAGGCGAACGGGCAGGTCGAGGTGACGCCCGAACTGCGTCTCCCGGGGCAGCCCCGCGTGTTCGCGCTCGGCGACATCACGGCGCTGCCGGAGGGGAAGCTGGCGAAGGTGGCCGGTGACCACGCGGAGGTCGTCGTGGCCAACATCCGGGCGCTGATCGAAGGCGGCGAACTGCGCACGCACACCCCGGGCGGGCCGATGATCTCGTTGCCGCTCGGGCCTTCCGGGGGCGCGACCTACGCCGAGGAGGTCGGCGTCCTGGACGCGGCGACGACGTCGGAGATCAAGGGGTCGCACATGATGGCGTCGCGGTACGACGAGCTGTTCAACGTCGCCTGAGCCGCCCCTCGCGCGCTAGGAACGGTCCTTTCCTCGCAAATTTTGCAAGGAAAGGACCGTTCATTGCATCCGGTGACGCGATCAGGACCGCGGAGCGAGACCCCGCACGTGCGCGAACGGGTCCTCACCCGTCGGCAGCAGCGCGATGATCGGCGTCGTCAGCCCGTTGTCCACATAGGACTGCACCTGCTCGCGGCAGGATTCGAGGCTGCCGTGCACGATCAGGTCGTCGACGACCTCGTCCGGGATGACCTGGTTCGCCTTCTGCCGGTCGCCCGCCGCCCACGCCTCGTGCATCGGTGCGAGCGCCTCACCACGGCCGAGCCATTCGTGGAACGCCGCGTACACCGGCACGGTCAGGTAGCTCGAGATGAGCATCCGGCCGAGCCCTCGCGCGGCGTTCTTGTCTTCGGTGGGGCAGACGAAGATCCGCGCGGCCAGTTCGACGTCCGGCCCGATTTCCGCCCGCACCTTCGGCACGTCGGAAGCGGCGAGCCAGTTGGTGATGGCGCCGTCGGCCTCCTTCGCCGCCAGCCGCAGCATGCCCGGCCGGAGCGCGGCGAGCATGATCGACGGCGGCGGGTCGGTGGGCCGCTCCAGCCGGAACTTGCTGACGGAGAACGACTCGTACTGCTCGGTGACCTTCTCCCCCGCCAGCGCCGAACGCAGGAAACGCAGGGTGTCCCGCGAGCGCGCGAACGGCGCCTCGAACTCGGCGGCGTTCCAGTTCTTCACGATCACCGGCGACGACGCGCCGATGCCGAGCACGAACCGGCCGGGCGCCAGTTCCGCGACGGTCGCCGCGCTCATCGCCAGCAGCCCGGGCCCGCGCGTGTACACCGGCACGATCGCGGTGCCCAGCCGCAGCTGCGGCGCCCACTGCGAAGCCAGCACCAGCGGCGTGAAGGCGTCGTGACCCGCCGTCTCGGCCGACCACGCGTCGGTGTAGCCGAGATCCGGCAGTTCCCGCACCATCTCCTCGTGCGCCGCGAGCGGCACCCCGGTCAGCGGAATGGTGATGCCCCACCGTTTCATGCGTTCTCCTCGCTCTTGACCGCGGCACCGGACAGCTCACGCACGATCCAGTCCACCTGCGTGCGCATCAGGTTCTCCGCGACCTCTTCGGCCTGCGGCGTCATATGCGTCGCGCCGGCCAGCGGCAGGAACACGTGCGCGCGTCCCTTGGCCAGCAAGGCCGACGACAGGCGCAACGAGTGGGCGACGAAAACGTTGTCGTCGGCCAGCCCGTGCACGATCAGCAGCGCCCGCGAGAGGTCACCGGCGCCGGCGATCAGCGAGTTGTGCTCGTACGAAGCCGTTTCTTCCTGCGGCAGCCCGAGATAGCGCTCGGTGTAGTGCGTGTCGTACAGCGACCAGTCGGTCACCGGGGCACCCGCGACACCGGCGTGGAAGACGTCGGGACGCCGCAGCACGGCCAGCGCGGACAGGTAACCGCCGTAGGACCAGCCGCGGATCGCGACCCGCTCCAGGTCCAGTTCCGGATGGAGCGCGGCCGCCGCGTGCAGCGCGTCGACCTGGTCGGCGAGGGTGACGTCGGCGAGTTCGCCCGCGATCTCCTTCTCCCAGGCCGAACCCCGGCCGGGTGTCCCGCGCCCGTCGGCGACCAGCACCGCGAAACCCTGGTCCGCCAGCCACTGCGGGGTCAGGAACGCGTTGCGGGTCTGCAGGACACGCTGGGCGTGCGGGCCGCCGTACGGGTCGAGCAGCACCGGGAGCTTGCCCTCGCTCTCCTCGTACCCGGTCGGCAGCACCAGCGCGGCGCGCAGGCCCCGCTCCCCCAGCGTCAGCCAGGTCAGGTTCGGCACGACGTCGGGGTCGACGGTGAAGGAACCGATCCGCGCCACCGTCTTCTCGCCGGACACGACGGTCACCACCGGGCCGCTGCGCTCCAGGCTCCACGACGAGAGCACGGTCAGCGAAGCGTTGCCGGAACCGACGTGCACACCGTCCTCAGTGGACAGACGACGGAGCTCGCCGCCCTCGGTGCGGAAGACGTGGATCTGCGTCGGGTCGGCCTCCGAGGCACTGAACAGCACCTCGTCGCCGACGTGCAGGATCGAGCGCACCTGCAGTCCCGGCGGGGTGACGGCCACGCCGTCCACGACCAGCCGGTGGTCGCCGTCGGCGGCGCTCTCGCGCACCAGACGGCCGTCGGCGGTCCACGCCGGGACACCCGCAGCGAGCTCGACCCAGTGCTCGTCGGTTTCGGTGTGCAGCAACTCGACGGAACCGGTCGCCGGATCGACCGCCTGGATCTGGAGTTCCCGCTGGTCACGCGACTGGACCGACAGCAACGGCCTGCCCGCGGCGGACCAGTGCACCGCGGCCAGGTACTCCCAATCGGTCTTCTCGACGTCGACGCGGGAGCCGTCGAGGCCGAGGATCGCCAGCGTCACGTCCGCGTTCGTGGTGCCCGCGGCCGGATACGCGACGACGTTGGCTGCCGACTGCGGGTTGGCCGGGTCGGCGATCGTCCAGCGCGGCACGGCCGCCCGGTCGGACCGCTCGGCGAGCAGGCTCTTCCCGTCCGGCGACCACCAGTAGCCGCGGGTGCGGCCCATCTCCTCGGCCGCGATGAACTCGGCGAGGCCCCAGGCGATGTCCTCCCCCGCCTCGTCGACAAGCGGGCGGTCTTCCCCGGTGGCCCGGTCGATCACCCGCAGGCGCCGGTCGCGGACGTAGGCGACGTGCGTGCCGTCCGGGCTGGGCCGCGGGTCGACGACCGAACCGTCGACCAGAACCGCGACCTCGCCGGTCGCCAGGTCGAGGGTGTGGAGCTTGCCCGAGAGCGAGAACGCCGCGACGGTGAAGGCGTCGTCGACCGCGTAGCCGACCACGCCGCCGCCGGTCTCCCGGCTGCGCTCGCGGCGGGCACGCTCCTCCGGCGGCAGGTCCTCTTCGCCGGGCAGCAGCTCGGCCGCGTCGACCAGCTTCGTCTCCTCGCCCGACGCGACATCGAACGACCACAGGCTGTGCCGCGGGTCGGTCCCGGACTCGGTCCGCAGGAACAGGATGCGGGAGCCGTCCGGGGCGACCTTGAACTCTTTGGGCGCGCCGAGGGTGAAGCGCTGGGTGCGGGCCTGGCGGCGGAGGAACGGGAGATCTTCGAGGCTGTTGTCGGTCACGTCCGCACTCTTTCAGACGATCAAGTGCGGACGCCAACGCCTTCGAGCTTCTTCAGTTCGGTCTCGGGGTCGAAGTCGGCGGGCGGGAACTTCGGGTCCATCTCCTCGATCGTCTCGATCAGCAGCCGCGCGACCAGCCAGTTGCGGTACCACTTGCGGTCGGCCGGGACGGCGTACCAGGGCGCGGCCGCCGTGGAGGTCTTGGCGAAGATGTCGGCGTAGGCCTTCTGGTAGTCGTTCCACTGGGCGCGCGCGTCGAGATCGGCGGGGTTGTACTTCCACCACTTCGCCGGGGTCTCCAGCCTCGCCTTGAGCCGCTTCAGCTGCTCCTCCGGCGAGATGTCGAGGAAGACCTTCACGATGGTCGTCCCGGCCTCGGTCAGCTCCTTCTCGAACGCGTTGATCTCGGCGTAGCGCTTGCGCCACTCCGCGGCGGGGACGAGCTTCTGGACGCGCGGCACCAGGATGTCCTCGTAGTGCGAACGGTCGAAGACGCCGACCTGCCCCGGCACGGGGAGCTGTTTGCGGATCCGCCACAGGTAGTGGTGGCGTGCCTCGGCCGCGGTCGGCTTCTTGAACCCGGCGTACCGCACGCCCATCGGGTTGACGAGGCCGAGGACGTGGCCGACGGTGCCGCCCTTGCCGGAGGTGTCCATCCCCTGCAGGACCAGCAGGAGGCTGCGGTTCCCGCCGCCGACGCCCTCCGCGTACAACGCCTCCTGCAGTTCGGCGAGCCTGCTTCCGGCGTCCGCGAGGTCTTTGAGCCCCTTGGGCTTCTTGGTCGGCCCGATCGGGAACGAGCCCGGATCATGCCGCTCGCCGCCCTTGCCGATCCTCAGCGTGTCCCGGACGGAGACGGTGTCCTTTTTCGCCATCCGGCGACGATAACCGCGGTCCGGGTCCCGCGCCTCCGGTGATCGAGAACCGCCATGCACGATTTCGCCACCCGATGGAGTCGATACGCAACGAACAACGGGTCAAAGCAACGTTTCCCGGATGAAAGCAGCCGGATGGGCATCTAACCTGAACGCATGACGACCGCCGACTTCATCGCGCTCGACGAGCAGTGGAGCACGCACAACTACCACCCCCTGCCCGTGGTGATCGCCACCGCCGAAGGCGCCTCGGTCACCGACGTCGAGGGCAAGACCTACCTCGACTTCCTCTCCGGCTACTCGGCGCTGAACTTCGGGCACCGCCACCCCGGGCTCATCGCCGCCGCGGTCGAGCAGTTCGGCCGGGTGACGCTGACCTCGCGCGCCTTCCACCACGACCAGCTCGGGCTGTTCTGCCGGGAGCTCGCCGAGCTGACCGGCACCGAGATGACCCTGCCGATGAACTCCGGCGCCGAAGCCGTCGAATCCGCGGTGAAGATCGCCCGGAAATGGGCGTACCGGGTCAAGGGCGTCCCCGACGGGACCGCGGAGATCGTCGTCGCGGGCTCCAACTTCCACGGCCGCACGACGACCATCGTGTCCTTCTCCACCGACGAGACCGCGCGCGCCGACTTCGGCCCGTTCACACCGGGCTTCGTCACGGTGAAGTACGGCGACGCCGAAGCGCTCCGCGACGCCATCACCGAGCGCACCGCCGCGGTCCTGCTGGAGCCGGTGCAGGGCGAGGCGGGCGTGATCGTGCCGCCCGCCGGCTATTTCGCCGAGGCGCGGCGGCTGTGCGATGAGCACAACGTCCTGCTGATCGCCGACGAGATCCAGTCCGGTCTCGCCCGCACCGGCACCGTCCTCGCGCTCGACCACGAGGGCGTCCGCGCCGACGTCTACACGCTGGGCAAGGCGCTCGGCGGCGGCATCATGCCGGTCTCGGCCGTCGTCGGGAGCAAGGACGTGCTCGGCGTGCTGCGGCCGGGTGAGCACGGCTCCACCTTCGGCGGGAACCCGGTCGCGTGCGCGATCGGCCGCGCCGTGGTGGGCCTGCTGAAGACCGGCGAGTTCCAGGAGCGCTCGCGGGAACTGGGCGCCCACCTGCACTCGCGGCTCGGCGAACTGGTCGGGAACGGGCTCGCCGAGGTCCGCGGGCGCGGGCTCTGGGCGGGCATCGACATCGCGCCCGGCGGGCCGACCGGCCGCGAGGCGTCGACGGCGCTCGCCGAACGCGGCGTGCTGTGCAAGGAGACGCACGACCACACGCTGCGGATCGCGCCGCCGCTGGTGATCAGCCGTGAAGAGCTCGACCGCGGTATCGACGCCATCACGGAGGTCGTCAAGACGCGGTGAACCTTTCGGACGGGTTGTACGTTGCCTGTCCATGGGAGAAGAGCGGGAGTGGGTGGAGCGGCCGCTGGTCGGCACCGAGACGGTGTCGCCGGAGGACTGGTCCGCGAGGGGTAAGGCGCTGCGGGCCGAGGCGCCGACGTCCGCGCACGATCACGCGGCGGCGGGCGAAGGACGGCCGAGTGTGGCGGAGTTCTTCGCGCGGAGCAACGAAGGCCGCCTGCCGGAGCTGGTGGAACTGCGGCGCGAGCGCATGCTCGCGTCGCCGTTCACCTTCTACCGCGGGGCCGCCGGGCTGATGGCCGCCGATCTGGCGGGTTCGCCGGCGTCCGGGCTGACGGCGCAGCTCTGCGGCGACGCGCACGCCGCGAACTTCGGGCTGTACGGCACGCCCGAAGGCCAGATCGTCATGGACATCAACGACTTCGACGAATCGGTGCCGGGCCCGTGGGAGTGGGATCTCAAACGGCTCGCCGCGAGCCTCGTCCTGGCCGGACGCGAGGGCGGCATCGGCGAATCGGGCTGTCGTGAAGCCGCCGAAGACGCGGTGAAGTCGTACCGGCGCACCATCCGGGGGCTGGCGGAGCTGCCGTTCCTGCGGTCGTGGAACGCGTTGCCGGACGCGTCGGTGCTGAGCAAGGTGCGCGCGCACGACCTGATCGACGACTTCGAGGAAGCGGCCGAGAAGGCGCGGAAGAACACCAGCGCCAAGGTCACCGCGAAGTGGACCAGGCGGATCGACGACCACGAGACCGGGCTCGAACGGCACCGCTTCGTCGAAGACCCGCCGGTGCTCACGCACGTCGACGACGCGACCGCCGAGGCCGTCGTGACCGGCCTGGTGTCCTATGTGGACACGCTGCGCGAGTCGCGGCGGACGCTGATCTCGCGGTACCGGGTGTCCGATGTGGCGTTCCGGGTGGTCGGCACCGGCAGTGTCGGGTTGCGCAGTTACGTCGCGCTGCTGCACGGGAACTCCGGCGAAGACCTTGTCCTGCAGGTGAAACAGGCCAACCCGTCGGCGCTCGCGCCGTTCCTCGGCCTGCCCGCTCCCGAGCACGAGGGCCGCCGGATCGTCGAGGGCGCGCGGCTCGTGCAGGCCGAAACGGACATCCTGCTCGGCTGGACGACCATCGACGGCGTGCCGTACATCGTCCGGCAGTTCCGGAACCTCAAGGGCGACATCGACCCGGCGGAGCTGAAGAAGGACCACCTCGACGACTACGGCCGCCTGGCCGGCGCGTTGCTGGCTCGGGCGCACGCGCGGTCACTGCACCCGCGGATACTGGCGGGCTACTTCGAGGACGACGAAGACCTCGATGAGGCCATCGGCGCCTACGCCATGCGGTACGCGGACCAGACCGAAGCGGACTTCGAGGCCTTCCGCGCCCTCTGACCCCGCCGCATTTAGGGGTCCTAACAGAATGAGTGGGCTTTGAGTCTGCGCCAGCAGATGATGGCGCAGCCGAGGGTGAGGAAGCCTTGGTGGAGGTCGTCGCGGACTTCCCAGCG
>NZ_JBPQFM010000047.1:0-23820 GCF_051373225.1 Amycolatopsis sp. w19 | reverse complement strand
GGAACCGCCCCAGACAGGCGGTCGCGATCCGAATCAGCTGCAACGACTGCTGCACGCCATGGGCAAGCTCCAGCTTGCCGGCGCGCCACAGCTCCTGCGGCAACTCGGGGAGGAAGGTCTCGGACACAACTCCATAATACCGCAATGTCCTCGAACACGTGTTCGTAATTTTAAGCGACAAGCGAAACCGCACTAACGACACTGAAGAGTGATGCAGTCTCGTGCAAAGGTCACGCAAGGAGAACGCGTCGCAGTTAGTCGACTAAATGTGAAAGAGGAAGCCGTCCGCGCAAAGTCACGCAAGGAAAACGCGTCGCAGTTAGTCGGCTAAATGCGGAACAAAGGTAAAGACCGCTTGAAAACCCCTTGATCCCACCCTGAGCAGCTGGACCGCTCCCGTTGGTCTCACCGTCGCGAGCCGCACATGTCCGTCGGCGAGTATCCGCGCATGGAAATCCCCAGGGTCGGTGTTCCCGACGCGCTGGCCTCGCGTCTCACGATGGCCGAACAGCACGAATTCCTCAGCCGCCGCACGATTCTGAAGGGCGCCGTCCTCGCGGCCGGGCCGCTTCTCCTGCAGGGCACCGCGTACGCCGACGGCGAGAAGGTCGTCCCGGCGGGGCGGCATCTCGCGTTCGGCCGGAACCCGCGGACGTCGATGCGGGTCGCGTGGCAGGTGCCGGCGCCGGTGCGGAAGCCGTTCCTGCGTATCGCCGACGGGCACGGCGGCTGGAGTCATCGCATCCCGGCCGAGGTCCGCGCGCTGCATTCCGAGGTCGCCGGGGTCATCGCACCGTACGACCAGTACTACCTCCATGCCGAGGCCGACCATCTCTGGCCCGGCCACACTTACCGGTACGCCGTCGGGCACGAGGGTTTCGACCCGGCTTCGGGGGACGGCGGTTCTGCCGCGATCTCGACGTTCACCACCGCGCCCGCGCGCGGGATCCCGGCGGGCAAGTTCACCTTCACCGCGTTCG
The DNA here is from genome assembly GCF_051373225.1 of Amycolatopsis sp. w19. NCBI lineage: Bacteria > Bacillati > Actinomycetota > Actinomycetes > Pseudonocardiales > Pseudonocardiaceae > Amycolatopsis > Amycolatopsis sp. w19. Next base: position 22,840 of record NZ_JBPQFM010000047.1, on the reverse strand, counting down.
GCGACCAAGGCGTCTCGACGACGGCGCTCGCGCAGGATGGCGCCGTCGCGCGCCAGAACCCGCGTTTCCACCTGCTGGCGGGCGACATCGCGTACGCCGACCCGAGCGGCGCGGGTAAACCGCCCGGGTCCAAGCCCGACGCGGACCACGACCTCTTCGACCCCAAGGTCTGGGACGCCTACTACCGCCAGATCGAGGGCGTCGCGGCATCGGTGCCGTGGATGGTCACCACCGGCAACCACGACATGGAGGCCCTCTACTCGCCCGACGGCTACGGCGGCCAGGTCAAACGTTGGGATTTCCCCGGCACGGGCCCGCACGACTGTCCCAGCGTCTACTCCTTCATCTACGGCAACGTCGGCGTGATCTCGCTCGACGCCAACGACGTCTCCTACGAGATCCCCGCCAACCTCGGCTATTCGCACGGCTCCCAGACGGCGTGGCTCAAGCGCCGCCTGCGGTATCTGCGGTCGCAGCCGGACGTCGACTTCATCGTGGTCTTCTTCCATCATTGCGCCTATTCGACGACCAATCAGCACGCGTCGGAGGGTGGCGTCCGCGAGCAGTGGGTCCCGTTGTTCGACGAGTACCGGGTCGACCTCGTCATCAACGGGCACAACCACATCTACGAACGCACCGACGCCCTGCGCGGCGGCAAGGTGACCCGCGAGGTCGAGATCGGCGACACCGTCGAGCCGGATCGCGACGGCACCGTGTACGCGACCTGTGGCGGCGGCGGGAAGAGTCTCTACAGCTTCCCGGTGCCCGACACGTTCGCGGGCGAGTTCCAGTCGTATCACTGGGTCAAGGGCGGTGAGAAGGTGACCGAAACCGTCTCGTGGTCCCGCGTGCGCTACACCGGGTACTCGTTCCTCGCGATCGACGTCGAGCCCGCCTGGCCCGGCCGCCGGACGACGCTGACCGTGCGCACCCTGCGCAACGACGGCGCCGAGATCGACCGGTTCACCCTGCGCCGCACCGCCGGTCTCCATCGGTCACGGCACGCTGTCCTCGGCGCCGACCCGGGCGACGTATAACGTCCTACACGGTTCCGCATGGTGGGACTCGGTGCCATATCGTGGACCGGAGACATACAGTCCGGGACATGTCGCCGAGAACCCTCCTGCGGGCCGTCATGGCCGTTTCCGCCGTCACGCTCCTCGCCGCGTGCAACGCCTCGGCCAAGGATCCGGCCGCGCAGAACGCCGCCGGACCCGCGCTGGTCCTGATCACGCCGAGCCCGGTCGGCGTCAACGACTTCCTCAAGCTCGCCGTCCAGGGCATCGAGGACTCGGCCAAGAAGCACAACGGGACGCAGAAGGTCTACCAGAGCACCGATCCGGCCTCGATCCAGCAGAACCTCGCGGCCGCGGTGCGGGAGAAGCCCGCCGTGATCGTCGCCGTCGGCTTCAACTTCGCCGACGCGATCGCGGCCGAGGCCGAACGCAACCCCGGGCAGAAGTTCCTGTTCGTGGACTCCTGCACCACCAAACCGTTCCCGAACGTGACCTGCGCGGTGTTCCGCGAGCACGAGGGCAGCTACCTCGCCGGCGCCGAAGCCGGGCTGCTGAGCAAGAGCGGCAAGGTCGGCGCGGTCGTCGTCCTCGACGCGCCCCAGTTCCGCCGGTACTCGATCCCGTTCGGGCAGGGCGCGGAGAAGGCCAAGCCCGGCACCACGCTCGCCCCGCTGTTCATCGGCGGCGCGAACCCGTTCAACGATCCCGCCCGCGCGAAGGCGCTGGCCACCACGCTCGCCGGTCAGGGCGTCGACCACGTCATGGGCGCGGCCTCCGCGGCGGGCAACCTCGGCGTGTTCGAGGCGGCCAAGCAGGGTGGTTTCTTCGCGTTCGGCGTCGACGCCAACCAGTGCCCGGCCAGCCCGGGCCAGGTCGTGGACAACGTCATCAAACGCACCAACGTCGTCATCGGCGACGGGGTCGACGCGATCCTCGGCGGTAAGACCGGCGAGACGAAGTCCTATGGTGTCAAGGAGAAGGGCATCTCCCTGACCGGGCTTGAGCCCGACGCCGCGACCTCGCAGTGCGTCGTCGCGACCCACCCCGACGTGCTGGCCAAGGTCGGCGAACTGCGGGACCAGATCATCTCGGGCGCGATCGTCGTCGATGACCCCGCCAAATCCTGACGCCGTCTCACTCCGGGGGATCGTCAAGCGGTTCCCCGGAGTGCTCGCGAACGACCACGTCGACCTCGACGTCGGCAGAGGCGAGATCCACGCGCTGATGGGGGAGAACGGCGCGGGCAAGTCGACGCTCATGTCCGTGCTCTACGGTCTCCACCGGCCCGACGAGGGCGCGATCTCCTTGCACGGCAAGGAAGTCTCCTTCGGTTCGCCCGCGCAGGCCATCGACGCCGGTGTCGGCATGGTGCAGCAGGGATTCGCGTTGTTCGGCGAACTCACCGTCACCGAGAACGTCGTGTTCGGCAGCGAACCGACCCGCCGCGGCCTGCTGGACCGCAAGGCGGCGACGGCCCGCGTCACCGAACTGATCGAACGGCACGAACTGCGGCTGCGGCCCGGCGACCGGGTCCGCGACCTGCCGGTCGGGCTCCGGCAGCGCGTCGAGATCCTCAAGCTGCTGTACCGCGACGCCGGGGTGCTGATCCTCGACGAACCCACCGCCGTGCTGACCCCGCCCGAGACCGAGCGGCTGTTCGGCGTGCTGCGCGCCCTCGCCGCCGAGGATCGCACGATCCTGCTGGTGTCGCACAAACTCCAGGAGGTCCTCGCCGTCAGCGACCACGTCACGGTGCTGCGCGACGGCCGCGTCAGCGCCCGCGGGCGCACGGCGGACCAGACCGCCGCCGGGCTCGCCGCGGCGATGACCGGACGCGAGGTCGACCTCGATCGCGTCCACCCGGCCGGGACACCTGGTGACATCGTCCTCGAAGCCCGTTCCCTGACCGTTCCCGGTGTGGAAGGAAAGCCGTTGCTGGACGACGTTTCCCTGACCGTGCGCGCCGGGGAGATCGTCGGCGTCGCCGGGGTCGCGGGCAACGGGCAGGCCGAGCTTTCCGGCGCCATCACCGGCCTCTTGAAGACCGGCGGCACCATCGTCCTCAATGGACAGAATCTCGATGGACTGTCGGTACGTGCGCGAAGGGATGTCGGGATCGCCCATGTCCCGGAAGACCGCGCCGAGGTAGGCTCGGCGCCCACGGCGGGACTCCGGGAGAACCTGGCCGTCGGCTTCCACCGCAAACGACCGTTGGTGCGCAAGGGATTCCTGCGCCGCAAGGCGATCGACGACCACGCGGCGGCGATCATCGAGGACTACGACGTCCGCGCGTCCGGCCCCGCCGCCGCGATGGGCACGCTGTCCGGCGGCAACCAGCAGAAAGCGATCTTCGGCCGCGAACTCACCCACGACGCGCCGTTCCTCCTGGTCGAACAGCCCACCCGCGGCGTCGACGTCGGCGCGATCGAGAACATCCACGCGAGGCTCGTCGCCCACCGCGACGCCGGGCACGCCGTCCTGCTGATGTCCGCCGAGCTCAGCGAGATCCTCGCGTTGTCGGACCGGGTGCTGGTGCTGTTCGAAGGCCGGATCGTCGCGGAGTTCACCAAGGACGAGGCCGATCAGCACACGGTGGGTCTCGCGATGGCGGGAGGCGCCGGATGAGCCGCGTCCGTCTCATCGCCGTCCCGGTCGCCGCGGCGCTCGTCCTCGGCGCGATCCTGTTGCTGGCCACCGGAACCGACCCGCTGGCGGCGTACGGCGCGATCGTCTCCGGCGCTTTCGGCCCAGACGGCATCGGGGACACTCTCGCCTACGCCGTCCCCGTCGCGGGGATGGCCACGGCGCTCGCGATCCCGTTGCGCGCGGGCATGGTGAACCTCGGCGGTGAGGGCCAGCTGGTGCTCGGCGCGATCAGCGCGCTCGCCGTCGGCCTGTACGTACCCGGACCCGGACCGGTGAAGGTGATCCTCGCGCTGCTCGCGGGGGTGATCGCCGGAGCCGCGTACGCCGCGCTGGCCGCGGTCTGCGAGAACCGGCTCGGTGTCCCGTTGCTGATCAGCACGCTGCTGCTGAGCTATCCGGCGATGTCACTCGCCGGGTACCTGGTGCGGTTCCCGTTGAAGGACGCCGGTTCCAGCCTGCCGCAGAGCCCGCAACTGACCGAAGGCGCGCGGTTGCCCGAAATCGACGGCGTGACGACCGGGATCTTCCTGGTGGCGGCGGTGATCGCGGTCTACACGGTGATCGACGCCCGCACTCCCGCCGGTTTCGAGACGAAGGTGACCGGCTGGGCGCCGCGGTTCGCCGCCTACGCCGGGATCGACCGGCCGAAACTCACGCTGCGGCTGCTGGCCGCTTCGGGCGGGACGGCGGGACTGGTCGGCGCGATCGCCGTCCTCGGTTTCCCGTACCGCTTCATCGACGGCGCGCTGATCACGCCGCAGTACACCTGGATCGGCCTGCTCGCGGCGCTGCTCGCCGGGGCCAGCCCGCTCGGGACGCTGCTCGCGGCGGTCTTCTTCGCGGCGCTGACCAGCGGCGGGTTCGCGATGGAACGCGCCACCCAGGTCCCGCGCGAGCTCACCGCGGTCCTGCAGGCGGTGCTGATCATCTTCCTGGCGGCGACGTCGGGCGTCTTCAAGCGGAAGGCGAAGCGCGCATGATCGACGCGAGCCTGTTCTCCTCGGCGCTCACGGCGTTGACGCCGATCCTGTTCGCCGCGCTGGCGGGCGCGTTGTGCCAGCGAGCCGGGGTCTTCAACATCTCCCTCGAAGGCTCGCTTCTGGTCGGCTGCTTCGGCGCGGTCGCGGGCAGCTGGTACACCGGCAGCGCGTGGATCGGCGTCGTCGTGGCGGTGCTCGCGGCGACGGCGTATTCGCTGATCCTCGCGATCGGCTCGATCACCTTCGACGGGGACCCGATCGTGCTGGGCGTCGCGAGCAACCTGCTCGCGGTCGGACTGACGAGCTTCCTCATCCGCACCGTCTTCGGCACCGAAGGCTCGTTCAGCGACCCGTCACTGCAAGGGCTGGGCCAGTTCGGCCCGATTCCGGGGCAGTCGCTGCTGGTCTACCTGTCCTGGCTGGCCGTGCCCGCGCTCGCGGTGCTGCTCTACCGGCATCCGTGGGGACTGCGGCTGCGCGGGGTCGGGGAGCGTCCGGAGGCCGCGTCCAGCCTCGGTGTCAACGTGACCAAATATCGCTATGGCGTGATCCTCGCCGGCGGAGCGCTGTGCGGTCTCGGCGGCGCGCAACTGGCGCTGGGCTCGGTGACGCTCTTCGCCGAGAACATGACCGCCGGCCGCGGCTGGATCGCCGTCGTGGCCGTGATGCTGGGCCGCGCGCATCCGCTCGGGGTGCTGCTCGCGGCGCTGTTGTTCGGCCTGGCCGAGGCGTTCGGCTTCCGGCTCCAGGGCATCGGGTTGCCGCAGCAGGCCACCGACGCCGCCCCGTATGTCGTCACGCTCGTGGCGTTGTTCTTGTCCAACCTAAAACGCAAGAAGGGACAGCCCGCGTGAGCGACGTCCTGCCCATCACCAAGATCCCCCGGCACGGACTGCCACCGCACGCTCTCGTCGTGGGCGATCCCGACCGTGCGACCGCGGTGGCCGGGTCGCTGACCGACGCCGCCCTCGTCGGCCAGAACCGTGAATACCGCAGCTACACCGGCACCTGGAAGGGCGTCCCGGTCGTCGTGTCCTCGCACGGCGTCGGCGGCCCGGGCGCGTTGTGCCAGTTCGGCGAGCTGGCCGAGGCGGGGGTCCGCACCTTCCTCCGGCTCGGCACCGCCGGTTCGCTGGCCGACGGGATCACCGATGGCGACCTCGTCATCGCGGAGGCGGCGGTCCGCGACGACGGCGTCACCCAGCAGCTCATCCATCCGGAGTACCCGGCGTTCGCCACTCCGGAGCTCGTCGTGGCCCTGAGCCGCGTGGCACCGGAGGCACGCCGGGGCGTGGTGTGGACGCGGGCCGCGTTCAGCCCGCTGGTGCTCACCCTCCCGATGGCCGAGTACCTGGCCGCGCGGGTGATCGCCATTGAGATGGAACTCTCCACGTTGCTGGTGTTCGCGGCATTGCGCGGCCTGCGGGCCGGTGGTGTGCTCGTGATCGACGGCGACGCGCGGCCCGAGCACCCCGACCCGTCGGCCTACGACCCGCACCGCGACGTCGTGGCCGAGGGAGTGGCGAGGGCTACACGTGTCGCCCTCGACGCTCTCGTCGACGTGGAAGGGGCGGAATGACCGAAGTGTGGCGAAAAGCGGCTCACGAGCTGGCGAGCACGCTGGCGGCGGACGCGGCCGAGCGCGACCTCGCCGGACGTCTCCCTGTCCACGAAGTTGGACTGCTGCGCGAGTCCGGGCTGCTGCCCCTGCTCGACACCGCCGGCTGGGCGGCCGCGAACGAGGCCACCCGTATCGTCTCCGCCGCGGACGCGTCGGTCGGTCATCTGCTCGGCTACCACTACCTGCAGCTGTGGCGTACCGGCCTGTTCGGGCCGCGTGCGGCGAGCGAACCGGGCTGGTTCTGGGCGGGCGTGAGCAATCCGCTCGACGCCGCCCTGCTCATGACCCCGGTCGACGGCGGGTTCACCGTCGAAGGCACCAAGACCTTCGCGACCGGCGCGGCCGTCGCCGATCGCCTCGTGGTCAGCGCGACCAGGACCGACAACGGCGAGAAGCTGACCTTCGTCGTCGACGCGCGGGCCGGCGGGATCACCTTCCCCGGTGACTGGGACAACATCGGCCAGCGGCTCACGGCGAGCGGCGCGGTGCGGTTCGAGGCCGTCCGCGTCGCCGAGGACGACGTGCTCGGCGCCCAGCCGGAGGACCAGTCCGATCCGAAGGTGCCCCGGATCTCCCTGGCGGCCATCGGGTTCCAGCTCATGCTGGCGCAGGTGTACGTCGGCCTCGCGTTCGGCGCGCTCGACGCGGCGGCCGTCTACACGCGGGAGACCGCCCGGCCGTGGACGCTGTCCGATGTGGACAAGGTGACGCAGGATCCGTACACGCTGGCGGGCTACGGCGAGCTGGTCGCGACGGCGCGAGCGGCCGGATTCGCCGTCGACGCGGCGGTTTCCGCGCTCGGCGAGGCCGACGAACGTGGCTTCAACCTGACTCCGGCCGAGCGTGCCGAAGCGGCGATCGCCATTTCGTCGGCGAAGATCGTGGCGAGCCGGGTGGCCGTCGAAACCACGAGCAAGGTCTTCGAGTTCACCGGCGCGCGGGCCACGGCGACCAAGTACGGCTTCGACCGCTTCTGGCGCAACGCCCGCACGCTGACCCTGCACGATCCCGTGACGTACAAGGCACGCGAGGTCGGCGACCACTTCCTCAACGGGATCCCGCCGTGCCTCTCGGGGTACAGCTGATGACGCTGCCGATCCTCGCCGACAGCGTCCGCCTCGACGACGAAGGCGTGCACATCCTCGACCGCCGGGTCTTCCCGTTCGAGCGGGAATGGGTGCTCTGCCGGACCTCGGAAGAGGTCGCGGTCGCCATCGAAGACATGGTCACGCAGTCGTCCGGGCCGTATTTCGCCGCGCTGGGCGCGATGGTGCTCGCCGCGCGCGAGGCGTCCGGGCTCCCGGACCCGCGGGCGTACCTGCGGCGAGCAGGCGAGCGAATCGTCGCGACCCGCAAGACCAACAACCATCTGCGCAAGGCCGTGGCCGCCGTACTGTCCGAAGTGGACAAAGCGACGGGCGACCTCGTCGAGGCCGCGACGGCCGGGGCGCGAGCGGGTGACGAGTTGTACCGATCGCGCAGCCGCGCGCTCGGCGAACACACAGCCGCGTTGGTGCCGGACGGGGCGACCGTGCTGACGCACTGCTGGGCGGATCTGTACCTCGTCGAATTCGTGCTCGCCGCGCGACGGCAGCGCAAGGAGTTCTCCTTCTTCTGCACGGAAACCCGGCCGTACCTGCAAGGCGCGCGGCTGACCGCCGAGACGCTCGCCGAGATGGGCGCCGACACCCGGCTGATCACCGACGGCATGGGTGCCGCGGTGCTGGCCTCGGGCGAGGTCGGCGCGCTGGTGACCGCGGCCGACCGCGTCACCATGGACGGTCACGTCGTCAACAAGATCGGCACCCTGGGGCTGGCGGTGGCGGCGGAGGTGTTCGGTGTGCCGTTCCACGCCATGGTGCAGGCGCCCGACCAGGCCGCGCCGACCGGCGCCGACGTGCCGATCGAATACCGCGACGGCGACGAGGTGCTGAGCGCGCTCGGCCACCGCGTCGCCGGTGAGCGCGCCCGTGGGCACTATCCGGCTTTCGACGTGACACCACCGCGTTTCGTGACCACGGTGGTGACCGACCGCGGGGCCTTCGAACCCGGACGGCTCCGCGAGTACTACGCAGAAGGGGAAGCGAACCAGTGACCGCAACGCTGACCGCCCGATGGGTGGTCCTCGACATCGAGGGCACGCTGACCGCCACCAGCTACGTGCACGTGACCCTCTACGACTACGCGCGTCCGCGCCTGGGCCCGTGGATCGACGAGCACCCGGAAGATCTGGAGGTCGCCGCCGCCGTCACCGAGATCAAGGAACTCGGCGGGCTCCCGGCGGACGCGTCCACTGTGGACGTCGTGCGGGTGCTGCACGGCTGGATGGACGCGGACCGGAAGATCGCGCCGCTGAAGACGTTGCAGGGCCTCATCTGGCAGCGCGGGTACGCCGAGGGCGACCTCACGACGGAGTTCTTCGGCGACGTCGCCCCGGCTCTGCGGTCGTGGCACGAGTCCGGGCTGCGGCTCGCGGTGTTCTCGTCCGGTTCGGTCGCGGGGCAGATCGCGTCGTTCTCGCGGACCACCGACGGCGACGTCACCGGACTGTTCGAGCGGCATTTCGACACCGTCAACGCCGGGCCGAAGCGCGAGGCGCCGTCGTACCGCGCGATCGCCTCCGCGCTGGAGGCCGACCCGGGTGACATCGTGTTCTTCTCCGACGTCCCGGCCGAACTCGACGGGGCCGCCGCCGACGGCTGGCAGACCGTCGGGCTCGCCCGCGAGGGTGAACCGTTCGGCGACGCGGATTTCGGGACGCACCGGACGATCCGGACGTTCGACGAGGTCAAGGTCGTCCCTCGATGAGTGTGCTGGAACTCGCGGGACGCGCGCTCGCCGAGGAGTCCGCCCGGTTTGCCGGACTGGGCTGGATGCGGGGCACGTCCGGCAACCTCTCGGTGGTGCTCGGCCGTGACCCGCTGCGGGTCGCGGTCACCGTCAGCGGACGGGACAAAGGCGAGCTGACCAGCGACGACGTCGTGGTGGTCGGGGAGGACGGGCTGGCCGTCGCGGACCAGCCGCATCCGGACAAGGTGCCCTCGGCCGAGGCGGGACTGCACGCCCGGATCGCGGCCGTGTCGGGCGCGGGCGCGGTGATCCACGTGCACGCGCTCGCGCCGGTGGTGGCCGCCGAGCACTGGCCGGACGGCGTCGAACTGCGCGACCTGGAGATGCTCAAGGGTTTCGGCCGCGCCGCGCACGACGACCTGGTGACCGTCCCGGTGATCGCCAACGGCCAGGACATGCGTGTCCTCGGCGACGCGTTCGAGGCGGGGTTCCGGGCGGACACGCCGGCGGTGATCGTCGCGCGGCACGGGATCTACGTCTGGGGCGATGACCTGCGCCACGCGCGTCATCGCCTGGAATGTTTGGAGTGGTTGCTCCGGTTCCGGGTAGAGACAAGACTCGTGGGAGAGGAAAGGGGAGTGCGATGACCCTGCTGACCGTATGGCCGGACGACCGGCCCGGCGAGATCGCGCTCAGGACCGAGGATCCGGCCGTGATCACCGGGGAACTGGGGCGGCTCGGCGTCCGGTTCGAACGGTGGGACCTCGTCGGTGACCTGCCGCGCGAAGTGACGCCCGAGCAGGTGCTGGCCGCCTACGAGGAGCCGATCGCCAAGGTCTCGGCGGCCGAGGGCTATACGTTCGTGGACGCCGTCCGCATGACCCCGTCCGACGAACCCGGCTGGGCGGCCACGGCCGCCGAAGCCCGGCAGAAGTTCCTCGCCGAGCACACCCACGACGATGACGAAGACCGCTTCTTCGCGCGAGGGGCCGGCGTGTTCTATCTGCACGTCGGGGGCAAGGTGTACGCGGTGCTGTGCGAGGCGGGGGACCTGCTGAGCGTGCCCGCGAACACCACGCACTGGTTCGACATGGGGACGCGGCCCGACTACGTGTCCATCCGGTTCTTCCACGACGACGGCGGGTGGGTCGGTGACTTCACCGGCGCGACGCTGGCGGGGGACTTCCCGGGGTTCGACGAATTGACCGCCGGGCGTTACTGAGCGCTTGGGGCTCGTGAGTGGCAAGGACGGTTAGAACCGTCCTTGCCACTCACGAGCCTTCGCGCGCTGCCGGGGTCGATCAGGCGGGTGCCCAGAGGGCGGGCACGTTCGGCGGCTCCCAGCCGGACAGCGACCGGTGGCCCTGCCTGCAGACGTACGCCGTGCCGTTGTAGGTCACCCTGGCGCCGGTGGCGTAGTCGACACCGGGCTTCCAGGCGTCCGACGGCACCGAGGTCGTCGTCGGCGTGGTGCTGGTCGTCCGGGTCGTGGTCGTCGGACTGGTGGTCGTGGTCGTGGTTCCCGTCGTCGGTGTGGTCGTGGTCGTCGGCGGAGCACCGCCACCACGCGGGTTGTCCGACGCGATCGCGTACGTCGTCCCGCCGAAGGTGAAGGTGAAGTTCGACGGCGACGCGATCGGCATGTAGTAGTTCAGCCGGATCTCGATCGTGGCGCCCGGGGCGATGGTCTGCCAGCTGGGCACGGTCACCGCGACGTGCTGGAAGTCTCCCTTCATTCCGCCGACGTTGGGCCCGCTGTGGCCCTTGCTCGTGACCGTCAGCCCGAAGCCGGACTGGTCGGACATGCTGCCGGGCGCGCTCGTGCCGTAGTCGAACTCGATCTTCGTCCCACCGGGGATGGTGGTGGTCGAATTGTTGGTGATGCGCATCCGCGGGGTGATCGGGTAGTTCGCGTCGCCCAGCGCGAATCCGGTCAGGTTGACGTTCGCGTTCAGCACCGATGAAGGCGCGGGACGCGGCGACTTGGCGTTGCCGTACGGTGCGGCGCCGCGCAGGCCGTCGTTGATCTTGGTGATCAGCGTGTCGCCCATGAAGTACTGACCCTTGGCGCTGTCGAAGGCGTAGTCGCCCGCCAGTTCCCAGATCATGATGCCGCCGATGCCCTTGTCGGCCACGTATTTGGCCTTCGTGGCGAGCGACTCTTCGTCCTCAGTGGACAGGAACACCTTCTTGTCGTTGTTCCACAGCCACGGTGTCACCATCGAGTTGTCGTAGAACCTGTTGTAGGAGCCGGAGAGCCGGTCCTTCGGGTTGTTCTTCGGGTCCAGCCCGTACTTCTCCAGGTAGTCCGGGGTGATCTCGTTCTCGAGGTTCTTCGCGTGCCACATGGGGTTCGCGCCCGCCGGAACCTCGGCGCCCGTCAGGCTCATGTCGTGCCAGAGGTTGTCGATGCCGATCGCGCCGTTGCCGCACGGCACGGTCGAGCCGACCTGGGAACCGGTTCCCGGCGGACACTGTTTCTGGTCCGGCAGTGGAGCGGTGCCCCACAAACCGTTCGTCCCGCCGGAAACGCCTTGCCAGCCGCGGGTGTAGAACCCGACACCGATGTTGATCCGGCCTGCCTGCATGGCACCGCGGAAGTAGTGATAGGCCCAGTCGGTGTTGAGATAGCCCTGCCCGTCGTACTGCGGTGTCGTGTACACCTGCCAGTGCGCGAGTTCCGCGTCCTTGCCGTTGTCGTAGAGCGCGGCGTTCGGCCCGGCGAACTGGTTCCACGCGCCGTGCAGGTCGTAGCTCATCATGTTGGCGTAGTCGAGATACTGCGTGACGCCGTAGACCTCCTGGCCGCGCAGCAGCCAGCCGGACGCGGGGACGGCCGCGGTCAGCAGGTAGTGCTTGCCGTCGGCGGCGCCGGCCTGGTCGATCTTCTGGCGCAACGTGCGCATCAGGTTCTCGTAGCCCGCCCAGAGGGTGCCCCGGTTGGACTGCGCGATCCAGTAGTCGTCCGGGTTGCCGGCGTAGTTCGCCGACGTCGCGTACTCGTAGTCGATGTCCGCGCCGTTGAATCCGTAGTCGCGCAAGAACTTAACGACGGAATCCGCGAAGGTGTCGATGCTGGCCTGGCTTTGAGTCATCTTATAGAACCCGCCCGACGCGTTACGCGTGCCGTCCGGGTTCAGGAAGCCGCCGGTCTCGGCCCAGCCGCCGATCGAAACGAGCGTCTTCACGTTCGGGTACTGCTTCTTGTACTTGTTCAGCAGATTGAAATGTCCCTTGTAGGGCAACGAGGGATCCATCTCGGCGCCGGGAACGCCCGGCCATTCCATGCCGATGGACTCGTTGTTCGGGCCCGCGGCGCCGACCGACACCTTGTTCTGCGCGTCGACATGCGCGAACGCGTAGTTGAGGTGGGTGACCTTGGTCCAGGGGATGTTGCTCGCCAGATACGCGGGCGCGCCGTTCTTTCCGGTGCGCCAGCTGGTGAAGTAGCCGATCACGCGGCGGGAATGCCCTTCTCCCAGGGATTCCCGGCCGTTCGTGTCGTAGACGGTGCAGTAGGGGGTGTCGACGCCGGGTGTCCGGTACAGCCCGTCGGGACGGCAGTCCTCGTGGCCTGCCGCGCTCGACGTGGACGGGGTGATGACGACGATCATGAGTCCGGCCAGCGTGATGAGCGACGCCAGCAGGGGGAGTAGTTTCCTGGTTCTCCTTGGCACGCCGAACCTCCGACAGTGGAAGATGGCCCTCGGTCACAGCAGCTTGAGCCGCGGACCTGGCGCGCGTCAATAGGTGTAGACCAATTTCCATCCTGTGCCGTACGGCGGAGCGTACCTGTGGTCCGTCAGGTCCGGCTTTTGCCGAGACGGGCCATACTCCCGGCTACATCAGGATCGTGTTATGCCGCCGTTTCCCGTATCAGGAAGGAAAACTCGTTCCCGTCGGGATCCGTCATCTCCACCTGCCCGTCGCGGTCGGCGCCGAGCCGGGTCGCGCCGAGCGAAACCAGCCGCTCCACTTCGGAAAGCGGCCCGGTCAGAACGAAACGCAGCCGGTTCGGTCCGGTCTTCGGGGTGAACGGCGGGCCGCCCCAGGTGATCTTCGGGCCACCGTGCGGCGAGCGGATCGCGGTCTCCTGGTCCTGGTCCCACACCAGCGGCCAGCCGAGCGCCTTGCTCCAGAAGTAGCCGACTTCCTGCGAACCGTCACTCGCGATGGCGCCGACGAAACCGCATTCGGCGAGGAAGTCGTTGCCCGGCTCGATGACGCAGAACTCGTTGCCCTCGGGGTCGGCGAGCACGACGTGCGTCTCTTCCGGGAGCTGGCCGATGTCGATGTGCCGTCCGCCGAGTTCGAGCGCCTTCGCGACCGTCCGGCGTTGGTCTTCCAGCGACTCGCTCGTCAGGTCGAAATGCATCTGGTTCTGGCGGGTCTTCGGTTCGTCGCTGCGTACGAAACTCAGCCGGAAACCGGTGTCCTCGATCGCCCGGCCGAGCAGGCCGGTCCAGAACCGTTCGAGAGCGTGCGGATCGTGCGCGGCGATCCGGAGCGCGTGCAGGGTGGCGGCCATAAGCGACGCTAAGAGCGACGACGACCGGCACGCAACCCGATTAACGCGTGATCAGAGACGGAACTCGCGTGAGCGGAGACGGAACGCCTCCAATCACGCGAGTCACGTCTTCGGGAACGGTCAGCAGGAGACGCCGGGCCGCCCGTTCTCCACCCGCGCGGTCAGCGTCCGCAGGAACGACGGATCCCCGTCCGCCGTCACGCGAACGTCGTACCAGCCGCCGGAAACCGGCCAGTCCACCGTGACCGAACGCCCCGCCCCGACGCGCACGACCCGCGTGAAGCGCGAAGACGACAGACGCAGCGTCAGCGCCGAAGTGCCCGAGTTGGACAGCTTGAACTCGACGCCCGAACGCCACGTCAGGAAACGTGTCCGGACATCGACGCCGGCGGCGGCGCCGGACCGGCTCCCGCGCAGTTCCCACCACGCCCGGTTCGGCCCCTGGACGACGACGCGGTACTCGTCACCGGCGAGCTTCACGAGTTCCGGCGCCTCGCCGCGCACGTCGCGGTGCGCGGGCTCGGCGAACTCGCCCTTGTACGGGTACAGCGCGAAATGCGCCGAAGACGAACCGCTGTTCGCCAGCGAGAGCGCCAGATTCCCCGACTTGTCCACCGCGCCGGACACCGAGACCTGGTACGGCAGCGGACGGGACGGCCGGTTGCCGGGTTCGGCCACGGGCAGGCTCTGCTCCGCCGGGGCGGACGGCCGCCAGCGGCTGATCGGCGCGGGCACCGGGCCGGGCCGGTTCACCCGCGGCTGGCGTCCGGCGCGCGAGAAGTCGAAGGCGCCGGTGAGGTCGCCCGCGACGGTCCGCCGCCATTTGCTGATGTTCGGCTCGGCGATCCCGGTCCAACGCTCGAGGAACCGCAGCACCGAAGTGTGGTCGTACACGGTGGAATCGACGTGGCCGCCGATCGACCACGGCGAGACGACCGTCATCGGCACCCGCGGGCCGAAGCCGAGCGGCTGGCCGTTGAAGTGGTCCGCGTCGTTCGCCGCGTTCCCGGGCGGCATCGGTGGCGGGACGTGGTCGAAATACCCGTCGTTCTCGTCGAAGTTGATCAGCAGCACCGTTTTCGACCATGTCTCGCGGTCGGACGCCAGCGCGTCGAGCACGCGGTAGATCAGGTTCGCGCTGCCGACCGGAGTGGACGCGCCAGGGTGCTCGGAGTCCTTCGCGGACGGCACCAGCCAGCTCACCGCGGGCAGGCGCCGCGCCTGGATGTCCGCCTTGAGGCGGGTCACCAGTGTCTCCGGCTCGCTGCGGTACATGGCCTTCTCGAACAGATTCCGCTCGGCGGGCGTCAGCGTGGCGACTCCGGCGTCGAACTGCGCCAGCAGTTTCGCGCGCTCCTCGGGGGTCTTCTTGGGCAGCGCGTCGTAGAACTCCTCGGTGGTACGGAACTTCTCCTCGACCGACGCCAGGATCTTCGTGCCGACCTTCTTGAACGGCAGGAAGTACTCGACCGCGTTGTCGGTGAAGTTGTCCCACTCCTGGTAGATCTGCCACGGCACCCCGGCGGCTTCGAGGCGCTCCGGGTACGTCGTCCAGTCGTAGCCCTTGTGGTCGTAGGAGTACGCCGCGTTCGTGACCGCGCGGTTGGTCGTGCTGCCCGGTTCGAATCCCGTCGTCCCCGTCCACAGGAAGTTCCGGTTCGGGTTCGTGGAGCCGAAGATCGAGCAGTGGTAGGCGTCGCAGATGGTGAACGTGTCCGCGAGTTCGTACTGCAGCGCGATGTCGCGGCGCTCGTAGTAGGTCATCGTGGCGGGCGTCTTCGCCGCGATCCAGCCGTTGTTCCAGCCGCGCGCCCACGCCTTGCCGCTGCCGTTCCAGCTGTGGTCGAGGTCGCCGAGGTACTGGATGTCGTCCGCGTTCCGGCCGGCGAGTTCGGCCGCCTTGCGCACCGAGAACGGCAGCACCGTGCCACCGGCGGGATTCGGCTGCTCGAACACCGATCTCCCCGACGGCAGTTCGAGCGGACGCGGGTCGGAGAAACCACGGACACCGCGCAGGCTGCCGTAGTAGTGATCGAACGACCGGTTCTCCTGCATGAGCACGATCACGTGCTCGATGGCGTCGAGTCCGCCCCGCCGCATGGGTTCGCCCATGGCGGCGTGCACGGACGGCGGGAGAAGCGTGGTGGCGGCCGCGGCGCCGGTGGCGCCCAGCAACGTACGACGTGACAGTTCAGGCATGCCGGAACCTTGTCCCAGGAACATGAACGTCACAAGAACCGAACAGGTCGACTCGGCGTCGTAGCCGGGTGGTGACACCGCGTCGATCCGCCGTTCCGGGCTTGGTCCCTGGCCGTCACTGTGTTTAGAGTATGCCGCCCGTACGAACCCCTGGATGGCCGTGTTTCCTGATCATCACAACGAAAACGAGAGTGGGGGAGACCCCGCCAGACCGGTGTTCGTCGACCCCAGCGGCCGTCGCCGCACCGTCGTCCGGCGGATCGCGATCGGTGCCTGCGCGGTCGTCGTCGGTTATGGGATCCTCCTCACCGCCGCGCTTTTCGGGGCGCCGACCCTGCCTTCCGCGTTGATCCCCGCTCCGCCTCCCGCGCCCTCGGCGACCACCCAGGCGCCGTCCGAGACGACTTCGTCCGGCCCCAGGCCCACGTCTTCGCGGTCCGGATCGACCGATTCGCCCGCCACCGGGCGTGCGCCGGCGGACACGAGCGCCGGCCGGACCCCGCCGGTGAACCCGGTCTCGACCGGGGCGACGCCGCCGGGGCTCACGAGCACCTCCTCGCCGGGGATCGACCGCCGCAACAGCCGCGCGCCCGACGTCCCGCCAGGACAGACGAAGACCGCGCCTCCCGGCAACGGGCACTGACCCCGAGGAATCCCCTTGTCCCACCATCGGCGGTTGCCGCCGCCCAAGGCGCATTGGGCGCTGCTGGCGACCCTGCTGTTCGCCGTCACCGTCCTGCTGGGATTGACCGCCCTGGTCGGCGGCGGGTTCGCCGCCGACGGGACACCCAGGACCGTGGCCGCGACGCAGGTCCCGGCCGCGGTACGCGACGGCGGCCCGATCATCGACCCTCGTGGAGCCGAGCCCGTCGCTTCCCGGCTCCAGCACAAGACCGTGGCGCTCACCTTCGACGACGGTCCCGATCCGGAATGGACGCCGCGGGTCCTCGACGTCCTCGCGCGGCACGGGATCCACGCCACGTTCTTCGTGACGGGCGGACAGGTGACGCGTCATCCCGGGCTGACGGCGGACATCGTCCACCGTGGTCACGAACTCGGGAACCACACCGCCACCCACACCGACCTCGGCGCGGCGGGCGACGTCCGGGCGCAGATCGAACTCCGGGCCACCGACCTCGCCATCGCCGGTGCCGCCGGGACGGGGACCTCACTGGTCCGGCCGCCCTATTCCTCGACCGCCGACGCCGTGGACGACGCGGGCTGGCGCGCGGCGACCCGCCTCGGCGGCGAGGGCAGGCTGGTCGTGCTGTCCGAACTCGACTCCCAGGACTGGCGGCGGCCCGGCGTCGACGCCATCTCCGCCGCGATCACCCCTCGGACGGACGACGGCGCCGTCGTCCTCCTGCACGACGCGGGCGGCGACCGTTCGGAGACCCTCGCCGCGCTCGACCGCGTGATCCCCGAGCTCAAGGCCAAGGGCTGGCGGTTCGACACCGTCAGCGGGGCCGCCGGGCTCACCGGGACCACGGCCGGAGTGGACGGGCTCACCCGCTTCGGCGGCTGGCTCCTGATCGCCGCCGTCCAGACGGGCGAAGCCCTCTCGACGGCGCTGGGCTGGCTGCTCGGCGCGGCGAGTGTGCTCGCCCTCCTGCGCACCGTCCTGGTCCTTCTCACCACGGCGATCCACGTCAGACGGGGCAGGGCCGCGCCCTCGCGCCCGCCGGTGCGGGAGCCGGTGACCGTGATCGTCCCCGCCTACAACGAAGAGGCCGGGATCGAGGCGACCATCCGCTCGATCCTCGCCTCCGACCACCATCCGACCTGGGTGATCGTGGTCGACGACGGGTCCACCGACGGCACCGCCGACGTCGTCGAGCGGCTCGCCCTGCGCCGCGTCACGCTGATCCGGCAACAGAACGCGGGCAAACCGGCCGCGCTCAACACCGGCCTCGCCGCCGCCCGCACCGAACTGGTGGTCATGGTCGACGGCGACACCGTGCTCGAACCCGGCACCGTGGGCGCGGTGATCCAGCCGTTCGCGGACCCTTCCGTCGGCGCGGTCTCGGGCAACGCCAAGGTCGCCAACCGCGGCGGCCTGCTCGGCCGCTGGCAGCACATCGAATACGTCATCGGCTTCAACCTCGACCGGCGGATGTACGACGTCGGCGAGTGCATGCCGACGGTGCCCGGCGCGGTCGGGGCCTTCCGCCGGTCGGCGGTGCTCGCGCTCGGCGGCGTCCCCGAGGACACCCTCGCCGAGGACACCGACCTCACGATGGCGCTGGAGCGCGACGGCTGGCGGGTGGTCTACGAACAGGAGGCCCGCGCCTGGACCGAAGCACCAGCGACGCTGGGGCAGCTGTGGAAACAGCGCTACCGCTGGTGCTACGGCACGCTGCAGGCGATCTGGAAGCACCGGGGCGCGGTCGTCGCCAAGGGCGCGGCGGGCAGGCTCGGCCGCCGTGGCATCCCGTATCTGCTGCTGTTCCAGGTGGCGTTGCCCGTGCTCGCGCCGTTCGTCGACGTGGCCGCCCTTTTCGGCGTGCTGACCGGGGACTGGAAGACGGCCTTGCTGTACTGGTCGGTGTTCCTGCTGCTGCAGCTCGTCCCGGGCGTGATCGCCTTCCGGCTCGACCGGGAATCGCTGCGCCCGCTGCTTTTCCTTCCGCTGCAACAGTTCGTCTACCGCCAGCTGATGTACCTCGTGGTCATCCAGTCGGTGATGACGGCGCTGGCCGGCGCCCGGCTGCCGTGGCACAAACTCGATCGCCTCGGCCAGAGCGCTCCACCGGGGTCACTTGTGGACGCTGAGTGACCGTCCGGCGGGGTGGCACCGCCGGAAGGCCACCTGCGCGGTAACCTCACGTGCACCATGACCGCAGACCCTTGAGGAGGGCCCGTGTCGGCAGGGCAGATCGCCGCGCTGATCGCCGCAGGAGCATTCGTCGTACTCGTCGTGCTGCTGGCGATCGTGCTGTTCAAGCTCGGCCGGACCCTGGACGAGGCCACGATCGCCATCCGCAAGGCGCACGAGAACACCGACCCGCTGCTGATCGGCGCGAACGAGACGATCACGCACGTCAACACGCAGCTGGAGCGGGTCGACGGCATCACGGCCAACGCGCAGGCCGTCTCCGGCAACGTGTCCGCGCTGTCGTCGGTGTTCACCGCGACGCTCGGCGGTCCGCTGGTGAAGACGGCCGCGCTGTCCTACGGCCTCAGCAAGGCCATCAAGGCCCGCCGGAAGAAGGCGGAAGCGAAAGCCGCCCGTCCGGCGAAGAAGCGGGGCCGCAAATGAAGCGCCTGTTCTGGCTCGGCGTCGGCGTGGTCGCCGGGGTCGCCCTGTCACGCAAAGCGACGGAAACCGCTCGCCAGGCCACGCCCGCGGGGTTAGCCTCGAACCTGGGCGACGCCGTGCGGGAACTCGCGGGCGCCGTCGGTTCGTTCGGCGCGGAGGTCCGCGCCGGGATGAGCGAGCGGGAACAGGAGTTGCACGACATGGTGTCCGAACGGACCGGCTTGAGCACGGCCCCCGTGACCGAGGGCAGGCACGCGGCGCAGTCGCGGCGCCCGGTCCGGCGAGCTCGCCGGGCGGAGGGCTGATCGGGTCGCGTCCGCGACCGGAAGATCCCCAGCCCTTCGCCGTTCCCGCCTGTCCGCATTCCCAGCGCCTTCGCGCGAGCCCGTATACAAGGACGATCCCGTGGAAACACACGAAATCACGAAGCGTTTTCTGAGCCATTTCGAGAACAAGGGACATACGCGCGTCCCGAGCGCGCCGCTGATCCTCGACGACCCGAACCTGCTCTTCGTCAACGCCGGCATGGTCCAGTTCAAGCCGTACTTCCTCGGCGAGGCCCCGCCGCCGTACCCGCGCGCGACCAGCGTCCAGAAATGCGTCCGCACGCCGGACATCGACGAGGTCGGCAAGACGACCCGGCACAACACCTTCTTCCAGATGGCCGGGAACTTCTCGTTCGGCGACTACTTCAAGGAAGGCGCCATCGAGGCGGCCTGGGAGCTGATCACCAAGCCCCAGAGCGAAGGCGGCTACGGCCTCGACCCGGCGCGCATCTGGGCGACCGTCTACGAGGACGACGCCGAGGCGGCGGGTCTGTGGAAGAAGCTCACCGGCCTGCCCGGCGAGCGCATCCAGTCCCGTGACGGCAAGGACAACTACTGGGACATGGGCGTGCCCGGTCCCGGCGGCCCGTGCTCGGAGATCTACTACGACCGCGGCCCCGGCTACGGCCGCGAGGGCGGCCCGGTCGCCGACGAGGACCGCTACATCGAGATCTGGAACCTCGTCTTCATGCAGGACGTGCGGGGCGAGAAGAGCCCGAAGCACGGCCACAAGCCGATCGGCGAGCTGCCGAAGAAGAACATCGACACCGGGATGGGCGTCGAGCGCGTGGCGACGATCCTGCAGGGCGTCGAGAACGTCTACGAGACCGACCTCGTCCGCCCGGTGATCGGCCGCGCCGAGGAGTTCTCCGGCCGCCGTTACGGCTCCGACCACACCGACGACGTCCGTTTCCGCGTCATCGCCGACCACGCCCGCACCGGTGTGCTGCTCATCGGCGACGGCGTCACCCCGGGCAACGACGGCCGCGGCTACGTGCTGCGCCGCCTGCTGCGCCGCATCATCCGCTCCGCGCGCCTGCTCGGCGTGCACGAGCCGGTGCTGCCCGCCTTCGCCGCGGTCGTCCGCGACACGATGGGCCCGACGTACCCCGAGCTGGTGTCCGGTTTCGACCGCATCGAGGACGTCGTGCGCGTCGAGGAGGAGGCCTTCCTCTCCACGCTCACCAGCGGTTCGCGCATCTTCGACCTCGCGGCCGAGGAGACCAAGCGCTCCGGCGGTTCGCTGCTGGCCGGCGACAAGGCGTTCCAGCTGCACGACACCTACGGCTTCCCGATCGACCTGACGCTGGAGATGGCGTCCGAGCAGGGCTTGACCGTCGACGAAGAGGGCTTCCGCACGCTCATGAACGAGCAGCGGCAGCGCGCGAAGGCCGACGCGGCGTCGCGCAAGACCGGCCACGGCGACCTGTCCGAGTACCGCAAGGTGCTGGAGCAGCACGGCGAGACCGAATTCCTCGGTTACACCGACCTGCAGGCCGAGGCGAAGGTCGTCGCGCTGCTGGAAGACGGCGTGCCGGTCTCCCGCGTCGGCGCGGGCAAGAAGGCGGAGCTGGTCCTGGACCGCACGCCGTTCTACGCCGAGAGCGGTGGCCAGGTCGCCGACACCGGGGTGCTGCTCGGCGACGGCGTCGAGCTCAAGGTCCACGACGTGCAGAAGATCGTGCCGGGCCTGTTCGTGCACCGGGTCGAGGTGCTCGACGGCGAGATCGGCATCGGCGGCGCGCTGACCGGTTCGGTCGACCAGCACCGACGCCTGTCGATCGAGCGGTCGCACTCCGCGACGCACCTGGTGCACGCCGCCGTGCGCGGCGCGTACGGCAAGCGCGCGGCGCAGGCCGGTTCGCTGAACTCGCCGGGCCGGATGCGCTTCGACTTCACCACCTCCGGCGGGGTGTCGGCCGACGTGCTGACCGAGGTCGAGGAGGAGGTCAACGACTACCTCCAGACCAACGTCGAGGTGAACACCTTCGTCACCACGAAGGACAAGGCCCTCGAACTGGGCGCGGTCGCGCTGTTCGGTGAGAAGTACGGCAACGACGTCCGCGTCGTCGACATGGGCGAATACTCCCGCGAACTCTGCGGTGGCACCCACGTCGACCGCATCGGGCAGCTCGGCCTGGTGAAGCTCGTGGGCGACTCGTCCATCGGTTCCGGCGTGCACCGCGTCGAGGCGCTCGTCGGCACGGACGCGCTCAAGTACGTCCGCAAGGAGCAGCTGCTCGTCTCGCAGCTCGCGAGCACCTTCAAGGTGCCCTCGGAGCAGCTGCCGTCGCGGATCGACGACGTGCTCACCCGCCTCAAGAACGCCGAGAAGGAGATCGAGCAGCTGCGCACCCAGCAGGTGCTCGGCTCGGCGGGATCGCTCGCGGACAAGGCCGAGGACATCGGCGGGATCGCGGTCGTCGCGGAGAAGCTCGGCGAAGGCGTCGACTCGAACGGTCTGCGTGCGCTGGCTTCGGACATCCGCGGCAGGCTCGGCGACCGGCCCGGCATCGTCGCGCTGTTCGCCCCGCAAGGCGAGAAGGTCGCCTTCGTCGTCGCCACCACGAAGGCGGCGCAGGCGAAGGGCGTCGCGGCGGGCAAGCTCGTCCCGTCGTTCGCCGAGGCGATCGGCGGCCGTGGCGGCGGCAAGCCGGATATGGCCCAAGGCGGGGGCACCAACCCGGCCGGGGCCGACCAGGCCATCGCCTCCCTGCGCGCGGCGGTCGCCCAAGTTGGCTGACGACGCCCCTCAGCGGCGCCCGGATCGGCCTGGGGAGTCCGATCCGGGGCGCGGCAGGCGGCTCGGGGTGGATGTCGGATCCGTCCGGGTCGGGATCGCGCTCAGCGATCCCGACCCCATCCTCGCGAGCCCGCTCGTTACCCTCACTCGCGACGCTGCGGCCGACAAGGACGTCGACCAGCTCGTCGAACTCGTCACGGAACACGACGTGGTCGAAGTCGTCGTCGGCCTGCCGAGGACGCTCAAGGACCGTCACGGCCCGGCGGCCGAAGCGGCACTCGACTACGCCGGAAAGCTCGCCGCCAGGATCGCCCCGGTCCCGGTGCGACTGGCCGACGAGCGGTTGACCACGGTGACGGCATCCAGGATGCTGTCGCAGCGTGGGGTGAAGGGACGTAAGCAACGTGCCGTCGTCGATCAGGCGGCCGCGGTCGAGATCCTGCAGGCGTGGATCGACGCGGTAGCGGCACATCGCGCACGGAAGGGCGACACATGACCGAGCCCCACGGCCGGCCCGAACGCCGTCAGGGCGGAAGACGACGGTTGCGGGAGCCTGAAGAGGCCATCCAGCCACCGGCCCCGCCGCGTCGACGGCCCGAGCCCCAGCCGACGGGACGACGGCACATCCGCGAGGAACCGCCCGTACGGCGTCCGGCGGAAGAACCGCCGCGGGCCCGCCGGTCACCGGAAGAGCCACCGCCGCGGGCCCGGCGCGCCGCCGACGAGCCGCCG
>NZ_JBPQFM010000046.1:0-24865 GCF_051373225.1 Amycolatopsis sp. w19 | reverse complement strand
AGTTCCGCGACCTGGCCACCCGCTACGCCAAACGCGCCGCCTACTACCAGGCCGAACTCACCATCGCCGCGATCGTGCTCTGGCTCCAATGACTTACAGGACACGCCCTAGCCGGGCGTGCTCGCCGAGCGCCAGTCCTGCCTCGTTGAGCGCTTCGACGGCGTCGAGCCGCAGCACCGCGAGCCGCTCGGCCTGGTCGTCCAACCATGTCATGCCGGTGACGTCGGCCAGCGGCTTGTCCCGCCACAATGCCAAGGCCTGCCGCAGGCACGTCGCCGTCGCGGCGGGTCCGGCGTCCGCTCGGCCTGCTCGATCAGACGCTGTGCGCTACCAAGATCTGTCGCCGCGTTCAGCACATAGCCGGGAGAACGGGCCACGATCGCATCGCGGTCGCCCAGCATTCCCCGCAAAGCCGAAACGTGGGTCTGCACCGTGTTCGCCGTGGGCGGCCGGGCACCCCACACCACATCGGTGAGCCGATCGACGGTCACGATCTCGCCCGCTCGCAGCGCCAGCACGGCGAGCAACGCCTTGCGCCGCAACCCCCGTACGGGTCGCACCACCGTCGGCCACCACGTCCACCGGGCCGAGAATCCGCACCAGCATGAGACCCCCTCCCGGAGAGTCGCCGCCCGAGGCGAAAACGTTCCGCCGCAGCGCGAGCGCAGTGGCGGCGCAGCACCCCCGGCCACTCTCGACGCGTCGGGCCGCGATCGGCGGCACCAGGAAGGCGAGGGAAATCATGAAGCTCAAGATCATCGGACTGCTGAGCGCCGCGCTCGCGGTGACGGCGCTGGCCGCCCCGCCCGCGGGCGCGGACGCCTACTACCGCGTGCGCAACTACGGCAGCAACAAGTGCATCCAGCCCCACCCGAGTGCCCCGCTGGAGCAAAGGGCACCCGTCGTGCAGATGCCCTGCAACAACAACGCCGTCCAGAAATGGGCGATCGTCCCCAACACGTCCACCACCTTCCGCTTTATCAACCAGGCGAGCGGCCGCTGCCTCGACGTCGAGGGTGGTAACACCAACAGGGCCCCGGTCATCCAGGTGACCTGCAATACGAACAGCGGCCAGCGCTGGGTCCCGCCGGTGGTCCCCAACTCCGTGCCGAAGTTCATCTACTCCAAGGTCGGCGGTGGCAACCCCACCCGGTGTCTCGACGCCAAGGGCGAGACCGCGGATCTCACGCAGATGCAGATCTACGACTGCCAGGACGACCACCCCATGACACTGTGGCTCATCCACCCTTAGACGAACAGGCTGGCGTGACTGTGGTGCGCCGGTGAGGAGAGGGGATCGAATGAGTCCAGCCGTGGCGGCACTTCTCGGAGCCGCAGCCGGAGCGATGGCGGCATTGGTCGGCAGCATCGTCACGAACCTCGTCACTGTACGCAACGAGCGTTTGCGACATGAGAAGGCCGAACACGCGGCTTACCTCGCCGCGCTGAGAGAGCAAGCGGCGGGGGTGTTCTCCGCCATGTTCGCGATCCAGCACGCGATCAATTGGGTGACTTGGTTCGCCAAGCACGACCCCTCGGAACTCGATGAGTCGAGAATTCGATCATACGATGACGAGGTGCACGCGGCGATGCCGAAATGCCTCGGCCTGATGACCATGGTCGCAAGCCTCAACTTGAAGGTGTACGAAGAGATTCAGGCCACTTGCGAGGTGATCTACGAGCTGGATCGCAGGGTCGCGTCGGCACTCCACGACCTTGGCACAGATAGGGAGAAGGCACTTCGCGAGCTGCGCGACCACTGGGAGCATGTCGTCGAAATCGAGTACACACTCCCGCGGCAGGTGGCTCATGTCATGAACGTCGCGGAGTCTAATCGGCCCGGTTTCAAATAGCACCCCGAAATACGTGAAGGCCCCCTTCACCGCGCTAGACGCAGTGAAGGGGGCCTTCACGTACTGAAATCAGGCCGCCGGGGTGAACAACAGCGCCGTGTTGTGACCGCCGAAGCCGAACGAGTTGCTGATCGCCGCGCCCAGCTCCATCTTGCGAGCCTCACCGGAGACGACGTCGAGCTGCACCTTCGGGTCCAGGTCCTCGAGGTTCAGCGTCGCCGGGATGAGCCCGTGGTAGATCGCCAGGATCGTGGCGATGCCCTCGACCGCGCCCGCGCCGCCGACCAGGTGGCCGAGCGCGCCCTTGGGAGCGGTCACCACGACGTGCTCGCCGACGGCGTTGCGGATCGCCGCGGCCTCGCCGACGTCGCCGACGACCGTCGAGGTCGCGTGCGCGTTGACGTGGCCGACGTCGGCCGGGGAGACCCCGGCCATCGTCATCGCCTGCCGCATGGCGGCGATCTGCCCGATGCCCTCCGGGTGGTTGCCCGTGATGTGGTAGGCGTCCGAGGTGATCCCGTACCCGCTCAGCCGCGCGTAGATCCGCGCGTTGCGGGCCTTGGCCCGGTCCGCC
Organism: Amycolatopsis sp. w19; assembly: GCF_051373225.1. Classification (NCBI taxonomy): domain Bacteria; kingdom Bacillati; phylum Actinomycetota; class Actinomycetes; order Pseudonocardiales; family Pseudonocardiaceae; genus Amycolatopsis; species Amycolatopsis sp. w19. The sequence continues at coordinate 22,438 of NZ_JBPQFM010000046.1, read as the reverse complement.
CGCTCCAGGATCACGACGCCGGAGCCCTCGCCGAGGACGAAACCGTCACGGTTCACGTCGAACGGCCTGGACGCCTTCGCCGGGTCGTCGTTGCGGGTGGACACCGTCCGCGCCTGGGCGAAACCGGCGAGGGTGATCGGGTGGATGCACGATTCGGCCCCACCGGCGACCACGACGTCGGCCCGGCCCGAGCGGATCATCTCGTAGCCGGCGGCGATGCCTTCCGCGCCCGACGCGCAGGCCGAAGCGGGCGAGTGCACACCGGCACGTGCCTTCAGGTCGATCCCGACGTGAGCGGCGGGGCCGTTCGGCATCAGCATCGGCACGGTCAGCGGGGAGACCTTGCGGAGTCCCTGCTTGTGCAGAAGGTCGTTCTGGGAGATCAGGGTGACCGGACCGCCGACACCGGTACCGATGGTCACCCCGAGGCGCTCGGGTTCCACATCCTGATGCTCGTCGGTCGGCTGCTCGAAGCCCGCGTCCGCCCAAGCCTGGCGGGCGGCGATGAGCGCCACCTGCTCACAGCGGTCCAGCCGCCGGGCCTGAACCCGCGGCAGGACCTCGGACGGGTCGACGGCGAGCATGGCGCCGATCTTCACCGGCAGCTCGAGTTCGTCGACCCAGTCGGCTTCGATGCGGCGGATCCCGCTCGCCCCGGCGAGCAGGCCGTCCCACGTGGACGCGACGTCCCCGCCGAGCGGCGTGGTCGCGCCCATCCCGGTGATCACGACGTCGTTGTTGCTCATTGGAGTCTCCCCAAGGTCGGCGCCAATCAAGAAGTCGGACTTACTTGGAGTTGGCCGACACGTAGTTCACCGCGTCGCCAACGGTCTTCAGGTTCGCCAGCTCGTCGTCCGGGATCTTGACGCCGAACTTGTCCTCGGCCTGGACAGCGATCTCCACCATGGACAGCGAGTCGATGTCGAGGTCGTCCACGAAGGACTTCTCGGCGGTCACGTCGTCCTGCGCCACACCGGCGACCTCTTCGACGATCTCGGCGAGGCCGGCGAGGATCTCTGCGTTGTCTGCCACTGGTTGTTCCCTTCTCGGTGATGCTTTCGGCTGCCCTGCGGACACGGTGCCCGCAGGGGAAGTATTCATCACGGGCAGACGAAGGCCTGGCCCGCGTAGGAGAGTCCGGCCCCGAAGCCCACGGCGAGCACGACGTCGCCCTGTTTCACGGTGCCCGCCTTGCGCATGTGGTCCAGCGCAAGCGGAATCGACGCGGACGAGGTGTTGCCCGAGTACCTGATGTCGTCGGCGACGACCATGTCCTCGCGAGCGCCCTTGGCACGAAGCTTCTTCGCGATGGCTTCGACGATGCGCAGGTTGGCCTGGTGCGGGATCAGGACGTCCACATCGGACGGTTCGAGCCCGGCCAGTTCCAGCGCCTGCAAGGCGATCGGCGCGATCTGCGTGGTCGCCCAGCGGAAGACCGACTGGCCCTCCTGGTAGATCCACTTGTTGTCGCGCATGTAGATCAGGTCGACGTGCTCGCCCGCGCTGCCCCAGGCGACCGGGCCGATCTGCGCGGTGTCGGCCGCGCCGACCACCGCCGCGCCGGCGCCGTCGGCGAAGATGATCGCGTTCGCGCGGTCGACCGGGTCGATGTGGTCGGTCAGCTTCTCGGCACCGATGACGAGCGCCTTCTTCGCGCTGCCCGCCCGGATGAGATCCGAAGCGACGCCGATGCCGTAACAGAATCCGGCGCACGCGGCGTTGAGGTCGAACGCGGCCGGATGCGTGATGCCGATCCGGTCGGCCACCTGCGCGGCGGCGTTCGGGATCTGGGTGGGCATCGTGCAGTTCGGCAGGATGACCGTGTCCACTTCGGACGGGTCCACACCGGCGTCCGCCAGCGCGGCGGTGCCCGCCTTGACCGCCATGTCGACCAGCGACTCGTCCTTCTCGGCGAACCGGCGCTCGATGATGCCGACCCGCTCGCGGATCCACTGGTCGTTGGTGTCCATGATCTTCGAGAGATCGTCGTTGGTCACGATCTTCTCGGGCTGGAAGCTCCCGACACCGAGGATGCGGGTCCCGGCGGCGCCCGGCGCCTGCCGCAAAGTGGATCGGTCGGTCACGAAGCGTCCTCCTGCCCCTGAAGCTTCGCCAGCTCGGCCGGCGTCTTCAGAGCGATCGTGGTGGTCACGGTTCCCTTGAGCTGCCGCTTGACCAGCCCGGTCAGCGTGCCCGCCGGCGGAAGTTCGAGCGTCGAGGTGACACCCGCGGTGACCAGACCGTCCATGGTCAGATCCCAGCGAACCGGGCTCGTGACCTGCTTGACCAGCCGGTCGAGGTACTCGGCCCCGCTGGTGACGACCTGGCCGTCGGCGTTCGACAGCAGCGGACGCGTCGGGTCCGCCGGGGTGATCTTCGCAGCGTGGGCGGCCAGCGCTTCACGCGCGGGTGCCATGTAGGAGGTGTGGAACGCGCCCGCGACCTTGAGCGCTCGGACCTTGGTGCCCTCCAGCGGCTCGGCCACGATCTTCCCGATCGCGTCGGCGGCGCCGGAGGCGACGATCTGGCCGGCGCCGTTGCGGTTCGCCGCGGCGAGACCGTGGCCCTCGAGCCACGCGACGACCTGCTCCGGGTCGCCTAGCATGACCGCGGCCATGCTCGTGGGCTCCAGCGCGCACGCCTTCGCCATCTCGGCGCCGCGGACGGCGGCCAGCGCGACGGCGTCTTCGGGGCTGAGCACACCGGCGATGGCGGCGGCCGCCAGTTCGCCGACGGAGTGACCCGCGACCGGCGTGTCCGCGGCGACCGGGGCCTCACGCTGAAGGTGCTCGAAGGCCAGCAGTGACAGCGCCACGATCAGCGGCTGCGTGATCGCGGTGTCCTGGATCTCTTCGGCGTCCGCTTCGGTGCCGAGGCGGACGAGGTCGAGACCGGCCCGCTCGGACCAGGCTTCGACGCGCGCGCGGGCGCCGTCGAGCTCGAGCCAAGGGGAGAGCATGCCTGGGGCTTGGGAACCCTGACCGGGGGCGAGGACTGCAACTGTCACCCCACTAGAGAACACTCTCGGCCACCATGGTCGTGATGCCGACGCTCACCAAGTCCGGCCGACGTAATTGTCGGAACCCTCCAAAAGCGTCTTCCTGATCTCCGCGCTTAACCCAAAAGCCTTGTCGGGTTCAACCAGCTTTCCCTATGAAGTCCGTCACTGCGCAGAGTTACCAACCGGTTCGACGCTCGGGCCACGGTGACCGAGCGGACGGCACGTGTGATCAGCCGGACGGCACACGCTCGCGGTCGGGGCCCCACCGTGTGTCGTCCACGCAGTCACCCGCGCCGTCCGTCCAGTCACGTGTGTCGTCCACTCAGTCACGTGTGTCGTCCCTCTGGTCACGCGGCCCGACCGCGGTGCCTGAGACGAGGCTGGCTTTGAGCCCGGAGGCCGTCACTCGCGTGATCGGGAGCCGATCTCACGTGATTGGAGGCGAAACTCACGCGAGTTCCGTCTCTGATCACGCGAGTCCCGTGTCCGATCACGCGTGTGCGGTGTCCGATCACGGCCGTCACCAGAGGCCGCGGGCACGGGCCAGCCGCCCGACCGTCAGCGCCACCTTCAGCACCCAGGCGTCCCGCGATTCGGCGGCGTGGCGGCCGGTCAGTTCCGCCGCCTTCCGCAGCCGGTACCGGACGGTGTTCGGATGCACGAACAACGTCCGCGCGCAGGTCTCCAGGACGCCGCCGCTGTCGAGGTAGGTCTCCACCGTCCGCAGCAAGGCCGGGCCCGCTTCTTCGAGTGGCCGCGCGATCTGCTCCACGAGCAGGCGTTCGGCCTCGGGATCGCCGGACAACGCGCGTTCGGGCAACAAGTCGATCGATCTCGCGGGCCGGGGCGCGCCGGGCCAGCCGACGACGGCACGCAGGCCGGAGAGCGCTTCGGTCGCGCTGTGGTGCGCTTCGGCGAGGGTGGGCACCGTCGGGCCGGCGACGACCGGGCCCTCGGCGAAGGCGACCGACAGCTTGGCGAGGATCTCGCGGTCCTTGATGCTGCCGTCGGTGGGACCGGCGACCACCACGACCAGCCGGGACCCCTGCACCGAAAGCAGCACGGGGCGCCCGACCCTGGCGGCGCGGCTGCGGACCTCGAACACGACCGCGGGCGGGTCGTCCGACGTCGGGGTGCCGACCAGCGCGGTGGCGGGCGCGGCCGGATCCCAGCCGAGCGCGGCGGCCCGGGAGAGCACCGCCTCCTCGGCGTCGCCGCGGACGATGCCGTCGACGACCAGCGCCTCCAGCCGCGCGTCCCAAGCGCCGCGCGCTTCGGCGGCGGCCGCGTAGGAGTTGGCGGCGGCGAACGCGATCTCCCTGCCGTAGCGCAGGATCCCCTCGATCAGCGCGGCGCGTTCGGCCTCGTTCGCGGCGAATTCCGGCAGCTGCTCCTCGAACACCTCGATCGCCAGCCGCACCATGCCGACGGCCTGCCGCAGGCTCACCCAGCGGGACAGTTCGGCGGGTGCTTCGCGGAAGGCCTCGGTGGTGAGGGAGAGCGCCTCCTTGGCGTCGCGGAGCCAGTCGACGAAACCGGCGGCACCCGCCTGGGTGATCAGCAGGACGCTCGCGCGCTGGTCGGCGGGGAGGCGGGCGAACCAGCTCAGCCGCTCTTCCATCACCGCCACGCTCGCGCTCGCGAGCCGGCCGGAGGCGTGCTCGAGCCGCCGGAGGGTCTTGGCGGACAGCCCGTGGTGCTTGGGGACACGCCGCCCGGAAGTCGCATCAGCCATGGTCAGGCGATCCTAGTCCGGCGGGCAAAGGTGGCCTTCATCCTGCGGCGGTTCGCCCATGGAGTCCGAAGTGGACGGTAATGGGAGACGAAATTGCGAAAGGTCTCCGCATAAAACTCGAGGCCGCCCGGCGCTCGCGTTTTTCGCTGCGCCGGACGGCCTCGTCTCCCCGGTCCCCACCGGTAGGACAAGTATGGGACTTGTCGATCTTTTCCCGCTAGCTCACTCACTCGATCGTGGGTCGCCGAGTTGCCGGTGCGGTGCTCGTGATCAACGATCCCTCGCAAGCCGCACCGGTGTTGGGCGCGGATGCGCAGAGGAGGGAGTTCGCCGTGGGCGAGCAGCTGAAAGACGGTCTGGGACAAGCATGGAACCTTGTCGCCACCTTCGTGCCGAAATTGATCGGTTTCCTGATCATCCTGCTGATCGGCTGGTTGATCGCGAAAGCCGTGTCGAAGGCATTGGGACTGGTTCTGTCGAAGATCGGTTTCGGCAAGCTCATCGAGAAGACCGGGCTCACCGGAACGCTCAAACAGGCGAATGTCGACGCCGGTGGAATCCTCGTCAAACTCGTGTACTACTTCATTCTCCTGATCGCGCTGCAGCTCGCGTTCGGCGTATTCGGTGAGAGCAATCCGGTCAGCGCGCTGCTCAACGACATCATCGCGTTCCTGCCGCGGATCCTGGTGGCGCTGGTGCTGGTGATCGTCGCGGCCGCCGTGGCGAAGGTCGTCCGCGACCTGGTGACCGGAGCCCTGTCGACCCGGCCCGCGGGACGGCTGCTCGGCACCATCGCCTACTGGATGATCATGGCGTTCGGCATCATCGCCGCGCTCGGCCAGGTGAACATCGCGACCGCGATCACCGGACCGGTCCTGATCACCGTGCTCGCCACCATCGGCGGCGTGATCGTCGTCGGCTTCGGCGGCGGACTGATCAAGCCGGCGCAGGACCGCTGGCAGGGCTGGCTGGCCACTCTGCAGGGGCAGCTGGAGGCCGGTGACGCCAAGCAGGAGGTCCGTTCGGAGCCGCCGACTTCGCCCGTGGGCATCGGTCGCGTAGATTCCTGAGCATCCCGCGGGCCCGGTGATCGAGGAAGGCACCGGGCCCGCGTGGAGTCGAAGGGGCCCATCGCCGCGGAACACGCGGTGAAGGGCCCTTTCGCGTCTCCTCAGCGCCCCTCGAGCCGCCCGCCTGTTCCGCACCTCACACTCACTGGGGAATGGGGCCGGAACGGAGCATGTTGGAGCGGTAGACGGAGAGGGGTGCGGACGTGGACTTCCTGCTGCACAACGGTGTCACGGTGCTCGGACAATGGATCTCCTTCGCCGAGCTGACGGGGCAGATCTTCGCGCTCGCCGTGGTCTTCCTGGCACAACGCCGCACGTTGTGGACGTGGCCGGTCCAGGTCGGCGCCACCGTGCTGTTGTTCTCGGTCTACGTCTCCGCGCATCTCGGCGGGCTCGCGACCAGGCAGATCGCGATCCTCGCCATCTCGATCTACGGCTGGTGGGCCTGGTCCCGCCGCAGCGACCCGGTCTACGGCGTCGTCGTCCGCAAGGGCCGTCTCGGCGAGCGTCTGGCGATGGCCGGCGCGTTCGCGATCGGCACCACCGTGATGGCGCTGGTCCTCGACGCGCTGGACGCCTCGTGGGCGCCTTGGCCGGACGCAGCGATCTTCGTCGGCACGCTGGTGGCCTTCGCCGCCCAGGGCGCGGGTCTCGTCGAGTTCTGGCTGGTGTGGCTGGTCGTCGACGCGATCGGCGTACCGCTGCAGCTCTCGTCGGGCCTGTACTTCTCGGCGGCGGTGTACATCGTGTTCGCCGGTCTGGTCGTGCACGGCTGGTGGAGCTGGAACCGGACGGCGAAGCAGGTCAGCACCGCGCCGTCCGGGGTCTCGGCCGCGGTCTAGCGCATGGTGGCGTGTGAGGGCTTCAGGTCGGCGAGGGTGCGGACACCCAGCAGCTGCATCGTCCGGGTCATTTCGGCGCGCAGGATGTCCACGCACCGCTGAACCCCGCGCTCGCCCCCGGCCATCAGGCCGTAGAGGAACGCGCGCCCGATGAGCACCGCGTCCGCGCCGCGCGCGATGGCGGCCACGATGTCGCCGCCGGACAGGATGCCGGTGTCGACCCACACCTCGGCGTCGCCTTGGATCTCGTCGAGCACCGCGGGCAGCAGTTCGATCGGCGTCGGCGCGCGGTCGAGCTGGCGGCCGCCGTGGTTGGACAGCAGTACCGCGTCGGCGCCGTGCTTGACCACGTCACGCGCGTCGTCGACGTTCTGGATCCCCTTGACCACGAGCTTGCCCGGCCAGGTCTGGCGGACCCAGTCGAGGTCGTCGAAGTTCAGGGTGGGGTCGAAGAGCTGGTTGAGCAGCTCGGCGACCGTGCCGTCGAACTGGCTCAGCGACGCGAAGGTCAGCGGCTCGGTGGTCAGCAGGTTGAACCACCACGCCGGATGCATCGCGCCGTCGACGAACGTCTTGAGGGTGAGCGCGGGCGGGATGGTCAGCCCGTTGCGGACGTCGCGCAGCCGCGCGCCCGCGACCGGGGTGTCCACCGTCAGCATGAGCGTGTCGAACCCGGCGGCCCAGGCGCGATTCATCAGATCTTCGCCCGCTTTGTGGTCGCGCCAGACGTAGAGCTGGAACCACTTGCGGGCCTCCGGGGCGGCCGCGGCGAGGTCTTCGATGGACGTCGTCGCCATCGTCGACAGCCCCATCGGGATGCCGTTGCGCTGCGCGACGCGGGCCACCGCGGACTCGCCCTCGTGGTTCATCATCCGCGTGAACCCGGTCGGCGCGAACGCGAACGGCAGCTCCGAACGCTTGCCGAGGATCTCCTTGCCGGTGTCCACATCGGACACGCCGCGCAGGACGTTCGGGTGGAATTCCACGCTGCGGAAGGCCTGCCGGGCGCGGCGAAGGCTGTCTTCCAGCTCCGCGGCGCCGTCGGTGTAGTCGAACGCCGCCCTGGGCGTCCGCTTGCGGGCGAGCATCCGCAGATCGGCGATCGTGTGCGCGCCCGCCAGCCGCCGGTCGGTCGGGTTGAGCACGATCGGCTTCGGCCGCAGGATCTGCTTCAGCTCACTCGGCTTCGGCAGTCGACGCTTGGTCACACTCGCTCACCCTTTCCGCAAACATCCGATGTCTCACCCTAGCTCGTCCGGTCCCGGACGCAATGAACGGTCCGTTCCTTGCAGATTTCGCAAGGAACGGACCGTTCATGGCAGTGCTAGGCGCTGCCGGAGTCCGACAACTGCGGACCCGCGGCGGCGACGTCGTCGAGACGGTACTTGCGCGCCGCCTCCGCCGCCTTCGACCGGTCGATCTCGCCGCGCTTGGCCAGCGCGCTCAGCGTGCCGACCACGATCGACTGGGCGTCGACCAGGAACTTCCGCCGGGCGGCGGGGCGGGTGTCGGAGAACCCGAACCCGTCGGTGCCCAGCGTCAGCATGTCGGTCGGCACCCAGGGGCGGATGAGGTCCGGCACGGCGCGCATCCAGTCCGAAACCGCGACGACCGGCCCGTTCGCGCCGGACAGCTTCTGCGTGATGTACGGCACACGCGGGGAGTCGCCCGGGTGGAGCAGGTTGTCGTGGTCGGCCTCGACGGCCTCGCGCCGCAGCTCGGTCCACGACGTCGCCGACCACACGGCCGCGCGTACGCCCCACTCCTCGGCCAGCATCTGCTGGGCCCGCAGCGCGTCCGGCATGGTGACGCCGGAGACCAGGATCTGCGCCTCCGGGCCGTCGCCCGACGGGGCGTCCGCGTACTTGTAGAGACCCTTGAGCAGGCCGTCGACGTCGAGGTTCTCGGGCTCGGCGGGCTGCTGGTAGGGCTCGTTGTAGATCGTCATGTAGTAGAAGATGTTCTCGCCGTTGCCGTCCGGCCCGGTCTCGCCGTACATCCGGCGAAGACCGTCCCGCACGATGTGGGCGATTTCGAACGACCACGCCGCGTCGTAGGCCACGACGGCCGGGTTGGTCGCCGCCAGCAGCAGCGAGTGCCCGTCGGCGTGCTGGAGGCCCTCACCGGTCAGCGTGGTGCGGCCGGCGGTGGCGCCGAGCACGAACCCGCGGGCCATCTGGTCGGCCGCCGCGTAGAGGCCGTCACCGGTCCGCTGGAACCCGAACATCGAGTAGAAGATGTAGATCGGGATCATCGGCTCGCCGTGCGTGGCGTACGAGGTGCCGACGGCGGTGAACGACGCGGTCGAGCCCGCCTCGTTGATGCCCTCGTGCAGGATGACGCCCTTTTCGGACTCCTTGTAGGCCAGCATCAGGCTCGCGTCGACCGACGTGTACGTCTGGCCGTGCGGGTTGTAGATCTTGGCCGTCGGGAACATCGAGTCGAGACCGAAGGTGCGCGCCTCGTCCGGGATGATCGGGACGATCCGCTTGCCGATCTCGGAGTCCTTCGCCAGCTCGCGGACGAGCCGGACGAACGCCATCGTGGTGGCGACCTCCTGCTTGCCCGAGCCCTTGCGGATGCCTTCGTAGACCTTGTCGCCGGGCAGCACGAGAGCCTTCGAGGCCTTCGGACGGCGCTCCGGCAGGAAGCCGCCCAGCGCCTTGCGGCGGCCGAGCATGTACTCGATCTCCGGCGATTCCTTGCCGGGGTGGTAGTACGGCGGCAGCTTCGGGTCGCGCTCGAGCTCCTCGTCGCTGATCGGGATGCGCTGGGCGTCCCGGAACAGCTTGAGGTCGTCGAGGGTGAGCTTCTTCATCTGGTGCGTGGCGTTGCGGCCCTCGAAGGACGGCCCGAGGCCGTAACCCTTGATGGTGTGGGCCAGGATCACCGTCGGCTGGCCGTGGTGCTCCAGCGACGACTTGTAGGCCGCGTAGACCTTGCGGTAGTCGTGCCCGCCGCGCTTGAGATTCCAGACGTCGGCGTCGGTGAGGTCCTTGACCAGTTCCTTGGTCCGCGGGTCGCGGCCGAAGAAGTGCTCACGGACGAAGGCGCCGTCGTTGGCCTTGTAGGTCTGGAAGTCGCCGTCCGGCGTCGTGTTCATCAGGTTGACCAGCGCGCCGTCGCGGTCCGCGTGCAGCAGCGAGTCCCACTCGCGGCCCCAGATGACCTTGATGACGTTCCAGCCGGCGCCGCGGAAGTACGACTCCAGCTCCTGGATGATCTTGCCGTTGCCGCGCACCGGGCCGTCGAGCCGCTGCAGGTTGCAGTTGATCACGAAGGTCAGGTTGTCGAGGCCCTCGCTCGCGGCCACGTGGATGAGGCCGCGCGATTCGGGCTCGTCCATCTCGCCGTCGCCGAGGAACGCCCAGACGTGCTGGTCGCTGGTGTCCTTGATACCGCGGTCACGCAGGTAGCGGTTGAACCGCGCCTGGTAGATCGCGTTCATCGGGCCGAGGCCCATGGACACGGTCGGGTTCTCCCAGAACTCCGGCATCAGCCGCGGGTGCGGGTACGACGGCAGGCCGCCGCCCTCGCCGGCGTGCGAGAACTCCTGGCGGAAGCCGTCCAGCTGGTTCTCGGTCAGCCTGCCCTCGAGGAACGCGCGGGCGTAGATGCCGGGGGAGGCGTGGCCCTGGATGAAGATCTGGTCGCCGCCGCCCGAGTGGTCCTTGCCGCGGAAGAAGTGGTTGAAGCCCACTTCGTACAGCGCCGCGGACGAGCCGTAGGTCGAGATGTGCCCGCCGACGCCGACGCCGGGACGCTGCGCGCGGTGCACCATGATCGCGGCGTTCCACCGGATGTAGGCGCGGTACCGGCGCTCGATCTCCTCGTCACCGGGGAACCAGGGTTCGTTCTCGGTGGGGATGGTGTTGACGTAGTCCGTCGACGTCAGCGCCGGGACGCCGACGTGGCGCTCCCTGGCCCGCTCGAGGATGCGCAGCATCAGGTACCGGGCGCGCTGCTGACCACCCCTGGCCAGCGCCTCGTCGAAGGAGTCCAGCCATTCGGCGGTCTCCTCCGGGTCGATGTCGGGCAGGTGCGCCGCCAATCCGTCACGGATGACGCGGACGCGTGCCGGGGTCTCCTTGCCGGAGGCGCCGTCGTTCTGCGGGGCCAAGGGGTCTCCTTGCGAAAGGTGGTAGCTGGTTGTGCTCGTACGCGGGCGTGTTCGCCGTCCATCGTCGTCCTCCGGTTCCGTTCGCGTCACCGCTACTGATCGGTAACGTTCGCGGACCCGATTGCGACACGCCTCGCACGCGCCTGTACTCGCGCGCGCGTTTTCTCTCTCACCCTAAAGCAGGCCGTTCGGAGGTGCCCAGGCGCGCCCGAATTGACCCTGTCAGAGTGGGCTGAATGTCCGTACGCCGCGACACGAGTTGTTCAAGATCCGGTGTGGACGGTTGCGCGGAACGCTTCACCAGTGTTCGCTAACGGGCATCGTGTACCCGAGTGTGGTGCCCGCCCGGTCGATCAGGCCGGCGCGACACCACGCTCCGTCGTAGTTGGAGGAGTGACAGCAGTGGTCGCCGCGGGAGACGCTGATCAGAGCAGCGTCGCCGAAAGGCTCGGGATCAAGCCGGACATGGTGGTCCAGGAGATCGGCTGGGACGAGGACGTCGACGACGACCTTCGTGCGGCGATCGAGGAACAGATCGGCGGCGACATCCTCGACGAGGACGCCGACGAGGTCATCGACGTGGTGCTGCTGTGGTGGCGCGAAGACGACGGTGATCTCGGTGACACGCTGATCGAGGTCCGGACTCCCCTGAACGAGAACGGCGTGATCTGGGTGCTGACCCCGAAGACGGGCCAGCCAGGGCATGTCGAGCCGAGTGACATCGCCGAGGCGGTGCCGCAGGTCGGACTGGCCCAGACGGCCAACATCAGTGCCGGCCCCAAGTGGGCGGGCACCCGGCTGGTTTCGCCGAAGTCGTCCAAGACCAAGCGGTGACTTCGGGAGCCGCGCGATCGACACGATAGGGTTGTCGTCGCAGGCCCCTGTTCGCTCTTGAGAGGAAACCGCCGGTATGGCCGTCGAGGTCGGATCGCAAGCCCCGGACTTCACGCTCAACGACTACAACAAGCAGTCCGTGACGCTGTCGTCCTTCAAGGGTGACAAGCCGGTCCTGCTCGTGTTCTACCCGTTCGCGTTCAGTGGCATCTGCACCGGTGAGCTGTGCCAGCTCCGCGACGAGTTCGCGGACTACGACGGCCAGGGCGTCCAGGTGATCGGCGTGTCCGTGGACACCCCGTTCTCGCTCAAGGCGTGGGCCGAGCAGGAGGGCTACCAGTTCCCGCTGCTTTCGGACTTCTGGCCGCACGGCGAGGTCGCGAAGGCCTACGGCGTCTTCAACGAGGCGGCCGGCCTGGCCACCCGCGGCACCTTCCTGATCGACAAGGACGGCGTCGTCCGGTTCGCCGAGGTCAACCAGCCCGGCGAGGCGCGCGACCAGCAGGCGTGGAAGAAGGCCGTGGCCTCGCTGGCCTGAGTCTTCACGGTGGCACCCGTGCGCGGGTGCCACCTCCCGGGCGCATAGCTCAGCGGGAGAGCACTCGGTTTACACCCGAGCGGTCGTAGGTTCGATCCCTACTGCGCCCACCGAAAATCCGGCGACACCCCGCTCGTGCGGGACTACCTTGAGCCGGATGCACGACCTCACCTGGCGGCCACTCACCCCACAGGACGCCGAGGCGTCGGCCGATCTCCTCAACGCGATGGAGACCGTCGACGAGATCGGCGAGAACTACACGGCGGAGGACACTCGCCAGGAGCTGGTCGACCCGTACGCGGATCTGGACCGGGCGAGTCTCGCCGCTTTCGACGGCGACGTGATGGCCGGCTACATGAAGATCCGCTTCAAGCCGTCCGCGGAGGAGATCCATCGGGTCTTCCTCGACGGGGGAGTCCATCCCGCGTATCGTCGGCAGGGGATCGGCGGCGCGCTCGTTGACGCGGGGGTGGCGGCGGCGAAGGTGGTGCACGCGCTGCACCACCCGGACGCGAAACTCGTGGTCGACGTCAATCGGCCGGAGCGCATCGCGGGCTTGGCCGAGCTCCTCCGGTCCCGGGGGTTCGTGCCGGTGCGCTACTTCCAGCGGATGGAGCATTCGCTCGCGGCCTTGAGCGATCCTGAGATGCCGGACGGGTTCACGGTCGAGCCGTGGTCGGAGCGGAACGACGAGGACTTCCGGGCGGTCCGGAACGCGGCGTACCGGGATTACTGGGGCGCGGTGCCGATGCCCGCTGATCTCTGGCGGAACAAGATCATCAATCAGACTTTCCAACCCGAGGCCAGCTTCCTGCTTCGTGAGGCGGGGTCCGCGGCCGGGATGCTGGTGACCATGTGGTGGGAAGCCGACACGGAGGCCACCGGAGTGCGCGACGCGCACTTCATGGCGATCGGGACGCTTCGGGAGCACCGGCGGCGGGGTGTGGCGAGCGCGCTGATGGGGCACGCGCTGCGGGCCGCCGCCGAGCAGGGCTACGACCGTGCGAGTTTGAACGTGGACTCGGCGGATCCGGCGGGGGCGTTCGGGGTGTTCGAGAAGGCGGGCTTCGTGCCGACGATGCGGTACGTGCGCTGGGCGCTCGAAGCCTGACGTCGCTCGGGAGGCGTGCAAGTACGTGAAGGCCCCCTTCATTGCGCTAGACGCAAGGAAGGGGGCCTTCATGTACTTCGGGGTCCTTCACGGACCTGAGCCGCGTCCTCCCCCCCCGGGAGTGCAGTTAGTCGACTAAATGCGCCCAGACACGTGAAGGCCTCCTTCCCTCGGCTCAGCCGAGGGAAGGAGGCCTTCACGCACCCCCAACACCTGTGGAACGTCTTCGGTTTTCGGCGGTCTGGTCTGCCCCCTCGGCAGGCCAGACCGCCGGTGCGCCGCGCCGCGGGTGGCGAACTTTCGGCTGCACAAGACAGGAGACGGTCGGGACTGCCCAGATACATCAAGATCGGCGGCCATTGGAGTGATCCCGGGCCGCGAGGGGTGATCACGCTGAGCGACTAGGCCCGGATCAGCCGGTTTGCCAGGGTCGACATCGTGTAGGCGCCGATGCCCATGACGACTTCGAGGGCGTTCCGTTCGGTGTATCCGTGCCCGAAGAAGGTCCGCAGGGTCTCGTCGTCGACGGCGCCCGCGGTTTCGAGCACCGCCAACGTGAACTGCCGGATGCCTTCCAGCCGCTCGTCGGGGACGGGCTGCTGCGAGCGAAGCGCCGCGATGACGTCGTCGTCCGCGTGATGTCCCTTCAGCTTGCCGGTGTGGATCTCGACGCAGACCTCGCAGCCGTTGCGGGTCGCCACGGTCATCACGACCGTTTCCCGCGCGAGCGGGTCGAGCGTGGTCCGCTCGAAGCTCGCGCTGAGTTTCAGGAATCCGTCGAGCAGTTCGGGTGACGACGCCTGCCGGGCGACGGCGGTGGGGAGGTGCCCGAACTTCCGGATGGTCGCTTCCATGGCGCGACGTGAGGCTTCGGGCGCGGTTTCGACGGTGTGATCGGTGAACAAGGTTCCCCCTAAGATGGTCAACGTGGTTGACGAAAAGGTAAACCAGGTTGTCGAATCTGGCAAGCAGGTTCGCGAAACTCCCGGCTTCGAGCTGCCGCTCCTGCTGTTCGCGGGCTTCCGCTCGATCATCGACCGGCTGCACGCCGAACTCGCCGAGCAGGGACATCCCCACGCCCGGCCGGCGTACGGCTTCGCCATGCAGGCGATCGGCCGCGAAGGCGCGACGGCGAGCGAGATCGGGCGGCGGCTCGGGGTCAGCAAGCAGGCGGCGGGCAAGACCGTCGACAGGCTGGAGCAGCTCGGCTACGTCGCGCGCGTCGACGACCCGGCCGACGCGCGGCGCAAGGTCGTGCGGCTCACCAGCCGCGGGTTCGACTCACTCGGCCGGTCGGCGGCGATCTTCGACGAGTTGCGCAAGGAGTGGGCGGACACGTTGGGCATCGACAGGGTCCGCGCGCTCGAAGCCGACCTTCGCACGATGGTGCCGTCGGACGGCTTCCGTCTCGACGTCGCCGGCTGGTTCGGACCCTAGAACGGGCAACCCGGATTCGGCGCGTCCTGCGAGAGCGGGCTCCCGTGCGGCAGCACGTAAAGCACCTCCAGCACCACTGGTGTCCGCCCGAGATTCCGTCCGATGTGGACGGTGTCGCTCGGCTCGGTGAAGACGGCGCCCTTCCGGTACAGGCCGTCGAGCCCGCAGTCGGCCGAGTTGTGCGTCAGCGTGCCTGCTTTCACGTACGCGTACAGCTTTCCGTCGTGATAGTGCCAGCCGGTGTAGCCACCGGGCTGGATGACGACCTCGCGCAGCACGTAGTCGGTGTTCCCGACCGTCCGCTGCTCGAAGATCGTCCCGGTCACCCCGGATCCGGGAGTCGCCCCGGCCGTCGCGGGGACGGCGAGCGCGAGGACGAGGGTGGCGAGCAGCGTGGTCACGGACCGCAGGCGCATGAGCGAACGGTACCGCGATCGGCACTGCCCGAAAGGGTCGTTCATTCCGCCCGAAGTGTCCGCCGCAGCATCTTGCCGCTCTCCGTCCGCGGCAGCCGGTCCCGGAAGTCGAACCGGCGCGGCGTCTTGAACCCGGCGAGCTCGGCGCGGCAGTGCTCTTCGAGTCGTTTCGCCAGCGCGGAATCCCCGGTGACGCCCTCGGTCGGCTGCACGACGGCGACGACCCGTCGGCCCCACTCGGGATCCGGCTCGCCGATCACCGCGACGTCGGCGACGTCGGGATGGCTCAGCAACCGCGCTTCGATCTCGGCCGGGTAGATGTTCACGCCACCGGAAAGGATGAGATCCGTCCGCCGGTCGCACAGGAAAACCCGCCCCTCGGAGTCGAGATAGCCGACATCCCCGACGGTCACGAACTCCCCGGATCGCGCGGCGGCCGTCTTGCCCGGATCGCCGTGATAGTCGAATTTCGTGTGCGCGGAACTGAAGTAGAGCATCCCGGCTTCGCCCGCGGGGAGTTCGCGGCCGTCGTCGTCGAGAACCTTGATCCGCACGCCGTCCAAAGGCTTGCCGACGGTGCCCGGTACGGCGAGCCATTCGCGCGCGTGCACCGCCGTGATCAGCCCCTCGGAGGCGCCGTAGTACTCGTGGACGACCGGTCCGAGCCAGGCGAGCATCCGCTCCTTGACCTCCCGGGGGCACGGCGCGGCGCCGTGGATCACCGACGTCAGGCTCGACAGGTCGTGGCGCGCACGCACGTCCTCGGGCAGCCGCAGCAGGCGGTGGAACATCGTGGGCACCAGATGCGTACTCGTCACGCGGTGCTTTTCGGTGAGCCGCAGCGTTTCCGCGGCGTCGAACCGGTCCATCAGGACGAGCGTGTGCCCGAGGTGCAGGGTCGCGGTCGAGAACATCCCGGGCGCCGCGTGGTAGAGCGGGCAGGCGACGAGGTGCACGCCGCGCCCCGGCCGGACGTCCAGGCGTTCGAGGGTGTGCGCGTGGATCGGGTGCAGTGCGGGCGGTTGCCCGGAAAGGGCGCGCCGGACGCCTTTGGGGCGTCCCGTGGTCCCGGACGTGTAGAGCATCGTCTGGCCGGCGGTCCGCCGCTCCGGCGTGGTCGTGGGCAGGTCCGTTCCCCAAGCCGCGTACTCGGCCCAGCCGGGTGTCCCGCCGCGCGAAAACCGGTGCAGGCCGGACAGTTCCGCGGTGCACGTCGCCGCGATGTCCGCGTCCGCGACGGCGACCTTGGCGCCACTGTCGGCCGCGATGTAGGCGATCTCGGCGGGTGAGGACCGGTGGTTGACCGGCGTGAAGTACATCCCCGCCTGCAGGGTCGCCAGCAGGAGCTCGTAGTAGGTGAGTCCATTGTGGATGATCGCGACGACACCGTCGCCCTCACCGAGACCGAGTGCCCGCAAGGCGTGGGTCAGCTGATTCGCCCGCGCCGAAAGCTCGCCGAAGGTGGTCTCGCGGCCGTCGACGTCGATCACCGCGACGCGGTCAGGGTCCTGGGCGGCGATTTCGTAGAAGGTGCTCATCCCGGGCGCCGCAGGGTTTCCAGGTGCCGCCGGAGCACCGCGCGCATCAGCTCCGGTGAAGTCCGGCCCGCCGACACCGCGAGCCCGTCCAGCAGCGCGGCGAGCCGCTCGGTCTCGACGTTAAGGTCGACGTCGGCGAGCAGACCTCCCGCTTCGTCCGCGCCCTCGAGTACCCGGCGGACGAGGAACCGGACTCCCTCGTACATGCGCTTGGCCTCCTCCGCGAGGTCTGGCCGGTTCTTCGCGGCGGCCGAGAACGCCAGCCAGACGTCGGCTTCGGCGCGGGTCTGTTCGGTGAGCGGAAGGAGTTCGCCGAGGAACGCCTCGGTGGCTTCCTGTCGCCGTGAACGTGGTGTCGCGGGGTCGAGCAGGACAGGGATGTGCCCCGCCAGTCGCGCCTCCAGCCGGTCGCCGAGCGCGCGCATGGCGAACACGATCAGTTCGTCGTGGCCGCCGAAGTAATGCCGCACCGAACCGATCGCGAGACCGGCCTCCTCGGCCACGCTCCTGAGCGACGCCTGCGCGAGGCCGTCCCGCTGGATCACCCGGAAGACGGCTTCGGCTATCTCCAGGCGGCGGGCTTCCGGGTCGACGATCTTGGGCACGTTGTCTTTATAGCACGACCTTGCTATTTTATTTGGCACAGTCATGCCATAAAGGGGGGGTTCATGCGGACCTGGTTGCTGATCGCGCTGGTGGTCGCCGCGGTGATCGTGCTCATCGTGCGGAGGCTGCGCGGCGAGCCGCTGGTGGCCCGGGAGGTGTTCGGGGCGCCGGTGATCCTGCTCGGGATCGGTGTCTACGGCTTGGTCAAACTGGAGATCTTCACCTTCACCGACGGACTCTGGCTCGCGCTGGGATCCGCGGTCGGGTGCGGTCTCGGCGCGGTGCGTGCCACCACAACGAAACTGTTCGAGCGCGACGGCGTGCTGTGGCTGCGCTACACCGGCAGGACGTTCGGCGTCTGGGTGCTGTCGCTGCTGGTGAACTTCGGGATCGGGTTCCTGGCCACCACGGCGGGGGCGCATCCCGACGCGCGGCCGGTGACGCTGTCGATCGGCGTCAGCCTGCTGGGGGAGGCGCTGGTGATCGCCAAGCGCGCGAAGACGACGGGGCTGCCGTACGCCCCGCCGTCCGATTCGCTGCTTTCCCGCCGTTAGGCCAGTTTCCCGACTTCGCCGACGAGGAGCGCGATGTCGTCTTCGGTGTTGAAGTAGTGCACCGAAGACCGGACCATCGGCGGCAGTCCGCGCTCGGCGAAGTCGAACTGGGCGGACGTCGCCTCGGTGACGCTGACGTTGATCTTCGCCGCGCCCAGGCGCTGTTTCACTTCCTGCGACGGCGTTTTCGCCACGCTGAACGTGACGATCCCGCACTGCCGCACACCCTGGTCGTGGACATGGACGCCGGGGATCTCGCGGAGCGCGTCACGCAGTTTCGCCGCGAGCGCGGCGACGCGGGCTTCGATGGCGGGCATGCCCCACTCGAGGGCGTAGTCGATCGCCGCGCCGAGACCGTGCAGGGCGGCGTGATCGCGTTCCCAGACCTCGAACATCTTCGCCGTCGGATCGACTTCGTAGCTTTCGGGCGTCGTCCACGCCGCCGAGTGAAGATCGAGCATCGCGGGCTCGACGCGTTCACGCAGCCGCGGGTGCGCGTAGAGGAATCCGGTGCCGCGCGGTCCGCGCAGGTACTTGCGGCCGGTCACGCTGAGCGCGTCGCAGTTCAGGCGCGCGACGTCGAGGTCGATCTGGCCGGCGCTCTGGCACGCGTCCAGCAGGAACGGGATCCCGGCCGCCCTGGCCACAGCGCCGATCTCCTCGGCAGGGTTCACCAGCCCGCCCTGGGTCGGCACATGCGAGACGGCGATCAGCTTGACGTCGCCGTCGATGCGGCGCTTGAGGTCCTCGACGTCCAGTTGCCCGGACTCGTCGTTGTCGACCACCTCGACGACGGCGCCGGTGCGCTTCGCGATCTGCAGGAAGGAGATGACATTGCTCGCGTACTCGGATTTCGCCGTCAGGATCCGGTCTCCGGCGGCGAACGGCAGCGCGTAGAAGATCGCCTGCCAGGAGCGGGTCGCGTTGTCGGTCAAGGCGATGTCGTCGGGGTCGGCGCCGACGAGCCGGGCGGCCGACGCGTAGACGCCGTTCATCCGCTCCACGGTCGCCGCGGCCTGCTCGTATCCGCCGATCAGGGCCTCTTCGCGCAGATAGTCGACGACGGTGTCGGTCACCCGTGCGGGCGGCAGCGACGATCCGGCGTTGTTGAGATGGACCACCTCCGCACAGCCCGGGGTTTCGGTGCGAGCGCGGTGCACATCGAAGTCCGTCATGCCTAACTGAATACAGTACGGCCGAAGTGCATGCAATACTGCACCGATGACGAGGAACCTGCTCCGCCGCGACCTCGCGGAGGAGATCACCGCTCGCGTGCTCGACGGCCGGATCGCCGCGGACAGCCGCATCAACGAGGTGCACCTCGCCCGCGAGCTGGGCGTCAGCCGCACCCCGTTGCGCGAAGCGCTGATCGGGCTGGCCGATCGCGGTCTGCTCGTCTCGGCGCCGAACCGGGGCTTCCTCGTGCCGCCGTTCGATCCGGACGAGGCCCGGCAGCTGTACCCGCTCGTCGCGGAGCTGGAATCGCTCGCGTTGCGCTGGAGTTCGCCGCAGGACCTCGCCGGGCTCACCGGCGGCCTGGACCGGATCGCCGACGAGATGGCCGAGGAACTCGGGCGTCAGGGGGATCTGTCCACTTTGGATGATCGATGGCACGCGCTGCTCGTCTCGCGGTGCACGAATCCGCATCTGCTGCGGTTGCTGGAGCAGACGAAGCCGCTGCTGAAACGCTACGACGCGCGCTATTTCGGTGGCGTCGAGCGTTCGAGGGAGAGTATCGATGAGCACCACCGGATCGCCGAGGCGATCCGCGCCGCGGACGTCGAGGCGGCCGTCGGGCTGCTCGGGCGGAACTGGGTGAAAACGTTGGCATATCTGGAAGACATGGGGTGACACGATGTTCGTGACGGCACATCTGAGCGACAACCATCTCGACGGCGGCGACCGCGCCGACGAACGGACGGCGCGGGTCATGCGGTACCTGGAGGGCCTGGCGACACCGGTCGACGCGATCCTCGTGACCGGTGACATCTCCGACCACGGCACCGTCGAGGAGTACCGGCGCGCGGCCGAGCTCTTCAAGACCGATACCCCGCTGTTCACCTGCCCAGGCAATCACGACAAACGTGGCCCGTTCAGGGAAGGGCTGCTCGGGCAGGCACCGGACGAATCCCCGGTCAACGTGGCGCACACCGTCGGCGACGTCACGTTCGTCATGGCCGATTCGAGTATCCCGGGCAAACCGGACGGGCAGTTCGACGACGAGACCATGGCCTGGCTGGACAGCGTCCTCTCCGACGGAGACGGCCCCGCCTTCATCGCCTTCCACCACCCGCCGGTCCCGCTCGGCCTGCCTCTGGTGGACGCGATGCGCCAGTACGGCGAGGACAAGCTGGCCGAAGTGCTCGCGCGCCATCCGCGCGTGGCCGCCCTGCTCTGCGGGCACGTCCACACCGCGGCGTCGACGACGTTCGCCGGCGTGCCGCTGCGGTCGGCGCCCTCGGTCGGGTCGAGCATCCTGTTCCCGTGGGAGGAGAACGGTCTCCGGCACTGGAGCGAAGGCGGCCCGATCGACTACGACCTGCCGCCGTCGCTGCTGTTCCACGTGCTGCACGACGACGGCAGGCTGACCACGCACCAGCGGGTCGTGCCTGCCTGAACACACGCTCGCGGCCGAGGTGGGGCGAAGTGGCGTGTTGCGAAAGCCACTTTCGCAACCTTCAACGTTGCGAAAGTGGCTTTCGCAACGTCCGTGGCGGCGGGAAGCGGGCCTTCACGCGCCTGGCCCGTGAGCAGCCGCAGCCAGAATCCGGTAGGTACCTGAGGCACCCTTGGCTTGACCCGAACCGCCACTCACGACCCGGCGAACACCGGCAGCGTGATCCGGGACGGGTGCGCGGGGTCGTGGAAGATCTCGAACCGCGCGGGCTTCCCGTCCACCGCGCTGAACACCGGTTCGTCGGTGCCGTGGTTGCGGGCGAAGCGAGGGAACGCTCCGCCCGCGACCTGCACCCGCAGCCGGTGGCCGCGCCGGAACCGGTAGGCCGTCGGGTCGAGCAGGATCTCGGCCGCGACCACACCGTCCACATCGGACCCCGGACCGCCGGGGCGCAGGCGGAGGACGCCGTCGGTGACATTGCGGGAGACACCGCGACGGTCCACATCGCACAGCCGGACGAACACGTCGCCGTGCCCGAGGTCGGTCCGGACGTGCACCAGTGCGGAGATCTCGCCGATGACGTCGAGATCGCGCTCCAGCACGTCACCGGTGAAGAGGAGCAGGTCCCGCCGCTCTTCGACTTCCTTGTTGTCCTGTTGTTTTTGCACGCCCGACAGCAACGGGCCGCCGACGGTCGGCGTGGGATCGGCCGGATCGAAGGTGAACGTTCCCGGCTTCGACTCGACGGGTTCGGCGACGGAAAGCCCGCCAGGGCGCAGGAAGTACGGGGTGGCGTCGGATTCGGGCGGCCAGCATTCGAAGTCCAGCCAGCGTCCGGAGCCCTGGAGGTACAGGCGCACGGGCGACTGCCTCAGCGGCGCGCGATCGCCGAGGAGATGCGCGGAGAGGAAGCCGATCTGGTCGGTGATCAGGGTTTTCAGGCTGGCGGGCTCACCGTGCGCCCACGGTCCGATGGTGATCCGCGGTTCGCGTCCGGCCGCGGCGAGCTCCTTGAAATCGCGCAGCTGGGCTGAGATGAACAGGTCGTACCAGCCGGTCACCATGCTCACCGGTGTCCGCAGGGCGGCGACCTCGGCGCTGTGGTCCGACGGCGCCCAGAAATCGTCGCCGGGTTCGGCGTGCCGGGAGACGTCCTGCAGGAACCGCACCTGTTCGCCGATGGCCGCGACGTCCGCGCCGGAAACCGGCAGATGTGCCATGGCCCGGCGGGTCTTCTTCGTCTGCCAGGGATTCGGCAGACCGGCGAACCGGCCTTCCTGCCGTCCGATCAGCGCCGACCACGACACCATGTTGTCGACCGCGAGGATCCCGCCGGGATAGAAGGTCGAGACGAATTCCGACGCGGTGACACCGAGGCAAAGCGCTTCGAGCGGCTCGTCGAGGTACGGCGCGACGGCCCATTGCGTATGGCCGAGGTAGCTCGCGCCCGCCATCGCGACCCGGCCGTCGCACCACGGCTGTGCACGCAGCCAGGCGACGGTGGCGAGGCCGTCCTCCTTCTCCAGGTGGAACGGCCGGAATTCGCCGCCTGAGCCGAAGGTCCCGCGAGTGCTCTGGAGGACCACCTGCAGCCCGTGCCGGGCGAACGTCTCGCCGAAGATCTTGCCCATCACGCCCTTGCGGCCGTACGGCGTGCGGATCAGCACGACCGGCCGGGGCTCGTCGCCCGGAACGGCGTAGCGATCCGCCAGCAGCCGGACGCCGTCGGGCATCGGGACGGGGATCGCCTTGGTCACCGAGGGGGCGGGGCCCTCGGCGGGTGGGAGGCCGAGGTACCGGTCGAGAAGTCGGTCGAGCACGCGGGCCGCCTTTCGTGCGGAGGATCACCTTCCGCTTACGACCGTACCCGCATGTCATGAAAGTGGCTTTCAGGACGAAAAATGTCCTGAAAGCCACAGTGATGATGATGTGTGTGGATGGAGTTCTGGCGGGGTCTGGCTCGGAAAGCCACTGACGCCCTGGTTGGGGTTGTCTTGTGAAAGATCTGCCGGCTCGTGC
>NZ_JBPQFM010000045.1:0-26268 GCF_051373225.1 Amycolatopsis sp. w19 | reverse complement strand
TCGACCTCCCACGGACGCCGCTGCCCCACCAGCACACCCCTCCCAGAAGATCAACGAGACACCACATCAAACCACACTCGAGATCATTCTGTTAGGACCCCTTAGTCCTCTAAATGCGGCAAGGGGGCAGCCCGATCCGGCACTTCGCACAGCTCCTCGCGGTGGCCGTGTGTGGCGGTTCGGGTTATTGAGGGGTAAGTCAAAGGTGGCGTGATGGAGTCTGCGGTGCGAGCAGGCTCGCCACCGAGGCCTGACATACCCCTCAGACTGTCCAAAAAGGACACTTTTCGAGAGCAGGGCGTCCGATTTGGGCACTTTACGCAGTATTGCCTGGGGGTCGTGAGTGGCGAGGGTCGTTCTAACCCTCTTTATCACTCACGACCCCGCGCGGGAACCGGGCATCATGACATCAATCGGGCGCGCAGTCCACGCACGGTGTCCGTTGTGGACACATCGCGCCGGGGTCATCCCCGCGAATCATTCCGGAATCCCGCGTGGCAAGGGTTCGATCACGCCATGTTCGACTCACCCCTCAATTGAACCCGAAACGCCACTCACGACCACCTGGACCGATCGGCCGCACTCGCGTGATCGAAGCCGGAACTCGCGTGATCAGCGGCGGAACACCGAGTGCGGCCTCCCATCACGCGAGTCACGCCCCTGATCACACGAGTCACGCCTTCGCTCACGCCTCGCTTGTGCCCAGTCCGCCCGCATTTAGAGGACTAAATGCGGGCTTAGACCAGGGCCAGGACGTCGTCGGCGCAGCCCCAGGCGACGGTGATCCCCGCACCGCCGTGCCCGTAGCAGTGCACGACGCGACCGTCCCGCTCCAGCCGCACTTCGGGCCGGAACGGCCGGAAGCCGACCTTCGCGCCCAGCACAGGCGCGTCGGCCAGCGCGGGCACGAGTTCCCGGCACCGGCGCACGATGTCTGCGGTCACGCCGGGGTCCGGTTCGACCGAATCGCGGCCGGGCTCCTGCGTGCCACCGCAGACGACGTGACGGCCGTGCGGGATCACGTGCCGCAGCACCGGCGTCGAGCCGTCGACGATCCATTCGGTCAGCCCCGGATCGGCGAGGTGGACGACCTGGCCGCCGACCGGCACCACCGTGCCGTCCCCGGCCAGCCGTCCCCCGCCGAGCCCGGCGGCGTTCACCACGAGATCCGCGTCGAGGTCGTCCAAACGCGACACGGTGCGGAACTCGGTCCGCACGCCCAGCGCGGCGACCTCGCCGGCGAGCCAGGCGAGATACACCGGGGTGTCGACCAGCGCGGTGGTGAAGGTGAGCCGTCCGGGTTCGTGGTCGAGGCCGGGCATGGACAGCGCCCACGACGGCAGCGCCGCCTCACGCGGGACGACGTACGTCCCCCGGAGCATGCGGATGCCGGGGGCACCGAGGGTGCGGTACTCCTCGACGCTCGTCGCGGTCCAGCGGTCGACCCGGTCGGAGTTCGCCGCCAGCGGCGGGAACAGCACGCCACCCGCGACCGCCGACGTCGTTTCCCCCGGGCCGGCGTCGGTGAGCACCGTGACGTCGTGGCCGGCCCCCGCCAGCCGGTGCGCGCAGCTCAGCCCGATCACCCCGCCGCCGACCACACTGATCCGCATCGAAAGCCCCCTTCGTCCTCGCGAGCCGTCCTTGCATGGTGACTGATCGCCCGTCACGTAATCTCGCCGGATGAGCGGAAGAGCGCCGTACGGGCTGGTCGCGATGACGTGTGCCGTGATCATGGTCGTGCTCGGGGTGCTGGTCTCCGGCGGAGGTGTCGCCGGTCCGGACGAACTCGCCGTGCGCTGGGTGGAGCGCGCCTTCGGCCCCGACACCGACCTGCTGCGGCTACTGGTGCTGCCGACCGAGGCCTACGTGCTGATCCCGGTCGCGGTACTCGCCGCCGTCCTGTGCCTGATCGGCGGGCGGAGGCTCGAAGCGGTGCTGACCATCGTGGGCCCGCTCGTCGCGATCCTCGCGAACACCTGGGTGCTCAAACCGCTTTTCGACCGCTGGAAGTACACCTACCTCGCCTACCCCAGCGGGCATACCGTCGCGCTGGTCGCGGTGCTGACCGTGCTCGTCCTGCACGCCCGCCCCGGCATCGCCAAGGCGGTCATCGCGACGGTGGGCGCGGTGGTGCTGTGCGGCGTGACGATCGGCATGATCGGCCTCGGCTACCACTACCTGACCGACGTCGTGGGCGGCACGCTGTTCGCCGTCGCGACCGTGTGCGCGACGTGGGTCCTGCTCACCTGGGCTGCACGGCGTCGCGCGCCAGTGCCGTCAGACGGCTGACGGCGCGCAGGTACTTCTTGCGGTAGCCGCCGTTCACCATCTCCTCGGTGAACAGCTCCGGCACCGGCTCGCCCGAGACCACCAGGGGGATCGCGCGGTCGTAGAGCCGGTCGGCGAAGGCGACCAGCCGCAGTCCGACGTTCTGGTCGGGCACCGGGTGGATGTCGCGCAGGTGCACCCGGGTCACGCCGTCGAGAAGCCTTCCGTAGCGCGAAGGGTGCAGCTTGCCGAGGTGGTCGCACAGCGCGTCGAAATCGTCCACTGTGGACTCGGGATGCGCGGCGGCGGAGGCTTCCAGCTCCTCGGCGCTCGCGGGCGGCGGCGCGTCCGGCAGGCCGCGGTGGCGGTAGTCGGGGCCGTCCACGCGGCAGACGCCGAACCGGGCGGACAACGACTGGATCTCGCGCAGGAAGTCCGCGGCGGCGAACCGGCCCTCGCCGAGTTTGTCCGGCAGTGTGTTGGAGGTCGCCGCGACGAACACCCCCGCCGAGATCAGTTCCTGCAGCAGCCGCGTGACGAGCATGGTGTCGCCGGGGTCGTCGAGTTCGAACTCGTCGATCGCCAGGAACCGGTGCTCCGAGAGCCGCCGCACGGCCTCGGCGAACCCCAGCGCGCCGACGAGGTGCGTCAGTTCCACGAACGTCCCGTACGCCTTGGGCGACGGCGTCTCGTGCCACGTCGAGGCGAGCAGGTGCGTCTTGCCGACGCCGAACCCGCCGTCGAGGTAGAGCCCCATCGGCCCGGACGGCGCCTCGTCCCCGCCGAACAACGCGCGCAGCTTCGACTTCGGCTTCCGGTTCGAGGCCTCCGCCACGCGCTTCGCGAACGCGCCGCAGTCGACGACGGCCTGTGCCTGGCTCGGCTCGTCCGGATTGGGCACGTAGGTGGAGAACCGGACCGCGTCGAACCTCGGCGGCGGGACGAGCGCGGTGATCAGCTCGTCGGCGGACAGCTCCGGACGGCGATCGATCAGGCGGGCGGGCATTCGCCGAGGGTAACGGCACCGTCGTCGCGGGTTCACTCTCCCTGACCGGGCGTATCCCCCGCTCAGCGGTGCCGTCGGGCGCGTGCTGGGATGGCGGTGTGCAGCTTTTGTGGCCAACGACACCGGCGGAACCCGTCTCCGACGGCGACCTCGAACGGCTCTACGGGTATCCGCAAGACCTGACCCGTCCCTGGGTCCAGGTCAACTTCGTCAGCTCCGCGGACGGCGCGGTGGCGGTCGACGAGCTGTCCGAGGGGCTCTCCTCCCCCGCCGACAAGCGGATCTTCCTGATGGGACGGCTGCTTTCCGACGTGATCCTGGTCGGCGCCGGCACGGCGCGCGCCGAGGGCTACCGCGGCGCGCGGATCACTCCCGAACGCGCCGCCCGCCGCGTCGCGCTCGGGCTGTCCGAGGTGCCGCCGATCGTGGTGGTGACCCGTTCGGGTGACCTCGACCCCGAAGGCCCGTTGTTCACCGACACGAAGGTCCCGCCGATCGTCATCACCACCGAGAAGGCGCCCTGGGCGGCGCTGGAACGCGCGGGCGCCGAGGTGCTCGTCGCGGGGACCGAAGACGTCGACCTGCACCGCGCGCTCACGCTGCTGGACGAACGCGGGCTGCGCCGGATCGACTGCGAGGGCGGGCCGGCGCTGTTCGCCGACCTGATCGCGGCCGACCTCGTCGACCAGCTGTGCCTGACCGTCGCCCCGCTGCTGGCGGGCGCGGGCGAACGCCGGATCGCCGACGGCCGCCCCTCCCCGGACCCACGGCGGATGGACCTCGCGTCCGTGCTCTTCGAAGACGGCTTCACCATGCTGCGCTACCGCCGCCGGGAGGGCGGGTGAGCGAGGCCACGCCGGTTCCGGACGAGGAACTGGCGGCCCGGGCCGCCGCCGGGGACCACGGTGCCTTCGACATCCTGGTCCGGCGGCACACGGCCAGGATGTACCGGGTGGCGCTGCGGATCACCGGCAGTTCGTCGGAGGCCGAGGACGTCGTCCAGGAGGCCTGGCTCTCCGCGTGGCGCGCCTTGCCCGGCTTCCGGTTCGAATCCGCGGTGTCGACCTGGCTCTACCGGGTGACGACGAACGGCGCGCTCGGCGCGGTCCGGCGACGGAAACCGACGGTGCCGCTCGACGAAGGCGACGCGGGCGTCGTGCCTGGTCCGGAGGGGTACGTGGTGAGCGCCGAACAGGTCGGCAGGGTGCTGCGCGCGATCGCCGAACTCGACGTCGGCCAGCGGATCCCGCTGATTCTGCGAGAATTCGAAGGGTTGACCTACGACGAGGTGGCCGAGGTGCTGGAAGTCAGCGTGCCCGCTCTGCGCGCCCGCCTGCACCGCGCGCGGGTGGCGCTGCTGGCGAAACTCGGCGACAACTTCCGACCCGGGGAACGGTGATGAGCGAGGATCCGCGCGACGACCCCCGGTGGCAGCAGGTGCGCGCCGCCGCGAGCCGTCCGGTACCGACGCCGCCGGGACTCGTCGAACGGGTGCTCCGCTCGGTCAGCGGCGTCCGCGGCGGGCACACCACCGCGCCGCTCGACCTCCCGTCGTCGGGCGGCAAGACCCAGGTGTCGGAGCGGGCGCTGGTGCTGATGACCAGGAGCCTCGCCGCCGAGATCGGCCGCGAGCTCGGCGGGGTCCACGTCTCGGCCGTCGCGCTCGAAGAGGACGTGCTCCAGGTGCTGGTGACGATCCGGTTCGGCGTCGAGGCGAGCGTCGCGGAACTGTTGCGGCACCGGGTCGGCGCGGCGCTGTCCGGCCAGCTCGGTTCGGCCCCGCCCGCGATCAACGTCCACGTCGTCGACGTCCACCCGGACTGAACCCCCGCAACTGATTACCCCATCCGGGGGACATCGCGTGACGGCTCGGCATGCGCGTGTGTCCTGGTCGGTGAGAGCGTAGGGACCGCCGCGCGCGCAGGTCGCGCGGCACAGGCCGAGAAGGAGCGAACTCCATGGCGCAGCCGAGCGCGAGCAAGCCCGACACCCCGGTCGCCGGGGCGTCCCTCAACGAGGAAGGAACCGCCGGCAAGACCACGATCTCGTCGGTGGTGGTGCAGAAGGTGGCCGGTCTCGCCACCCGCGAGGTGACCGGGATCCACGCGCTGGGCGGCGGCGTCTCGCGGGCCTTCGGCGCGATCCGCGAACGCATCCCCGGCTCCGGCACGGTCACCACGTCCGGTGTCTCGGTCGAGGTCGGCGAGAAGCAGGCCGCGATCGACCTCGACGTGGTCGTCGAATACGGCGCCCGCATCGTCGACGTCGCGCGCGCGGTGCGCCGCAACGTGATCGGCCAGGTCGAGCAGATCACCGGCCTCGAGGTGATCGAGGTCAACATCGCGGTCAACGACATCCACCTGCCCGACGAGAACGGCGGCGAGACCGAGACCTCGCGGGTGGAGTGATGAACGGGACCCAGACCGGCCTGCTCGCCGGCCTCATCCTCGGCCTCGCCGCGACCCAGGGCTTCACCGCGTTCCTGGTGACGCTGGCCGTCGGCGTCATCGGCCTCGTCCTCGGCCGCGTGCTCGACGGCGAACTCGACCTCGGCGACCTGTTCGGCCGGGGCCGCGACAAATGACCCTCCCGGCCGAACCGGAGGACCGCGGCACCCTCACCATCGCGCCGTCCGTGGTCCGCAAGATCGCGCAGCACGCCGCGGACCAGGTCGACGGGACCACGCGCGCCGAGCGGCGGATCGCCGGGCTCGGGCTGGGGACACACGGCGCGAGCGCGAAGGTCGGCGGCGAGGGCAACGACGTCGATCTCGTGCTCGACGTCGCGCTGAACTACCCGGCGCCGGTGCGGCGGATCGTCGGCGACCTGCGCGCCAGGGTCACCGAGGAGGTCGAACGGATCACCTCGTACCAGGTCCGGGACATCTCGGTGACGGTCTCCGCGCTCCTGCCCGACATCGCGCCCCGCGTCCGCTAGAAGGAGCACCCGCATGCGTTTGTTCGTCCGCCTGCTGTCGGCCCTGCTCGGGCTGGCGCTGGCCGCCGCCGGGGTCCTGCTGGCGCTGGAGGTCGGCTGGGGCTGGTGGCGGCCGGGACGCGGGCCGCTGTTCGTCCCGTGGGACGACTGGCGCGACAGGCTCGCGGAGCTGTCCTGGAGCGATCCGACCGTCCGGTACCTCTCGATCGCCGTCGCGGTCGTCGGGCTGCTGCTGATCCTGGCGGCAGCCTCGGCCGGGCGGCGCGCCATCCGGCTGACCGATCCGGCGAACGAGGTCAGCGTGACCACGTCGCCGCGTTCGCTGGCCAGGCTGGTCGGGGTCACGGTGCGCGCACAGGACAACGTCGCGGGCGCGAAGGTCACGGCCACCGCCAAGAAGATCCGCGTCCGCGCGACGAGCAGGCTGGAAACCGAAGGCGAGCTGCGGCCGCGGCTGCTGGAGACGGTCTCCGGTCTGCTCGACGACGTCCCGTTGGTGCGGCGGCCGAAGGTGTCGGTCGTCGTCGACTCCCCGAAGGACCGCCGATGACCCGTTCGGTCTCCGCCAAGGCACTCGGCCGGTCCACCGGCACGGAACGGACGCTGACCGTCCTCATCGGACTCCTCGCGCTGCTCGGCGGGGCCGCGGCGCTGGTGGTCGGGGCGGGCTGGCTCGGCACGTACCGCGCCGACCGGCCGCTCGTGGACCCGATCGCCCTCGATTGGCTGTCGCGGCACGCGCTCGCCGTCCGCGTCGGCGCGATCGTGCTCGGCGTCCTCCTGCTGTGGCTGGGCCTGTGGTGGTTCTTCCGGTCGCTGCGCCCGGAAGGCCGCCCGGACCTCGAACTCGACGACGACCTCGTGGTCACCTCCTCGGCCATCTCCGAGGCCGTCCGCCTCGACGCCGAGACGGTCGACGGGGTCGGGCGCGCTCGCGTCCGCGCGGTCGGCGACAAGGAGAACCCGGCGCTGCGCATCACGCTCTGGCTCGTCGAGGGCACCGACCTGAAACGGGTCTGGGAGCAGCTCGACCACACCGTGCTGGCCCGCGCGCGGGAATCGCTCGGGGTGGACGTCCTGCCGACCGCCGTCCGGATCGAACTCGACACGACGGCACCCCAACGGGTGCGCTGAGCGCGCCGGTGCGGCAAGAATGGCCGTCATGTCGCTTCCCTTGACGTCGCCGATCAAACCGATGCTCGCCAAGCCGGCGAAGGCGATCCCCGATTCCGGCGGGCTGCTGTTCGAGCCCAAATGGGACGGCTACCGCTGCCTCGTGTTCCGCGACGGCGACGAGCTGACCCTGCAGTCACGCTCGGAGAAGCCGCTGAACCGGTACTTCCCCGAGGTCGTCGAGCGGTTGAAGGCGACGCTGCCCGAGCGGATCGTGCTGGACGGCGAACTGGTGGTCGCCCGGGACGGCAAGCTGGACTTCGACGCGCTCACCGACCGGGTCCACCCCGCCGAAAGCCGTATCAAGCTGCTGGCGGAACAGACCCCGGCCGAGTTCGTCGCGTTCGACCTGCTGGCGCTCGGCGACGAGTCCTTTCTGGACGAACCGACGTCGAAACGGCGGGAACGGCTGGAGAAGCTGGCCTCCGACGGCATCCACCTCACGCCGGCCACCGCGGATCCGGCGATCGCGCGGCACTGGTTCGAACTGTTCGAGGGCGCCGGGCTCGACGGCGTCATCGGCAAACCGCTCGACGAGCCGTACACGCCCGGCAAACGCGTGTTTCTGAAGTACAAGCACTCGCGCACCGCCGACTGCGTGCTCGCGGGGCTGCGCTGGCACGTCGACGGCGAACCGGGCGAGCTGGTCGGTTCGTTCCTGCTCGGGCTCTACGACGAGAACGGCGTGCTGCACCATCCCGGTGTCGTCGGCTCGTTCCCGGTCGCCCGGCGGCGTGAACTGGCCGAGGAGCTGGCGCCGCTGATCACCGACGGGGCCGATCACCCCTGGCTGGGCGACAACGTGCGGGAGCACCAGCGGATCCCCGGCGGGATCACCCGATGGAAGTCCAAAGAAGCCCCGTGGGTGCCGCTGAAGCTGGAAAGGGTGGTCGAGGTCGGCTACGAACACACGGAAGGCGGATATCCGTCGCGGTTCCGCCACACCGCCCAGTTCAAACGCTGGCGCCCCGACCGCGAGCCGGACTCCTGCACCTACGCCCAGCTCGAAGAGGTCGCCCGCTACGACCTGGACGCCGTGCTGCGCGGCGAGGTGAAACGCACCCGCTAACCGTGTCCTGACATCCGACCTGCGAAGCTCTGTTCCGAGCTTTGTCATGCCTTGGAAGTGAGGACCAGCCCGTGAGCACCGCCCGCCGCACGCCACGGCTGATCCTGACGACCACCGTGGTGGCGGCCGTGCTCGCGGGCTGCACCGCCGGGCCGTCGGTCCGGCCCGCGGTGATCGACAACGACGGCAAGCCGGATCCCGGCGGCCAGACGACTGCGCAGCAGGTGCCGCTGCCGCCGCTCGCGGAACCCCGGTCGCCGTCGATCAAATGGGAGGACTGCGACGAGGCGACCCGGCAGCGGCTGGGTCAGCCGTCCGTGCCGGACACGCTGAAGTTCTCCTGCGCCAGGGTGCCCACCACGCTCGACGCGCCGGACCTGCCCGGCCGCGGGCTCTCGCGGCTGTCGGTGGTCAAGACCGGCGGCGGGCCCATCCCGCTCGTCGTGGTCAACGACGTCGACGGCGAGCCGGGGTCTCTGTACGCCGCGCGGCTGGCCGCGACACTGCCGCCCGAGTTCCTGCAGAAGTTCTCCCTGATCGGGGTGGACCGGCGCGGGACCGGGGCGTCCGCGCCGGTGCAGTGCATCCCGGCGGAGATCCGCACCGATCTGCTGGGCGGCGATCCGACGGCCGCCGACCTCGAAGGCGTCGTCGACGCGGCGCGCAAGGCCGGTCAGCAGTGCGCCATCGAACTGGACGACTCGCAGGTCGCGATGGACAGCTGGCGGGCCGCGGGCGACCTCGAAGAGCTCCGTGAGCAGTTGGGTATG
The DNA here is from genome assembly GCF_051373225.1 of Amycolatopsis sp. w19. Lineage (NCBI taxonomy): Bacteria > Bacillati > Actinomycetota > Actinomycetes > Pseudonocardiales > Pseudonocardiaceae > Amycolatopsis > Amycolatopsis sp. w19. The sequence continues at coordinate 17,042 of NZ_JBPQFM010000045.1, read as the reverse complement.
GACAAGCTGCACGCCCTCGGGCGCGGCGACGGTTCGAAGGTCCTCGCCGAATACGCCGTGCGGTTCCCGGCGCAGGTCGGCCGGGTGATGCTCGACGGACTGCCCGACCCCGCCCCGGACGCGGCCGCGGTACAGGAACAGGTCGCCGCGAGCGCGCAGGCGACCCTCGACGCTTTCGGCGCCGACTGCGTCGCGCGAGGCTGCCCGATCGGCGATGCCCGCTCGGCCGTGTCCGCCGTCGCGGACCGGCTCCGCTCGGCTTCCGCGACGACCACCGACGGTGCGGAGATCACGCCGGGGATCGCGCTGTACGCCATCTACTCCGGGCTCGCGCAGCGCTCGCGCTGGGTGGAACTCGCCGAGGCGCTCAAGACCGCGCAGACCGGCGACGTCACCCCGCTGGCCGCGTTCGCCGAACCGGTGCTGAAGGACTCCCGGGCGCGGCCTTCGCGGCTGGACGGCACGCTCGCGACCAAGTGCAACGACAGCGCGACCCGGCTCTCGGCCGAGGAACTCACGCGCGTGACCACGACGCTGCGCGACAAGTACCCGCAGTTCGGTGTCTTCGCCGCGCAGCAACTGGCCTGGTGCAGCCCGTGGCCCGTGCGCCGCGAACCGCTCCCGCCCGCGGGTGCGCCGGGTGCGCCGCCGATGCTCGTCGCGGGCACCGCGACCGACCCGGTCACCCCGGAACAGGGCACCGGCCGGGCCGCCGACCAGATGCCGAGCGCGGTCACGATCACCTGGCAGGGTGCCGGGCACGGCGCGCTGAGCCTCTCGCCGTGCGTGGCGGACGCGACGCGGGCGTTCCTGGTCGACGGGAAGGTGCCCGTCGACGGGACCCTCTGCCCGGCCTGACTCCCCACCCGCGTGCCTCTTGAAGTGTCATGAAAGGGTCGTTCAGGACGTTTTTCGTCCTGAACGACCCTTTCATGACACTTCTGGTGCGACACCAGCGTGGCGCCCCTGGAGCCAGGGCGCGTTGCGAAAGCCACTTTCGCAACGTTGAAGGTTGCGAAAGTGGCTTTCACAACCTCACCCGCCCCACACTCCCCACCCGCGTGCCATGAAAGGTCCTTTCCTTGCAAAATTTGCAAGGAAAGGACCTTTCATGGCGTCAGCCGGGACCGAAACGGCTACTGCCGGTACGACTCCACCTCCGACACCGGCCGCGCCGAAGCCTGATCCGGGTCCTCGTCGAACTCGACCCGCGCCCGCCGCTGCCGCAGCAGGTCCCAGCACTGGTCCAGCTGCTGCTCCACGCTCGCGAGCCGGGACCGGTCGTCCGAGCTGAGCCCGGTGCCGATCGCCCGCGAACGGAGTTCGTGTTCCTCGCTGACCAGTTCGTCGATCCGGCTGAGGATGTCCCCGTCGGCCATACGCACCTCCCGCGAAACGTGGGTCGCTCCATCCGAGACGCTACGCGCACTCCCGGGAATGCGCGTCCCGCCCGATTCGTTACGCCGGGCATGAGCACTGTGGAGCTGACCGCCGCCAACTTCGACCAGGTCGTGTCCGACAACGACTTCGTCATCATCGACTTCTGGGCGGGCTGGTGCATGCCGTGCCGTCAGTTCGCGCCGACCTACGAGAAGGTGTCGGAGAACCACGACGACATCGTGTTCGCGAGTGTCGACACCGAGGCCGAGCAGCAGCTGGCCGCCGCCTTCGACGTGCGCTCGATTCCCACCCTCGCGGTCATCCGCGACAAGACGGTGATCTACGCCCAGCCGGGCGCGCTGCCGGAGAAGACGCTCGAAGACCTCATCCAGCAGGCGCGCGACATCGACATGGACAAGCTCAAGGAAGAGGCCCAGGAGGCCTGACGAGCAAGAAGAAGGGGCCCTGCCCGGCGGGTTTCGCCGGGCAGGGCCCCTTTGTACTTCAGCGGAACAGTGCCACCCGGGACCGGGTCAGCCCTTGGTGGCGAGTCCGCGCAGGAAGAACGCCAGGTTCGCCGGGCGTTCCGCCAGCCTGCGCATGAAATAGCCGTACCATTCGTCGCCGTAGGGGACGTAGACGCGCATCGTCTCGCCGTCGCCCGCGATCCGGCGCTGCTCCTCGGGACGGATCCCGTACAGCATCTGGAATTCGTGGTCGTCCGCCTTGCGGCCCGCGTCCGCCGCGAGCTTCTCGGCGATCGCGATCATCCGGGGGTCGTGCGAGGCGACCATCGGATATCCCTTGCCCTGCATGAGGATCTTCAGGCAGCGCACGTAGGACTTGTCCACTTCGGACTTGTCCTGGAACGCGACCTCCTCGGGTTCGGCGTACGCGCCCTTGCACAGCCGGACGCGGGATCCTTCGACCGCCAGGTCGCGGCAGTCCTGCTCGGTGCGCCGCAGGTAGGCCTGCAGCACCGCGCCGACCCACGGGTACTCGGTGCGCAGTTCCCTGAGGATGCCCAGCGTCGAGTCGGTGGTGGTGTGGTCCTCCATGTCGAGGGTCACCGTGGCACCGACCGCTTCGGCCGCCGCGCAGATCTTGCGGGCGTTCTCCAGCGCGACCTTCTCGCCGTCGGCGGGCAGGAACTGGCCCACCGCGGACAGCTTCACCGACACGTCCGCGCCGAACGCGAGGCCGTCGGCCGCCAGCGCGGTCAGCAGTTCCTCGTAGGCACGGACGGTCGTCGCGGCCTGCTCGGCGTCGGTGGTGTCCTCGCCGAGGTGGTCGAGGGTGACCCGGAGGCCGTCGTCGGCCAGTTCGCGGACCACCCGGGCGGCGTCGGGCGTCTTCGCGCCGGCGACGAACCGGCTGACCACCGATCGGGTGGCGGGGACGACCTCGACCAGCTTGCGCATCCGCTGGGATCGAGCGGCGGCGAGCAACGGGGCACGCAACATCACGAACTCCTGGTTCTCAGCCCTGGTGGGGGTAACGGACGCTGGTGGGCGGGACGAAGGTCTCCTTGACCGAGCGCGGGCTCGTCCAGCGGAGCAGGTTGAACACCGAACCGGCCTTGTCGTTGGTGCCGGACGCGCGGCCGCCGCCGAAGGGCTGCTGGCCGACGACCGCGCCGGTCGGCTTGTCGTTCACGTAGAAGTTGCCGGCGGCGAAGCGCAGCGCCTCGGACGCCTTCGCGACGGCGGTGCGGTCGTTCGCGATGACCGCGCCGGTGAGCGCGTAGTCGGCGGTCTCGTCGACCAGCTTCAGCACGTTGTCGAAGTCCTCATCCTCGTACACGTGGAGCGCGAGGATCGGACCGAAGTACTCGGTACGGAAGATCTCGTGGTCCGGGTTGTCAGACACCAGGATCGTCGGGCGCACGAAGTAGCCGACGCTGTCATCGGCGGTGCCACCGGCGATGACCTCGATCTCGGGGTCCTCGGCCGCGTTCTTCAGCACGGCGGCGTGCTTGTCGAAGGCGCGGCGGTCGATCACGGCGCCACCGAAGTTGGTCAGGTCGTTGACGTCGCCGTAGGTGATGGCCTCGGTCTCGGAGACCAGCTCGTCCTTCAGGCTCGCCCAGAGCGACCGCGGGACGTAGGCGCGGGACGCGGCCGAGCACTTCTGGCCCTGGTACTCGAAGGCGCCGCGGATCAGCGCGGTGCGCAGGATGTCGACGTCGGCGGAAGCGTGCGCGAGCACGAAGTCCTTGCCGCCGGTCTCGCCGACCAGGCGCGGGTACGTGCGGTAGCCGGAGATGTTGGCGCCGACGGTGGCCCACAGGTGCTGGAAGGTCGCGGTCGAACCGGTGAAGTGGATCCCGGCCAGGTCGCGGTGGGTCAGGGCGACCTCGGAGACGGCCTTGCCGTCACCCGGCAGCAGGTTGATCACGCCCGGCGGCATGCCGGCTTCTTCGAGCAGCCGCATCAGCATGTGCGCGGCGTAGCTCTGCGTCGGCGACGGCTTCCACAGCACCACGTTGCCCATCAGCGCGGGCGCGGTCGGCAGGTTGCCGGAGATCGCGGTGAAGTTGAACGGGGTGATGGCGTACACGAAGCCCTCGAGCGGGCGGTGCTCCATCCGGTTCCAGATGCCGGGCGAACTGACCGGCTGCTCGGCGAGGATCTGACGGCCGAAGGCGACGTTGAAGCGCCAGAAGTCGATGAGCTCGCAGGCGGAGTCGATCTCGGCCTGGAAGGCGGTCTTCGACTGGCCGAGCATGGTGGCGGCGTTCAGCTTGGCGCGCCACGGGCCGGCGAGCAGGTCGGCGGCGCGCAGGATGATGGCGGCGCGGTCGTCGAAGGACAGCGCGCGCCAGCCGGGAGCGGCGGCCTTGGCGGCGGCGATCGCGTCGTGGGTGTCCTGCGCGGTCGCGCTGTGAATGACGCCCAGCACCGCCTTGTGGTTGTGCGGCTGGACGACCTCGATCTTCTCGCCGCCGCCCTTGCGCTGCTCACCACCGATCGTCGCGGTGATGTCGATGGGGTCGGCGTTGCCCAGCAACTTGAGCGCGCCCTCGAGTTCAGCGCGCTCAGCGCTGCCCGGCGCGTAGTTCAGCACCGGCTCGTTCTTCGGGGCGGGGGTCTGGGTCACGGCGTCCACTGACTGCTCCTGACTTCACTTCGCCGGATAGAGGTCTCACCCCGAACGGTAGACCGGACGGCTTCGTCACGGCTTGTTCGACTGGCTAGAATCGGGGTGACCATCTTGTCCGATCGGCTTAATTCGGTGATGACCTGACCACGGATACGACCACAGGCGCCTCGCTCCGGCATGTCCTCGCCACGCTCGGGGAACCGCTGGTCAGGGTGCTCGCGGCCCCCGGCGGGCTCGGCGTCCAGGTGGAGGACGTCGTGATCCACGATCCGGAGGATCCGCCCGACGCCCATCCGGGTGACCTCGTCCTGGTGATCGGCGCTCGCGGGCGCTCGGCCTCCGGCGCGATCCGGGCGGCGGGGCGGTCCGGGGCGGCCGCTGTCGCGGTCAAGACCGGCTCGGCCGTCGTCAACGTCGCGGCCGACGCGGGGATCGCGCTGATCGAGGTCGGCCACGAGGCGCGCTGGGAGCAGGTCGAAGCACTGGCCAGGGGCGTGGTCGACGCGGCGCGAGCGGGTGGCGAGGCGGACAGCGGCGAGGTGCTGGGCGATCTGTTCTCGCTCGCGCAGACCATCGCGACACTGACCGGCGGTCTGGTCAGCATCGAGGACACCGCGAGCCGCGTGCTGGCCTATTCGCGGGCCGGTGACGAGGTGGACGAACTGCGCCGGCTTTCGATCCTCGGCCGCGAGGGCCCGGAACGGTATCTCGCGATGTTGCGCGAATGGGGCGTTTACCAGCGGCTTCGCGCGGGTGAAGGCATCGTCCGCATCGACGAGCGGCCCGATCTCGGCATCCGGCGGCGGATCGCGGCCGGGATCCACGCCGGATCGCAGCCGCTGGGCACGATCTGGGTCCAGGAGGGCGCGCATCCGCTCACCGAAAGCGCGGAGGTCGCGTTGCTCGGGGCGAGCCGGGCGCTGGCGCCGCAGCTGATCCGCCACCGGACGCTGCCCAGCCCCGAACTCCGGCTGCGCGAGGATCTGCTGGCGGGCCTGCTCGACGGCCGCGTCGACGCCGAGTCCGTCGCCGACGACATCGGCGCGGATCCCGGGAAACCCGCCATGGTGCTGGCGTTCTCGCTCCCCCGCGACCGGGCCGCCACCGACCGGCAGCTACGGCGCGCCGAGCTGGTGCACCTGATCACCGTGCACACCGCCGCGTACCGGCGCAGCGCGCTGGTGAGCGTGATCGGCGGCCGGGTCTACGCGCTCCTTCCCGACCTCCCCGAGCACGCGGAAGCGCGGATCCTGGCGCTGGCCAAGGAAATCGTCGGTACCGCGCAACGGCATCTCGACGTCCGGGTGCGCGCGGCGCTCGGCGGTGCCGTGCCCCGGCTCTCGGACGCGGCGGCCTCACGCGGCGACGCGGACCGCGTGCTGGCGACGATGGCGCGCGGGCACGAGACCGCGGACGTCGCCTCGCTGGCCGACGTCCGCGCCGAAGTCCTGCTCTCGGAGGTGCTCGCGTTCCTCGGCGAGCAACCGAGGATCCGCGACCCGCGGCTGACCGAACTGGTCGCGCACGACGCGGAGCACGGCGGGATCTTGGTGCCCGCCGTGCTCGCGTACCTCGACGCGTTCGGGGACGTCCGGCGCGCGGCGCGCGAGCTGAACATCCATCCGAACACGGTCCGGTACCGGGTGCGCCGCGCCGGCGAGGTGTCCGGGATCGATCTCGACGACCCCGCTCAGCGCATGCTCACCCAGCTCCTCTTGCGCCTCTAGGGCTTCCCGTCCCGCATTCAGTCCTCTGGATGCGGTCCTTGCGTGTGCAAGTACCGCATTCAGAGGACGAAACGCGTGGGGTCAGGCCAGGGTCAGGCTGAAGCGGCGGTTCTGGACGTCCAGCTTGTCCAGCCGCACCGCGACGGCCGCCCCGGCGGCGAACGGGCCGGTTCCGCCGACGGTCGGCAGCAGCCCCTCCATCCCGGGGGCCACTTCGACGAACGCGCCGAACGGCAGCACCCGCGTGACGACTCCGTCCAGAACGCCGCCGTCGGCGTGCGCGACGACGAACTCGCGCCAATTCTCGGTGGGAGACATGCGATTCACCTCCTTTCCGCGCATGGTCCACAGGGGGACACCTACGCGGAGGCGGGCTGCGGGCCCGCGCGGAGATCAAGCGGCGGCCGGGGAACCCGTCCGCTCACGGCACAAGGCCGACCCGGCAGTCATGGCCGTGACCCTAGCAAAGGTCACGACACGGCCGCCAAGCTGCGAAGGTCGGCGACCTCGGCCAGCGCGCGATAGGACTCCAGCCGCTCGGCCTGGTCGAAAGTGCTGGTGGTCACCAGGATCTCGTCGGCGCCGGTCTTGGTGACGAGGTCCGCCAGCCGGTCGCCCACCTCGTCCGGGGTGCCGGCGAGCTGACCGTCGAGCGCCCGGTCCAGCCGGTCCCGGTCGCGGTCCGACAGCGGCCCGGCGAGGATCTCCTCCACCGGCGACAGCGGCGGGAAGACACCGTGCGTGCGCGAATAGACGGTCGACCACGCTTCGGGGATCAGCAACCGCCGGGCCTGTTCGGCCGTCTCGGCGACCGCGATGGCCGTGGACACCACGACGTACGGCCGCGAAGCCTGAGGGGAAGGCCGGAACCCGGACCGATACCCCTCGATCGCTTCGAGCAGCGGACCCTCGCCCCGGACCGGCGCGATCACCAGCGGCAGCCCCAGTTCCGCGGCCAGCCGCGCCCCGGCGCCGGTGGCCAGCAGGAACGCCGGCACGCGCAGACCTTCCGCCGGGATGGCGTGCACACCCGGATACGTCGTCTGATCGCCCGCGAGGAAGCCCAGCAGTTCGCGGACCTGCTCGCCGAAGCGGTCGGCGTCGTCCTTCTCGTGCCCGAGCGCCTGCCGCACCCCGCCGGTGAACCCGACGGAACGCCCCAGCCCCATGTCGATCCGGCCGGGGAAGAGCGATTCGAGCACGCCGAACTGTTCCGCGACCACGAGCGGCCGGTGGTTGGGCAGCATCACGCCGCCGGTGCCGACCCGGATCCGCCCGGTCGCCGAGGCGACCGCCGCGGCCAGGACGGTGGGCGCCGAACCGGCGACACCGGGCACGCTGTGGTGTTCCGACACCCAGAACCGGTGATAGCCCAAGGCTTCGATGTCCCGCGCGAAGGCGACCGTGTCCCGCAAGGCGCGGGGCGCGTCGCCGCCACGGCGGGTCGGGGACCGGTCAAGTACCGAAAGCGTGATCACCCTCGGGTCAACGCGTCCGGGCCCGGCGGGCATTCCCCGCTCAGGGGCGCCAGCGCTCGCTGTAGTCCGGGTGGTCGGCGTGCGGCAGGGCCAGCAGCCGCAGGGTCAGGCACCAGTTCGTGCCGGCCTCGTCGGCGGGCACATGGCACGTCTCGCACCAGTACTCGTTGCCGTACAAGGGGAATCCCGGGACCTTCTCCGAAACCGTGGTGCGATGCGCCTGCAGGAGCCTCCGGGTCGCCTCGATCTCGTTGATCATCTGGTTGACCGCGTCGAGTTCGATGTCGTTGAGCGAGCGGATCTTCTTTTCGATGACGACCTTGGTCTCACCACGATTGAGCGATTCGTTGATCTCGGTTTTCTTGACCGCCTGCATGATCAACGCCTGGCGTTGCCCCACACGCGCGGCGAGGAAGGCGATCAGGTCGTCCACGGGTACTCCTTCGTCTCCCCCAGCCTAGTGTTCGGAGGGAAATGTCGCTGGCAGGAAGCCCTGCGTTACGGCTGAGTCCCACGCGTCACACAGTCTCGTATCGGTCACGGGCGGAGCGGTAACAGGTTTCTAGATCGACACGAAAGCGCAATCACTCCGCGAGCAAAACGAAGAAGACACGGATGGCGGGCGCGAATTTGTCACCGATACCGCACACCTCGTCACGAAATGCGTTCCCCGTCGTGGCGGGCCTCGCCGTCGCGCTCACATTGGGCGCCGGCACCGGTGTGGTGGCGGCCACCCGGCCGGGTGAGCCCGTCGCCGCGCCGGCCACCCCGGCGACGGTGACCGTCACGGCGGAGGCCGCGCCCGCGCCGGCCGTGACCGTCCCGGCACCGCCGGGCACCTCGGGACGCACGGCCGTCGCTTCCCTCGCGGACCGCTTCGCCGACGGGACCTATCTGGTCGGCACGGACATCCGAGCGGGCTCGTACCGCTCCCCCGGACCGGCACCGGGCGGAAACGGGCACTGCTACTGGGCGCGGCTCCGGCCCGAAGGCGCGTCGAAGATCGTGGCCGACCAGCTGACCACGGGCGCCGCGCGATTCACCGCCCGCAAAGGCGAGTACGTCCAGGTCGCGGGGTGCGAGTTCACCCTGTCCTAAGTGTCGTCGCGCGCCTTGCTCGGCTGGACGCGCTTCGGCTCACCGGGCATCTTCGGATAGTCCGGCGGATACGGCATCTCGCCGAGGCCGTGGTCGCGCTCGTCCCGCGCGTACCAGTCCAGCAGCGTCTCGATGCCGAACGCCTGCTCGTCCATCGGCGCGTGGAGGTCGCCGCGCTCGGCGTAGAAGGCGCCCGCGGTGAGGACGTCGAAGTCGTCGGGATCGACCTCGGTCAGCAGATCCCAGGTCAGCGGCGTCGACACCGTCGCTCGCGGGGTGCCGCGGACCGACCAGGACGACGCGACCGTGCGATCGCGCGCCGCCTGGTTGTAGTCGATGAAGACCCGGCCGCCGCGTTCTTCCTTCCACCACGCGATGGTGGCCTTCTCCGGGATCCGGCGCTCGACCTCGCGGCCCAGCGCGATCACCGCGTGCCGGACGTCGATGAAGTCCCATTCCGGCCGGATCCGCACCAGGACGTGCACCCCGCGGCCGCCCGAGGTCTTCGGGTAGCCGGTCAGGCCCGCCGAGCCGAGGACCTCGCGGACCACGCCCGCGACCTCGACCGCGTCGGAGAAACCGGCCTCGTCCGGCGGATCCACGTCGATGCGGAGTTCGTCGGGATGGTCGACGTCGGGCCGCCGCACCGGCCACGGGTGGAAGTCGAAGGTGCCCAGATTCGCCGCCCAAGCGAACACGGCGGGTTCGGTCGGGCAGACCTCCTCGGCCGTCCGGCCCGACGGGAAGGTGATCTTCGCGGTCTCCACCCAGTCCGGGGTGCCCTTCGGCACGCGCTTGGCGTAGAACCACTCGCCCTCGACGCCGTCGACGTAGCGCTTCAGCGTCGTCGGCCGCTCCCCGATCGCGCGCAGCAACGGCACGCCGACCGCGACGTAGTGCTCCACGACCTGGCGCTTCGTGATCCCCCGGGCCGGGAAGTACACCTTGTCCGGGCTGGACACCCGGACCTTGCGTCCGCCTGCCTCGACCTCGATCGGCTCACCGTTCTTGGGCATGCGCCCACCGTATCGCCGATCAGGGCCGGGGATCGGTCTCCAGGATTGCCATGCTGATCGCGTCGTGCCATTCGCCGTCCCACCACAACGCGTCGCGTTGGAGACCTTCGCGGACGAACCCGGACTTCTCGTAGACCCGCTGCGCACGGGGGTTGAAGTCGAAGACCTCGAGCGAGACGCGATGGAGGCCGACGAAGTCGAACGCGAAGTCCAGGATGAGCTTCGTCGCCTCGGTGCCGTATCCCTTGCCGAAGACGGCGGGCCCGGTCAGGGCGATCCGGAACGAGGCCGAGCGGTTGTCCGCGTCGACGTCGTTGAGTACGACGTCTCCTAGATAGACGCGGTCGTCCTTGCGCAGGATCGCGTAGTCGGCCCGGTCGTCGAGGCCCGGCCGGGACGAGAGCCAGCTGCGGATCTGCTCCTCGGTGAACGTCGCGTGCGTTCCGGTGAACCGGGTGCCCTCCGGTTCGTGCACCGCCTGCCACGCGGGTTCGAAATAGGTCTCGTCGAGCTGGGTGAGCACGACGTTCTCGCCGGTGAGTTCGGGCTGTGCCCGCAGCGCCTCGGTGTCGATCACGGCGGACACGGTACGGTGGACGCGGTGTCCGGGCGTACCAAATTAATCCTCGCGCTCGCCGTACTCGCCCTGTTCGTGGCGGCGGCGGCGCTGCTGCCGATCCCGAGTCCGGCCGGGTTGCGGGCCTGGGCCGCCGAGACCGGACCGGCCACCCCGCTGGTGTTCTTCCTGGTCTATTCGGTGCTGACGGTGGCGCCGATCCCGCGCACCGTGTTCAACCTGGCCGGCGGGCTGCTGCTCGGCGCCACGACGGGGATCGTCGTCGGCATCCTGGCGACCACGGTCGCCTCGGGGCTCTCGTTCGCTCTTTCGCGGGCACTCGGCCGCGATCTGGTCACCCGGCACCTGCACCGGGCCAAGGTCCGCGCGGTCAACGACCGGCTTTCGGACGGCGGAGTCCTGGCGATCACCTCCTTACGGCTGATCCCGATGGTGCCGTTCGCTCCGTTCAGTTACCTGTGCGGAGTGTCATCTGTTCGTTTCGCCCCGTATCTGATCGGGACCGCGCTCGGCAGCCTGCCGGGTACGGTCGCCGTCGTCGTCCTCGGCGACGCGCTGACCGGGGAAACACCTCCCGCCCTGCTGATCTGTTACGCCGTCTTCGCCGCCGCGGGGGCCATCGGGCTGGTCAAGGTCTTCCGGCGCAAGGCCCCTCCGACGCCCGAACCGAGCGGCGAGGAAGAATTGCCCGCCTCCGCACCGGCGAGCTGACGGGGAGCCGAAACCGCCGCCCGCTACACTCGATCGGGTGCGCGGGACCTGTCAGGCCGCGTAGCGCCACCATCACCCGGAGAATGTGTCAGGAGCAGTCGCCATCGACACCGGTCAGCTGATCGCTGGGCACTATCGCCTGGTCGAGCAAATTGGTAGCGGTGCCATGGGGGTGGTCTGGCGTGCCATCGATGTCCGCCTCGAGCGCTCGGTGGCGGTCAAGCAGATCCTCCCGCAGCCGGGTGTCTCCGAGGCCGAACGCGACAACATGCGCCAGCGCGCCATGCGCGAGGCGAAGAACGCGGCCCGCTTCCAGCATCCGAACGCGATCGTGGTGTTCGACATCGCCGAGCACGGCGGCGACCCCTGCCTGGTGATGGAGTACCTGAACGGCCCGAGCCTCTCGGCGATCATCTCCGACGAAGGCACGCTGCCGCTGGGGCGCGTCGCGAAGATCGGCGAGCAGGTCGCGTCGGCGCTGGTCGCCGCGCACCGCGCCGGGATCGTGCACCGCGACGTCAAACCGGGCAACATCCTGATCGACGAGTCCGGCACCGCGAAGATCACCGACTTCGGCATCTCCCGCGCGGCGGGTGACATGACGCTCACCCAGACCGGCCTGATCGGCGGCACCCCGGCGTACCTCGCACCCGAGCTGGCGCGCGGTTCGGACCCGGTGCCCAGCTCCGACGTCTTCGCGCTCGGCGCGACGCTCTACCAGGCGATCGAGGGCCAGACGCCGTACGGGAACAGCTCCAACCAGCTCGCGCTGCTGTACGCGGCCGCGAACGGCCAGATCAACCCGCCGCAGCAGGCGGGCGCCGCGACGGCGCTGCTGATGAGCCTGCTGCGCACCGAGCCCACCGAGCGCCCGACCATGGCCGAGGCCAGGGAGCGCCTCGCCGCGCTGGCGGCGAACGAATCCGGTGCGGGCACGGCCGCCTCGCCGCGGCTTTTCGGAGCGGGCGGCGGTAGACAGCCCGCCGTGCCCGAAACCCCCGGACACGGCATCCCCGGCGGAGACCGCCCGCCGTGGCAGCGGACCGACAAGCCGGTCCCCTCCGCCGCGGCTCCTCCGCAACCCACCAAGACGCACACGCCGACGGCCGCGTTCATCCCGATGCGCTCGCCGTCCGCCCCGCCGAACACCCCGCCGCGTCCGGTCGCCGCGATGAGCCCGCCGCCGTCCGCTGCCGCCCCGATGCGGCCGTCGCCCGCCAAGCCGACCGACGCGAAGCGCAAGGCCGTCCTGTTCGCGGGCGCCGGTGCCGCGGTCGTGGTGATCGCCGTGATCGTGTTCCTGATCCTGAACTCGAGCAACGGGGGCAACACCCCGGGCGGGAACAACGCCGGGGCGAACCCGCAGCCGGGCACCTCGGCACCCAAGTCGAGTGGCTCCAAGAGCAGCGCGCCTCCGTCTTCCGCGGCGTCGAGCGGCGGCAAGATCGGGTACCAGCCCGCCGGGCAGCGGGTCGTGGACTTCTACAGCAGCGCCGGCACGCCCGAAGGCTGGGCGATGCTGACCCCCGACGCCCAAGCGGTGTACGGCGACCAGGGGAAGTATCAGGAGTACTGGGCGACGAAGCAGCTGAGCAGCTACAAGGGCGCCAGCGCGAACAAGGGCAACAACGCCGACGGCTCGGTCGACATCACCATCAACCTCACGTTCAAATCCGGCGGGTCCGAGGCGAAGACCGTTCGCGTGATCGACGGTGGCGGCGGTCAGCTGCTGATCGCTGGGGACACCCGCAGCGCGCAGGGCAACTAGAGCCGGCACCCCTCGCGACTGTGTGGATTTCTGGTCATCCAACGCACCAAAATCCACACAGTCCAGAGCTTACGACAGCACTCCCTGGGCGACGCCGACACGCGAGTACTCGGCAACTGACGCAGCGTGGCGGGGGTGAGACCCGCCTCGCTGCTGGTAGGCCAATCGCCGATCGTGGCTTACTGTTGCCGGTATGGCCGATAGCGGACCTTTCGGACCTCGTCAGAATCCTCGCTTCCAGGAAGACCTGGTAGGCCTCGACCCGCACGACCCCGAGGCCCGGGCCTTCGCCGAGCATCTGGACCGCATCGAACGCTGCGGCCCGAACTTCACCGTGGAGGCCTGCCTCGACGGTGTCTCCGATTTCGCCGACTCCAGCAACCGGCTCGGCGGCCTGCGCTGGTGGGTTTCGGCACTGCTCGTGGTCCTCATCGTGCTCGGCGTGATGGTCACCGCATGGGACATCATCGGCCGGGCCATCGCGTGGCTCGCGGGGTAACGTGGAACCGGTGAAAGGCATGAAACCCGTTGTCGGAGCCACGCCGCGCGTGGTCAAGTCCGAGCAGGAATGGCGGGAGCAGCTCAGCCCCGACGAGTACGCCGTCCTTCGCCAGGCGGGCACCGAGCGCCCCTTCACCGGTGAGTACACCGATGAGAAGACCACCGGTGTCTACCAGTGCCGAGCCTGTGGCGCCGAGCTGTTCCGCAGCGACACGAAATTCGAGAGCCACTGCGGCTGGCCGTCGTTCTACGACCCGGCCGACACCGACGCCGTCCTCCTCCGCGAGGACACCACCATGGGGATGCGCCGGATCGAGGTGCTGTGCAAGTCGTGCCACAGCCACCTCGGGCACGTCTTCGAAGGCGAGGGTTACGCCACGCCGACGGATCAGCGGTACTGCATCAACTCGATCTCGCTGAAGCTCGTTCCCGAGTCGTAACCGAACGAAGCGAACCACCGCCCTTCCCGACGCGTTCCCGGATGACAGGAACAGCGTCGGGGAGGGCGGTGTCGTATGAACGAACCCTGGGGGATCTCCGGACCGGCTTTCGCGTGGCTGTACGGAGTCTGTGCCGTACTGCCGGTCGCGCTCGCCGTGGCGAACGAGTGGTGGCTGCGCCGTGACACCGGTGCCAGGACGGTGCCCGGTCTCTACCACCTGGCCGCGCTGGCGGACGGCGCGGAGCGGGTCACCGACACCGCCGTCGCCGGTCTGATCGCGAGGCACTCCCTGCGGCCGGACGGACGCGGCCTCCTGCACCCGGTCGAGCCGGCGCCCGCCGACCCCTTCGAGCGCGCGGTCGTCTCACTCGTCCACGGCAACGGGACCGGCCTGCGTGAGCTGCGCTCGAAGATGGCTCGACACGAGGCCGTCCGGGAGTTGCGCGCCGATCTCGAGCAGCGTGGCCTGCTGGTCGCCGAGAAACACCGCCGGATGGGCTGGCAGTACGCGATCGCGTTGTCCGTGGCCGTCTTGACGTTGGGGATCGTGCGGCTGGCGAACGCCGTACCGCTGCACCGGCCGGTCGGCGCCCTCGTGGTCTTGATCGTCGGGGTGATCGGCGCGATCGGCCTGGCCGCGTGGCGGCAATGGCCGGACGGATCCGGCCGGGCGACCGCCGCGGGCACGCTGGCGCTCCGATACGGCGACTGGGACCGCGGCCTGGCCCGCACCGCGGCCGGGCAGGTGGCGCTCGACGGCTGGCAGGCCTTCCCGGACAAGGTCGTCGCGATCACGCTGATCAGGACCGGCGGCACGAAGGCCAGGCTCTTCGCCGGTACGGCGAGCACGTGCGGCGGAGGCGGCATGTACGTCGCCGGTTCCTCGTGCGGCGGCGGAGGCTCCTCGTGCGGCAGTGGAGGTTCTTCCTGCGGCGGCGGTGGAGGCGGCTGCGGCGGCTGACGGCCCAACTGCCGTCGCCGGACTCCGCGCCGGATGCTCGAATCACGGAACCACGATCGGACCGCGCGGCGTCCGACTACGGTAAGTGCACCTGCTCGTGAAAGGCCCGTGCGATGGAATACACCTGGGGCATCCCCGGACCCACGTTCCTGACGATCTACGCCATCCTGCTGGTGTTCCCGGTGGTCGCCGGTCTCGTGTGGACGATCGCGGCCAAGCTGGGCACCAGAACCCCGAGCGCCGAAGTGAGCGGGCCGCAGCCGACGGTGTACGAGTTCGCCTATCTCGCCGGCGGCTCGGACCGGGTGGTCGACACGGCCATCGCGGCGCTGGTCGACCGCGGGACCTTGCGGGTCAGCAGCGCGAAGCAGCTCCAGCTCACCGGTCCCGAGCCCGCCGACCCGATCGAGAAGGCCGTCGCCAAGAGCGCGCGGCCGGGGCACAACGCCACGACCCGCGGCATCCGTGACCGGCTGCGGCTGTCGGGTCCGATGCAGGCGCTCGCCAAGGATCTGGAGGGACGCGGGCTGGTCGTCGTCGATCAGGGGCCACGGATCCGCCGGGTCGTGTACTTCCTGTACCTCGCCGTACTGGTCTTCGGTGTGGTGCGCCTGATCGCCGGGCTCGCCGGCGACCGCCCGGTCGGATTCCTGATCCCGATGCTGATCGCGGCCGGGGGCGCGACACTGATCGCCCGTGCGCTCAAGAACAAGCGGCCGGGCCCGCGGCCGACCGCAGAAGGCAACCGTGTCCTCCACAAGGCCAGGTCCGCCCACGGGCGGGAGCGCAAACGCGGCATCCCGAACGGACCGGGCTACGTCGGCGGCGCCGTGCTGGGTGGTGCCGCGGCGGCGGTCGCGTTCGGCGGCCTCGCCTCCTACCCCGACGAGGAGCTGAGCGCGGCCCTGATCCCGCCGCAGCTCTCCAGCGGTTTCGGCGGCGGTTCGTCCGGCGGCGGTTCTTCGTGCAGCAGCGGCGGCAGCTCGTGCAGCAGCGGCGGCAGCTCCTGCGGTGGGGGCGGCGGCTGTGGCGGCTGACGGGCCCGGCAGGCTCGGGATCGGCATCGGCTGGCGGCACGAGCTCGACCTGTCGATCGCGCGGCTGCCGGGCGTCGACTGGGTCGAGGTCGTCGCCGAGAACCTGCACGCCGGGCATCTGCCGGAGACCCTGGTCGCCTTGCGCGACAAGGGAATGCCGGTCCTTCCGCACGCGGTCTCGCTGTCGCTGGGCGGAGCCGAACCGCTGGACACCGCGCGCGTCGAGCATCTCGCGGAGGTCACCCGCGAGCTCGGCGCACCGCTGGCCAGCGACCACGTGTGCTTCGTGCGCGCGGGCGGCCTCGACTCGGGCCATCTGATGCCGCTCCCCCGCACCCGCGAAGCACTCGACGTCCTGGTGGACAACGTCAAACTGACGCAGTCCATCGTGGAGGTCCCGTTCGCGCTGGAGAACATCGCGGCGGTACTGGAATGGCCGGCCGCCGAGTTCACCGAATCGGAGTTCCTGCGGGAGCTCACCGACCGGACCGGCTGCCTGCTGATCGTCGACGTGGCCAACCTGTACGCCAACGCCCGCAACCTCGGCACCGATCCCGAGCGGTTCCTCGACGAGATCCCGTGGGAGCGCCTGGCGTACACCCATATGGCGGGCGGCGTCGAACGCGACGGCGTCTATCACGACACGCACGCCCATCCGGTGGTGCCGGAAGTCCTGGACCTGCTGCGCGAACTGCGGCGGCGCACCGAACCGCCCGGCGTCCTGCTGGAGCGCGACGACGACTACCCGTCCGACACCGAACTGGCGGCGGAACTGGCCGCGCTGCGGGAAGCGGTCTCGCCGTGACGTCGCCCCGGGAGCGGCTCGCCGAGCAGCAGGCGGAGCTGCTCAAGGCGCTTCTCGCCGGAGGCGACGCCCCGGCGGGCTTCGACGAGGACAGGCTCCGCATCGAGGCGAACGTCTTGCGGAACAAGCAAAGCAGGTTGGCCGCTTACCTCCGCCCGGACCTCGCCGAAGCCCTCGGTGACCGGTTCTCCGCGCTCTTCCGCGAGTACGCGACGAGCCATCCGAAGACCGACGCGATCCGCGCGCGGGCCTATGCGGACGCCTTCGGCACGTGGCTCGTCGAGCGCGGTGAGATCCCGAAGCCCCGAGGCCGGTTCACAAGCTGGCTCCGCCGCATTTAGGGGTCCTAACAGAATGAGTGGGCTTTGAGTCTGCGCCAGCAGATGATGGCGCAGCCGAGGGTGAGGAAGCCTTGGTGGAGGTCGTCGCGGACTTCCCA
>NZ_JBPQFM010000044.1:0-29076 GCF_051373225.1 Amycolatopsis sp. w19 | reverse complement strand
CGGCCCCGGCGGGTTTCGCGCCGCCGCCCGGCGCCCCGGCGCCCAGCCCGTTCGGCGCGCCCGGTATGCCCCAGCCCGGTTTCCCGCCGCCTCCTCCGCAGGCCGGGCCGCCGATCGACCCGAACGCGGACCGCACACAGGTCGTGTCCCCGCAGCAGCAGGCGGCCGCCGACCGGACGCAGGTGGTCTCCCCCGCGAACGCCGACCGCACACAGGTCGTGTCGCCCGCGAACGCCGACCGCACGCAGGTGGTGTCCGGTGACGCCACCCAGGTCGTCCCCGGTGGCGGCGGCGACCGGACCCAGGTGGTCCCGCCCAGCCAGTAACCCCAGCAGGGAGAAAACCGCATGGTCAGGGTCGACCCGAACTCTTCGGTCCCGCCGTTCGAGCAGGTCCGCACCGCCTACGCGGAGCGGATCAACGACGGCACGCTGCCCGTCGGGGCGAAACTGCCGACCGTGCGGAAACTCGCCGAAGACCTCGGCATCGCCCCGAACACGGTCGCCAAGGCCTACCGCGAACTCGAAGAAGCCGGCCTGATCGAGACCCGTGGCCGGGCGGGGACGTTCGTGAGCGCGGTCGGTGACGAGACCCGGGAGCGGGCGCGGCGGGCCGCCGCCGACTACGCCGCGCTGACCAGGAAACTGGGGCTCGGCCGCGACGAGGCCCTGGCGATCGTCGACGCCGCCCTGGGCTAGCCTCACCGAATGGGAGTCTCCGTGTTGATGCTGCTGGTCGTCATCCTGTTCCTCGCCGGCGTCGGCGTCGGGATCTTCTTCCTGGTGAAGGCGCTCAACAAGCCGAAGCCCCCGGTGTACCCGTACCAGCAGTACCCGCAGCAGCAGCCGCAGTACCCGAGCCAGCAGCAGCCCTACCCGCCGCAGGGCTGGGGCAACTGAGTCACATCGCGCGGTAGTCGCGGAGTTCGATCTTCGGCCCGAACCTCGGCCGCCGGAAGCCGGCCGTCGAGAGGTAGCGCACCACGCGCTGCCGCTGCGGTGAATACGGCGCCAGCACTTCCGACATCCCGGCGTCGTCGAGTTTCGTGCCGACGAGCGCGTGCCCGACCATCGACGGGATGTTGTAGTCGCCGAAGCTGACCGCGTCCGGGTCTCCCCAGGCGCGCTGCGCGATCTCCGCCGCGGTCCACACGCCGATGCCGGGCACCTTCCGCAGCCAGGCCCGGCCTTCGACACCCTTCAGTTCGACGGCCTTCTCCAGGCGCGGCGCGACACGGGCCGCGGCGATCAGCGTCGTCCGCCGTTTCAGATCCACCCCGGCGCGATGCCATTTCCAGTCCACAATGGATCGGATGGCGACGGGCGTCGGCGGCACGCGCAACCGTGACGGCCCCGGTCCTGGCGCCGGTTCGCCGAACCAGCGGCACAGTTCGCCCCACGACCGCAGGGCCTCCGTACTGGTCACCTTCTGTTCCAGCACGGCGAGCACCAGCGCGTCCCACACCCGGCCGGTCGAGCCGAGGCGCAGTCCCGGGTTCCGGCGCCGAGCCGACGCGACGACGTCGTGGTGCGCGACGAATCCGGAGTCGTCGTCGTGCGCGCCGAGCATCGCCGGGACCCCTTCGAGCAGCCTTTCCGCGCCGGGCCCCCAGGCCTCCGCCTCGATCTCGCCGTCCGCGCGCCGCAGCAGCGCGAGCGTGCCCGCGCCGTCCGCGGTGTTCACGGCCAGCCAGGTGACCCCGGCCTCGGTCCGGACGACGTTGGGCGAACGCGACCCACGGCTCAGCGGGCCCAGAACCGTGTCCAGGTCCAGCTCGAAGGCAGGACGGAATCGCACACACGGAAACTACCCGGCACTCGGCTAGGGTGGGCGGGCCACCCGAACCCGTAAGCCTATGGAGGACAGCGACGATGACCGAGCGACCGGCGAAGGCCTCGATCGTCAGCGGGTACTTCAACCCGCTCCACCAGGGCCATCTCGACCTGTTCGAAGCCGCTCAGGCACGGTCGGGCTACCTGATCGTCATCGTCAACAACGATCACCAGCAGGTCCTCAAGAAGGGCAGGGTGATCCAGGTCGAGGACGTCCGGGCCCGGATCGTCCGCGCGCTGCGCATCGTCGACGACGTGTACGTCGCCGTCGAGCAGGGGCCGGGCATCAACGAGTCGTTCGACCTGATCCGCGCGGCGTACCCGGACACGGAGCTCGAGTTCTGCAACGGCGGGGACCGGCGCAACGTCGACGAGCTGCCCGCCGACGAGGTCGAGGCAGGGGCCCGGAACGACATCTCGATGATCTACGGCATCGGCGGCACGGACAAGGCCGACTCCAGCACCCGGATCCTTTCGGACATGGAAGCCTGACACCGATATTTGTCGGACGACGTTCGCGGGTCTGCTGACGGCGGCCGCTCCTAGGGCCTACCCTAGACAACACACAGTCGGCCCTGAACCCAGAGGGCCCCAGGTCAGTCGGGAGGCCTAGGGGAATGGACCCCCGTGCTCGGGCGGACGCCTTGCTCGCACGCGCTAGCGCGCGTGGAGCCTTCGTCGTGACACCGGACAACGCGACGTCTCCGATGGACTCCGCGAACACTCAGCAGATCCCCCGGTCGGTGGTCGCCGAGATCGATCGTTCGTCGGACCCGGACACGACCACTCAGCTACCGGCTTCGCTGATCGCGGAGAACGACCACCCGCTCGCGGGACCCGAACCTACGACGCGGCTGGACCTGCCGCCGGCGCGGGGCGAAGGCTCGACTCAGCCGCAGCCGTATCCCCGGCGTCCCGGCACCCCGCAGCCGACCAGACCGCTCCCGCAGGCGACGACCCCGCTCACCCGGCGGCCGCCCGCCACTCCGGTGCAGAGCCCGCTGATCGAGCAGCCGGAGCCGGAGACCGTCGAGAACGAGGTCGGCGGCTTGGTGCCGACGGTGAAGCAGAATCCTTCGGGGCGTTCGAACCTTTCGCGCCGGCTGGACGGCATCTAGCCCCCACGCGCGCGCTATGAAAGGTCCTTTCCTTGCAAATTTTGCAAGGAAAGGACCTTTCATAGCATCCGGATCACGCGATCGATCTCCTTGATCGCCGCTCCCCCGCCGTACGTGGCGTTGGACAACATCGCAACGTCCAGCGCTTCGGCCGGGTAATGCCGCATCAGCGAGCAGACGCCGACGTTCCCGCCGTCCTTGTAGTAGTGCCGCACCGAACCGTCCGATGCCAGCACGAATTCGAGGCCGAAGCCGTACCAGACTCCGCTGCTGTGGAGCACCTGCGGCGTGAGGAACTCCTTCGTGCGCTCAGGGCTCAGGAGCCGTTCTTCGCGGATCGCCCGCAGAAGCCGCACGAGGTCGCCGACGGTGCAGTACGCCCCTCCGTCGGGTGAACCGATCGGCGGGTAACTGAAGATGTTCTGCTTCCAGCCGGTGATCCGGTCGCCGTCGAGGATCGGGTCCCAGCCTTCGGCGACCCTCGGCTGCGGATCACGCCGGTCGAAGAACCCCGAATCGGTCATCCCCGCGCGGTCGAACACGGCTTCCCGAACGTGGTCGCGATACGGCCTTCCGGTGATCTCCTCGATCACCAGCCCTGCGAGGACGTAGCCCGAATTGCAGTACCGGCAGCCCTCGCCCGGCGCGAAATTCGGTGCCCGGTAAGCGAAATTGGGCAGATGGTCACGCGTCTCGACGACCGAGTACACCGGCTTGTCGACCCACAGCGCTTCGTAGCTCTCGCCGGCTTCCTCATCGGCGTCGTCGGCGATCCCGGACGTGTGCGTGAGCAGCTGCCGCGTCGTCACCCCGGCCGCGATCACCGTGCCGCCGAGGTCGACGATCTCGCCGATCGGGCGGTCGAGGTCCAAGCGGCCTTCGTCGACCAGCCGCAATGCGGCGATCGCGGTGACGACCTTGGTGATCGACGCGGTGTCGTACCGGACGTCCGGCGCGTTCGGCACCGACCAGCGGCGGCTGGCCAGGCCGTAGCCGTGTTCGAACAGCGTCTCGTCGCCGCGCCGGATCAGCACGACTCCGGAAAAGCGGTCCTCCCCGGCGCGTTCCGTCAGCCAGGTGTCCAGTGCGGCGAAGTCCATGCACCGACGGTAACGACGACGAGGAACCCGGTCGCGTGAATTCCGGTGGCCGGAACGGCTACTTCCGGCGCGTTTCGAGCTTGAGGCGCAGCGCGAGACCGGCCTTCACCGCGAGTATGACCGGCTTCCACAGGAGACCGCGGTGACGGTCCGCGAGGTAGCGGTACGCACTGTCGTGGTGCGCGCGCAACATCTTCGCCGAAGCCTGCGACGTCGAGTGACCGCCGATGTGCATGACACTGGACGAAGGCGCGTACACGTTCAGCCAGCCGGCGCGGGTCATCCTGTCGCCGAGGTCGACGTCCTCGAAGTACATGAAGTAGCGCGTGTCGAACCCGTCGACCGAATCGAAGGCCTCGCGACGGAACAGCTGGCAGGACCCGGAAAGCCAGCCGGCCGTGCGCTCGACCGGGGTACCGGTCTCCTGCCGGTACTGCCGCGTCCACGGATTGCCCGGCCAGATCTTGCCGAACGCCGCGTGCCCGATCCCGCGGCCGAACGACGGCAGCAGCCGGGCCGACGGGTACACCGTGCCGTCGAGATCGTGGATGAGCGGGCCGAAGGCGCCACCGCGCGGCCAGCGCCCGGCCACCTCGAGCAACGCGTCGAGCGAACCGGGCTCCCATTCGACGTCCGGGTTCACCACGGCGACCCAGCCGTAGCTGTCGTCGAGTTCCGCGACGCCCCGGTTGGCGGCGGTGCCGTAACCGACGTTCTCGCCGATCCTGAGCAGCTTGACGTTGTCCCGGCGGGCGGCCTTGTCCAGCGCGTCGTCCGTGGAGTCGTTGTCGGCGACGACGACCTGGATGTCCCGGTCCGTCGCCTTCTCGAGGGTGTCGAGGAACTTCTCCAGGGTCTCGCCGGGGAAGTACGTCACGGTCACGACGGCGATCCCGTCGCCGTAGCTGGGGTGCTCAGTCACGCGGCCATTGTCCACCCGTCACCGAACGCGACTTCGGCCCCACCCCACCGGGGCGGTAGCAAAGGTCCCTTGCTCCCCGCCCGGCCGCGTCGAGCATGAAGCGAAAAGCTCGCGAGACGACCGTCCGGACGCGTCGCGAGCTCTCATACTCGGTCCCACCGGAACCTCGCGTTCAGAGAGTACCGCTGTTCTCGAACGCAGGCTGCCGTGCGGCGGTAGCAAAGGTCCCTTGCTCCCCGCCCGGCCGCCGAGCGTGGGAGTCCTGAAGGTCCCCTTTGAGACATCCAACGTCTCAAAGGAGGCCTTCAGGACAGCAAAGCTAGCTCGCCCGCCGCTGCGCATGCCGGTGCCAAGCCTTCGCGTAAGCCTCACGATGCCGCTCCGCGGTCGTCGCCCACGAGAACTCCTTCGCCCGCCGAAGCGCGGCTTCGGCCAGCTCGGCCCTACGAGCCGGGGCGTCGAGCAGCTCCGAGATGGCCGCGGCGACGTCTCCGGCGCCGACACCGCAGTAGGCGACCGCGTCCCCGCCGACCTCCGGCAGCGAAAGCCGTCGCGTCGTGAGCACGCTCGCGCCGCACGCCATCGCCTCCAGCACCGGCAGCCCGAATCCCTCGCCGAGACTCGGGTAGGCGACCAGTTCGGAGCCGCCGAGGAAACCGGCGAGCGTGTCGAACGGCAGATATCCCGCCCGGATCACCCGCAGCCGGTGCGGAACGGCGTCCAGTGCGCGTTCGACCTGCGAGTCCCAGCCCGGCTGCCCGGCCAGCACCAGCGCGGGCGGGTTCGGCCTGCCGATCACGGCGTGGGCGAAGCCGCGGATCAGCGCGGGCACGTTCTTGCGCGGTTCCAGCGCGCCGAGGAAGGCGACGTACGGCGTCTTCCCGAGTCCGACGGCCTTGCGCGCGGCCTCGATCTCCGCGGGCGACGGCGGATGAAACCGGTCCGGTTCGACGCCGTGGTGGATGATCTCCAGTTCCGCCGTGCGTACCTGGCCGACTCGCCCCAGTTCGGCCGCCGTCGCGATGCTCGGCACGACGCACAGCGTCGCGCGGCGAAGCGCCGTCGCGGTCCAGGCCCGGAAGAAGCGCGCCTTCACCGAAGAGTGCAGGACCGCGTCGGTGAAGAAGGTCGCGTCGTGCAGCGTCACCACTGAAGCGGCCGGGCTCGCCAGCGGCATCGTGTAGTGCGGCGAATGGACCACGTCGGCGGCGAGCCGGCGGACCAGCCGGGGCAGGGTCGCCTGCTCCCAGGTCAGCCTGGCCGTCCTGGTCGATGTCGACGGTGACGTGGGCACGATGCGCGCGCCGGGCGCGAGCCGGTCGTACAGCACCGCGTCCCGCGGCTGGCAGACGACGGTGATCCGCGCGCCGTCCTCGTCCAGCGCCGCGACCAGCGAATCCACGTAGCGACCGACGCCACCCCGGTCCGCGGGGACGGCGGTCGCGTCGATAAGCACGCGAGGGTCATCGGTCACCCTAGGAGGGTACGGCCGTGCACCAGGCCCGCGGTGGGGAACCGACAAACTGCTAGCGCAGGTGAAGCCCCCAGACCGCGGAAGCGGCTCGTTGCCAGGTGAACTCACTCGAACGACTGAGACCACTGTCACGCAGGGCCGCCGCACGCTCCGGCTGGTCGAGGACGTCGCGAAGGGAATCCGCAAGCGCTTGCGCGTCGCCGACGGGGACGGTGACGCCCGCTCCCCCGGCCACCTCGACCAGGGCGGGAGCGTCCGAATGCACCACCGGCACCCCGGCGGCCATCGCCTCGATCAGCGGCAGCCCGAACCCCTCCGCCCGGCTCGGCATCGCCAGCACCGACGCGCCCCGCAGCGCGAACGCCAGTTCCGCGTCGCTCACCTTCCCCAGCACCCGGACGTCGGCGCCGTGCTCGCGCGCCAGCGCCGCCGGGTCGATGCCGCCCCACCCCGGCTGACCGGCCAGCACCAGCGGCACCCCGATCCGGCCGGCGGCGTCGATCAGCACGTCGATGCCCTTGCGCGGCTCGATCGTCCCGATCGCGAGCACGTACTTCTCCGGCAGCGCGACCTCGGCGAACCCGGCGGGCGGCCGCACCCCGTGCGGGATCACGCGCACCGGTACCGAGACCGGGACGAGCCGGGCGAGCGCGTCCGCAATCGCTTGCGTGGGCACGGTCAGCGCGGTCGCCCGCGACGCGGCCCGCGCGATCACCGCCTTGTGCCACGCGACGCCGCGCGGGGTCAGCGTCTCAGGATGCGTCCACGGCACCGTGTCGTGCACCGCGACCGACAGCGTCCGCCCCCTCGGCACCCTGGCGGGCGCGAGCGGCGTCGGTGCGTGGACCGCGTCGCCGCCCGGCCACCACGGCAGGCCGAGCTGCCAAGCGGCGATCAGCCCCCGGGGCGGGATCGGCAGCACGCGCGGCCCCTCGACCCCCTCGACGACCGCGGCTTCGATGTCGGCGTGCCGCGCGACGACGCTCGACACCGTCCAGCCCGGCGGTGCCGTCTCGGCGAGCGCGCGCAGCAGCTCACCGGTGTAGCGGCCGGTCCCGCCGGGGACCGGCGCCAGCAGCTGCTCGGCGAGCACGACCAGTTCGGGCATGGTCACTATTCTCTCCACCATGACCAGCACCACCGTCGTCGTGGTCACCTGGCGCGGCGCCGCGCACATCACCGCCTGCCTCGACGCCCTCGCCGCGCAGACCCGCGCGCACCGGACCCTGGTCGTCGACAACGCCTCCGACGACGGAACGGCCGCCCTGGTCGCCGCCCATCCGTCGAAGCCCGAAGTGCTCCGGCTGCGGCGCAACACCGGCTACGCGGGCGCCATGGCCGCCGCACTGGACAAAGTGGACACTCCGCTGATGGCCTGGCTCAACGACGACGCCGCGCCGACCCCGGAATGGCTCGCGACCTGCGAAGACACGCTCGCGAAGGCGCCGCTCGCCGCCGCCGTGAGCGCCCGGCTGACGCTCCCCGACGGGACCGTCCAGTCCACCGGCGTCCGCCTGACGGCCGACGGTCACGGCGCCGACCTGCCGGAACCCGTCGAAGAGGTCTTCGGCTTCTGCGGGGGCGCGGCCGTCCTCGACGTCGAGGCGCTCCGTTCCGTCGGCGGCGTCCCCGCCTCCTATTTCTGCTACTACGAGGACACCGACACCGCGTGGCGGCTGCGGCTGGCGGGCTGGGACGTCGTCAGCGCCGAAGCCGACGTCACCCATGAGCATGGCGCGAGCACTCTGCCGGGTTCGGTCCGGTTCCACCTGTGGAATGAACGCAACCGCCTCCTGACCCTCCTGCGCTGCGCTCCGCGCGCGGTGGCGATCCGCCAGCTGGTGAAGTTCGCCGTACTCACCCTGGTACTGCCCCTCCGGGGGAAACCGATGGCACCGAACTTCCGTCTGAGTCTCCGGTGCCGCGTCCTGGGCGCCGTCGCCGCGCGCCTGCCGCGCACGCTGGTCGAGCGGCGGGCTGTAGGGCGACGGGCGACACTGGGCCGAGGCGCGGTCTGGGAGGCGTGGGCGGGCAATTAAGCTTGCCCCAATCGAGAGCAGGGAGTACGGCTTTGGCGCAGGGGGAAACGCAACCGGTCGTCTCGGTGATCGTCGTGAACTACCGGGGGGCCGCCGACACCGTCACCTGCCTGCGCGCACTCGCTGAACACGATTACCCGAACCTCGAGGTCATCTGCGTCGACAACGCCTCCGGCGGCAGCGACGTCGCCGAGATCAAGGCCGCCGCACCGGGCGTCAAGCTCGTCGAATCGCCGGTGAACTCCGGTTTCGCGGGCGGCTGCAACCTCGGCGCGCGGCACGCCACCGGCACCGTCCTCGCCTTCCTCAACAACGACGCCCGCCCGGCCCCCGGCTGGGTCGGCGCGGCCGTCGCCGAGCTGCGCGCACAGCCGACGGTCGCCGCGGTGGCCAGCAAGGTCCTCGACTGGGACGGCACCGGCACCGACTTCGTCGACGCGGGCCTGACCTGGTTCGGCATGGGCTACAAACGCCACGCCGGCAGCCCGCTGGCCGACGTCCCCGCCGCCGAACACGAGATCGCCAAGGACGTCCTGTTCGCGACCGGTTCGGCGATGTTCGTCCGTGCCGGGGTGTTCGCCGAACTCGGCGGGTTCGACGAGCGGTTCTTCATGTTCTACGAGGACGTCGACCTCGGCTGGCGGCTGAACCTGCGCGGCTGGCGCGTGCGCTACGTGCCCGAGTCGCTGACCTACCACAAGCACCACGCCACGATGTCCACAGTGGACGCTCCGGACTCCGGGCGTGAAACGTTCTTGCTGGAGCGCAACGCCTTGGCGGCGCTGTACAAGAACCTCTCCGACGAGACCCTCTCGCGCGCGCTCCCCGCCGCGCTGGCGCTGGCCGTCCGCCGGGCGACCGCGCGCGGGGACCTCGACGCCACCCGGTTCGATCTCGCCCAGGGTGTCGGCCCGGCCGAAACCGGCCCGGTCGAGGTGCCGAGGACGACGTTGGCCGGAGTACTGGCGATCGACCAGTTCGTCGAACTACTGCCGTCGCTCACCGAGTCCCGTGCCGCCGAGCAGGCAGCCCGCGTCCGCACCGATGCCGATCTGCTTCCGTTGCTGCGCAAGGCCTTGGAGCCCGCGTACCCGCTGCCGCGCTATCTCGCCGCGCACGACGTGCTGGTCGAGACGTTCGGCATCGACGCGCTCTTCGGGCAGCGCCGCAAGGTACTGGTGATCACCGGTGACTCGATCACCGAACGGATGGCGGGCCCGGCGATCCGCGCGTGGAACATGGCCGCGACCCTGGCCACGGAGCACGACGTCCACCTGGTGACGATCAACCCCCTCGCCGACCCGCCGCCCGCGGCGTTCCGGGTCAGCGCGGCGACCAGGCGCGATCTGGAGACGCCGATCGCGTGGGCCGACATCATCGTCCTGCAGGGGCACGTGCTGGAGCTCGCGCCGTCCCTCAAGGAGCAGTACGCGCACAAGATCGTCGTCGCGGACCTGTACGACCCGATGCATCTGGAGCTGCTCGAACAGGGCAAGGGCGTACCCGACGACAAACGGGCACTGGACCTCATCGGGGTCACCAAGGTCCTCGACGCGCAGTTGGAGCGCGGCGACTTCTTCCTGTGCGCGTCGGAGCGTCAGCGCCACTTCTGGCTGGGCCACCTCGCCGCGATGGGCAGGCTCTCGCCGCGGCTGTACGACGCCGACCCGACCACCCAGTCGCTGCTGTCGATCGTCCCGTTCGGCCTGTCCCCGCAGGCACCGGTCCGCACCGGACCCGGCCTTCGGTCCACTTTGGACGGCATCGGCGAGACCGATCACGTCGTGTTGTGGGCGGGCGGGGTCTACAGCTGGTTCGACCCGTTGACCCTGGTCCGGGCGATCGAACGGCTGCGGCAGCGCCGCGGCGACGTCCGGCTGGTGTTCCTCGGGATGAAACATCCCAACCCCGAGGTCACCGAGATGGACATCGGCGCACGCACGATGCTGCTCTCGGACACGCTCGGGCTCACCGGCAAGCACGTGTTCTTCAACCAGCAGTGGGTGCCGTACGAGGAGCGCCAGAACTGGCTGCTCGACGCGAACTGCGGTGTCACCACGCATTACGAGCACGTCGAGACGACGTTCGCGTTCCGCACGCGGGTGCTGGACTACCTGTGGGCCGGGCTGCCGATCGTCACCACCGACGGGGACTCGTTCGCCGACCTGGTCCGCGAGGAGAAGCTCGGCGTCGTCGTCCCGGCCGAGGACGTGGACGCGCTGGCCGACGCGCTGGAAAAGGCGTTGTACGACGAGGAGTTCGCCGCCGGCTGTGTCGAGCGGATGGCCGCCGTCGCCCAGCGCTACGCCTGGCCCGAGGCGCTGAAACCGCTGGTGGAGTTCTGCCGGAACCCGCGGCCCGCCGCGGACCGGCTGCCCGGTTCGGAGGACCTCGTGGTCAGCGTACCGGTGCGGGGCAAGGAAATGCTGCGCCGCGACGTCGACCTGGTCCGCGAGTATCTCGCCGACGGCGGACCGAAGGAACTCGTGCGGCGCGTCGGCGGCCGGGTGGTCAAGGTCGCCAAGCAGAGGCTCGGCCGTGGCTGACCGCCCCTTGCGCGTTCTGCTCGACGGGACCCCGCTGCTCGGTGCCAGGACGGGTATCGGCCGGTACACGGTCGCCCTGTCCGAAGAGCTCGCCTCCATGTCCGAAGTGGACACTCGTGCGGTCGCGTTCACCTTGCGCGGCTGGCGACGGCTGCGGCACGTGCTCCCGCACGGCGTCCGGGCCCGCGGGATGCCGGTGGCCGCACGGCTGCTGCGGAAGGCGTGGCTGCGTTCGCAACTGCCGCCGGTCGAGCTGTTCGCCGGGCCGACGGACGTCGTGCACGGCACCAACTTCGTGCTGCCCGGCCGGTTCCGCGCGGCGGGTGTGGTGACCATCCACGATCTGGCCTTTTTGGACGCTCCCGAGGAGCTCGCGCCGAGCGATCACGAGCTGCCGCGGCTGGTCCGGCGCGGCGCCCGGCTCGCCGACGCGATCTGCACGCCCACCAACGCCGTCGCCGATCAGGTCGCCGAACGGCTCGACGTGGACCGCGGCAAGATCATCGTCACGCCGCTCGGCGTGAACCCGGCGTGGTTCACCGCGCGCCCGCCGGATCCCGAGCGCCGCAAGGAACTCGATCTCCCGGACAAATACCTGCTCTTCGCCGGCGCCCCCGGGCCCCGGAAGGGCCTGCACTGGCTCCAGCAGGCCCACGAGGCCGCGCCGGATCTGCCGGATCTGGTGTTCGTCGGCCCCGGTTCGTTCTCGGTGGGCTCACGCTCGCGGCACGTCGGATACCTGTCGGACGTGAACCTCCGGCGGGTCGTCGCCGGGGCGAGTGCGCTGGTGCTGCCGTCACGCGACGAAGGCTTCGGTCTTCCGGTGCTGGAAGCGCTGGCGTCGGACGTTCCCGTGGTGTGCACGGACATCCCTGCGCTGCGCGAGGTCGCGGGGAACTGCGCGAGCCTGGTGCCCTACGAGGACGTCGACGGGCTCGTGGAGGCGCTGCGGATGGCCGTCAGCGACCCGCACGCCGTCGCCACCTCGGCCGCGCGCCGCGCCCACGTCGCGAACTTCACCTGGCGCGCGTGCGCCGAACTCACCGTCGCCGCGTACCGCCAGGCGAGCACGAAGCACTGACCTCCCGCATTTCGTCCTCTGAATGCGATCGCATTCAGAGGACGAAACGCGGGGCGGGGTCAGGAAGCGAAGTAGGCCTTCAGGGCATCGGACCAGTCCCGAAGCGGCGTGAGACCCGCCTCGCGCCACGAAGCGTTCGACAGCACCCCATACGCCGGACGCGCCGCCGGGCGCGGGAATTCCGCCGTCGTACACGGCTTCACCCGAGCCGGATCCGCGCCGAGTTCCGCGAAGATCGCCTTCGCGAACCCGCACCACGTCGTCGACCCGCCACCCGTGCAGTGCAGCACCCGCTGCGAAGGCCCTTCACCCGCGGCGATCCGACCGGCCAGCTCCAGCAGCCCGGCGGCGAGGTCTCGCGACCAGGTCGGCGAACCGGCCTGATCGTCCACTACGGACAGTTCTTCGCGCTCCTTTTCCAGGCGCGCCATGGTCTTCACGAAGTTCGCCCCGGTTTTGCCGTACACCCAGGACGTTCGCACGATCCAGGATCGCGCTCCGGACCCGAGCAGCGCGTCCTCGCCGGCCGCCTTCGTCCGGCCGTAGGCGTTCAGCGGGCCCAGCAGGTCGCCGGGCTCGTACGGCGAAGTCGCGTCACCGGCGAACACGTAGTCCGTGGACACATGGATGAGCGGCACCCCGCGCGACGAGCACGCGGCGGCGAGCACCCGCGGGCCGTCGGCGTTCACCGCGAACGCCCGCTCCTCGTCGGTTTCCGCCGCGTCCACCGCGGTGTAGGCCGCCGCGTTGATCACCACCGGCGACGTCCCCGTCGCCCGCGCACGGTCCGCCAGTTCGGTCACCGCGGCGACGACCTGGCCGGTGTCGCGCACGTTCAGCTCCGAAGACGACGGGGTCGCGGCCTCCGGGGCCAGCGCCGCGAGGTCCTGCCCGAGCTGCCCGGATCCGCCCGGCACGAGAATGCTCAGCACCCGCTCACGCCCCCGCACGCTTCTTCAGCGGCTCCCACCACGACCGGTTTCCGCTGTACCAGGCGACCGTGTCGGCCAGACCGTCCTCAAAGGACTGACGCGGCGCGTAACCGAGCTCGGTCGAGATCTTCGTGATGTCGACCGAGTACCGGCGGTCGTGCCCCTTGCGGTCCTCGACCGGCTCGACGCTCTCCCAGTCCGCGCCGACGGCGGTCAGCAGCCGCTCGGTCAGCTCGCGGTTGGTGAGTTCCGTGCCACCGCCGATGTTGTAGACCTCGCCCGGCCCGCCACCGTCGGCGACGAGCTGGATGCCGCGGCAGTGATCGTCCACGTGCAGCCAGTCACGCACGTTGAGCCCGTCGCCGTAGAGCGGCACCTTCTTGCCGTCGAGCAGATTGGTCACGAAGAGCGGGATGACCTTCTCCGGGAATTGGTACGGACCGTAGTTGTTCGAGCACCTCGTGACACAGACGGGCAACCCGTGCGTGCGGAAGAACGAACGGGCCAACAGATCCGAGGACGCCTTCGACGCCGAGTACGGCGAATTCGGCTCCAGCGCGTGGTCTTCGGCCCAGGAACCCTCGTCGATCGAACCGTAGACCTCGTCGGTGGACACGTGGACGAACTTCCCGACCTCGGCCTCGAGCGCGGCCTGCAACAGGGTCTGCGTGCCCAGCACGTTGGTCAGCACGAAGTCGGCCGCGCCGGCGATCGAACGGTCCACATGGGACTCGGCGGCGAAGTGCACGACCAGGTCGACGCCCCGCATGAGCTCGCTGACCAGGGCGCCGTCACAGATGTCGCCCTTTTCGAACCGGTAGCGCGGGTTCTTGCGCACCGGCTCCAGGTTCGCCTCGTTGCCCGCGTAGGTCAGCTTGTCGAGCACGATCAGCTCGGCGTCGGCCAAGCTCGGGTACGCGCCCGTCAGCACCTGCCGGACGTAATGCGAACCGATGAACCCGGCACCCCCGGTGACCAGCACTCGCATCCCGCGATCCTCCCTCTACGACTTCACCGACCGGCCGAGTGTGTCACGACCGGGGCAACCTTTCACCAGCCTACGGACGTCTAACACGGGGATCAGTAGAGTTACGGGCAAGGCACGCGTGTGCCCTGGGGAGATTCGTGGAGGACCGCACGTGACCGAGTGGCCCGGGCCACCCATTCCGGCGCGCCGTGGCGGCGGCGTCGTGGTGTTCGCCCGCCGCGGCGTGAAGGTCGTGTTCAGCCTGGTCTCGATCACGATCCTGGCGCTGACCTGGTGGGGCTGGCAGTTCATCGGTGACCCGTCGCAGGGCTTCGCGACCACGAACATCTTCGAGGACAACGGCCATCCACCGGCGAAACCGCTGGACGGCGCGATCGACATCCTGCTCGTCGGCCAGGACAGCCGCACCGACGCGCAGGGCAACCCGCTGCCGCGCGAGGTCCTCGACATGCTGCACGCCGGTGTTTCGGACGGCGAGCGCCAGACCGACACGATGATCCTGGTGCACATCCCCCAGAACGGTAAGAAGGCGGTCGCGATCTCCTTCCCCCGTGACTCGTGGGTCGAGATCACCGGCGGCTTCGGCAAGCACAAGCTCAACAGCGCGTACGTGTACGCCTACAACGACACGTCGAAGACGCTGCAGCAGCAGGGCAACTCCGATCTCAAGGACGTCGACGCCAAGGCCAAGGACGCCGGCCGCAAGAACCTGATCGCGACGCTGGAGAAGTTCATCGGCAAGCCGAAGATGATCGACCGGTACGCCGAGGTGAACCTGTCGAGCTTCTACGAGATCACCAAGGCGATCGGCGGCGTCGAGGTCTGCCTCAACAACGCGGTCAAGGAGAAGAAGTCCGGCGTGGACCTGCCCGCGGGCAAGTCCACCGTCGAAGGCGTGCAGGCGCTCGCGTTCGTCCGTCAGCGCTACGACCTGCAGAACGGCGACCTCGACCGGATCGCGCGGCAGCAGGCCTTCCTGTCGGGGCTGGCGAACAAGGTGCTCTCCTCCGACGTCCTGATGAACCCGGCGAAGATCTCCGACCTGATCGACGCGGTGAAGAAGTCGGTCGTGCTGTCGGCAGGCTGGGACCTACCCGAGTTCGCCGCCCAGATGCGCGGGCTGACCAGCGGGAACGTCGAGTTCCACACCATCCCGACCCAGGGCGACGCGAATATCGGCGGCGCCGCCGTGCTCCGGGTGGACCCGGCTCAGGTGCAGGCCGAGGTCACCCGCCTGACCGCCGACGGCGAGACGGCACCGACGGAGACCCCGGCCACCCTGCCGGGCGCGGAAGCGGTGACCGTCGAACTCTTCGACGGATCCGGTTCGCCCACGGTGGCCACCGAGACCCGGAACCTGTTGCAGGGCAAGGGTTTCAAACTCGCTGCCGACACCAAGCTCAGCACCCGCAACTCGACGGTCATCCGGTACGCGCCGGGCGACGACGACGCGCTGGCCCTGATCAAGCAGGTCTTCGGCACCGCGGTGCAGGCCGAGGCGGACCGTGACGTCGCTCCTGGCAAGGTGCGGGTGCTGCTCGGCAAGGACTTCAAGGGCGCGAACGCGACCACGGCCCCGTCGAAGACTTCGATCCCCTCGAAGCCCGCTCAACCGCCCTCCAGCGCTCCGGCGGCGCCCAGCACGACGCCGATTGTCGCGGGCAATGTGCCCTGCGTCAATTAATCCCGGGTACTCAGCGTGGCCGACCTCACGGTGGCATAGCCTTCTCTTACGATCGGACCAGCGACAACGCCAGGGGAGGTGATCAGGGATGAGCGACGAGGAAAAGAGCGTCAACGCGCGTTCTGAGCAGTTGGACGACGAGGAGCCGAAGCCCGAAGAGGGCACCAAATCGGACACCGAGAGTGACGGAGAGCCCCAGTTCGTCCCGACGCCGCACCCGCGGAATCCGCCGCTCCCCCAGCCCTCCACGCCGGCCGAGGACGAAGCCGTCTCGGGCACGCTCGTCGTTCCCGAACGCCCGCTGCGCCGCGCCGGCCGGATCACCCGCCGGATCGCGGTCGGCCTCGTGTCCTTGCTCGCCCTCGGCACGACGGGCTACGCGTACGTCACCAAGGACCAGCTGCAGAACAACGTCCCCACGACGAACGCCCTGAGCAAGCCCGACGATCCCGCCGCCCCGCCCGCCGACGACGGCGCGACCGACATCCTCCTGGTCGGCAGCGACGCGCGCACCGACGCGCAGGGCAATCCGCTGCCGCTACGGGTGCTCAAGGAACTGCGCACCGAGGAGAAGCCGGGCGTCAACACCGACACCATCATCATCCTGCGGATCCCGAAGAACGGCGGGAAACCGTCCGGCGTCTCGATCCCGCGGGACACCTGGACCGACATCCCCGGCCGCGGTCCGAACAAGATCAATTCGGCTTACGGCGTCGCGAAGGCCAACTACACCAACGCGCATCGCGGTGAATCCGATCAGGCGAAACTCGAACGCGATTCCGATCAGGAAGGCCGCAAGGCACTGGTCCAGACCGTTCAGGACCTGACGCAGATCCGGATCGACCACTACGCGGAGGTCAATCTGCTCGGGTTCTATCTGCTGACCGAGGCGTTGGGCGGCGTCAAGGTCTGCCTGAACCACTCGACCGAGGACAAGGACTCCGGCGCGAACTTCCGGCGCGGCGAGCAGACCGTGTCGGGCGGGGAGGCGCTTTCGTTCGTCCGGCAGCGCAAGAACCTGCCGCGTGGCGACCTCGACCGCATCGTGCGGCAGCAGACGTTCCTGTCGTCGGCGCTGAACCAGGTGCTCTCGGCGGGGACGCTGACCAGCCCGTCGACGATGGCGGGCCTGATGGACGTCGTGCGCCGGTCGATCGTCCTCGACGAAGGGCTGGACTTGCTGGAGTTCGCGCAGCAGGCGAAGGGGATCGCGTCGGGCGATCTGACGTTCACGACGATCCCGGTGGTGAACATCAACGGCCGCAGCGCCGACGGCCAGAGCATCGTCGAGATCGACCCCGCCGCCGTGCGGTCGTTCGTCTCCGGACTGGTGGGCCGGGGTGGTGGCGGTGGGGCACTCGGGGCGGCTCCGCTGCTCGCCGCGTCGAGCGTTCCCTGCGTGAACTAGCGTTGGGGGCGTGAGCCTCACCGAACTGCTGCTGCGGCCCGTGCTCGGGTCGCCCGCGAAACCGCTGATCACGCACTACGACGACAAGCAGGGCAGCCGGGTCGAACTGTCCGTGGCGACCACGGTGAACTGGGCCGCCAAGACGGCGAACTGGCTGGTCGACGAGTTCGACGTCGAACCGGGCGACGAGGTCGCCGTGGTGCTGCCGTCGCATTGGCAGACCGCCGGTGTGCTGCTGGGCGCGTGGTGGTGCGGCGCCAGGGTGGTGACGGAGACCGCGGGCGCCCGGGTGGCGTTCGTCGCGCCGGGCGGCGCTTCCGACGCGGCCGCGACCGCCGTCGTCTCGCTGCACCCCATGGGTCTCGGGCTGCCCGCCGGCTCCGTACCCGACGGGGCGATGGACTACCTGACCGAAGCCCGGCTTTCGGGTGACCAGTTCAGCCCGCTGTTCCCCGTGCCCGGCGACACTCCCGCACTGGGCTCGTCCACTGTGGACGAAGTGCTCACCGAGGCGCGCTCTCGCGCTTCCAGGCTGGGACTGTCCGCCGACGATCGCGTTCTGTCCACTGTGGAATGGGCTGGCGCGGAAGGGATCCTGGCGGGCTTCCTGACGCCGCTGGCGGCCGGTGCCCATCTGGTCCAGGTCACCGACGCGGATCCGGCCAAACTCGCTTCTCGGCGCGAAGCGGAGCGGACTACCGCGGATCTTCCCTCCTGAAGTGCCAGGAACGGTCCTTTCCTTGCAAATTTTGCGAGGAAAGGACCGTTCCTAGCGTTGAGGTCAGGCGTCCTGGAGCTGCTTCGCCTCACGCTTGCGTCCGAAGAGCGCGTGGTCGAGCGACAGTTTGCCGGGGTTGAAACCGAGCGCGAGCCCGGCGACCGCCAGGACCAGGACGAGTTCGTAACCGCCCTGACCGGTGAGGCCGTTGTCGAGGTGCACCGAGAGCAGGGCGCCGACGGAGACCACGACGAAGCCGAGGCCCACCAACGGCGTCAGGAAACCGACGATGAACAAGATGGCTCCCACGATCTCCACCGCGATCGCGAAGATCGCCGCGAGCGTCGGGAGCGGGATTCCGGTCTGCTCGAAGAACTTCGCGGTTCCGTCGATCCCGTTTTCCCACTTCTGCAGGCCGTGTGCGAGGAAGACCACACCGACACCGATCCGGCCCAGCAGGAGGGCGACATCCTTGAAACGAGCGAACATCGGGTATCAGCTTTCTGGTCGGTGAATATTCAACTTACCCGGATCACGGTAGGGCACCGAGCGCCTCCGACGGCACCTCCGGAGCGTGATCGACAGGTACCCGACAGGAACTCCCATACGGCAGAATCCCCCTTCGTGACGGACGAACGGCTGGCCGGCCTCTGGTCGGACGAGATGGTGCATCCGGGCAGCGTCGAGTCCGTCGACCTGGCTTTCCGGGACGACGGCTCCGGATGGCTCTATTGGTCGAGCTGGAGCACCGAATTCGCGGTGTCCCGTTTCATTTGGTCGGCGCCCGGCGAACTGGTCTTGAAGTTCCATCGCACTCTCGGCGGCACGTGGTCGATCGAAGACGGTGTCACCCGTCACGAAGTCGAGTCCGACGAGAAAGAAGAGTCCGTCATCCGGCTCGGCTACGAAATCGCGCCCGGCGAGGATCCGTTCGGCAATCCGGTGACCCTGCTCTCGCTGGACCGCGCGTTGGACGAGCACCTGGCGGGATCACGGTTCGCCTGGGTCGAGAAACCGGAATCGCTCAGCGACCCGTCCGCCGATGCTCCGCGGCCAGACCCGTCCAGCCGCCACTGACGGCCAGCAACTCGAGCACCCGCTCCGCCTGCTCGGCGAACCCGGCCAGATCGGCGTGCAGCAACGCTATCCGCTCGGCGTCGAGCGGGACCTCGTCGTCGGCCCACAGCTCGATGACCGTGCTGACGGTCCACACGAGGAACTGGATGATCCGGATGAACTCCTCGGACGGCTCGTCGACGGCGCCGCGGTACCCCGTCTCGATCTCGTCGCAGGCCGCGACCAGCTCCCGCAGCGGCCTGACGACGTCGGCCGCCGTCCCGTCCCAGGCGGCCGACGGCCACGTGCGATCCCCGAGTTCGAGCCACAACCGCCAGCCGGCGATCAGCTCGGCCTCGTCGTGCGGTGTCCACGACACCGGAGCGAACCAGAACATCCTTCGAGAGTGACACCGGCGGCCCATGATCGCCGTACTTCCGTGAAGCATCTCACCGAGGGTCAAACCGATCGCCCGCGCGAACGAGTGCCTCTAACCTCACACCGTGCCCGCCACGAACCAGCCCTGGTCGGGCGACGACGAAAAGTTCAACCGCGCCTGCCACGCGCGCTGGCGCGAACGATTCAATCGAGGGCCATCTCACCTCGACGAGCAATGCGGCGGATGCGTCTTCTGGGTCGCCCTGCACGGCCGACTCGGCGACGACTACGGCGCCTGCACCAATGCGCGTTCGTTCTTCGACGGAGTGGTCCGCTTCGAACATGACGGTTGCACCGCTTTTACGGCACGCGGCGACGGCTCATTCGGCTGACGCTCCCAAGGACATGAAGGCCCCCTTCCTTGCGTCTAGCGCAAGGAAGGGGGCCTTCACGTACTTCGAGGGGCTCAGCCCTTGAGCAGGGCGCGCGCCATGACCATGCGCTGGATCTGGTTGGTGCCTTCGTAGATCTGCGTGATCTTCGCGTCGCGCATCATGCGCTCCACCGGGAAGTCGCGCGTGTAGCCCGCGCCACCGAAGAGCTGCACCGCGTCGGTGGTCACCTGCATCGCGATGTCCGACGCGTACGCCTTCGCGGCCGCGGCCATGTAGCCGCCGCGCTTGTCGCCACGCTCGGTCGCCGCGGCCGAGGCGTAGACGAGGTTCCGCGCGGCCTCGATCTTGATGCCCATGTCGGCCAGCATGAACTGGACGCCCTGGAACTCCGAGATCGACTTGCCGAACTGCTTGCGCTCCTTGACGTACGCGATGGAAGCGTCGAGCGCGCCCTGCGCGATGCCCAGCGCCTGCGCGCCGATGGTCGGGCGGGTGTGGTCGAGGGTGCGCAGCGCGGTCTTCAGGCCGGTGCCGGGCTCGCCGATGATGCGGTCGGCCGGGATGGTGGCGTTCTCGAAGTGGATCTCGCGGGTCGGCGAGCCCTTGATGCCGAGCTTCCGCTCCTTCGAGCCGACGGTGAAGCCGGGGTCGTCCTTGTGCACGACGAACGCGGAGATGCCGTTGGCCTTCTTCTCGGCCTCGGGGTCGGTCACCGCCATCACGGTGTACCAGGACGATTCACCCGCGTTGGTGATCCAGCACTTGGTGCCGTTCAGCACCCAGTGGTCGCCGTCGAGCTTCGCGCGGGTGCGCATCGAGGCGGTGTCCGAGCCGGCTTCGCGCTCCGAAAGCGCGTAGGACGCCGAAGCCTCACCGGAGGCGATGGAAGGCAGCACGAGCTTCTTGAGGTCTTCCGACGCCGAAAGGATGATCGGCACCGTGCCCAGCTTGTTGACCGCCGGGATGAGCGACGCCGACGCGTCGACCCGCGCGACCTCTTCGATGACGATGCAGGCGGCGATGGCGTCCGCGCCCTGGCCGTCGTAGGCCTCGTCGATGTGCACGGCGTTGAAACCCGACTTGACCAGCGCGTTGTACGCCTCGATCGGGTAGCGCTCGTTCTCGTCGACCTCGGCCGCGTACGGCTCGATCTCCTTCTCCGCGAGGGCACGCACCGCGGCCCGCAGCTCCTCGTGCTCTTCGGCAAGCTGGTACAGACCCGGGCCGTCAGACACCTTCGTCACCTCTTCTAACCGCGTTTGGGAGTTTGACCGATGTTAGCGCTCGTTCACATGGTGCGACATCGCGAGCGCTTGTGTCTTTGACCGCAAAGTCCGTACGTTCGAGTGATGGAGCTCACCCCGTTCCCCCGGTCGCTCGATTATCCCGAGGTCCCGGTCGGCTCGGTGCTCGCCGGCGCCGCCGCTCGCTGGGGCTCCCGCACGGCCTTCGCCCACGGAGACCAGAGCCTCACCTTCGCCGAGACGTACAGCGCGGCCTGCCGGTTCGCGAACGCCCTGCGTGCCGAGGGCGTCGGCCGGGGCGACGTCGTCGCGCTCCACCTGCCGAACTGCCTGGCGTACCCGGTCGCCTACTACGGAACGCTGCTCGCCGGGGCGACTTTCAGCCCGGCGAACCCCCTGCTCCCGCCCGAGGACCTCGCCGTCCAACTGGCCGATGCCGGGGCGGTCGCCGCCGTCACCGTCGGCCCGTTCGCGCGCGTGCTCGCTTCGGTGCGCGATCGGACGTCGGTCCGGCTGACCGTCGTCGTTCACCCGCCGGAGGCACTTGGGCAGGGCGAGGTCGAGTTCACGGAGTTCCATTCCGGTCACTCCGACGAGCGGCCGGACGTCGAGATCGACATCTACCGCGATCTCGCCCATCTGGCGTACACCGGCGGCACCACCGGACGCTCGAAGGGTGTCCGCCTGCCGCATCGGAACGTCGTGGTCAACAGCCTGCAGAGCTCCTGCTGGCGGCTGGGCGCGGTCCCCGCCGTCGACGATTCGGGAGAAGTGATCGTCGAGCAGCTCGGCGGCCCGGACGAATGGCCGTCGCGGATCGGCACCGGGATCGCCCTCAACCTGACGCCGTGGTTCCACGCTATGGGCACCATCGCCGCGCTCAACGTCCCGCTGCTCGACGGCGGCACCATCGTCCTGCACGACCGCTTCGACCCGGCCGCGTACGTGGCCGACGCCGAACTGCTGCGGGTCACCACGATCGGCGGCGCGCCCGCGCTGTTCGCCGCGTTGCTCGCCTGCCCCGAGTTTCACACGGCCGACCTGTCTTCGGTACTGACCATCGGCTCCGGCGCGGCGCCGATGAACCACGAGATGATCCGTGCCCTGCAGAAACGCTTCCCCGGCGTGCTCGTCATCGAGGGTTACGGCCTCACTGAGGTCACCATGGGAGCCGTCATCGCACCGGCCTACCGCTCCGCGGTCCGGAAGGTGGGCTCGGTCGGCCTGCCGCTCCCCGACACCGAGATCAAGATCGTCCCGGCCGAAGGCGGCGAAGATCCTTTGCCCGCCGGGGAAAGCGGCGAGGTCTGCCTGCGCGGCCCGCAGGTGATGATCGGCTATCGCGACCGCCCCGAGGAGACCTCGGCCGCGCTCGTCGACGGCTGGCTGCACACCGGTGACATCGGCATCCTCGACGAGGACGGCTATCTGTCCATTGTGGATCGCAAGAAGGACATGCTGCTGTACAAGGGATACAACGTCTTCCCGCGCGAACTCGAAGAGCTGCTGATCACCCTGCCCGGCGTCTCGGCGGCGGCCGTCGTCGGCAAACCGGACACCGAGGTCGGCGAACTACCGGTCGCGTTCGTGGTGCGCAGCGACGAGAACGTCACGGCCGAACAACTCCTGGAAGCCGTCGGCGCACGCGTCCTGCCGTACAAACGACTGCGGGCGATCCACTTCGTCGACCAGATCCCGGTCTCGGCGGCCGGGAAAGTGCTCAAACGGGAACTGCGGAAGCAGCTCGCCGACTGAACCCCACGCGTTTCGTCCTCTGAATGCGATAGTTCGCCATCGAACCACCGCATTCAGAGGACGAAATGCGGGGTCAGCCTTCGACGCGTTTCCGCAGCGCGGAGTCCTTGTCGAGCACCAACTGCTCCAGATCCGCCTGGAATCGCGCCATTTTCGCCTGAAGCTCCTCATCGGACGCGGCGAGGATGCGCACCGCGAGCAGACCCGCGTTGCGCGCCCCGCCGACGGAGACCGTCGCGACCGGGACACCGGCGGGCATCTGCACGATCGAGAGCAGCGAGTCCATGCCGTCGAGGTACTTCAGCGGCACCGGCACCCCGATCACCGGCAGCACGGTCGCCGAAGCGACCATGCCCGGCAGGTGTGCGGCACCGCCGGCGCCCGCGATGATCACGCGCACACCGCGCGAAGCGGCCGAAGTCGCGTAGTCGAGCATCCGCTGCGGAGTGCGGTGCGCCGAGTAGACGCCGACTTCGTATTCGATGCCGAACTCGGCCAGCGCCTGCCCGGCCGCTTCCATCGTCGGCCAGTCCGAATCGCTGCCCATGATCAGGCCAACCTGCGGCGACATACTCAGTTACTCCTAGTGGATCTCGTAGCCGTCGAGCCAGACGGCGTGGGAAAGCCAGTGCGCGGCGAGCAGCGCGCGGTCGCGCAGCTCCTCCATGCGTTCGCCGACGAGGTTGACGTGGCCGAGTTTGCGGCCGGGGCGTTCTCCCTTGCCGTACAAGTGAACGCGGATGTCCGGGTACCGCGCGAACAGATGGTGCAGCCGCTCGTCCGGGCCCATTTCCGGTGCGTCGGGCGCGCCGAGGACGTTCGCCATCACGCAGGCGGGGGCGATCAGGTCGGTCACCCCGAGCGGGTAGTCGAGCACCGCCCGCAGGTGCTGCTCGAACTGCGAGGTCTTCGAACCGTCCTGGGTCCAGTGGCCCGAGTTGTGCGGGCGCATCGCGAGTTCGTTGACCAGCAGGCCTTCGTCGGTCTCGAACAGCTCGACGGCGAGCAGGCCGGTCACGTTCAGCGTCGCGGCGATCCGCAGCGCCAGGTCCTGCGCCTCCTGCGTGCGTTCGAGGCTCAGCCCCGGGGCGGGGGCGAGCACCTCGGTGTTGATCCCGCCGGACTGCACGGTCTCCACCACCGGCCACGCCGCGCCCTGCCCGAACGGGGACCGGGCCACGAGCGCGGACAGTTCGCGCCGCATGACGACCTTTTCCTCGACCAGCAAGGGGGTTCCGGCGTCGAGCAGTTCGGGGACGGTCTCGCGGGCGTGCTGCGCGGTGTCGAGCATCCAGACGCCGCGGCCGTCGTAGCCGCCCTGCGCCGCCTTGAGCACCACCGGCCACGAGTGCTTGTCGCCGAAGGTGAGCACATCGTCCACAGAGGACACTTCGGCGAAGGCGGGGCCGGGGATCTCGAGCCCGGCCATCATCTCGCGCATGACGAGCTTGTTCTGCGCCATCGACAACGCGGCCGGATCCGGCCGGATGGTGACGCCTTCCATCGCGAGCGTCAGCAGGTGCTCGCCGGGAACGTGCTCGTGGTCGAAGGTCAGCACGTCGACCCCTGCGGCGAACGAGCGCAGCGCTTCGAGATCGGTGTGGTGGCCGTGCACGACCTCGCCCGCGACGAGGCCGGCGGATTCGTTCTCCCCGGCGGCCAGCACGCGCAGGGACTGGCCGAGGGAGATCGCCGCCTGGTGGGTCATCCTGGCCAGCTGTCCGCCGCCCACCATGCCCACGATCGGAAGACCGGTTCGTTTGTCCATAACGTCGTGCAGATTACTTGGCCGCCACCGCCGCGACCTGGGCGGACCCGCGTCGCAGCTCCCGCACGGCGAGGCCTGTGATGGCGATCGCAGCGGTGAGGACGTAGACGTTGCCGAGCAGCGACCACCCCAGCCCCCAGCCGAACTCGGTGTCCCCGCCGTTGGGCACGAACATGATCACGCCGCTCGCGAACAGCGCCGCGACGCCCGCGGCCGGAACCCACGCCCGGCGGACGACGAGCAGGACGAGCAGCGGCACCGTCCACACCCAATGGTGTGACCACGACACCGGCGAGAGCAGCAGGCCGTAGAACGCGGTCACCAGCAGCGCGCCGACCGGGTCGCCGCGGCGGTGCAGGCGCACGACCAGCCAGACGGCGGGAACGGCCAGGACGGCGGCGACGGCGATGGCCACCGCCAGTGACCACGACGCGAGTTCCGAAGCGCGGTTCACCAGGCCGTTGAGTGACTGGTTGAAGATCCAGTGCACGGAGCCGACCCGGCTGGGATCCGTCGCCGACTCGGTCCAGAACCGGACGGCGTCACCGGGGATCACCGCGAACATCACGGCTTCGAGCGCCACGAACGTGCCGAGCGCCCGCAGCGCGTCCTTCCAGCGTCCGGTGAAGAGCAGATGCGGCACGAAGATCAGCGGCGTCAGCTTGATCGCGGCCGAGATCCCGATCAGCACCCCGGCCCAGCGCGAGCCGCG
Organism: Amycolatopsis sp. w19; assembly: GCF_051373225.1. NCBI lineage: Bacteria > Bacillati > Actinomycetota > Actinomycetes > Pseudonocardiales > Pseudonocardiaceae > Amycolatopsis > Amycolatopsis sp. w19. Next base: position 3,926 of record NZ_JBPQFM010000044.1, on the reverse strand, counting down.
CGCCGAAAGCACCAGGACGTCGACGACGATCAACGCCATCAGGATGAGGTTGATCTGCCCGAGGAAGATCGTCTTCCAGACCGGCTCCAGCGCCAGCGCGCCCGCCGTGGCCAGCGGCAGCACCCACCATCGGGTGAGCGGGGCGCCGCAGGCGCGGGCGCCCACGGAGATCACGACGCTGAGGCAGACCAGCGACAGGGCGCCGACGACGCCCCAGGTCAGTCCGGCGGGCACGATCGCGAGCGGCAGGAACAGCGGCGCCGCGGCCGGGGTGTAGGTGAACGGCAGCAGCACCCACGGCGGCAGTGTCGTCAGCGCCTCGCGAGTGTAGAGCGGTTCGCCCTTCAGCAGTGTCAGAGCACCGGCGCGGTAGACGGCGCTGTCCGCGCCGAGATGCCATTCGCCGAGCCACGCGACGACGCCCAGCGTGAGCATCGCCAGCGCGAGCACACCCGCCAGCGTGATCCCGACGAGCCGGGCCTCAGCCGCCGGACGTGACTTCAGCATGCTTTCCGGTGTCCCCCGTGCCCTGCTTCCGCCGCAGGTACCACCAGCGTCCGGCGAGCGCGGCCGCCAGCACCAGCGGCATGAGGATGTACGCGCTGCCGAGGATGTTCTCCCACACCTTCCAGTGCAGCTCGACGTTGCGACCGTTCGGCAGGATCAGCAACACACAGCTGATGAAGACGAAGAACACCGCGAAGGTGCCGAGCCAGCGTTTCCACGCGGTGGCGGGCGTGGTCTTCGGCAGACGCGAGACCAGCAGGACGACCAGCGGCGCCACCCACACCCAGTGATGGGTCCAGGAGATCGGCGAGATCAGCAGGATCCAGAACGCCGTCACCAGCATCGCCGCGAGCGCCTGGCCCTTGCGGTGGAAGCGCAGCACCAGCCAGATCGCCGGGATCGCGAGCAGCGCGCCGATCCCCATCGCCGCCTTCGACGCCCAGGGCGCGAGTTCGGTGAAGCGGTTCATCAGCGCGTTCAGCGACTGGTTGCCCGCCCAGTGCACCGGGCCGATGCGGCCGGTGTCGGGCAGCGTGTAGGTCCAGTAGCGGGCCGCGTCGTGCGGGATGATCAGGAACATCAGGCCCTGCATCACGACGAACGTGATGAGCCCGCGGACGGCGTCCATCCGGCGGCCGGTGATGAACAGATGTCCCAGGAACACGATCGGGGTGAGCTTCACCGCGGCCGCGACGCCGACGAGCACGCCGCCCCAGCGGCTGCCCCGCGCCCCGATGACCAGGATGTCGAGCATCACCAGCGCCATCAGGATGATGTTGATCTGGCCGAGGAAGATCGTGCGCCACACCGGTTCGAGGCCGAGGAAGACCAGGAAGAACGCGATCGTCGACCGGGCGGGCGAGGCCCACCAGCGGGGACCGTCGGTCGAGGGCTTCGGCAGCGCGCCGATGGCGATCCGGACGCACAGCGCCAGCGCGAGCAGCGAAACCGCGGTCAGGAGCCCCCAGGCGACCTGCGTCGGGACCATCGCGAGCGGGATGAACAGCAGCGCGGCCGTCGGCGGGTAGGTGAACGGCAACAGCGCCCACCACGGCTCCACCGGCAGGGTGTTCGCGTCGTACAGCGGGTCACCGTTGAGCAAGGTCTCGGCACCGGCGCGGTAGACCGCGCTGTCCACGCCCAGCACCCATTCGTGCTGCCATCCCCAGATGCCGAAACCGATCGCGACCAGCGGGATCACCGACAGGATCAGGATCGACCTCGGCCGGACGGACAAGCGGGCGAGCGACTTCCGCAGCGACAGACGATGCTGCGGTCGGCTCGCCGAAACGTCGCCGTTGGCGTCGGCGTCAACAGTCCGGGTCACGCAAACAGGAAATCATGAACCGGGTTGTGCCTGGTCGACAGGGTCGCCCGTGACCTGGAGAACCTCTTACGCTAACCCAGCGTCAGGAGCGCGCGAGAGAGCCGAGCAGATCGCACGCCAGGTCGTAGGTCGCCGGGAGCCGGACCGCCGAAATCTGCGGACGGCCGGTGTCGCGCAACTGCGCGTCCACCGAAAGCCGCTCGTTGAGCGCCCTTCGCAGCGCGACGCCGGACGAGGCGAGCCTCACGTCCTTCGGCACGAGGGCGCCCGCGACCGACGGCCCGATCGAGGCGACGCTCTCCCCGCCGTCGAACACCTGCTTCAACGCGTCCGCGACCAGGATCATCCCGGTCAGCCGCGGCCAGCCCGCGACCGAACTGAAGTCCATCGAGACCACGAGCAGCGTGTGCGCCTCCGCGACCGGCCGCTCGTCGCGGCGGGCCTGGCGGTACAGCTCACTCAGCCGGGTCCTCAGGTAAGCGGCGGCGGGCAGACCGGTGAGGGGTTCGGTGACCTCGGTGTTCACCAGCTGGTCGGTCGCGACGTCCGCCCACGCCAGCGCCGTCACCCGAAGTAGCCGGGAGGGCGTGGAGTCGACATCCGGAGCGAGGAAACCGTCCACCGCGTCCGGGTCGGCGAGCACGGCGTGCAACGCCGCGAGGTCCGCGAGCGTCTCGGCCAGTCCCGCGCCCGCGGCTGCCCGTGCCCGGCCCAGCCCCGCGAGGGCGGTCTCGGCCACTTCCGCGGGAGCGACCCGGCCGTTCTTGATCACCGCCGCGCAGACGGCATCGACCTCGGGCAGGCCCCAGTCGCTGGGGAAACGCCAGCCCGCGGCCAGGCTGGCCGTCCGCCAGCGGGCCCGCAGTGCGCGGAGCGTGCGATCTCGTTCGAACCGGTTCCAGGCGGCTTGCCCGTCGGATCCCCCGGACGGCGCACCGGTGGCCGGTACGTCCACTGCCCACCGCCCCTTTCCGTTCCGATCTTTTCGATCTTGCGATCGCTTCACGGTGGGGACGCCCGTCGACGCCGCGCGTGACGGCGTTTTTCAAGGATCTTTCCGAACTCTTCGGTAACCCATCCTGGGTGATGGCGTTGCGCCCTCCGGGTCATCGAAGGGACCGCGAGGTGACGTGCGTCGCCCGTTCCGTCACACTGAGCGTGTTCGGGCGTTAGGAAGAGTAGACCCGCCTAACCCGCAGATGAAGGAGCCCCGTGTCCACCGTTCCCGCCGATCTCTCCGGTAAGAGTGACGCCGAGCTGATCGCCGAGGTGCGTGACGGGAAGATCGCGTCTTACGGAACCCTTTACGAGCGTCACGCCGGCGCGGCGCACAACCTCGCCCGCCAGCTCGCCCGCTCGAGTTCCGAAGCCGACGACCTCGTTTCGGAAGCCTTCGCGAAGGTGCTGGACACGCTGCGCGGCGGCAAAGGCCCCGACGCCGCGTTCCGCGCGTACCTGCTGACCGCGCTCCGGCACACCGCCTACGACAAGACGCGCAAGGACAAGCGCGTCGACCTGAACGAGGACATGTCCGACGTCGGCGGTGCCGTCGGCGAAGCGCTGACCGTCCCCTTCTCCGACACGGCCGTCGCCGGGCTCGAGCGCACGCTCGCCGCGAAGGCGTTCGCCCGGCTGCCCGAGCGGTGGCAGGCGGTGCTGTGGCACACCGAGATCGAAGGGCAGACGCCCGCCGAGGTCGCGCCGCTGCTGGGGTTGACCGCGAACGGTGTCTCCGCGCTCGCCTACCGGGCGCGTGAAGGCCTGCGGCAGGCGTATCTGCAGGTCCACCTGGCCGAGAACTCCGCCGAACGCTGCCGCGCGAGCGCGGACAAGCTCGGTGCGTGGACCCGCGACGGGCTGTCCAAACGCGAACGTGCCCAGGTGGAGAACCACCTGGACGAATGCGAGAAATGCCGCGCGCTGGCGGCGGAACTGGCCGACGTCAACACCGGGCTGCGCGGGATCATCGCGCCGATCGTGCTCGGTGGCGCGGCTCTCGGGTACCTGGCGACGACCGGCGCGGGCAAGGCGGGCGCGGTCACCGCGGCCGCGACGGCCGCCGCCGCGGGTTCGACTTCGGGCGGCGCCGCCG
>NZ_JBPQFM010000043.1:0-30288 GCF_051373225.1 Amycolatopsis sp. w19 | reverse complement strand
TATCTCGCCGCAGGAGCCGGTGATTCCGTTTTATTCGACGGTGACCGATGAGCCTCTGGAATTGGATGCTGGGTATTGGTTCCGGAATCTGCGGGGGACGGTGCGGTTCGCGGCGACGGTGGATCGGTTGCTGGAGGACGGGTTCCGGTTCTTCGTGGAGACGAGTCCGCATCCGGTGCTGGTTCCGGGGATCAGTGAAGATGCTGTGGCGTTGGGGAGTTTGCGGCGGGGTGAGGGTGGTGCGGATCGGTTCGTCGCGTCGCTCGCCGAAGCCCACACGCAGGGCCTGAGCCCCTCGTGGTCCGCCGTGCTGCCGCCGGCCGAACGGGTCGACCTGCCGACGTATGCCTTCCAGCACAAGCGGTTCTGGCTCGAAGCGGGCGCCGTGAGCGGCGACGCGTCGGCGTTCGGGCAGACGGTGGTCGACCACCCCCTGCTCGGCGCCGCCCTGTCGCTCGCGGACGGCGACGGCCTCGTCCTCACCGGCCGGATCTCGCCGGAAACGCAGCCCTGGCTCGCCGACCACGCCGTCCTGGACACCGTGTTGCTGCCGGGTACGGCGTTCGTCGAACTCGTCCTGCGCGCGGGACGGGAGACCGGCTGCGACGGCGTCGACGAGCTGACCTTGGAAGCCCCGCTCGTCCTCGACGGGCCCGTGGCGCTGCAGGTCGTGCTCGGGGAGCCCGACGAGCGCGGCCGCCGTGCCGTGTCCGTGCACTCGCGGCCGGAGGGTTCCGCCGAACCGTGGACCCGCAACGCCCAGGGCACGCTGTCCGCGGGCACTCCCTCGACGGTGTCGCTCGCCGAGTGGCCGCCTCCCGGCGCCTCCGAGGTGCCGGTGTCCGATCTCTACGACCGTTTCGCCGAACTCGGCCTCGCCTACGGACCGGTGTTCCAGGGGCTGCGCGCGGCGTGGCGTCAGGGTGACGACGTGTTCGCCGAGATCGACCTGCCCGCGGGCGAGGAGGCGGACCGCTTCGGTATGCACCCGGCCCTGCTCGACGCGGCCCTGCACACCCTCGGCCTCGGCGCCCGGGACGAAACCGTGCGTCTGCCGTTCACCTGGTCCGGCGTGACCCTCCACGCCACGGGCGCGGCGAAACTCCGGGTCAGGCTCACCCCGACCGCCGACGGTGGCTCGCTCACCGTGGCCGACGACACCGGCGCCCCGGTGCTGACCGTCGGGGAACTGGGCCTGCGCCCGATTTCCCCGGCCCAGCTCGGACGCCACCGGGATTCGCTGTTCCGGCTCGACTGGGTCCCCGCTCCGGTGGGGTCGCCGTCGCCGGAAGAGCCGGTGGTGTGGCGCTGTCCCGAAGGCGAACTGCGGCCGGTCCTGGAGGAGGTCCTGAAGCGGATCCAGGCGGATTCGACGGCCACGACCGTCGTGCTCACGTCGGGTGCGGTGGCGAGCGGGTCGCCGGATCCGGTGACGGCCGCGGTCTGGGGTCTGGTGCGGTCGGCCCAGGCCGAGAATCCGGGCCGGTTCGTGCTGATCGACGCGCGGACCGACGACGAGGTCCGGACCGCGCTGGCGACCGGGGAAGCGCAGGTCGCCGTCCACGACGGCAAACCGCTGGTACCGCGGCTCGCGCGGGTCGCGGCCGCCGACGCGGGTGAACCGGACTGGACGCCCGACGACGTCGTGCTGATCACCGGTGGCACCGGACGGCTCGGGCAGGCGCTGGCCCGGCACCTCGCCGTCCGGCACGGGGTACGCGCACTCGTGCTGACCGGGCGGACGGGCACCGGCGCGGAAGACCTGATCGCGGACCTGGCGGAGCGGGGCACCCAGGTCACCGTCGCGGCCTGCGACGTCGCGGACCCGGCGGCGGTGCGCGCCCTGCTGGCCGCCCATCCGGTGACCGCGGTGGTGCACGCCGCGGCCGTGCTCGACGACGGGCTCGTCGACGGCCTGACCCCGGATCGGCTCGGCACCGTGCTGTCCCCGAAGGCCGACGGTGCCCGCGTGCTGCACGAACTCGCCGGGCCGGTCCGCAAGTTCGTCGTGTTCTCCTCGGCGGCCGGCGTGTTCGGCAACCCGGGGCAAGCGGGCTACGCCGCGGCGAACGCCTACGCCGACGCCCTCATGCTCCGGCGCCGTGCCGAGGGGCTGCCCGGTGTGTCCCTCGCCTGGGGTTTCTGGGCGGAACGCAGCAAACTGACCGGGGAACTCGACGACACCGACGTCCGCCGGATGGCCCGCGCGGGTGTCACCGCGCTGTCCACGGAGGAAGGCTTGGCGCTGTTCGACGCCGCCGTGGCCGGCGCGGACGGGCTGCTCGTCCCCGCCAAGATCGACCTGACCGCCTTCCGGGGCCGCCCGGCCACCGAGATCCCGGCCCTGCTGCGCGGACTGGTGCGCGTCCCCGCGCGACGGTCGGGGGAGGCGTCGGGCACGGCCGAGGCGCTGAAACGCGACCTCGCCGGGAAACCGGAGGCCGAACGCGTCCGGCTGCTGCTGGAGGTGGTGCGGGTCCGGGTGGCGGCCGTGCTCGGGCACGAATCGGCCGACGCGATCGCCGAAGACCGCGGGTTCCTCGAACTGGGCTTCGACTCGCTGACCGCCGTGGAACTGCGCAACCGGCTCGCCGAGGCGACCGGGCTGCGGTTGCCGCCCACGCTCGTCTTCGACCGGCCCAACGCCGGAGCGCTCGCGGCCCACCTGGCGGCCGAACTGGCCACCGAGACCGCCGGTCCGGGCCTCGACGCCGAACTCGACCGGTTCGCCGCCGCGCTGACCGCGGCCGACCCCGGAGAGGCCGAACGAGCCCGGCTCACCACCCGGCTGCGGGCCCTTCTGGGCACGCTTCAAGGCGGGGAAGACGCGGCCGAGGAAATCGACGGAAAACTCGAATCGGCGGACGATGAGGAAATGTTCGCTTTCATCGATAATGTGCTTAAGCCTTCTTGAGTGGTAAGAAATGGTTTCGGCATGGGGTTCCCGGGTGTTGCGAAAGCCACTTTCGCAACCTTCAACGTTGCGAAAGTGGCTTTCGCGACAGCCCCGAGGCGGTGGCTCGACCGGAGCCACGTCGGCGGGGTAGCGAAGGAGCCCTCACCACCATCTGGGGCGACCCGCTTGCCTCGGGCATGTCGCGAAAGCCACTTTCGGGACGTCACATGTCTCGAAAGTGGCTTTCGCGACACCCCCCCCGGGCGGTGGCTCGACCGGGCGCACGTGGGCTGAAGGCTCCTTTCGCCGCATCTGATGTGGCGAAAGGAGCCTTCAGCCCCGGCCGGAGACGGGTCTCGAAAGTGGCTTTCGTGAGGCCCTGGTCGTCGCCTATTCCCTAAGGGGACGTAGGGGCGGCTAGGGGTTGTCCGCCTCTTCGCAGCTCACCTAGCTTTTCCTCGAGTGGCATTTCGTTTTTCCCGGCGCGAAGAGGTTGGCTACTGATGCTGAACGAGGAGAAGCTGCGCGACTACCTCAAGCGGGTGTCGGCCGACCTGCATCGGACCCGGGCCCGGCTGCGGGAGGCCGAGGCGCGGGAGCACGAGCCGATCGCGATCATCGGGATGGCCTGCCGGTACCCGGGCGGCGTCCGCGGCCCGGAGCAGCTGTGGGACCTCGTGGCCGCGGGCACCGACGCGGTGGGCGGCTTCCCCGCCGACCGGGGCTGGGACGTCGAGGCCCTCTACGACCCCGACCCCGCGCGGCACGGTAAGACCTACACGCGTGAGGGCGGTTTCCTCTACGACGCCCACGAGTTCGACGCCGCGTTCTTCGGTATCAGCCCGCGCGAGGCGCTCACCGTCGACCCGCAGCAGCGTCTGCTGCTGGAGACCGCCTGGGAGGTCTTCGAACGCGCCGGGATCGACCCGCTTTCCGTGCGCGGCAGCCGGACCGGCGTGTTCGCCGGGGTGATGTACAACGACTACGGCTCCAGGCTCGACCCCCGCGCCGAGGAACTGCGCGAGTTCGAGGGCTACCTCGGCAACGGCAGCGCCGGGAGCGTCGCCTCCGGCCGCGTCGCCTACACCTTCGGTCTCGAAGGCCCCGCCGTCACCATCGACACCGCGTGCTCGTCTTCGCTGGTCGCGCTGCACCTCGCCGCCGAGTCGCTCCGGCGCGGGGAATCCACGCTCGCGCTGGCGGGCGGGGTGACCGTGATGGCCTCGCCCGAGACCTTCGTGGAGTTCAGCCGTCAGCGCGGGATGGCGCCCGACGGCCGTTGCAAACCCTTCGCCGACGCGGCCGACGGCACCGGCTGGGCCGAGGGCGCAGGGATCCTGCTGCTCGAACGGCTTTCCGACGCCCGTCGCCACGGGCATCCGGTCCTCGCCGTGGTGCGCGGCACCGCGGTCAACCAGGACGGCGCGAGCAGCGGGCTCACCGCGCCGAACGGCCCGTCGCAGCAGCGGGTGATCCGGCAGGCGCTCGACAGCGCCGGCCTCGCGCCGCACCAGGTCGACGTCGTCGAGGCGCACGGCACGGGGACGACGCTGGGCGACCCGATCGAAGCACAGGCCCTGCTCGCCGCCTACGGGCAGGAGCGCGTCCGTCCACTGTGGCTCGGTTCGCTGAAGTCGAACGTCGGGCACACCCAGGCGGCCGCCGGGGTCGGCGGCGTGATCAAGATGGTCCAGGCGATCCGGCACGGGATCGCCCCGAAGACCCTGCACGTCGACACCCCGTCGTCCAAAGTGGACTGGGAAGCGGGCGCGGTCGAACTGCTCACCGAGGCTCGCCCGTGGCCGGAGACCGGGGAGGCGCGCCGCGCCGGGATCTCCTCGTTCGGGGTCAGCGGCACCAACGCGCACGTCATCGTCGAACAGGCGCCCGAGGCCGAACCCACCGAGCGTCAAGGCGAATCGCCGGTCGGCGACGAGGTGACGCCGCTGCTCCTGTCCGCCCGGAGCGCCGAGGCTCTGCGCGCGCAGTCCGCCCGGCTGCGTGAGCACCTTCGCCAGACGGAATCCCTGACCGACACCGCCTTCTCGCTCGCGACCTCCCGCGCCGCGCTGGAGCATCGCGCCGTCGTGGTGGCCGATGCGGAAGCGTCGCTCGACGCCTTGGCTGCCGGGGCGCCCGCGGCGGGGCTGGTCGAAGGTATCGCCCTGCCGCCGGGCAAGGTCGCGTTCGTCTTTCCCGGCCAGGGCTCGCAGTGGGCCGGGATGGCGCTGGAGCTCAAGGACTCCTCACCGGTGTTCCGGGCCGCACTGCTTGACTGCGAGCGCGCCCTGTCGTCCTTTGTGGACTGGAAGCTCACCGACGTGCTCGGCGACGCGACGGCGCTGGAGCGCGTCGACGTCGTCCAGCCAGCCCTCTTCGCGGTCAACGTGTCGCTGGCGGCGCTGTGGCGGGCGTGCGGGGTCGAACCCGACGCCGTGACCGGGCACAGCCAGGGCGAGATCGCCGCCGCGTACGTGTCCGGCGCGCTGTCGCTGGCCGACGCCGCCAAGGTCGTCGCCTTGCGGGCCAAGGCCATCCTCGCGCTTTCGGGCGCCGGGGGCATGGTCGCGGTCGCCCTCGGCCGCGACGACGTGCTCCCTCGGCTGACGGAGTGGGGCGACCGGGTCGCCGTGGCCGCGGTCAACGGACCCGCGTCGGTCGTGGTCTCCGGCGACCCCGAGGCACTCGACGGCCTCGTCGCCGCCTGCGAGGCGGACGGCGTGCGCGCCCGCCGGATCCCGGTGGACTACGCCTCGCATTCACCGCAGGTGGACGTCCTGCGCGAGGAACTGCTCGGCCTGCTCGACGGCGTCGAGCACCGCGCGTCCAGCGTGCCGTTCTACTCGGCGGTGACCGGGGAACCCCTCGACACGGCCGGCCTGACCCCCGAGTACTGGTTCCGGAACCTGCGGGCCACCGTCCGGTTCGACCGGTCCGTCCAGCGGCTGCTCGACGACGGTCACCGGTTCTTCGTCGAAGCCAGCGCGCATCCGGTGCTGACCGGCAGCGTCACCGAAACCATCGAGGAACGCGGAGCCCACGCGGTCGCGCTCGGATCGCTGCGCCGCGACGAGGGCGGGCTCCGCCGGTTCCTGACGTCGCTGGCCGAGGCGCACGTGCGCGGCCTTCGCCCGAATTGGGCCGCGTTGTGGCCCACTGCGACCAGGGTCGACCTGCCCACCTACGCCTTCCAACGGGTGCCGTACTGGCTCGACGCCGCCGTCGCCCGGCAGGGCGGGACGGAGGCCGAACTGCGCTTCTGGGCGGCCGTCGACCAGGCCGACACCGGCGCGCTCGACGCCGCCGTGCCCGCCGGGGAGGGAGCCTGGGACGCGGTGCTTCCCGCGCTCTCGGCCTGGCGTCGCTCCGGCCTCGAAAAGTCCACAGTGGACGGATGGCGATACCGGATCGACTGGGTCCCGGCCACCGGGACGCCCGCCGCCACCCTCGACGGGACGTGGCTGCTGGTCGTCCCGCCCGGCCCGATGCCGCCCGTCGGGGAGGCGCTCACCCGGCTCGGTGCCCGTGTCCTGCTCGTGGGCCCCGATGACGAACTGCCGCACGAGCCGGTCGACGGCGTGCTTTCCCTGCTGGCACTCGACGAACGGCCGCATCCGGACCACCCGGTGGTACCCGCTGGGCTCGCCGCGACCACGGACCTTGTGCGAAAGCTCGACGGACTCGACGCTCCACTGTGGATCGCCACTTCCGGCGCGGTCGCCGTCGGCCGGTCGGAGAGCCCGAACACGCAGGCCGCGGTGTGGGGCCTCGGCCGGGCGATCGGTCTCGAACACCCCGAACGCTGGGGCGGCCTCGTCGACCTTCCGGAGGAACTCGACGAACGCGCCGCGGCCCGGTTCGCCGGGGTGCTCGCCAGTGGCCACGAAGACCAGGTCGCCGTGCGGTCGTCCGGGGTCTACCTGCGGCGGCTCGTGCGGGCGCCGCTCGGGGACGCCGTCGCGCCGGAATGGCGACCGTGTGGGACCGTCCTCGTCACCGGCGGCACCGGTGCGGTGGCCGCCCACGTCGCGCGATGGCTCGCCGGGAACGGTGCCGAACACCTGGTGCTCACCAGCAGGCGCGGAGCGACGGCCGAGGGCGCGGCGGAGTTGCGCGAGGAACTCGCCGGACTCGGTGCGCGGGTGACCTTCGCCGCCTGCGACGTCGGCGATCGCGAGGCGCTGGCCACGGCGCTGGCCGAGTATCCGCCGAACGCCGTCGTGCACACGGCGGGGGTCGGGACCACCGCGTCGCTCGCCGAGACCGGCCCGGCGGAACTCGCCGACGCGCTCGCGGCCAAGGCGGGCGGCGCCGCTCACCTCGACGAACTTCTCGAAGGCACCGAACTGGACGCCTTCGTGCTCTTCTCCTCCAACGCGGGTGTCTGGGGTGGCGCCGGGCAGGGTGCCTACGGTGCCGCGAACGCCGCCTTGGACGCGCTCGCCGAACGCCGTCGTGCCAGGGGGCTGCCCGCCACCTCGGTGGCGTGGGGTCTGTGGGGCGGCGGCAGCGGGCTGGCCGGTCAGGACGACGTCGACCGCTTGCGCCGCCTCGGGCTGGCCGCGATGGACCCGGCGCTCGCCGTCTCCGCGCTCGTCCAGGCCGTTTCGCATGACGAGACCTTCGTCGCGGTCGCCGACGTCGACTGGGCGCGGTTCGCTCCCGGATTCGCCCTCGCCCGGCCCCGGCCGCTGCTGGACGCGTTGCCCGAGGTCCGCGAGGCGCTGTCCGCCGACACCGCCGGACCGGGCGGCTCCGAATTCGCCGCCGGGCTGCTGGCCGCTCCCGAAGCCGACCGGGCCCGTATCGTGCTCGACCTGGTCCGCGCGCAGGCCGCCGCCGTCCTCGGCCACGGCGGTGCCGCCGCCGTCGAGCCGGACCGGGCCTTCCGCGACCTCGGTTTCGATTCCCTGACCGCGGTCGAGGTCCGCGACCGGCTGGCCGCCGCCACCGGGCTGCGGCTGCCCGCGACCCTGGTCTTCGACCATCCGTCGGCCTCGGCGCTGGCCGGGCACCTCGTCGCCGAACTGACCGGCGACGTCGCCGGAACCCAGGCCGCTCCCGCCGTGGCGGTGACCGACGACGAGCCGATCGCGATCGTCGCGATGAGCTGCCGGTTCCCCGGCGGGATCACGGATCCGGAGAAGTTCTGGGAGTTCGTCGCGGACGGCGGGGACGCGATGGCCGCGTTCCCCGGCGACCGCGGCTGGGACCTCGACGCGCTCTACGACCCGGACCCCGCGCACCTCGGCACCACGTACGCCCGTGAAGGCGGCTTCCTGGACGACGCGGGCGGTTTCGACGCGGCGTTCTTCGGGATCTCGCCGCGTGAGGCGCTGGCGATGGATCCGCAGCAGCGGTTGCTGCTGGAGACGTCGTGGGAGGCGTTCGAACGGGCCGGAATCGACCCGGCGACCCTGCGGGGGAGCGCGACCGGCGTGTTCGTCGGCGCCTCCTTCCAGAACTACGGGCTGGACGCCACCGACGCGCCCGAAGGCACCGAGGGCTACTTCCTCACCGGAACCGCCACCGCGGTCGTCTCCGGCCGCCTCTCCTACACCTTCGGGCTGGAAGGCCCCGCGGTGACGATCGACACCGCGTGCTCGTCGTCGCTGGTGGCGTTGCATCTCGCGGCGCAGGCGCTGCGGCGCGGCGAATGTTCGCTGGCGCTGGCGGGCGGCGTGACCGTGATGGCCAACCCCGCCGCGTTCGTGGAGTTCAGCCGTCAGCGCGGGCTCGCGCCGGACGGGCGCTGCAAGGCGTTCGCCGACGCCGCCGACGGCACCGCGTGGTCCGAGGGTGCCGGGATCCTTCTGGTGGAACGGCTTTCCGACGCGCGCCGCCTCGGCCACCCCGTACTGGCGCTGGTGCGCGGTTCGGCGGTGAACCAGGACGGCGCGTCCAACGGGCTGAGCGCGCCGAACGGGCCGGCTCAGCAACGGGTGATCCGGCAGGCACTGGCGAACGCCGGTTACGCACCGTCCGATGTGGACGTCGTCGAGGCGCACGGCACCGGAACCAGCCTCGGCGACCCGATCGAGGCGCAAGCACTGCTCGCCGCGTACGGCGGGGAACGCGAGCACCCGCTGTGGCTCGGTTCGGTCAAGTCCAACCTGGGACACACCCAGTCGGCGTCGGGTGTGGCGGGCGTGATCAAGATGGTGCAGGCGATCCGGCACGGTGTCCTGCCGCGGACTCTGCACGTCGACGCGCCGACCACGGAGGTGGACTGGACCGCGGGCGACGTCCGGCTGCTCACCGAACCGGTGGACTGGCCGGACACCGGCCGTCCGCGCCGGGCGGGCGTCTCCTCCTTCGGGGTCAGCGGAACCAACGTGCACACGCTGATCGAAGAGGTTCCGGAGAACGCGGCACCTCCCGCCGGTGGTGACACGTGGGTGCCGTGGGTGCTCTCGGCCAAGACCGAGGAAGCGTTGCGGGCGCAGGCTTCCCGGCTGCACGCGCGACTGGAAGAGCACCCCGGGGACGACTCCGACATCGCGTACATGCTGGCGACCGCCCGGGCGGGGCTGGAAGTCCGGGCCGCGGTGACCGGGCCGGACCGTCTGCGCGAGCTGGCCCTCCTCGCCGAGGGGACGCCGAGCGCGGCGGTGCTGCGCGGCGCGCTCACCGCCGGGGCGCCGGGGTTGCTGTTCACCGGGCAGGGCAGCCAGAAACCAGGGATGGGCGCCGAACTCGCGGCCCGCTTCCCGGTGTTCGCCGCCGCGTTCGACGAGGTGTGCGCCCATCTGGACCCGCACCTCGGGCTCTCGCTGCGCGAAGTCCTCGAAACCGAACGAGTGCACGAAACGGCGTTCGCGCAGTGTGCCTTGTTCGCCGTCGAGGTCGCGCTGTTCCGGCTGCTGGAGAGCTGGGGTGTCCGGCCGGCGATGCTGCTCGGGCATTCGGTCGGCGAGATCGCGGCCGCGCATGTCGCCGGGGTCCTGTCGCTCGCGGACGCGGCCACGATGGTCGAGGCGCGCGGCAGGCTCATGGGCGCCCTGCCGTCCAGCGGCGTGATGATCGCCTTGCAGGCCAACGAAGACGAGGTGACTCCGCTGCTCACCGAGCACGTGTCGCTCGCCGCGGTCAACGGTCCGGAAGCGGTGGTGCTGTCCGGGGCCGAGGACGCCGTCACCGCCGTGCTGGACCGGTTCGCGGACCGCAAGAGCAAGCGGCTCGTGGTCAGCCACGCGTTCCACTCGCCGCTGATGGAACCGATGCTCGCGGACTTCCGCCGGGTCGTGTCCGGGCTTTCCTTCAGCGAGCCGCGGATCCCGATCGTGTCCACGGTGACCGGCCGTCCCGATCCCGAAATCGCCTCGCCCGGGTACTGGGTGCGGCACGTGCGCGAGGCGGTGCGGTTCCACGACGCGATCCGGTTCGCCGAAGCCGAGGGCGTGCGCGCCTTCGTCGAACTCGGCCCGGAGGGCGTCCTTTCCGCCATGGCGAAGGACTTCCTCGAAGACACCGTGCTGATCCCGACCCTGCGCGGGGAACGTCCGGAGGTCGCCGCGCTGGCGACCACGCTCGGCCGCCTGCACGTCCACGGCGTCGGGATCGACTGGACAGGCGTGTTCGACGGTGTCCCGGCGAGCCGGGTCACGCTTCCCACGTATCCCTTCGAGCATCGGCACTTCTGGCTGGCGAGCACCGGCGCGGCGGCGGGCGACGCGGCCGCGTTCGGGCTCGGCGAGGCCGGGCACGCGCTGCTCGGCGCGGCCGTCCCGGTGCCCGGTGGGAGCGGGATCTCGTTCACCGGAAGGCTTTCCCTGCGGACTCAGCCGTGGCTCGCGGAGCACGTCGTACTCGGAACGGCCTTGCTTCCCGGCACCGCGTTCGTCGACCTCGCGCTGCACGCCGGTGACCGCGCCGGCTGCGGAACCGTCGCCGAGCTGACCCTGGAAGCCCCGCTGGCGCTGCCGGAGAGCGGTGACGTCCGGCTGCACGTCACCGTCGGCGAGCCCGGCGAGGACGGCGAGCGCACGATCGAGATCCATTCCCGCCCCGGAGCCGCGGCCGACGACGAACCGTGGATGCGGCACGCCATCGGCCTCCTGTCCACCGGAACTCCGGCTGCCAGCGGGAACCTGGCCAGCTGGCCGCCGGAGGGCACCGAGATCCCGGTCGGGGATTTCTACGATCGGCTCGACGGCACCGGTTTCGAGTACGGGCCGTTGTTCCAGGGCCTGCGCGCGGCGTGGAAGGCCGGGGACGACGTCTACGCGGAGGTTTCGCTGCCCGAGGACCGCTTCCGTGACGCCGAAGGCTTCGGCGTCCATCCCGCGCTGCTGGACGCCGCGCTGCACGCGTCGAAGCTCCGGCTGGAGGGCGAGAGCGAAGGACCTTTCCTGCCGTTCACGTGGAAGGGGGTCTCGCTGGCCGCGACCGGTGCGCGGACGTTGCGGGTTCGGCTGTCCTCGCCCGCTCCGGACACGATCTCGCTGCTCCTCACCGACGGCGAAGGCGCTCCGGTGGCCGCGGTCGACTCCCTGGTGTTCCGCCGGGTTTCACCGGAGCAGCTGGGAAACCGGCAGGGGAGCAGCTCGCTGTTCCACGTCGAATGGACCGAGGTACCTGCCGAGGAAGTGTCCACAGAGGACGTAAGGGTCGGCGCCGGAGAGTCCTATGTGGACGTCGCGACGCTGCTTGCCGCCAAGACGCCCGAAGTCGCGCTGCTGGTCTGCCCGTCCGGGGAGACCGCCGAGGCGGTGCACGACGCGACCGTGTGGGCGCTGCGCCAGGTGCGGGACTGGCTCGCCGACGGGCGGCTGGACACGCACCGGCTCGTCCTGGTGACCGACGGAACCGATCTGGCCCAGGCCGCGGTACGGGGACTGTTCCGCTCTGCCTCGTCCGAGCACGCCGGCCGGTTCGGCATCGCCGAGACCACCGGGGATCCGGTCCGGGTGTCGGCCGACGATCCCGAACTGCGGCTGGAGAACGGTGCCGCGTACGCGCCGAGGCTGGTCCGCAAGACCGCCGCGGCCGCTCCGGTCGCGCTCGATCCCGGCAAGACGGTGCTGGTCACCGGCGGTACGGGAGCGCTCGGCGCGCTGGTGGCCCGGCATCTGGTGGCCGCACGCGGGGTGACCCGGCTGCTGCTGGTCTCCCGGCGCGGACTCGAAGCCGAGGGCGCCAAGGATCTGGTGGCCGACCTGACGGCTGCGGGTGCCGACGTCACCGTCGAAGCCTGCGACGTCGCCGACCGCGCGGCGCTGGAAGCGGCCCTCGCCGGGCACGAGCTGAGCGCCGTCGTGCACACGGCCGGCGTGCTCGACGACGGTCTGGTCGATGCGCTGACCCCGGAGCGGCTGGCGAAGGTGCTGCGGCCGAAGGTCGACGCGGCGCTGAACCTGCACGAACTCGCGGGCGACGTCGACGAGTTCGTGCTGTTCTCCTCGGCGTCGGCCACGTTCGGCAATCCCGGGCAGGCGAACTACGCGGCGGCCAACGCGTTCCTCGACGCGCTCGCCCGCCACCGTCACGCCCAAGGGCTCCCGGCCACGTCGCTCGCCTGGGGATTGTGGGCGACCGACGGCGGCATGACGGGCGAACTGAGCGACACCGACCTGGCCAGGATGGGCCGCACCGGTATCGCCGCGCTGACCCCGGAAGCCGGGCTCGCCCTGTTCGACGCGGCGTCCGGCGCCGGGCCGGTGGTGCTGCCGATGGCGCTGACGCCGTCCTCGCTCCGCGATGTGGATCCCGCGGTGCTGCCCCCGTTGCTGCGCGGACTGGTGCGGACGTCGTCCCGGCGCGCCGCGTCCGCCCCCACCGGTCCGGCGTTGCAGGACAGGCTTTCGGGCCTGACCGGCGCCGAGCGCGACGATGCGGTGCTGGAGGTGGTGCGCGAGCAGGTCGCCGCCGCGCTCGGTCACGCGGGCGCCGGGGCGATCGATCCGGGCAAGGGCTTCGTCGAACTCGGGATGGATTCGCTCAGCGCGGTCGAACTGCGCAACCAGCTGTGCGCGCTGAGCGGGCTGAAACTCTCGACGACGGTGGTGTTCGACCACCCCAACCCGGCCGCGCTGGCCGGGCACCTCGCGGCCGAACTGCCCGCCGAAGGGGTGGCCACCACCGCGTCGGTGCACGCCGGGCTCGACCGGCTCGAAGCGCTGCTGGCCACCGCCGCCCCGGCGAACGGGGACCGCGCCGGGGTCACCGCGCGCCTGCGCACGCTGCTGGCGGCGTGGACCGGCGAGCCCGCCGCCGAGGCCGACGACTCGCTGGAGTCGGCCACCGCGGACGAACTGTTCGACCTGCTCGATCACGAACTCGGCGCGTCCTGAACCGCCTGACCTGGGAGACCCTTCCGTGGCGAACGAAGACAAGTACCTCGACTACCTCAAGCGCGCGACCGCCGACCTGCGGGAGACCCGGCGACGGCTGAAGGAGGCCGAGGACCGCGGTCACGAGCCGATCGCCATCATCGGGATGGCCTGCCGGTTCCCCGGGGGCGTGCGGTCGCCGGAGGATCTGTGGGAGCTGGTCGCCGAGGGCCGCGACGGGATCTCCGGGTTCCCCGCCGACCGTGGCTGGGACCTGTCCGCGCTGTACGACCCGACGGGGGAGAAGCCCGGTACGTCGTACTGCCGCGAGGGCGGTTTCCTCGACGGCGCGGGCGAATTCGACCCGGCCTTCTTCGGGATCTCGCCGAGGGAAGCGCTCGCCATGGACCCCCAGCAGCGGCTGCTGCTGGAGATCTCTTGGGAGACCTTCGAACGCGCGGGTATCGACCCCGGCTCCCTGCGGGGCAGCCGGACCGGGGTGTTCGCCGGGGTGATGTACCACGACTACGTCTCCCGCCTCGCCGCGATCCCGGAGGAACTCGAAGGCTACCTCGGCACCGGGAACTCGGGCAGCGTCGTTTCCGGGCGCGTCGCCTACACCTTCGGGCTTGAGGGCCCGGCGGTGACGATCGACACCGCGTGCTCGTCTTCGCTCGTCGCACTGCATCTGGCCGCGCAGGCGTTGCGGCAGGGCGAATGCTCGATGGCGCTCGCGGGCGGTGTCGCGGTGATGTCCACACCGGACACCTTTGTCGACTTCAGCCGTCAGCGCGGGCTCGCCGCGGACGGCCGCTGCAAGTCCTATTCGGACGGAGCGGACGGCACGTCGTGGGCCGAGGGCGTCGGGATGCTCCTGGTGGAGAAGCTCTCCGACGCGCGGCGGCTCGGCCACGAGGTGCTCGCGGTCGTCAGTGGCAGCGCGGTCAACCAGGACGGGGCGAGCAGCGGTCTCAGCGTGCCGAACGGCCCGTCGCAGCAGCGGGTCATCCGGCAGGCCCTGGAGAACGCGCGCCTTTCCGCCGGACAGGTCGACGTCGTGGAGGGCCACGGCACCGGGACCACCCTGGGCGACCCGATCGAGGCACAGGCGCTGCTGGCCACCTACGGCCGGGAGAAGTCCGCGGACCGGCCGTTGTGGCTGGGCTCGCTGAAATCGAACATCGGGCACTCCCAGTCCGCCGCCGGGGTCGGCGGCGTGATCAAGATGGTGCAGGCGATCCGGCACGGTGTCCTCCCGCGCACCCTGCACGCGGACGACCCGTCGTCCAAAGTGGACTGGTCGGCCGGTGCCGTCGAACTGCTCACCGAAGCGCGCGAGTGGCCGGAGACCGGGCAGCCCCGCCGCGCGGGCGTGTCCTCGTTCGGCGTCAGCGGCACCAACGCGCACACCATCATCGAGCAGGCTCCCGAGAGCGAAGAAGTCGCAGGTGTGCCGCCCACCGGCGCCGTACCCGCGGTCCTGTCCGGCAAGACCGCGGACGCGCTGCGCGATCAGGTCGTGCGGCTGCGCTCGCATATCCTCGCCAGGCCGGAGCTGAGCGTCGCCGATGTCGCCGCGTCGCTCGCCACCACCCGCGTCCTGCACGCGCACCGGGGTGCGATCGTCGCGGCCGACCGGGACCAGCTGCTCGCCGGGCTGGACATCCTCGCCGCCGGCGCCGCCACCTCCGGGGTCGCCCACGGCGTCGCCGCCGACGGCCGGACTGCGTTCCTGTTCACCGGCCAGGGCAGCCAGCGCCGAGGGATGGGCCGGGAGCTCGCCGAGCGGTTCCCGGTGTTCGCCGAGGCCTTCGACGACGTCTGTGCCCGGTTCGAACGGCCGATCAAGGAACTGTCCACCGAGGAACTGAACCAGACGGCGAACACACAGTGCGCGTTGTTCGCCTTCGAGGTGGCGCTGTTCCGGCTGGTCGAGAGCTGGGGCGTCAAACCCGATTTCCTGGCAGGCCACTCGATCGGCGAGATCGCGGCCGCTCATGTCGCGGGCGTGTTCAGCCTCGATGACGCTGTGAAACTGGTGTCGGCACGCGGCCGGTTGATGCAGGCGTTGCCCACCGGCGGCGCGATGGTGGCCTTGCAGGCGACCGAAGCCGAGGTCGTCCCGCTGCTGACGGACCGGGTGTCGCTGGCCGCGATCAACGGTCCGGAGTCGGTGGTCCTTTCCGGCGACGAAGACGCCGTGGCCGCTGTGGTGTCCCGCTTCGACGGCCGCAAACACAAACGACTCGCCGTGAGCCACGCGTTCCATTCACCGTTGATGGATCCGATGCTCGACGACTTCCGCGCGGTCGCGGAGAGCCTGTCGTATGCGGCGCCGCGGATTCCGATCGTCTCCGGCGGCCTGGCCGAAGTGTCCACTGCGGACTATTGGGTCCGGCATGTCCGTGACGCGGTGCGGTTCCGCGATTCGGTGCGCTTCCTGGAAGCCGAGGGTGTCACGCGGTTCCTGGAGATCGGCCCGGACGCCGTCCTCACCGCGATGGCCCAGGAAAGCACCGAGGACGCGGTCGTGGTCGCGGCAACGCGCCGCAACCGCGCGGAGGACGTCACCCTGCTCGCCGCGGTCTCCACGCTGCACGTCCACGGGGCGGCCGTCGACTGGACGCCGCTGCTCGCCGGCGCCCGCCGCGTCGACCTTCCCACCTATGCCTTCCAGCACCGTCGTTTCTGGCTGGACGGCCCGCTGAACGCCGAGGGCGACGCGGCGAGCCTGGGCCTCGGCGCCACCGACCATCCGCTGCTCGGCGCCGTCGTCACGATGGCCGACGCGCACGGCGTCCTGCTCACCGGGCGGCTTTCCCTCGCGGCGCAGCCGTGGCTGGCCGGGCACGTGGTCGCGGGGCATGTCCTGCTGCCGGGCACCGCCTTCGTCGACCTCGTGCTGCACGCCGGGGACAAGGTCGACTGCGGGATCGTGGAGGAACTGACCCTGCGGGAACCACTCGTCCTGCCCGAACACGACGCGCTCAGCCTGCAGCTGGTCGTCGGCGCGCCGGACGAGACCGGCAGGCGCACGGTCGGCGTCCACTCGCGTCCCGAGACCGCGGACGCCGAATGGTCGTGCCACGTGACCGGTGTCCTCGCTCCCGGCTTCCCCGACACCGACTTCAGCCTCGCCGTTTGGCCGCCCGAAGGCGCCGAGCCGGTCGCGATCGACGGCCTGTACGGCGCGCTCGCCGAGGTCGGCCTCGACTACGGGCCCGCCTTCCAGTGCGTCCGCGCCGCCTGGACCCACGAATCGGCCGTCTACGCCGAAATCGAGCTCGCCGACGCCGAGAAGGCCGACGCGGCCCGGTTCGGGATCCATCCGGCCCTGCTCGACTCGGCCCTGCACGCCGCCGGCCTCGGCGCGCTGGACGCCACCGAGGCGCGGCTCCCGTTCTCGTGGTCCGGCGTGAGTCTGAGGGCTTTCGGGGCGACCACGATCCGCGTGCGCCTCACCCCGGCTGGACCGGACACGATCGCACTCGCCGTCGCGGATCCGGAGGGACGGCCGGTGTTCACCGCCGACGGTCTCCTCGTCCGGGCGGTCCCGTCCGGCGCCCTCACCTCCCGGAACCCGGTGCGCGACGCGTTGTTCCGGGTGGACTGGCAGCCGCTCACCATCCCCGCCGAAGCCGCCACAGAGCACGTCGTCGCCTCGTTCACCGGGTACACCGGTGACCTGCTCGGCGACGCCCACGCGGCCGCGGTCCGCGCACTCGAACTGGTGCGCGCCGACGACGGCGGGCCGAAACTCGTCTTCCTGACCAGCGGTGCCGTCGGGGACGCCGTGCCGCATCCAGCGCAGGCCACCGTCTGGGGTCTCGTCCGCACCGCGCAGGAGGAGTTCCCGGACCGGTTCGTCCTCCTCGACACCGACACCGAGCCCGCGCCCGAACTCGTCGCGGCCGCCGTCGCCACCGGCGAACCCGAACTCATGCTCCGCGAGGGCGTCCTGTCCGGTGCCCGGCTCGTCCGCGCCTCGCGTACCACCACCGAGCCCGGTGACATCTCCGGGACGGTGCTCGTCACCGGCGGCACCGGCGCGCTCGGCGCGGATCTCGCCCGGCACCTCGTCCGGTCGCGCGGTGTCCGGCGGCTGCTGCTCACCAGCCGTCGCGGCGCGGCGGCGCCCGGCGCGGACACCCTCACCCGTGAGCTGACCGCGCTCGGCGCCGACGTCCGGATCGAAGCCTGCGACGCCGCCGACCGCGACGCGCTCGCCGCGCTGCTGGCCGATCAGCCGATCACCCTCGCCGTGCACGCGGCGGGTGTGCTGGACGACGGTCTCCTCGGTGACCTGTCGCCGGAACGGCTCACCGCGGTGCTGAGGTCCAAAGTGGACGCCGCCGTGCATCTGCACGAACTGCTCGGCGACACCGAACTCGTCCTGTTCTCCTCCGCCGCCGGGGTGTTCGGCAACGAAGGGCAGGCGAACTACGCCGCCGCGAACGCCTTCCTCGACGCCCTCGCCCGGCATCGTCACGCGAACGGACAGCCCGGCACGGCGCTGGCGTGGGGGATGTGGGCCGCCGGAATGGGCGACGCGCTCGCCGCCCGCCCCGGCTTCCCGGCACTGTCCACAGAGGACGGGATGGCGCTCTTCGACGCCGCGACGGCGCTCGACGACGCCGCACTCGTCCCGATCCGGCTCGATCTGCCCGCGTTGCGCGCGCGGCTCGGCGGTGACGTGCCGCCGTTGTTCCGCGGCCTGATCCGGCCTGCCCGCCGCGCCGCCGTCACCGGTTCGGCGGGTGCGCTCGCCGACCGGCTGGCCGCGCTCACCCCGGCCGAACGGAGCCGGGAACTGCTGGAGATCGTGCGGACGCACGTCGCCATCGTGCTGGGCCACCTCGGTTCGGAGGCGATCGACGCCGGTAAACCGTTCCAGGAACTCGGTTTCGACTCGCTGGCGGCGGTCGAACTGCGCAACCGGCTGACCGAGGTCACCGGCCTGCGGCTGGCCGCGACCCTCGTCTTCGACTACCCGACCCCGCTCGTGCTCGCCGAACACCTGCTGGAGGGGCTCGCCGGGGGCGGGCTCGCCGAGGCGCCGGACGTACCGGTGCGCACCGGTCCCGTCGACGAGCCGATCGCGATCATCGGCATGGCCTGCCGCTACCCGGGCGGTGTCACTTCCCCGGAAGAGCTGTGGGACCTGGTCGCATCCGGCCGGGACGGGGTTTCGGAGTTCCCGGTCAACCGGGGCTGGGAAGACGTCTACGACGCGGACCCCGGCAAGGTGGGCAAGAGCTACGCCCGTGAGGGCGGATTCCTGCACGACGCGGGCGAGTTCGACGCGGCGTTCTTCGGGATCTCGCCGCGTGAGGCGCTGGCGATGGATCCGCAGCAGCGGTTGCTGCTGGAGACGTCGTGGGAGGTCTTCGAACGCGCCGGGATCGATCCGCACGCGGTGCGGGGCAGCAAGACCGGCGTCTTCGCCGGGGTGATGTACCACGACTACGCGGCGCGGCTGAACTCCGTGCCGGAAGACGTCGAGGGCTACCTCGGCACGGGGAACTCGGGCAGTGTGATCTCGGGAAGGCTGGCCTACACCTTCGGGCTGGAAGGCCCCGCGGTCAGCATCGACACGGCCTGCTCGTCGTCGCTGGTCGCGATGCACCTCGCCGGGCAGGCGCTGCGGCAGGGCGAATGTTCACTCGCGCTCGCGGGCGGTGTGACCGTGATGGCCACGCCGAACACCTTCGTCGAGTTCAGCCGCCAGCGTGGGATGGCCGCCGACGGCCGGTGCAAATCCTTCGCCGAGGCCGCGGACGGCACCGGCTGGGGCGAGGGCGTCGGCATGCTCCTGCTGGAGCGCCTTTCGGACGCCCGCCGCAACGGCCACCGGGTGCTGGCCGTGGTCCGTGGCTCGGCGGTGAACCAAGACGGCGCGTCGAACGGCCTGACGGCGCCGAACGGGCCGTCGCAGCAACGGGTGATCCGTCAGGCTTTGGCGCAGGCCGGTCTTCGTCCGTCCGATGTGGACGCTGTCGAAGCGCACGGAACCGGGACGACACTCGGTGACCCGATCGAGGCGCAAGCTCTGCTCGCCACCTACGGACAGGATCGTGAGGAGCCGTTGTGGCTGGGTTCGGTGAAGTCGAACCTCGGTCACACGCAGGCCGCCGCCGGTGTGGCGGGTGTGATCAAGATGGTCGAGGCGATGCGCCACGGCGTTCTTCCCCGGACACTGCACGTCGACGAGCCTTCGTCCCATGTGGACTGGTCCGATGGCGCGGTGTCCCTGGCGACGGAGTCGCGGGAGTGGCCGGACACCGGTCGTCCGCGGCGGGCCGGGGTGTCGTCGTTCGGGATCAGCGGGACCAACGCGCACACCATCATCGAGGCCGTCGAGCCGGATCCCCAGCAGTCCGGAAGCTCGGATGTCCCGCCGTGGCCGCTGTCCGGCAAGACCGAGGAAGCGTTGCGCGCGCAGGCGGCCCGCCTCCACGACCACCTGATGGCCACTCCGGATGTGACCGCGGCGGACGTCGCGCTCGCTCTCACGGCACGGGCGGACTTGGAGCACCGGGCCGCGCTCGTGGCCGGCGACCGCGACGGTCTCCTCGCCGCGCTGGACGCGCTCGCGCACGGTGAGACCGCCGAGGGGATCGTCCGGGGAACCGCCCGGCACACCGGCCGGACGGCGTTCCTGTTCACCGGTCAGGGCAGTCAGCGGGTCGGAATGGGCCGTGAGCTGGCCGAGCGTTTCCCGGTGTTCGCCGAGGCCTACGACGAGGTGTGTGCCCGCTTCGAACAGCCGATCAAGGATCTGACGGCAGAGGAGCTGAACCAGACCGCCAATACACAGTGTGCGTTGTTCGCCCTCGAGGTGGCGCTGTTCCGGCTGGTGGAGAGCTGGGGTGTCCGGCCGGACTTCCTGGCCGGACACTCGGTCGGCGAGATCGCGGCCGCCCACGTCGCGGGGGTGCTGTCGCTGGACGACGCGGTGACGCTGGTGTCGGCGCGCGGCCGGTTGATGCAGGCGCTGCCTGCGGGCGGCGCGATGGTGGCGCTGAGGGCGACCGAAGCGGAGGTGACCCCGCTGCTGACGGAGCGGGTTTCGATCGCCGCCATCAACGGCCCGGAGTCGGTGGTCGTCTCGGGTGACGAGGACTCCGTCGCCGCTGTGATCTCTCAGTTCGGGGGCCGCAAGCACAAACGGCTCGTGGTGAGTCACGCGTTCCACTCGCCGTTGATGGAGCCGATGCTGGACGAGTTCCGCGATGTCGTCGACGGCTTGTCGTTCGCCGCGCCGCGGATCCCGATCGTATCCGGCGGTCTGGCGGAGGTGTCCACTTCGGACTATTGGGTCCGTCATGTCCATGACGCGGTGCGGTTCCACGATTCGGTCAAGTTCCTGGAAGCCGAGGGTGTCACGCGGTTCCTGGAGATCGGGCCCGACGGCGTGCTCGCCGCGATGGCCCAGGACAGCCTGGAGGACGCGGTCGTCGTCCCGGCCCTGCGACGCGACAAGCCCGAGGTCACGACCCTGCTGACGGCAGTGGCCGGACTGCACGTCCACGGCGCAGACGTCGACTGGAGCCCGTTGTCCGCCGGGGCCCGGCGGGTGGATCTGCCGACGTATGCCTTCCAGCGCACGGAGTTCTGGCTCGACGCGGGCGCCGCGGCCGGCGATCTGACCGCGGCGGGGCTGGCCGACGCCGGACATCCGCTGCTCGGTGGCGCGGTGACCCTGCCGGACTCCGGCGGGACCGTGTTCACCGGCAGGCTGTCGCTTGCGGCCCAGCCCTGGCTCGCCGACCACGCCGTCGGGGAGACCGTGCTCCTGCCCGGTACCGCGTTCGTCGATCTGGCGCTCGCCGCCGGACGACGGCACGGCGCCGTCGTCCTCGACGAACTCACTCTGGAGAGCCCGCTGGTCCTGCCGGAGCATGGCGGTGTCGATCTGCGCGTGTGGGTCCGCGAACCGGACGACACCGGTGCGTGCGCGGTCAGCGTGCATTCCCGTGCCGACGACGAGCCCTGGATCCGCCACGCGGTCGGGACAGTGACCGAGGACACCGGCGCCACGCCCGCCGACCTCACGTCGTGGCCGCCCGCCGCCGAGGAGACCGACGTCGACGGGCTGTACGACGCCCTCGCCGACGCGGGCCTGAACTACGGTCCGGTCTTCCAAGGCGTCCGCGCCGCGTGGCTCGACGGCACCACGGTGTACGCCGAGATCGACCTCGACGAACGCCACCACGGCGACGCCGCCCGGTTCGGCCTGCACCCGGCGCTGCTGGACGCGGCCCTGCACACCGCCGGACTCGGCGCGCTGAGCACCGAAGGCGGGGCACGGCTGCCCTTCCTGTGGTCGGGCGTCTCGCTCACCGGCCTCGGCGCCACGAGCCTGCGAGTCCGGCTCACCGGGACCGGCGACACGCTCTCCCTGGCGATCGCGGACGGGGCGGGCGCGCCGGTGGCGACCGTCGCGGGCCTGACCGTCCGCCAGGTCGACCCCGCCGCGTTCGGGGGTGGTGGCGACTCGCTGTTCCGGGTGGAGTGGGTGCCGGTCCGCGCCCGTGCCGCGGAGGCCGCCGCGCCCGCCATGGCCGTCCGGTCCGAAGTGGACAGTGTGGTGGACGTGCACGAAGCGACCGCGCAAACGCTTGCGGCGCTCCAATCCTGGCTCGCCGACGAAGACAACGCCGACACCACCTTGGTCGTGCTGACCAGCGGCGCCGTGTCGGTGGCGGGGGAGGACACGCGTGATCTCGCCCGCGCCGCCGTCTGGGGGCTGGTGCGGTCGGCGCAGTCCGAGCACCCGGGCCGGTTCGTACTCGTCGACACCGATACCGAAACAGCGGACCTGGCCGGGGCCGTCGCCACCGGCGAAGCGCAGCTCGCCATCCGCGACGGGAAGCTTTGGGCGCCGCGTCTGGTGAAGAGCGCGCCCTCCGGCACGACACCGCGTTTCGACCGGGAAGGGACCGTGCTGCTCACCGGGGCCACCGGCGCGCTGGGCCGATCGCTGGCCCGTCACCTGGTCTCCGGACACGGCGTGCGGCACCTTCTGCTGGTCAGCCGCAGCGGCGCCGCCGCCTCCGGTGCCACGGACCTGCTGGCGGAACTGACCGGGCTCGGCGCCTCCGCGGTCCTGGAATCCTGCGACGTCGCCGACCGGGAAGCCCTCGCGGAGCTGCTGGCCGGGATCGACCCCGAGCATCCGCTCACCGCGGTGGTGCACGCGGCCGGCGTCCTCGACGACGGTCTGATCGACAGCCTGACCCCCGAGCGGTTCGACGCCGTCCTGCGGCCCAAGGCCGACGCGGCGCTGAACCTGCACGAACTGGCGGGCGACGTCGAGGAGTTCGTGCTGTTCTCTTCGGCGGCGGGCACGTTCGGCAACGCAGGACAGGCGAACTACGCCGCGGCGAACGCCTTCCTGGACGCCCTGGCACAGCACCGGCTGGCCAACGGGCTCCCGGCCCGGTCCCTGGCCTGGGGTCTGTGGGACACCGACGACGGGATGGACGCCTCCGCCGCCGTCGCCAGGCTCACCGGGTCCGGGCTCACCACCGAAGAAGGGCTGCGCCTGTTCGACACCGCGGGTGACGGCGTCGTCCTGCCGATGAAACTCGACCTCGCCGCGCTCCGCGCCGAACTCGGCTCCGACGTGCCGTCGCTACTGCGCGGGCTGATCAAGGTGCCCGCGCGGCGCTCCGCCGGAGCGTCGGCTTGGAAACGGCGGCTCGCGGGACTGTCCGAAGAGGACCGTGACGCGCGTCTGCTCGAACTCGTGCGGACACAGGTCGCCACGGTGCTGGGCTACTCCGGCCCGGAGGACGTGCCGTCGGACCGGGCGTTCACCGAACTCGGCTTCGATTCGCTCACGTCGGTGGACCTGCGGAACCGGCTGAACTCCGCGACCGGTCTGCGCCTGCCCGCCACCCTCGTGTTCGACCACCCGAACTCCGACGCGGTGGTCGCCCGCCTGCGGGAGGAACTGTCCGGCAGCACGGTGGCGGCCGCCGTCGTCACCACGGCGGCGGTCGACGAACCGATCGCCATCGTCGGCATGGCCTGCCGGTTCCCCGGCGGTGTCCGCTCGCCGGAAGACCTCTGGCGTCTGGTGAGCGAAGGCCGTGACGGCATCACCCCGTTCCCGGCGGACCGCGGCTGGGACGTCGAAGGCCTGTACGACCCCGAGGCAAGCAGGCCTGGCACCTCTTGCACCCGCTACGGCGGATTCCTGCACGACGCCGGGGACTTCGATCCAGGGTTCTTCGGGATCTCGCCGCGTGAGGCGCTGGCGATGGACCCACAGCAGCGTTTGCTGCTGGAGACGTCCTGGGAAGCCTTCGAACGCGCCGGGATCGACCCGGCCACCCTGCGCGGTTCCGCGACCGGTGTCTTCGCCGGGGCGATGTACCACGACTACGTTTCGCGGCTCACCGAGATCCCGGCGGATCTGGAGGGCTACCTCGGCACGGGGAACTCGGGCAGTGTGATCTCGGGGCGCCTCGCCTACGCCTTCGGACTGGAAGGCCCGGCGGTCAGCATCGACACGGCCTGCTCGTCTTCGCTGGTCGCGATGCATCTGGCGGCGCAGGCGCTGCGTCAGGGCGAATGCGGGCTGGCACTGGCAGGCGGCGTCGCGGTGATGTCCACTCCGGACACTTTCATCGAGTTCAGCCGTCAGCGCGGGATGGCGCCCGACGGCCGGATCAAGGCGTTCTCCGAAACCGCGGACGGCACGGCCTGGGGCGAGGGCGTCGGCATGCTCCTGCTGGAACGGCTTTCGGACGCCCGCCGCAACGGCCACCAGGTGCTGGCCGTCCTGCGCGGCACGGCGGTGAACCAGGACGGCGCGTCGAACGGGCTCACCGCGCCGAACGGGCCGTCGCAGCAGCGGGTGATCCGTCAGGCTTTGGCGCAGGCCGGATTGCAACCGTCCGATGTGGACGCCGTCGAGGCACACGGCACGGGAACGACTCTTGGCGACCCGATCGAGGCACAAGCCCTGCTCGCCACCTACGGGCAGGATCGGGAAGAGCCGTTGTGGCTCGGCTCGGTGAAGTCGAACCTCGGCCACACCCAGGCCGCCGCCGGGGTGGCGAGCGTGATCAAGATGGTCGAGGCGATGCGGCACGGCGTGCTGCCGCGAACCCTGCACGTCGAGGAACCGTCGTCCCATGTGGACTGGACCGAAGGCGCCGTCTCCCTGCTCACCGAAACGCGGGAGTGGCCGGACACCGGTCGTCCGCGGCGGGCCGGGGTGTCGTCGTTCGGGATCAGCGGGACCAACTCGCATGTCGTCCTGGAAGCGGAGGTCTCCGGGGACGCGGCACCGGCCGGACAGCCGGATGTCCTCGCCTTCCCGTTGTCCGCCAAGACACAGGACGCTCTGCGCGAGCAGGCCGCCAGGTTGCGTGCCCGGTTGCTGACCGGACACGCGCCCGAACTCGCCGACGTCGCGCAAACGCTTGCCACGCGGGGACTTTTCGAGCACCGGGCGGTGGTCACCGCCGGTGACCGCGACGGACTGCTCGCCGCGCTGGCCGCGCTCGCCGGGGGAGAACCGGGCGACTTCGTCTCCGGTCTCGCGAAACCGGGCGGGAAACTCGCGTTCCTCTTCACCGGTCAGGGCAGCCAGCGTGCCGGAATGGCCGACGAACTGTCGGCCGCCTTCCCCGTCTTCGCTCAAGCCTTCGACGAAATCTGCGCGCGTTTCGACGCTCTGCTGGACCGTCCGCTGCGCGAGGCGCTCGCCGGTGACCTGGTCGACCGCACGGAGTACACCCAGTGCGCGATGTTCGCCGTCGAGGTCGCGCTGTTCCGGCTCGTCGAGAGCCGGGGCGTGCGGCCGGACTTCCTGGCCGGGCATTCGATCGGGGAACTGGCGGCGGCCCACGTCGCCGGGGTCTGGTCGCTGGAGGACGCCTGCACCGTGGTCGCCGCTCGCGGCAGGCTCATGCAGGCGCTGCCTCCAGGCGGCGCGATGATCGCCGTCCAGGCCACCGAGGAGGAGGTCCGGCCGCTGATCGACGACGAGACCGTGTCGATCGCCGCGATCAACGGCCCGGTGTCGGTCGTCGTCTCCGGCGAAGAGGCCGCCGTGACCGTGCTGGCCGCCGGGTTCGCCGAACGCGGCCGCAAGACCAAGCGGCTCACCGTCAGCCACGCGTTCCACTCGCCGCTCATGGACGGGATGCTCGGCGAATTCCGCGCCGTGCTCGACGGGATCTCCGCCGCCGAACCGCGGATCCCGCTGGTGTCCACGCTGACCGGGGAGCCGCTGACCGGCGACCAGGCACGATCGAGCGAGTACTGGGTCCGGCACGTGCGGGAAGCGGTCCGGTTCCGCGACGCGGTCCGGACCCTGGAGGCGCACGGCGTCCGCCGCTATCTGGAACTCGGCCCGGACGCGCCGCTGACCGCCCTCGGCGAGCACTGCGTCACGAACGAGTCCACAGTGGACGCTCCACTGTTCGTGCCGTCGCTGCGCGCCGGCCGGTCCGACGTCGAGTCGTTCGTCACCGCGCTCGCGCGGTTGCACGTCGATGGCGTCCGGGTCGACTGGGAGAAGGCGCTCCCCGGCCGGAAGATCGATCTGCCCACCTACGCCTTCCAGCACGAGCGGTTCTGGCTGCGGCCCGTCGCCCCCGCGGTGGGTGACGTCACCGGGCTGGGGCAGTCGCCTGCCGGGCATCCGCTGCTCGGCGCGGCGATCGAGGCGCCGGACAGCGGCGCGGTGCTGTTCACCGGCAGGCTGTCGGTGCAGGAGCAGCCGTGGCTGGCCGACCACGTCGTCGCCGGGACGACCCTCCTGCCGGGTACGGCGTTCGTCGAGCTCGCGTTGCGGGCCGGGGAGCTGACCGGCTGCGCGGCCGTCGACGAACTGACCCTGGAGGCGCCGCTGGTGCTGCCGGACCACGGTGGCACGGCGCTGCGGATCGTCGCGGCCGCGCCGGACGAGACCGGCAGGCGCGCGCTGGACGTCTACTCCCGCCCCGACGAAGGCGACTGGATCCGGCACGCCACCGGAACCGTGTCGCCCCTGGCGGCGGGCGCGCCGTTCGATCTGTCGGCCTGGGCGGCCGCCGATGCCGAGACCGTCGAAACCGACGGCCTCTACGACGGCTTGGCCGCCGCCGGGCTCGAGTACGGTCCGGTCTTCCAGGGACTCCGCTCCGCCCGGCGGCGAGGGGACGACATCTGGGCCGAGGTCGACCTCCCCGAGGACACCACGACCGAGGGTTTCGGCCTGCACCCGGCGTTGCTCGACGCCGCCTTGCACGCTCTGGGCTTCGCCGAAGGGGGTGAGCAGGAGGCCGACGTGGCTGCCGGGCGTGTGCGCCTGCCGTTCGCCTGGTCCGGCGTCCGGCTCCACGCCTCCGGTGCGCGTGCCCTGCGGGTCCGGCTGTCACCGGCGGGGGAGAACGCGGTCTCCCTGGCCGCGGCGGACGAGACCGGCAGGCTGGTGGCCACAGTGGACGCTTTGACGCTGCGCCCGGTCTCTCTGGAGCAACTCGGCGGGCGACAGGGCGGCCACGAGTCGCTGTTCGGCCTGGAGTGGGCGCCGGTTCCGCTCGATCCCACCGCCGCCGTGGCCGCGAGCTGGGCCGTCGTCGGTGTCGACGACTACAAACTCGACGCCGCGCTCACCGCCGCCGGCTACCGCGGGCAGGTTCACGCGAATCTGGCCGAGGTGATCGATCGGGTGCCCGAGCTGGTCTTCGTGTCCTGCGCGCCGGACCACCGCCAAGGGCTGGCCGCCGCCGCGCACACCGCCGCCCAGCGGGCGCTGGAGCTGGTCCGTACGTGGCTGGCCGAGGAGCGGTTCGCCGGTTCCCGGCTGGTGCTGGTCACCGGTGGCGCCGTCGACGAACCGGCGCAGGCGGTGATCTGGGGCCTGGTCCGCTCGGCGCAGTCCGAGCACCCCGGCCGGTTCGTGCTGGTCGACCTCGACGAACAGGACGCGTCGTATCGCGTGCTGTTGCCCGCCCTCGCTTCCGGCGAACCGCAGCTGGAGTTGCGCGAGGGAACGGTGAAGGCGCCGCGGCTGGTCAAACCGGCCGTGACGCCGGTCGAAGGCAAGGCGCGGACCGACGGGGCCGTGCTGATCACCGGCGGCACCGGCGCGCTCGGCGCGGCACTGGCCCGGCATCTGGTCACCGCGCACGGGAAGACCCGGCTGGTGCTCGCCGGTCGCCGCGGCCCGGACGCGCCGGGCGCGGGCGAGCTGGCCGACGAACTGCGAGGGTTGGGCGCCGAGGTCGCGGTGGTCGCTTGCGACGCGGCCGATCGTGAAGCGCTGCAACGTCTTCTGGCCGAGCACCCGGTGACCGGGGTCGTCCACGCCGCCGGTGTTCTCGACGACGTCGTCCTCGACGGCCTCACCCCGGAACGGCTCGACGCCGTCCTGCGGCCGAAGGTCGACGCCGCGGTGAACCTCCACGAACTGGCGGGCGACGTCGACGAGTTCGTGCTGTTCTCCTCCGCGGCGGGCACGTTCGGCAATCCGGGGCAGGCGAACTACGCGGCGGCCAACGCGTTCCTCGACGCGCTCGCCCGGCATCGCCGTGCGCACGGGCTGCCGGCGACCTCGCTCGCCTGGGGGCTCTGGGCCGGTGACGGGATGGCGGGCGGCATGTCCGGACGCGATCTGGAACGGATGTCGGCCTCCGGCGCGGGCGCACTGTCCACAGAGGAGGGACTGGCGCTGTTCGACCTCGCGGTGACTGCGGCCGAACCGGTGCTGTTGCCGATGCGGCTGGACCTCGCCGCGGTGCGGGCGGGCCTCGGCACCGACGTCCCGCCCCTGCTGCGCGGCCTGATCCGCGGTACCGGCAAACGCGTCGAGACCGCCGGTTCACCGACCGGGGACGCGCTCAAGGCGGAACTGGCCGGGATGACCGGGGAGGAACGCGCCGCGGCGCTGCTGAACCTCGTCGCCACACACGTCGCCGGTGTCCTCGGGCACGCCGGTCCCGAGCAGGTCGACCCGGACAAGGCGTTCACCGAACTCGGGTTCGACTCGCTCGCCGCGGTCGAACTGCGCAACCGGGTCAACGAGGCCACCGGTCTCCGGCTGCCGGCCACGCTGGTCTTCGACCATCCGACCACCGCCGCGGTGGCGGAACTGGTCGGCGCGGAGATCGTCGTGGACGACGCGCCACCGCCGCTGGGGGTGCTGGCGGAACTCGACCGGCTGGAGGCCGCGTTCGCCGGGGGAAGCCCGGACGACGCGATCCGCGGCAAGGTCAAGGACCGGCTGCGCGCCCTGCTCGCGGCCTGCGATCCGGGCGAGGGCACCGAATCCGTGGCGGATCGGCTCGAAGACGCCTCGGACGACGAAATGTTCGAATTCATCGGCAAGGAACTCGGGATCTCCTGACTTGGGGGCGGAAATGAAAGACACCGAGGACAAACTCCGGTACTTCCTCAAGCAGGTCACCGCGGATCTCCACGAAACCCGGAAACGCTTGAAGGAGACCGAAACCGCGGGCACGGAACCGATCGCCATCGTCGGGATGGCCTGCCGCTATCCCGGCGGGGTCGCCTCGCCCGAGGATCTGTGGCGGATGGTCGAAACCGGCGGCGACGGGATCAGCGGATTCCCGGTCGACCGCGGCTGGGACCTCGAAGCGTTGTACGACCCGGACCCGGACAAGCAGGGCACGAGTTACGTTTCGCAGGGCGGTTTCCTCCACGACGTCGCCGAGTTCGACCCGGCGTTCTTCGGGATCTCGCCACGCGAGGCGCTGGCGATGGATCCGCAGCAGCGGCTCCTGCTGGAGACGTCGTGGGAGGCCATCGAGCGGGCGGGAATCGATCCGGGGTCGCTGAAGGGCAGCCGGACCGGGGTGTTCGCCGGGCTGATGTACCACGACTACGTCTCCGGGCTGACCGAGATCCCCGACGAGGTCGGCGGTTATCTCGGCACAGGCAACTCCGGCAGCATCGCCTCCGGGCGGGTGTCGTACACCTTCGGATTCGAAGGCCCGGCGCTCACCGTGGACACCGCGTGCTCGTCGTCGCTGGTGACCCTGCATCTCGCCGCACAGGCGTTGCGGCGGGGCGAGTGCGACCTCGCGCTGTCCGGCGGCGTGACGGTGATGTTCACCCCTGGGACGTTCGTGGAGTTCAGCCGTCAGCGCGGAATGGCGCCGGACGGCCGCTGCAAACCGTTCGCCGAAGAGGCGGACGGCACCGGCTGGTCCGAGGGCGTCGGGATGCTGCTGGTGGAACGGCTTTCCGACGCGCGGCGCAACGGCCATCCGGTACTGGCGGTCCTGCGCGGGTCGGCGGTGAACCAGGACGGCGCGTCGAACGGCCTGACCGCCCCGAACGGCCCGTCCCAGCAGCGCGTGATCCGCGAGGCGCTCGCCGACGCCCGGCTGACGACGGCGGACGTCGACGTCGTCGAGGCGCACGGGACCGGCACCACGCTGGGCGACCCGATCGAGGCGCAGGCGCTGCTCGCGACCTACGGCAAGGGCAGGCCGTCGGATCGGCCGCTGTGGCTCGGGTCGATCAAGTCGAACCTCGGGCACACGCAGGCCGCGGCGGGGGTCGCCGGGATCATCAAGATGGTGCAGGCACTGCGAAGCGGGACCCTGCCGCGCAGCCTGCACGCGGAGACCCCGTCGTCGCATGTGGACTGGAGCGTCGGCGCGGTCTCGTTGCTGGACGAAGCGCGGCCGTGGCCGGAACTCGACCGTCCTCGGCGGGCCGCGGTGTCGTCGTTCGGCATCAGCGGCACCAACGCGCACGTCGTCCTCGAAGCCGCCCCGGCCGTCGAGGAGGACGAACCACGGCAGCCGGTGGTGACCGGTGCGACGCCGTGGCTTCTGTCGGCCCGGACGCCGGAGGCGTTGCGGGCGCGAGCTGCTCAGCTTCGGTCCTTTGTGGATCTTCCGGGCGCCGCCGCCACGCTGGCCGCGCGGCCGCTGTTCGGGCACCGGGCGGCCATCGTCGGTGACCCGCGTGCCGCGCTCGACGCGCTCGCCGCCGGGGAGCCGTCGAACCTGCTGATCGAGGGCACCGCGCAGTCGGGTAAGGCTGTTTTCGTGTTCCCGGGGCAGGGTTCGCAGTGGGTGGGGATGGCGGAGGAGTTGTTGTTGGCTGCTCCGGTGTTCGCTGAGTCGATGGCTGAGTGTGAGG
>NZ_JBPQFM010000042.1:0-31339 GCF_051373225.1 Amycolatopsis sp. w19 | reverse complement strand
GAGGTCGATCGTGGCGGCCGCGGCGTCGTTGTCCGGCGCGGCGAAGTAGTCGAAGAGAACACCCATGCGCGCATTCTGGTGGAAACGAGAAGGCCACCCGCGGTACGGGTGGCCTTCTCGGTTTCAGAGTGGAGCTGAGGGGAATCGAACCCCTGACCCCTGCCTTGCAAAGGCAGTGCTCTACCAATTGAGCTACAGCCCCGGATCGCAGGCGATCATGATAACCGCCTGCGCCGAAATCAGTTGTTGCGGGACGCGTCCGCGGCCTTGGCCGGCGCGCTTCCGTTGGTGGAGGCGGATCCCAGCGGACGCTCGGTGGGAGCGGTGGCCTCACGCCAGAGGTCGGCCTCGGCCTTGGCGGCCTTGTTGCGCTTGATCACGAACAGCACGCCGCCCGCGATGACCGCGAGTGCCAACAGCTTCTTCATCAGAAGCCCCCTCTTTCCGCCGAGTTGCTCCGCCTACCCACCGATGCTACTGCACCACGTTCCACGTGGAACCGAGCCCCACGGCAATGGGCCCGCCAGGGCCCGAGCCGAGGTGGGGGGCCAGGGGGCGAAGCCCTCCCTGGCGGGGGTCTGGGGGTTCGACCCCCAGAAATGACAAACGCCCGGTCGCGGTTTGTGATTTCCACAAACACGACCGGGCCAACCGGGTGGGCCCACCAGGACTTGAACCTGGGACCTCTTCGTTATCAGCGAAGCGCTC
The DNA here is from genome assembly GCF_051373225.1 of Amycolatopsis sp. w19. Taxonomy (NCBI): domain Bacteria; kingdom Bacillati; phylum Actinomycetota; class Actinomycetes; order Pseudonocardiales; family Pseudonocardiaceae; genus Amycolatopsis; species Amycolatopsis sp. w19. Next base: position 30,631 of record NZ_JBPQFM010000042.1, on the reverse strand, counting down.
TAACCGCCTGAGCTATGGGCCCGAACGAGGAGAAGATTACAGGACGTCTTTCGACGCCCTGCAACCGGGTCACTCTCGTTCGGAAAGGGTCACTTCCAGGCCTCCGGCGAGGTCGGCGGAGACGTTGTAGATGAAGGCGCTGACGGTGGCCAGCGCCGAGATCAGCACGATGTTGATGGCGCCGAGGATGGCCGCGATCCCGAAGACGCGGCCGGCGCTGATCAACGGGTCGGCCGGCGCGTCGGCCCCTTCTCCGCCGACGAGCGACGAGTAGGTCCCGTTGAGTTTGTCCCAGACGCCCATGCCGTCGAGGACGGTGTAGAGGACGCCGACGGCGACGAGCCATACGAAGAACAGCGCGACGCCGAGGACGAGGGACAGTTTCAGCACCGACCAGGGGTCGAAGCGTTTGATCTGCAGGCTGGCGCGACGCGGTCCGCGGCCAGGGCGGCGGAGCGCGGTGGGGGCGGCACGGGTGCGGGAGGCCGACGGGATGGCGGAGGGGGCGGGCTCGCCCTCTCCGCTGTCGCCGAAGAGCCTCTTCGCGGCTGTGCCGCTTACCCCGTGATAGTCGGTCACGGTTGTCGCGTCCCGCTTCTGTTCCGAGTGGGCCACGTCTTCGGTGGCGACCGAAGACACCGAGACCGTCTGCTCGCTGGAGCCTTCGGGTTCCCCGGCGCCGCTGTCACGCTGCCAGGGTGGGCTCGAAGAACCCGCCTGCGCGCCGCCTGCTTCGGGCTTCTCGGATGATGTCACGAGGTGTCAGTCCTTACCCAGTACGTGGGGCGTCGTCTATTCCTGCTCCGACGCCGGGGTTTCTTCTCCTTCAGCACTACCTGCAGTGGCGACGTCTGAGGGCTCGTCCGCGTTGCGTGCGACCGCGAGAAGAGTTGTTCCTTCGTCGAGATTCATCAGCCGCACTCCCTTCGTCTGCCTGCCCGCCTTGCGCACCTGTCCGGCCGAAGTCCGGATCACCCCGCCGCTGGAGGTGATCGCGTAGAGCTCGTCTTCGGCGTCGACGATGACCGCGCCCACCAGCCTGCCACGTTTCTGGTCGTACTGAATGGTGAGCACACCCTTGCCGCCGCGGCCCTGGACCGGGTAGTCCTCGGTCGGGGTGCGCTTGGCGTAGCCGCCGCCGGTGGCGACGAGGAGGAACTTGTCGGGCTGGACGACGTTGATGCCGAGCAGTTCGTCGCCGTCGTTGAACCGCATGCCGAGCACACCGGACGTCGCGCGGCCCATCGGGCGCAGGGCTTCGTCGGTGGCGTGGAAGCGGATCGACTGGCCTTCCGCGGACACGAGGAGCAGGTCGTCCTCGGCGGCCGCGAGGACCGCGCCGACCAGTTCGTCGCCTTCGCGCAGGTTGACGGCGATGAGGCCGCCGGCGCGGTTGGAGTCGAAGTCGGTGAGCTTGGTCTTCTTCACCAGGCCGCGGCGGGTCGCGAGCACGAGGTACGGGGCGACCTCGTAGTTCGGGATCTCGATGACCTGGGCGATCTGCTCGTCGGGCTGGAACGCGAGCAGGTTGGCGACGTGCTGGCCGCGCGCGTTGCGGTTGGCCTCGGGCAGGTCGTACGCCTTCGCCCGGTATACGCGGCCCTTGTTCGTGAAGAACAGGATCCAGTCGTGCGTCGAGCAGACGAAGAAGTGCTGGACGATGTCGTCCTGTTTGAGGGTCGCGCCCTGGACGCCCTTGCCGCCGCGTTTCTGCGAACGGTACAGATCGGTTTTCGTTCGCTTGGCGTAACCCGTGCGGGTGATCGTGACGACCACGTCCTCGACGGCGATGAGGTCTTCGACCGAAACCTCGCCGTCGAACGGGATGATCTTGGTGCGCCGGTCGTCGCCGTACTTGTCGACGATCTCCTGGAGCTCCTCGGCGATGATCGTGCGCTGCCGCTCGGGCTTCTCGAGGATGTCCTTGAGGTCGGCGATCTCGAGTTCGATCTCGGCCAGGGTGTCGATGATCCGCTGCCGCTCCAGTGCCGCGAGGCGGCGGAGCTGCATGTCGAGGATCGCGGTCGCCTGGATCTCGTCGACGTCGAGCAGGCTCATCAGCGCGGGCCGGGCCTCTTCGGCCGAGGGCGAGCGCCTGATGAGGGCGATGACCTCGTCGAGCATGTCCAGCGCCTTGACCAGACCGCGCAGGATGTGGGCGCGTTCCTCGGCCTTGCGCAGCCGGTACCGGGTCCGGCGGACGATGACGTCGATCTGGTGCTTCACGTAGTGCCGGATCATCTGGTCCAGGCGCAGCGTGCGGGGCACGCCGTCGACCAGTGCCAGCATGTTGACACCGAAGTTCTGCTGCAGCTGGGTGTGCTTGTACAGGTTGTTCAGCACGACCTTGGCGACCGCGTCACGTTTGATGGTGACGACGATCCGCATCCCGCTGCGGCTGTTGGACTCGTCGGCGATGTCGGAGATACCGGTGAGCTTGCCGTCGCGGACCAGGTTCGCGATGTTCTCGACCAGGTTGTCCGGGTTGACCTGGTACGGCAGCTCGGACACGACCAGGATCGTGCGGCCCTTGGCGTCTTCCTCGACCTCGACGACCGCGCGCATGCGCACGGAACCGCGGCCGGTGCGGTAGGCGTCCTCGATCCCGGAGTTGCCGAGGATCATCGCCTTGGTCGGGAAGTCCGGGCCCTTGATCCGGACCAGCAGCGCGGCGAGCAGCTCGTCGTCGCTGGCTTCGAAGTTCTCCAGCGCCCATTTGACGCCGTCGGCGACCTCGCGCAGGTTGTGCGGCGGGATGTTGGTCGCCATCCCGACCGCGATCCCGGAGCCACCGTTGACCAGCAGGTTCGGGAACCGCGACGGCAGGACGTCGGGCTCCTGGGTGCGGCCGTCGTAGTTGTCGGAGAAGTCGACGGTCTCTTCTTCGATGTCCTGCAGCATGTGCATCGCGAGATGCGCCAGCCGGGACTCGGTGTACCGCATGGCGGCGGCGGGGTCGTTGCCCGACGAACCGAAGTTCCCCTGGCCGTCGATCAGCGGGTACCGCAGCGACCACGGCTGGGCGAGCCGCACCAGCGCGTCGTAGATCGCGGAGTCACCGTGCGGGTGGTAGTTGCCCATCACGTCGCCGACGACGCGGGAGCACTTGTTGTACCCGCGGTCGGGGCGGAAGCCGGAGTCGAACATCGAGTACAGCACGCGGCGGTGCACCGGCTTGAGGCCGTCCCGCACGTCCGGCAGCGCCCGCGACACGATGACGCTCATCGCGTAGTCGATGTAGGAGCGCTGCATCTCCTGCTGGATGTCGACCGGTTCGATCCGGTCGTGGTCCGGAGCAGGCGGCAAGGTTTCCGTCATGAGGTCCTTCTCGTGGGAGCAGTCCTAAGGGGACAAAAGAGCGGGACGTCGTCAGACGTCTAGGAAGCGCACGTCCTTGGCGTTACGCGTGATGAAGGAACGGCGCGCTTCGACGTCCTCGCCCATCAGGACGGAGAACAGGTCGTCGGCCTGCGCGGCGTCGTCCAGGGTGACCTGGCCGAGCAGCCGGTTCGCCGGGTCCATCGTGGTCTCCCACAGCTCTTCGGCGTTCATCTCGCCGAGACCCTTGTAGCGCTGGATCGCATCGTCCTTCGGCAGCTTCCGGCCGGCCTCGACACCCGCCTGGATGACGGCGTCGCGTTCCCGGTCGGAGTACGCGTACTCCGGCTCCTGCCGCGGCCACTTGATCTTGTACAGCGGCGGGCGCGAGAGGAACACGTGCCCGTGCTCGATCAGCGGGGGCATGAACCGGAACAGGAAGGTGAGCAGCAGCGTGGTGATGTGCTGGCCGTCCACGTCGGCGTCGGCCATCAGCACGATCTTGTGGTAGCGCAGCTTCTCGATGTCGAACTCTTCGTGGATACCGGTGCCGAGCGCGGTGATCAGCGACTGGACCTCGGTGTTCTTGAGGACGCGGTCGATACGGGCCTTCTCGACGTTGATGATCTTGCCCCGGATCGGCAGGATCGCCTGGTACATCGAGTCGCGGCCTTCCTTGGCCGAACCGCCCGCCGAGTCACCCTCGACGATGTAGAGCTCGCATTCCGACGGGTTGGTCGAGCGGCAGTCCTTGAGCTTGCCGGGCAGCCCGCCGATCTCCAGCGCGCCCTTGCGGCGGACCAGGTCCCGCGCCTTGCGGGCGGCCATCCGCGCCTGCGCCGAGGAGATCGACTTGTTGATGATCGTCTTCGCCTCGGTGGGATTGCGCTCGAACCAGTCGGCCAGCCATTCGTTCGAGGTCTGCTGCACGAACGTCTTGGCCTCGCTGTTGCCCAGCTTGGTCTTGGTCTGGCCTTCGAACTGCGGCTCGGAGAGCTTGATCGAGACGATCGCGGCGAGTCCCTCGCGCACGTCGTCACCGGAGAGGTTGGCGTCCTTCTCCTTGAGCAGCTTCTTCTCGCGCGCGTACGCGTTGACGACGCGGGTGAGCGCGGCGCGGAAGCCCTCTTCGTGCGTGCCGCCCTCGTGCGTGTTGATCGTGTTGGCGAAGGTGTACACCGACGGCGTGAAGCCGTTGTTCCACTGCATGGCGACCTCGACCTCGAGGCCGGTTCCCTTGGCCTCGAAGGAGATCACGGACGCGTGGATCGGGTCCTTGCTGCCGTTGATGTGCTTGACGAAGTCTTCGAGACCGCCCGGGTAGCAGTAGGTCTTCTCCTTGACCCGCGCCGCCTGGCCGGAAGCGTCCGTTTCGGTCTCTTCGTCGGCGACGCGCTCGTCGCGCAGCGAAAGGGTCAGGCCCTTGTTGAGGAAGGCCATCTCCTGGAGACGCCGGGAGATCGTCTCGAAGTTGTACGTCGTGGTCTCGAAGATGTCGCCGTCGGCCCAGAAGGTGATGGTGGTGCCGGTCTCGGTCGCCGGGCCCAGGTCCTGCAGCTCGCCGGGGATCTGGTCGGTGTACTCCTGACGCCAGCTGCGGCCGCCGTACTTGACCTCGGCGACGAGCTTGGTCGAGAGCGCGTTCACCACCGAGACGCCGACGCCGTGCAGACCACCGGAGACGGCGTAGGAATCGCTGTCGAACTTGCCGCCCGCGTGGAGCACGGTGAGCACGACCTCGAGGGTCGGCTTCATCTCCTTGGGGTGCATGTCGACCGGGATGCCGCGGCCGTCGTCGACGACGCACACGCCACCGTCGGCCAGCAAGGTAACCTCGACCTTGGTCGCGTAGCCGGCCATCGCCTCGTCGACGGAGTTGTCGACCACCTCCTGGACGAGGTGGTGGAGGCCGCGTTCACCGGTGGAACCGATGTACATACCGGGACGCTTGCGGACGGCTTCGAGGCCTTCGAGCACCGTGATCGACGACGCGTTGTACTCGCTCTTGTTCTCGGTCACAGGCGTTGATTCTCCTCGTCTCGCCCGAGCGGACGCTCGCTCATCCCCAGTGTACTTGGCCGCGTCCGCAGACATGCGGCAAGGACACCCCTGATTTGCTCACAGGCGCGCTAATTCGTTCGAAGAAGAGTCTTGACGTTCGCGAAGCACTCTGAAGGCGTTCTCGGCGCTTTAATGGGCACTGTCGCGGCGAAGCGCAACTCGGGTCAGCCGTACGTGTCACGCGGGCCACGTCCCGGGACGTGCCGCGGCCCTTTCCGCCAGCTGGGCGCCGTCGGCCCTTGGATCCGCATCTTCTTCACCACGCCGTTCCCGACGCCTTTGGCGATCTTCGCCAGCAGCTGCCCCTGAAGCAGGCGAAGCTGTGTCGCCCACGCCGTCGAACTCGCGCGGACGGTCAGCTCGCCGTCCTTCAAGGCCACCGGCTGAGCGTGTTCGGCGACCTCTTCACCCACCAGGCGGGCCCAGTGGCCGAAGACCTGACCGTTCGCCAGCCGCGTGTTCCAGCCGCGGTCGACGGCGATCCGGGAGGCGAGCCTGCCGAGCGGTTGCGGGTCGCGGGCGTCGGCGCCCGGCCCTGACCAGCGACGACGTCGCGGGCTTTGGCCGACCGAACCGGCTCCCCCTCCGGTGATACGGCCGCGGCGCACGCCCGGTTCAACCCCGCGGGCCTTCGCTTTGGCCTTCGCGGCGTCCAGAGCCGCCCGAGCAAGATCACGACCCGTAGTCGGTTCTTTGCTTTCGGTATCGGTTGAGCCGTTCGATACCGAGGGGCGATCACTCCGTGTATCGAACAAGGCTCCCTCACTCGGGTTACCACCCGCGTGAGGGGTGTCAAGCCGCTTATCAGGCCCCTTGGTCACGCGGGGCGATAACGCGTTCACGGTGTTATCCACACTGTCCACAGGTTTGTCCCCAGATCGGTGGGCAACTGCTGTGGCGCCGATCACCCGGGGTGTCCACTTCGCGGGATCACCCTCGGTTGATCTCACCATCCGCCACGAGGAAGCGATGTCCGGCCAGTTCGGCGGGCACGTCCTCGTCCACGGCGGCGGTCACCAGCACCTGCTCGGCGCCTGCCGCCACCTCCGCCAGCCGGGCCCGGCGACGCCGGTCCAGCTCGGCGAACACATCATCCAGCAGAAGCACCGGTTCCCCGGCCTCGCCACGCAGGAGCTCGTAGCTTCCCAGACGCAACGCGAGGGCGAACGACCAGGACTCCCCATGGCTCGCGTAGCCCTTCGCCGGTGCTTCGCCGAGGATGAGATCGAGCTCGTCCCGGTGCGGGCCGACCATGCTCACCCCGCGTTCGAGCTCCAGGTTCCGCGACCGTTTCAGCGCTTCGACCAGCACTTCTTTGAGGACCGCTTGGTCGGCGCGAGGACCGTCCGGAGTGCCGTAGCCCTCTGGCATCGCTTCGCCCAGGCTCGACTTGTACGCGATCTTCGCCGGTCTCGAATCGGGCGCGACCCCCATGTACGCGGAGGCCGCGTACGGCGCGAGGTCGGCGATCAGGTTGAGCCGGGCCGCCAGCAACGCGGCCCCCGCCACCGACAAGTGGTCGTCCCAGACGTCGAGCGTCGACAACGCGTACGGGTCTTCGCGCCCCGTACGCCGCTTGCCTGCCGTCTTGAGCAAAGCGTTCCGCTGTTTCAGCACCTTCTCGTAATCGGCGCGGACCCCGGCGTACCGGGGAGCGCGCAGCACGAGGAGTTCGTCCATGAAACGACGGCGCTCCCCGGGATCCCCGCGCACGAGTGCCAGGTCCTCCGGGGAGAACAGCACCGTGCGCAGGATCCCGAGCACGTCACGCGGCTTGCCGACCGCGCCGCGGTTGACCCGCGCGCGGTTCGCCTTGCCGGGCGTGATCTCCAGCTCGACCGTCAGTTCGCGGTCCTCGTTGACCACCGCGACCCTGATCAGCGCGCGTTCGCACCCGTGCCGCACCAACGGCGCGTCGGTCGCGACGCGGTGCGAGCCCAGGGTCGCGATGTAGCCGATCGCCTCGAGGAGGTTCGTCTTGCCGCGGCCGTTCTGTCCGACGAGGACGGTCGGGCCGGGTTCGAGCGCGAGATCGGCTTGTGGCCAGGACCGGAAGTCGGTGACCTGCAGATGTCTTAAGTACACCCTGCTTGTTTACTGAGTGCTTGCCTAGTCGCCGGCCTTCTTGACCGAGTGCCCGCCGAACTGGTTGCGCAGCGCGGCGACGGCCCGCATCGCGGCGGAGTCCTCCTGGCGCGAGGCGAACCGGGCGAACAGCGCGGCCGAGATGACCGGCGCCGGGACCGCGTTGTTGATCGCCTCTTCCAGCGTCCACCGGCCTTCGCCGGAATCCTCGACGTAGCCCTCGAGGTCGTCCAGTTCCGGGTCCTCGTCGAGCGCGCGGACCAGCAGGTCGAGCAGCCACGAGCGGACGACGGTCCCCCGCTGCCAGCCCTTGATCACCGCGGGCACGTTCTCGACGACCTTCGCGGCTTCCAGCAGCTCGAAGCCTTCGGCGAAGGCCTGCATCATGCCGTACTCGATGCCGTTGTGGATCATCTTCGCGTAGTGACCCGAGCCGACGGCCCCGGCGTGCGAGAAGCCCTCGTCACGCGGACCTTCGGGACGAAGCGCGTCGAAGATCGGCATGGCCTTCTCGACGTCCGAAGCCGCGCCGCCGACCATCAGGCCGTAGCCGTTGTCCTTGCCCCACACGCCACCGGAAACCCCGCAGTCGAGGTAGCCGATCTTCTTCGCGGCGAGCAGGTCCGCGTTGATCCGGTCGTCGGTGTACTTCGAGTTGCCGCCGTCGATCACGAGGTCGCCCTCGGACAGCAGGTTGCCGAGCTCCGCGACGGTCTGCCGCGTCGGTTCACCGGCGGGCACCATGATCCAGACGATCCTGGGACCGTCCAGTTTGGACACCATGTCCTCGAGTGAGGTGGAGTCGGTGACGTCGGGGTTGCGGTCGTAGCCGACCACCTCGTGACCGGCCGCGCGCAGCCGCTCACGCATGTTGAACCCCATTTTGCCGAGGCCGATGAGTCCCAGCTGAGCCATGAAGATCCCCTTTGGTGCGAACAGAAGTGGAGGCCGGTCAGCCCGGGAGGCGAACCGGCATCAGGAGGTACAGGTAGCCGGGGACGACGTTGCCCTCCTCGTCGGCGGGCTTGATCAGCGCCGGCCGGTTCGGGGTGGTGAACGTCAGTTCCGCCCGGTTCGCGTTCAGCGCGCCGAGCCCGTCGACGAGGTAACCCGGGTTGAACGCGATGGTCACCGGCTCACCCTCGTAGTCGACCTGAAGCTCTTCTTCGGCCGAACCCTCGTCGTCGCCGCCGGCGGAGAGCCGCAGCGAACCGTCGTTGAACTCCAGCCGCACCTGGGTGCCACGCTCGGCGACGAGCGAAACACGCTTGATGGACTCGGCGAGCGCGGAGACCTCGATGACCGCGCGCGACGTGTGCTGCGCGGGCAGCAGCTGCCGGTACGGCGGGAACTCCGCGTCGAGGAGGCGGGTCGTGGTGTAGCGACCGGAACCGGAGAGACCGAGCAGGCCTTCGCCGCTGGCGAGCGCGAGCCGGATCTTGGCACCGCTGGCGCCGAGCGTCTTCGCGGCCTCGGCGAGCGTGCGCGCCGGGACGAGCACGGCGGCGTCGGACAGCCCCTCGGCGGGCTCCCAGGTGAACTCGCGCATCGCGAGCCGGAAGCGGTCGGTGGCGACCAGGGTCAGCGAGGAGCCGGAGATCTCCAGACGCATACCGGTCAGCATCGGGAGGGTGTCGTCCTTGCCCGCGGCGACGACGACCTGGGTGACGGCCTGGCCGAACGCGTCACCGGTGAGTTCGCCGGCGAAGGCGGGCTGGGACGGGAGCTGCGGGTAGTCCTCGACCGGCATGGTCGGCAGGGAGAAGCGCGCGGAACCGCAGGTGATGGTCGCGCGGGCCCCGTCGACGGAGATCTCGACCGGCTGCGCGGGCAGCGACTTGGTGATGTCGGCCAGCAGACGGCCGGAGACCAGCAGACGGCCGCCGTCGGCGATGGTGGCCGGGACGCCGACCGTGGCGGAGACCTCGTAGTCGAATCCGGAGACGGTGAGGGCGTCACTCGTCCCGTCGGATCCAGCATCGAGCAGGACACCGCCCAGAACCGGGACCGGAGGCCGCGACGGGAGGCTTCTCGCCACCCACGCGACGGCGTCGGCCAGCCCGTCACGCTCGACGCGGATCTTCATGCGCGCTTCCTTTCGACAGCCGAGCCCCTGACGGCTCGAAAGCTCAACGGGTCACCTCGGCCGGAGAGCGCGATGGCCAGGTGCCTCGCAGGTGTGTTCGGTCCGTGCGAGGACGCGAACGCACGTCGACACGCAGACCAGGTGCAGGGACCCACGTTAGGCCGTCCCCGGGGTCCGCGTCACCTCGGCCTCCCCTTGCTTTTGTCGACAAGACGACACGGCTCACCGGCTGTCCCCAGATTCGTCCTTCGCCTGTTTTTGTTTTGTTCTCTTCTAGAGAAGAAGAAAAGACAGCAGTAGTAATAGGCGTTGTGGATTGTGTGGACAAGGCTCGTTCGCGCAGGTCCGGCCGCCTCTGAGCCTGTGGACTCAGGGTGTGTACGGACGGTGGACAGCTCGGTGCGTCCGTGGATGGATTCGGGCGGCGCTCGATCTGTCCACAGTCATCCACAGTTGTCCCCACGGTTATCCCCAGTTGTGGGGCGGTTTGTACCCAGGGTTGTGGGCGCCGTTCGTGACCGGAATCGCTCGGGAGAGTGATCCGTGCAGCCTGCATCACCCTTGTGCACAAGATGTGGGCAACCTGGGGACAGCGTGTGGATCTTGGTGTGGAAATGCTGTGGATCGCCTGTGAGTGCGATGTGGACGAAAATCCCGTCGCCGCTGGTCCGCCGACCGCCGGAGTTGTGCACAAGCTGCCCACAGCATGTGGATTCCTTTGTACACAAGGAAAAACGCGAAGGCGACTCAAGCGCGCTTCGCCTCCTTCGCGCCCTTCGCCGCTTCTGCTCGTGTACCCGTGCTTCGCGGCTCTACACGCGTTTCGGGCCTATGTGGACACGAATAAGGGGCTCCCACCTGGACGGTGAGAGCCCCTGAAAGCGTTGTGTACTGGAGGATTACTGCCGGGCGCGCTGCTTGATCCTGGAGGTCAGCTCCTGGACCTGGTCGTAGATGCGCCGTCGTTCGGCCATCTCCTTGCGGATCTTCTTGTCCGCGTGCATGACAGTGGTGTGGTCGCGGCCGCCGAAGGTCTGTCCGATCTTCGGCAGCGACATGTCGGTCAGTTCGCGGCAGAGGTACATCGCGATCTGACGTGCGGTCGCGAGCGCCTTCGTCTTGCCGGGGCCGCAGAGGTCGTCGAGGGTCACGTCGAAGAACTCCGATGTGACGCCCATGATGGTCGGCGCGGTGATCTCCGGCGCGTGCGAATCCGGGATGAGGTCCCGGAGCACGATCTCGGCGAGCGCCACGTCGACGGGCTGCTGGTTCAGCGACGCGAAGGCGGTGACGCGGATGAGCGCGCCTTCGAGTTCCCGGATGTTCGCCTCGACGCGCGAAGCGATGAACTCCAGGACCTCACCGGGAACCGCGAGCCGGTCCTGCGCCGCCTTCTTGCGAAGGATCGCGATACGCGTTTCGAGTTCCGGCGGCTGGATGTCGGTGATGAGGCCCCACTCGAACCGCGTGCGCAGCCGGTCTTCCAGCGTTTCGAGGCGCTTCGGCGGGCGGTCGGAGGAGACGACGATCTGCTTGTTCGCGTTGTGGAGGGTGTTGAAGGTGTGGAAGAACTCTTCCTGCGTACCTTCTTTGCCTTCCAGGAACTGGATGTCGTCGACGAGCAGGATGTCGATGTCGCGGTAGCGGCGCTGGAACGCGACCTTGCGGTCGTCTCGCAGCGAGTTGATGAAGTCGTTGGTGAACTCTTCGGTCGACACGTACCGCACGCGCATGCCGGGGAACAGCCGCTGGGCGTAGTGCCCGACCGCGTGCAGCAGGTGGGTCTTCCCGAGTCCGGACTCTCCCCAGATGAACAACGGGTTGTACGCGCGCGCCGGTGCTTCGGCGACGGCGACCGCGGCCGCGTGCGCGAAGCGGTTCGAAGCACCGATGACGAAGGTGTCGAACGTGTACTTCTCGTTGAGCTTCGTCTTCGACGTCTGCGGCTGCGCCGGCGCGGTGTAGGGCTGGCCCGCGATCGGCTGACCGGAGAACGTCGGCCAGATCTCGGTCACGGCGGCGAGGGCCTCGCCCTCTTCGTCGACTTCTTCATCGCTGTCATCGCCATCATTGAGGCTGTTGTCCACCGGCTGCTGCCTCGGCGGCCTCGGCTTCGGAGGCTCGGGCCGGGGCCTGGTCGGGGACAGCATGCCGTCACCCTCGGGCAGCGGAGGAGTACCCGACACCGGGCCGGACCCGTTTTCCACCCGGCTGGGTGACGTCGGTTCGTAGCGAGGGCCGGGCGAGGGCGGGGGCATCGAAGTGTGGGGTTCGGTGCTGTCGACCTTCACCGCGAGCGAGACCGCGCGGCCGAGCCGGCGCGAAAGGGCTTCGGTGATCGCTCCGCGCAGGGCGCGTTCGATCGCTTCCTTGGCGAAGTCACTGGGGGCGGCGAGCAGAGCGGTGCCGTCGAGGAGGCCGATCGGCCGGGTCACCCGCATCCAGGCGCGCTGCTGCGGGGAGAGGGTGCCATCCGACAGCTCGCGCACGACCTGTTCCCAGATGACGCCAAGATTGTGCTGGTGATCGGACACCTGCCTGACTCCCCTCCCCTCGTCGGTGCGCTGCGGCGAGATCACTCAGCGGCCCGAACGCCGGGTCGAGCGTCATCATGGCCCGGTCGGCTCGCGCGCACAGCAAATATCCACATAGTTGTCCACAGCTGTGCACTAATGTACGGCGGCCCGCGGTGACGCCACCTGCGGGATCGTCGTATGCCGACGGGATGCCTCCACATCCGGTGAGGACACCCGGGCGCCTGCACCGTTCCACCTCGGCGAAAACCCGGGAGGGGCACGCTAACAAGCCCCGCTCGTTGCCACAAGGCGTCCTCGCGCGCAAGCATTTCACGGTGTACGGCGTGTTGCCATTCGATGCCCTCGCGTCGTCGGTGATCACTCTCCACGTACGGTCGCGGTCCGTGGTCGAGGGGGTGCCTGCCGGGCCCGGGCGGTGGGTGCGTACCCTCGTAAGGTCTCCCGTATACAGCGGGGGCGTTTCGCGTGCCCACGTTGTCGTCGCTCGACGTGACGAGGCCACACGTTGGTAGGAGACACCAGAGACTGCCGTGCGTCAGCACGACACGCCAGGAACGGGTCGAACCGTTCCCGGCGGCCGAGAAACAGGAGAAGTTAGTCGTGAGCAAGGGTAAGCGCACCTTCCAGCCGAACAACCGCCGCCGCGCCCGGGTCCACGGATTCCGCCTGCGCATGCGGACCCGCGCCGGCCGGGCCATCCTGGCGGCTCGCCGTCGCAAGGGCCGCGGCGCGCTGTCCGCCTGATCCGGCCGTCGTCGAGGGACGTCGTGCTGCCGGCCGCCGCGAGGTTGCGGCGCAGTGAGGATTTCCGTGCCGTGATGCGGCGTGGGGCCAAGGCAGGCAGGCGCCGCCTCGTCGTCCATGCGTTGACCACGGACCCGCCCGATGCCGCCGAAGCGGCGCGGGCGGGTTTTGTGGTGAGCAAGGCCGTGGGCAATTCGGTGGTCCGCCACCGGGTCAGCCGCCGGTTGAGGCATCTCGTTTCCGCCAGGATCGGAACACTGCCGCCGGGCAGCTCGTTGGTGATACGGGCACTACCTCCGGCCGCGGACGCGTCCAGCGCGGAACTCGGCTCGGATCTCGACGCGTCGTTGCGGCGTCTCGGGCTGTCCCGCCAGACGCGACCCCCCGACCACGGATCAGCGGTGTAACGGCATGCGAGCCACCGAGAACGAGACCACCGAAGACGCCCGACCGGGCCCGGTGGCATGGGTGCTGCTCCTGCCCATCAAGCTGTACCGCAAGGCGATCTCCCCCTTCCTTCCTCCGGCGTGCAGGTTCTACCCGAGCTGTAGCGCGTACGCCGTCGAGGCACTGACCCGGCACGGCGCCGGCCGCGGCACTTATCTCGCGGTCCGGCGTCTGCTGCGCTGTGGCCCGTGGACCATGCCCGGCCGCGATCCGGTACCCGAGACGTTCTCGTGGCGCCACCGCCGACCTGAAACACCGATCGAGGAGTAGCTCAGTGCTCGACTTCATCTACTACCCCGTGTCCTTCATCTTGTGGTGTTGGCACAAGGTCTTCGGGCTCGTGTTCGGTGAGGCGAACGCGGTCTCCTGGATCCTCGCGATCATCTTCCTGACGTTCACGGTCCGCGGCATCATGTTCAAGCCGTTCGTGAACCAGGTCCGGTCGATGAAGAAGATGCAGGACTTCGCGCCGGAAATGAAGAAGATCCAGAAGAAGTACGCGAACGACCGGCAGCGCCAGGCGATGGAGATGCAGAAGCTCCAGAAGGAGCACGGCGTCAACCCGCTGGGCAGCTGCCTGCCGATGCTGCTTCAGATCCCGGTCTTCATCGGTCTGAACCACGTCCTGCGGATGTTCACCATCAACCCGTACGGCGGCCCGAAGACCGAGAACTACTTCTTCGACCAGGCCGGCGTCGAGTCCTACGTCCACGCGAAGCTGTTCGGCGTCAACCTCGGCGACGCGATCTACACCGGTGTCGACATGGTCAGCGGCGGCAACGCGGCGACCGGCTTCCACTGGTACGTCGCCCCGGTCGCGATCCCGCTGATGATCGTCGCCAGCATCGCCACGCACCTCACCGCGCGTCACTCGGTCCAGCGTCAGAACCCCGAGTCGGCCACGCCGCAGACCGCGATGATGAACAAGCTGACGATGTACATCTTCCCGCTCGGTGTCCTCATCTTCGGTGCGCTGTTCCCGGTCGGCCTCCTCTTCTACTGGCTCGCCAACAACGGCTGGACCCTGATGCAGCAGCGTCTCGTCTACACGCGGATCGACAAGGAAGAAGAGGCCCGCAAGGAAGCCGAGAAGGAGAAGCGCGCGAACCTCGGTCCGAAGCCGGGCCAGAAGCCGACCGCGCCCCGCCCCGGCCAGAAGCCGGTCCAGCAGAAGAAGAACAAGCCGTCCTCCGGTGGTCAGGTCAAGAAGGCGGGCTCGCCGCACGGCTTCGCCCAGACCGGCTCCTCCGCGAAGAAGAAGGACGCCAACGACGCAACAGCCGAGTCGTCGACGAACGGCTCGAAGGAGAACGGTGCGGACGTGCCCGGTCTCATCTCGGACTCGACTAAGAAATCGGACCGGAAGCGTCGCTGACGCCGATCCGGGCCGGAGAGGAGACCAGTAATGGCGGAGACGATCGACACGATCGACGCCGAGGAGAACAGCGCGGCCGAGGTTGAGGGCGCCGCTGAAGAGACCGCTCGCAAGGGAGGTGTCGACGACGACGTCCTCGTGAAGGAGGGCGACATCGCCGGTGACTACCTCGAGCGGCTGCTCGACCTTTTGGACTACGACGGCGACATCGACCTCGATGTCGAAGCGGGCCGCGCGATCGTCAGCATCGACGGCGGCGAGGACCTGGAGAAGCTCGTCGGTCCCCGCGGCACCGTGCTGGAGGCGCTGCAGGAACTGACGCGGCTGGCGGTGCAGCAGGAGACCGGTTCGCGGAGCCGGCTGATGCTGGACATCGCGGGCTGGCGCGCGGACCGTCGCGAGGAGCTCCGCGAGCTCGGTCGCTCGACCGCCGAGACGGTCGTCTCCTCTGGCGAGCGCGTGCGGCTTCAGCCGATGAGCCCGTTCGAGCGGAAGGTCGTGCACGACGCGGTCGCCGCCGTGGACGGCGTCAAGAGCGAGAGCGAAGGAGAGGACCCGAAGCGCCGGGTCGTCATCTTCCCCGCCTGACGGTTACTCGAACGAAGCGGCCCGCCGGTCATCCGGCGGGCCGCTTCTTCGTTTTCCGGGTGAATTACACGCGTGGCGTTTCACGTGAAACGCGCGAAGGCGAGTGGAGTTGTCCACAACTTCGGACTGTCTCCCCGCTTTGCGCTCGGCGTCATGGACAATCAGTGGAGCGCGTTTCACGTGAAACGGCGTCGAGGGTTGAGGAGCGAGAGTGGGCTTGGACGGGGTCGCCGCATCGGTACGGAGTGCGGCGTCGGAAGTATTCGGAGACCGCGTCGAGCAAGCCGCCGGCTACGTCGAACTCCTGGAGCGGCATGGCGTCGAGCGCGGGCTCATCGGGCCTCGCGAGGTCGACCGGCTGTGGGAGCGTCACGTCCTCAACTCCGCCGTGATCGGCGAGCGGATCCCCGACGGCGCCCGCGTGGTCGATGTCGGATCGGGCGCGGGACTTCCGGGTGTACCGCTCGCGATCAGCCGACCGGACCTCGATATCGTTCTGCTCGAACCGATGGCTCGCCGGGTCGACTGGCTGGCCGAGGTTGCCGAGAAGCTGGAACTCCCCATCACCGTTGTCCGCGGGCGCGCGGAAGAGCGGCAGGTACGTGAGGAGCTCGGTGGCGCGGATGTCGTCACCGCCCGGGCGGTCGCTCCCTTGGCCCGGCTCGCGAACTGGTGCCTCCCGCTCGTGCGTTCCCAAGGTGCTCTGGTCGCCCTCAAAGGAGCGAGCGCCGGAGAGGAAATCGAACGCGATCGCGCCGCCGTCCGGAAGGCCGGCGGCGGCGAACCGGAAGTCTTCGAGTGCGGCACCAAGGTGCTCGAGATCCCGAGCACGGTCGTCGTGATCCACCGTCTGCCCCCGAAACCGTCTCGATCGCGCAGGCGTAGCTAGACCGGTTCCACGTGAAACAACGCAGAACGACTCCCACGTCTAATACAGAGGAGGCTCGAGACCGGTGACTCCCCCGCCGTCCGACCCTGCGAGCGCCGGCCAGGAACTCGGCTGGACGCCCATCGCCGAAGAAGCCGTCCGCGCCGCCAGTGTGCTGCACCCCAAGGAGGGTGCGCTCCCCCGGCCGAACCGTCGGCGAGTGCTGACTGTCGCCAACCAGAAGGGCGGCGTCGGCAAGACGACGAGCACGGTGAACCTCGCCGCCGCCCTCGCCGTCCACGGGCTCAAAACGCTCGTGATCGACCTGGACCCTCAGGGCAACGCGAGTACCGCGCTCGACATCGACCACCGCTCCGGCACGCCGTCGATCTACGAGGTGCTGATCGGTGAGGTGTCGCTGGCCGAAGCTGCGGCGCAGAGCGAGCAGTCGTCCAATCTCTACTGCGTGCCCGCGACCATCGACCTCGCCGGTGCCGAGATCGAACTCGTCTCCATGGCGTCCCGCGAGATGCGGCTCAAGGAGGCGCTCTCATCCGAGATCCTCGACGAGATCGGCGTCGACTACGTCTTCATCGACTGCCCGCCGTCTCTCGGTCTGCTGACCGTCAACGCGATGGTCGCCGCGCAGGAGGTGCTGATCCCGATCCAGTGCGAGTACTACGCGCTCGAAGGTCTGGGGCAGCTGCTGAGCAACATCGAGCTCGTTCAGGCGCACCTGAACCGCGAACTCAGCGTCTCCACGATCCTGCTCACCATGTATGACGGCCGGACGAAGCTGGCCGATCAGGTGACGAACGAGGTCCGGAACCACTTCGGGGACACTGTTCTCAAGACGGTGATCCCGCGCAGTGTGAAGGTCTCCGAGGCGCCCGGATACGGGCAGACCGTCCTCGCGTACGACCCGGGTTCGCGGGGCGCGATGAGCTACGTCGACGCGGCGAAGGAGATCGCCCAGCGCGGTGTGGAGATGAAGGAAAGGAGCGGTACGGCATGAGCGAGCGCAGAGGAGGGCTCGGTCGCGGGCTCGCCGCCCTGATCCCCACCGGCCCTCCGCCGGGTTCGGCGGCTCCCGCCGAGAACGGCTCCCCTGTCCCCTCCGCTCCCGCGAGCAAGCCCGCGGGGCCGGACGACAAGGGCTGGTTCGCGGCCAACGGCGCGGCCGGTTCGCACGGCGGAACGGTCGCCGGCGCGGTCTACCGCGAGGTGCCGGTCAGCCAGATCAAGCCGAACCCGAAGCAGCCGCGGCAGGTCTTCGACGAGGACGCGCTCAACGAGCTGGAGCACTCGATCCGCGAGTTCGGGCTCATGCAGCCCATCGTGGTCCGGGAGCTCGGCAACGACGAGTACGAACTCGTCATGGGCGAGCGGCGGCTGCGTGCCTCCCAGCTGGCGGAGCTGGAGGCGATCCCGGCGATCGTCCGGCAGACCGCCGACGAGGCGATGCTGCGCGACGCGTTGCTGGAGAACATCCACCGCGTTCAGCTCAACCCGCTCGAAGAGGCGGCCGCGTATCAGCAGCTGCTCGACGAATTCGCGGTCACGCACGAGGAGCTGGCGAGCCGGATCGGGCGCAGCCGCCCGGTCATCACGAACACGATCCGCTTGCTCAAACTCCCCCTCGCGGTCCAGCGGCGGGTCGCGGCCGGGGTGCTTTCGGCGGGCCACGCGCGGGCGCTGCTCTCTCTCGAGGACGCCGACAGTCAGGAAGAGCTGGCCGCGCGGATCGTCGCGGAGGGCATGTCGGTCCGCGCGACCGAGGAAGCCGTCACGCTCAAGAAGAGCGAAAAGCCGGCCAAGCCGAAGCCCGCTCCCCGCAAGCCGATCCAGGCGCCCGGTCTCCAGGAACTGGCGAACCGGCTTTCGGACCGGTTCGACACCCGCGTGAAGGTCGACTTGGGTCGCCGCAAGGGGCGGATCACCCTCGAATTCGGCTCGGTTGACGATCTTGAACGCATTGTCGCGCTCATGGATCAGAATCAGGCAAATCAGACACCGAAAACCGATTAGGGATCACCCCGGGTCGTTTTGTCACGGTGACGATAGCTGAGCGCTGATGACTCGGCGACGCTGAGTGCTTGAACTGGGGGCAAGTGTGAAGGGGCTCTTCGGCGGCCGAAATCCTCGCGCGGCCGTCTTCGACTGCGACGGATTGCTCATGGACACCGAGCCGTGTTGGTCCGTCGCCGAGACCGAACTGTTCGCGCGGCACGGGCTCCCCTTCGGCGCGGACGAGAAGGCGTTGGTGATCGGCCCGGCGCGCGCGAGTTGGTCGAACTGACCGCCGCCGCCGTACCGGTCGCCGTCGCGAGCAACTCGCCCCGAGCCCTGTTGGACGCCGCACTCGTTCGCGGCGGCCTGGCGGCAATGTTTCCCGTGAAACTGGCGGCCGACGAGGTGACCGCGCCGAAGCCGGATCCCGAGATGTACTTGACCGCTTGCGCCCGCTTGAACGTCGCGCCAGCCGACGCGCTGGCGTTCGAGGACTCCATGACCGGCCTTCGATCGGCGCGAGCGGCCGGAGTGCCCGTCATCGGGGTGCCGACGTTGAAGCACCAGGATTTCCCCGCCGATGACGGAGCTCCGCTTCGTTCGCTTCCAGAGCCCGACCCGCGATGCACGAGGAAACTTCACCGGGGTCTTCGGTCTCGTCAACGGGCTCGCCCGGGCCGGACGCCTCACCGTCGAGCAGGAAGCGTTCCGCCGGACGAACAACGACTGGTACGACGCGAACTTCACCAACCCCGCGCACGCCGACCCGAGCGTCTACGACGCGGAAGTCAATCCCGGGGCCGCGGCGTGGTTCAAAGCGACCGCTCGTATCTTCATCGACCGAGTCGATGGCTACCTGTCGATCCTGGAAACACACGACGTTCCCTGTGAAACCGTCTGGTCGGCGAACCCGGGACAGGTCATCTACGAGGACGAGCACCAGATCGTCGTCGTGGCCCGGACATAGAAAAAGGGGACTCGCCCGCGGTGGGCAAGTCCCCTTCGTCGAATCCGATTCAGCTCTTGCGGGAAATCGCCCGTCCAACGAGACCGGCGAAGACCGAGCCGAGGGTGGAACCGGCCGCTTCGATCGCCACCGGCACGATCGACGTCTCGGTGAGGCCCGGCGAGGGATTCACCGCGAGGAAGTGGACCGTGCCGTCTTCGGTGATCACCGCGTCGGTGCGGGAGATGTCACGAAGGCCGAGTTGCCGGTGCACGGCGACGGCCAGTTCACCGACCGCCTTGGCGGCGTCATCAGGAATCCGGGCCGGGGTGAAGAAATCGGTCAGCCCGGCGGTGTAGCGGGCGGTGTAGTCGTACACGCCGCTCTCAGGCACGATCTCGACCGCGGGCAGGGCTTCGGGTCCCTCTTCGCCTTCGATGACCGTGACGGCCACCTCGACGCCCGAAACGAACTTCTCGGCGAGGACGGTGTCGCCGTAAGCGAAGCAGCCGACCATCGCACCGGGCATTTCCGCGGCGTCCTTGACGACCTGGGCGCCCAGCGCCGATCCGCCCTGGTCGGGCTTCAGGATCATGGGCAGCCCCAGCGTGTCGACCATCGAGTCCAGAACGGCTTGCGCGCCGAGCTCGCGGAAGGTGCTGTGCGGCAGCACCACCCAGTCCGGCGTGGTGAAGCCCGCGTCGGCGACGAGCGCCTTGGCCGTCGGCTTGTCCCACGCGCGGCGGCAGCCCTGCGAACTGGTGCCGACGTAAGGCACGTCGAGCATCTCCAGGATCGTCTGCACCGCGCCGTTCTCCCCTTCACCACCGTGAAGGGCGACGATGGCCGCGTCGGGCCGCTGGGTGCGAAGACGTTCGAGCAGACCCGCGTCGGTGTCCCACTCTTCGACGACGAGGCCCTCCGCCCGCAACGCGACCGAGAGCCGGCGCCCGGAGCGGAGAGAGACGTCGCGTTCGTGGGAAAGGCCGCCTGCGAGTACGGCAACGGTGCGGTCGACCACCGGGACTCCTTTTGTGCTTGGGGACGTCCGGTCGATCAGACCGTGTCCGGAGAGGGGTTCTGCGGCCCCGAGATCGAGCGTGGGCTCGCGTTACCGAAGGTACGCGCCAGGTCCATTTCGGACTCGAGCACCGCGGCAAGCCGCCGGACGCCTTCGCGGATCCGTTCGGGCGTCGGGTAGCAGTAGGAAAGACGAAGTTGTCTGCTGCCGAAACCGTCGGCGTAGAAACCGGTTCCGGAGGCGTATGCGACCCGTGCCGTGACGGCTCTCGGCAGCATCGCCTTCGTGTCCACGCCTTCGGGGACGGTCATCCAGACGTAGAAACCGCCGTCGGGTTTGGTCCAGCTGCAGCCGGCGGGCATGTGCTGTTCGAGCGCGGACAGGATCGCGTCCCGGCGCTCCCGGTAGTTTTCGCGGAAGGTCTTGATTTGACCCATCCAGTCGTGAGTCGAGAGGTATCGCGACACGATCAACTGGTTAAGCGTAGGCGGACAAAGCGTCGCGGACTCGGCCGCGAGCACGAGCTTCTCCCGGACGGCGTGCGGTGCGAGCACCCAGCCGACCCGCAGGCCCGAGGCGAAGGTCTTCGAGAACGAGCCCAGGTACACGACGTTGTCGGGGTCGATCGAGCGGAGCGCCGGGTACGTCTGACCGCTGAAGCCGAGCAGACCGTACGGGTTGTCCTCGACGATGAGGATGTCGTTCTCGCGGCAGATATCCACGATCTCCGCGCGCCGCTCGACGGCCAGCGTGACGCCGCCGGGGTTGTGGAAGTTCGGGATCGTGTAGAGGAACTTGACCCGGCGGCCGGCCTTCCGCGTTTCCGCGAGCGCGGCGCGCAGCCCCTCGGGGACGAGGCCGTGGTCGTCCATCGCGACGTGGACGACGTCCGCCTGGTACGCGGCGAACGAGCCGAGCGCGCCGACGTACGACGGGCCCTCGGCGATGATGACGTCGCCCGGATCGCAGAACAGCCGGGTGACCATGTCGAGCCCCATCTGGGAGCCGACCGTCACGACGACGTCGTCCGGGTGGGCCTTGATGCCTTCGAGGGCCATGATTTCGCAGATCTGCTCGCGCAGAGCGGGGACGCCGTGTGCGGAGCCGTACTGGAGCGCGACCAGGCCGTCTTCGGCGATGAGTTCGCCGACCTGCGCGGACAGCGTGTCCAACGGGAGCGCGGCGAGGTTCGGCATCCCGCCGGCGAGCGATACCACTTCGGGGCGACTGGCCACCGCGAACAAGGCCCTGATCTCGGAAGCAGTCATTCCGGCCGTACGCGCGGCGTAGCGGTCGAGATGAGGGTCGAGGTTGTGGCGGCCGGGCTCCGGCCGGACAGGGCGATTCTCGGTCATCAGGCGCTTCACCCGTGCTTCGAAGTGGACATAGTCGCTACCGACTGGTAGTTCCATCGAGTGTAACCACCCTCCCTCTAGGGGCCCTGGCCTTCCGGTGTTCATCACATCGGCCTATCCTCGGTCTGGACCCCTTCGGTGAGCCCTGCTCGGGACAAGGCTGCGTCGGGTGTCGTCATTCAGGGAGGTTTGTCTGTGTCGCGTCGCGTCGTGGGCGTAACCCTGGACAACCTCGAGCACCTGCCCAAGAGCTGCCGCCGCTGCGTGTACTGGGAGCTGGCGCCGCATATGAAGGCGCAGGCCGAGGAATACGGCGCGACCGAGGTCGAAAAGGAAGCTTGGGTCTCCAGCGTGCTGCTGGAGTGGGGTTCCTGCGGCCGGATCGTCTACAGCGACACCCTGCCCGTCGGTTTCGTGCTTTACGCGCCGCCGAACGCCGTGCCGCGCTCGCTGGCCTTCCCGACTTCGCCTCCCGGCCCGGACGCGGTCCTGCTGACCGCCTTCCAGGTGCTTCCCGAATTCCAAGGTGGCGGACTCGGCCGGATGCTGGTGCAGGCCGTCGCGAAGGATCTGACCAAACGCGGTGTCCGCGCGATCGAAGCGTTCGGTGACGCCAAGCCCGACGAGACCGATCCGGACGGCGGGCACAGCTGTGTGCTGCCCGCGGCGTTCCTGCAGAGCGTCGGGTTCAAGACCGTGCGGCCGCATCCGCGGTGGCCGCGGCTGCGACTGGAACTGCGGTCGGCGATTTCGTGGAAGGAAGACGTGGAGGCGGCCCTCGAACGGCTGCTGGGCCAGGTCTCCATCACGACGGCCGAGCCGAGCCTGGGCCGCGCCTGATCTTCTCCGCCGGCGTCGTTTAGCAGAGTTTTCGAGCGCGCGCAGCAGCCATCCCCCGGCCTGGGGACAGCTGTGGGTAACCCGCCGAGTTATCCACAGATCGCTGCTAGGAGCGGTGGAAAATCTGTGGATGGGTAGGCTGGACCTGGGGACGCCCCCCGGGAAGGGCGGGGGCTGCGCGCCGGGTGGATCTAGGGGTGGCGTGGTCGGCCCAGGGGGCACACAACCGGTTGTGCCGAGGCCGTCGGCAGAGGGATGTGCGCCCGCGTGCGGGTGTGGAGGACTGGCTACTCCGCTTTGGCGAGTTCGTGGGCCAGGACGTCCGCGAAGGTGAACGTGCCGGTCGGCTGGTCCCCTTCGCCGAGCAGATACAGGCGCTTCACGGCGACCAGGATGCCTTCGGCGACGACGTCGCGGAAAGCCGGGTCCGCCAGTTTGCGGCTGTCTTCCGGGTTGGTCAGGTAGCCGATCTCGATCCGCACCGCCGGGCAGCGGGTACGGGTGAAGATCTCCCAGGTCTTGTAGTGCGTGCGGCAGTCGAGCATGCCGGTGCGGGCGGCCAGCTCACGCTGGATGAAACCCGCCAGCAGCTCGCCGACGGTCGACGTGGTGCCGTTGCCGGTGCCGAAGTGGAAGCTCGCGACACCCTGCGCCTTGGGCGAGGGGTTCTTGTCGTTGTGCAGCGAAAGGAACAGGTCCGCGCCCGCCTCGTTCGCGAACTTCGCCCGGTCGCCCTCGCTCGGGCTCTGGTTCGGGCCGCGCGAGATCAGCGCCTCCATACCGGTGGCCTGCATCCGGCCTTCGAGCCGCCGCGCCAGGTCCCAGGCGATGTCCGCCTCACGCAGGCCGCCGGCGACGACACCGAGGTCCTCGCCGCCGTGGCCCGGGTCGATCACGATGCGCTTGCCGCGTAGCCGGGGGCCCGCCTGCCGCACCTGCTCCTGCTCACGCAGGAAAACGGGGCGGCCGCCGCGGGCACGCGGCGACGAGAGCCGGTGCAGCTCACGGATGGTGGCCGGGCCGCACATACCGTCGGCGACCAGGCGCATGTCGCGCTGGAAGGTCTTGAGCGCGCGTTCGGTCTGCGGGCCGAAATGCCCGTCCGGGCGGCCGGCGTCGAAACCGAGCTCGGTCAGCCGCTCCTGGAGCGCGAAGACGTCGTCACCCTGCATGGGGGCGGAGAACATGTAGGTCAGCGGGCGGCTGCCCAGATGGAAGCCCGCGCCGCGAAGCGCCTGGTAGGTCGCCGGACCCACCAGACCGTCGGTGATGAGCCCACGGCGCTGCTGGAACGCTCGAACGGCGTGTTCCATCGCCGTGTCGAAGACCTCGTACTCCCCGGATTCGGTCACCGGCGGGAGCAGCTCCATCGCCGCCAGCGTGGACCTGATCTCGGCGACGTCCGGTCCGGCGTCACCGCGGCGGAGTACCCGCATGCACTCCTCGCTCTTCCCTTTGGGGCACCGATCGAGCTCGATGCACGACTATGAAAATCCTGCGGGGCGAACCCCGGTGCTCTATTGTGCCCTGTGAACTCTCGGTGAGCGCGGAGGCCCGGCCGGTGCGTCAAGTCGCCGTTCGTGGAACTCGTCCAGGCGTTCCCGTAACAGGGAGTTTTACCCATTCCGGAGAACGACGAAACCCGGAGCCTGGGCGGGCTCCGGGTTTCGGCAGGTGAAACGCGAGATCAGAGGACGTCGGCGAGGTCCGAGAGCAGCGCGGCCTTCGGCTTGGCGCCGACGATCTGCTTCACCGGCTTGCCGCCCTGGAACAGGATCAGCGTCGGGATCGACATCACCTGGTAGTCACGCGCAGTGTTCGGGTTGGCATCGATGTCGAGCTTCGCGATGGTCAGCTTCTCACCGTTCTCCGCCGCGATCTCCTCGAGCACCGGGGCGACCATCTTGCACGGGCCGCACCAGGTCGCCCAGAAGTCGACCAGGACGGGCTTCTCGCTCGTCAGCACGTCGTCGACGAACGTCTTGTCGGTCACCGTCACGGTGTTGGCCATGGTGTCTCCTTCTGGGTGGTGAACGGGCTGGGGGAAAGTCAGTTGGTGGAGGCGCCGTAGCCGCCGCCGACCAGCTCAGGCGTCTCCTGGGCGGTCTGGACACCGGCGTGCTCCGCCAGCCATCGTTCTGCATCGATGGCGGCCGCGCAGCCCGAGCCGGCGGCGGTGATCGCCTGCCGGTACGTGCGGTCGACCAGGTCGCCCGCCGCGAAGACACCGGGGATGTTCGTGTACGAGGTCCGGCCCTGGGTGAGCACGTAGCCGTCCTCGTCGAGGTCCACCTGACCGCGCACCAGTTCGCTGCGCGGGTCGTGCCCGATCGCCACGAAGAACCCGGTCACCTCGAGCTTGGACTCCTCGCCGGTCACCGTGTCCTTGAGCTTCAGGCCCTCGACCTTGCCCTCACCCTCGACTCCGGTGATCTGCTTGTTGAGCGCCCACTTGATCTTCTCGTTCTCGCGGGCACGCTCCAGCATGATCTTGGAGGCGCGGAACTCCTCGCGGCGGTGGACGATCGTGACGGACTTGGCGAACTTCGTCAGGAAGGTCGCCTCCTCCATCGCGGAGTCGCCGCCGCCCGCGACCACGATATCGTGGTCGCGGAAGAAGAAGCCGTCGCAAGTGGCGCAGGCCGAAACACCGCGGCCGAGCAGCTCCTGCTCGCCGGGCACGTTCAGATAGCGGGCGGCGGCGCCCATCGACAGCACGACCGCGCGGGCCGCGTAACGCTTGCCGTTCGCGACGACGTACTTGACGTCACCGGTCAGCTCGACGGACTCGACGTCCTCCTGGCGCAGGTCGGCGCCGAAACGCTTCGCCTGCTCGCGCATCTCTTCCATGAGGTCGGGACCCTGGATGCCTTCGCGGAAGCCGGGGAAGTTCTCGACCTCGGTCGTCGTCATCAGCGCACCGCCGAACTGAGTGCCCTCGAACACCAGCGGTTCGAGCTGCGCTCGTGCCGCGTAGACAGCGGCGGTGTATCCCGCAGGACCCGATCCCACAATGATCAGGTTCCTGATCTCCTCGGCAGCCACCCGTGACCTCCGCTCGTAGTGACCTGTTCACCAGGCTCAACACGATCGTAAGGGCCAGTGTTCCCGGGGTGACCGGCGCTACTTTCTCCTGCCTTGCGCCGCGACGGAGATCCGACCTCTAGCGCCGCTAGAAAACCTAGCGTGGTAGCAAAGGTCCCCCGCTCCCCCCGGATTGGGGCTGGTGGGGAGCGAGGGACCAGTGAGGTTTCGGTCGGTTACTTCGGTCCGATGATTTTGTCGAACAGGACCGAAGGGTTGCCCGGGCCGCAGTCGGCACCGAAGGCGACGATGCGGAACTGGGCGAGTTTGCCTGTGGTGTAAATCACCATCACGCCGTCCTTGCCCGCGACGTTCACCGGCCGGATGCCTTCCGGGCGCACGTCGGCGTCCATTCCGGCCGCGGCGATACAGGCGTCGAGACGCTCTTCGGTCTTCAGTGAGCCGAAGTCGCGGACGCCGATCGCCTTGCCGACGAGGGCTTCGGCTCCGCCGCCGTCTCCGCCGAGCGAAGGTCCGGAAGGAGCCGAAGGCGCGGGCTGGGCGATACCGCCCGAATCCGGCTCACGGGTGGTCGGGACGACGATCGCCACGGCCGCGATGGCCGCCGCGGCCACGGTCGCTATCCCGGCGCCCCAGCCGATCCGCTTGTTCCGCCGCCGCCGTGCGGCCGCGAGGTCCACCACCGGGGCGACCTGTTCCTGCTGCCTTTCAGATGCGCCTTGAAACGCAGGCGTCGCCCGCATTTCGGCGGCCAGCGCGGCGTCGATCCGTGCCGCGTATTCCGCCGGCATCGGCGCGACCGGCTCGTTCGCGAGTTCCGCGAGGTCGGCCGTGGTCGCTTCCAGTGCTTCGATGATCGCCAGTGCTTCGGGGTCGGCGTTCACCAACGGCCACAGTTCGGCCGCCTCACGCTCGTCCAGCACACCTGCGTGCAGGTCGGCGAGCACATCGACAGACCACGGTGGACCGACGGTCCCACCGATCCCCCTGCTCTCGTCTGTCATCGTCCCTCCCCGTCACCCGGCGTGCCCTGAGGACGCCTGGCACCCCGTTGCGGGGTAGCGCGCTCTCGTTTGCTTTCGTGAGTTGGGACGTTCGCAATAGCATCGGGGTTCCGTAGATGTCCGAGAACCTTCGCGAGCTTTCCGCGACCTCGGGCACACCGGCTCTTGACCGTGCCTTCGGCGATGCCGAGCATCTTCGCCGTCTCGGCGACGGAGTATCCCTCGACGTCGACCAACACGATCGGGGCACGTTGCTCTTCGGGGAGCTGGTCGAGGGCTTCCTTCACGACCAGGCTCGTCTCGCGTTCGGACATCGAGTCGCGCGGCGAGGCGGGCTCGTTGAACTGCCCGGTCTCGGGCAGCGGAACGGTCGGTCTGGCCTTGCCCCGCCGGATGCGGTCGAGGCACGCGTTCACGACGATACGGTGCAACCACGTCGTGACCTGCGATTCCGCTCTGAAGTTGCCCGCTGCTCGGAACGCGGAGATGAAGGCGTCCTGCAGGGCGTCCGCGGCTTCTTCCGGATCCCGCAAGGTGCGCAGGGCTACCGCCCACATGCGGTCTCGATGTCGCTGGACCAGTTCACTGAACGCGTGCGGGTCCCCAGCGGCATGCGCCGCTATGAGATCCGCGTCCGTGGGAGCTGCAGCTGTCACCCGGGAGAGCCTACTGACCCGGTGTCTGACGTCACCCCGCAGGCAGGAAGGTCAGCTCTTTGAGTTCGGTGATGAACTTGCCCTTGTCATCTTCACCCAGCTGAGTGATCCAGATGATGAAGTACTGACCCTGCTGCGGCTGCTGCAAGGCGATGGTCGATTCACCCGCCGCGAGGTCTCCGCTCCCGACGACCTTCGTCTCGTCGAGTTTCGGGTTCTTCTTGTCGGCGGAGCGGATCTCGACCTTCGAACCGGCACTCGCCGCGTCGATCTTGACCTGGCTGAGGTTGATCGGGTCCTTGAAGGTCACGACCAGCCCGACGCCGTCCTTGAGCACCGGGAACTGCTCGTCGTACTGGTCGGTCTTCCACGAGGTGACCGCGTCGCCGTCGGTGGCGTTCCTGGCCTTGCCGGGGCTGTCGCCCTTGCTGCCCGGGTTGTAGACGGCCACCGCCGACGGCTTCACCGCCGCACCCACCGCGGGTGCCGGCGGCTTCTGCGCGGGCGGCGGTTGTTGCTCGCCCGAGGGCGGCACGACCTGGGAAGAGGACGCGGCGACGTTCATCTTCGGGCCGCTCGACTTCGACTCACCTTGGAACAGGTTGATCAGCATCATCCCGCCCCAGGCGAGGATGACCACGGTCGCGACGACCAGCACGGTCACGCCGAACGCCAGCTTCTTGCGCCGCGCGACGTCCTTGACCGGCTTCTTCGTCGTCCAGACGGTTCCGTCCGATTCGGCGACGGCCTCTTCCTCGCCGACCGCCTTGATCAGCTGGGTGCGCTCTTCGGCTTCGGCGACCTGGTCCAGCACGCGCAGGATGGCCGCGCTGGTGCGGATGCCGCCGTGGCCGCCGTCCTCGATGGTGCGGACGGCGAGCGAGGACAGCTCGACCGGCACGGTCGGGACCAGCGAACGCGGCGGGATGACGCGGCCGGTCGGCGCGTGCGGCGCCGCCGGGATCGCGGCCGGACCGCCGGGAAGGGCCCAACGACCGGTCAGCAGCAGGTACAGCACGGCGCCGAGCGCCTTGACGTCATCGCGAAGGGTCGCCTCGGGCAGCGGGCCCGGGAAGGCGAGCTTCAGCGCGCCGTCCGGGGTGAGCCGCAGACGCTGCGGGTGATCGAGGCCGAGGACGAGACCGTTCTGATGGGCGTGGTCGACGGCTTCCGCCAGCGCCTGCACCATCCGGGCCGCCGCGGCGGGTGCCACCGGACGCTGCGCCACGAGGTCGACCAGATCGCTGCCCTTGGTCCATTCCGCCACGACGACACCGAGCAGACCTTCGCTCGAAGTGACGCCGCTGCCGAGGCTGAGCACGTCGAGGACGCGCGCGACCCCGCCGTGGCCGAACTTCGAGGCGTGCGCGGCACGCTCCAGCGTCCGGCGCGCGAGCCGGGCGGCCTCCGCGTCCGCGGGGTCGCCGACCAGCAGCGTCAGCGCGACATCCCGCTTCAGCTGCCCGTCGCGGGCACGCCAAAGATGCGCCGCCGCCCGTTCGTCCACCCCGAACTGTGCGAGCAGGCGATACCGGCCGTCACCGACGACCCGGCCAGGGGCCAGCGACCCGCCTTGGGCCCGGATGCCCACCTGGCTCGCCTCCCCTGCCTGTTCGCTCCGTCTCGTATCCACCGCACTCTCCCGCGTAGCTCCCGCCCCGAGGGTACCCAGAATACGACCCGTGAACGCGCGCCATCCGTACGTGAATCGTTATCCGCGCTTGATCAACCGGGTGATCCTCGCCGTGGCGGGCTTCAATTCCTCCACCTTCAGGGCGATGAGCACGCCGAACGACACCGCGATCCCGACCACCGTCTGCAGGAGAAGTTTCACCCAGGCATGGAAAGTAGGCCCGAACGAGTCAGGCACGATCTGCCCGGCGAGCCAGGCCGCGCCGACCCCGAGCACACTCGCGACGACCGTGAAGAGGATCACCCCGAGCACTCGCTTGCTCCGGAGGTTTCCGAGGGTCACCCACAGCCAGACCTGACCGAGGATCGCGCCGACGACGAACGTGAGGCCGTTGACCATCATCACGCCGAGCACGATGTTGTCCGGCGACAGCAGCGCCGGGCACAGGTACAGCAGCGGCACCTTGACCACGGTCATCACGATCATGATCAGCACCGGCGTCCGCGCGTCCTTCATCGCGTAGAACACCCGCATCTGCAGCATGACCAGCGCGTACGGCAGCAGCGCGAACGCCGAGATGGCCAGCGCCTCACCCATCCGCGACGCGTCCTCGACCGTGCCCTTGCCCAGGGTGAACAGGGCGATACCGACCGAACCGCCCACCACGGTCATCACCGCGGAGATCGGCACGAGCATCACCGTCGAGATCCGCGACGCGTAGGAGAGGTCGCCGATCAGCTTCTTGTGGTCGCCGTCGGCGGCCGCGCGGCTCATCCGCGGCATGATCGCGGTCAGCAGCGAGACACCGATGACGCCGTACGGCAGCTGGAAGAGCAGCCACGCGTTGCTGTACGCGGTCACACCGCCCTGCGAACCGCTGGTCAGCACGCGGGTGGTGATCGTGTAGCCGACCTGGCTGACCGCGACGTAGCCGACGGTCCACAGCGCGAGCCCGCCGAACTCCTTCATGCGCTTGTCGATGCCCCAGCGCCATTTGAACTTGAACCCGGACCGCAGCAGCGGCGGGATCAGCAGCACCGACTGCGCCACGATGCCCGAGGTCACGCCGATGCCCAGGGTCAGCAGCTTCGGGTCGGTGATCGACACCGGATCGGTGGAGATGTTCCCGGGCATGATCCACACGACGAGGATCGTGAAGATGACGACGAGGTTGTTGATCACCGGCGCCCACGCCGTCGGGCCGAAGATGTTCTTCGCGTTCAGCACCGCCGAGAGCAGCGCGAACACGCCGTAGAAGAAGATCTGCGGCAGCAGCAGATACGCGAACGCGGTGACCAGCTCGGGATTCGCCTGGCCCTTGTCGTCGACGTAGAGCTTGGTGATCAGCGGCGCCGCGACCACGGCGATCGTCGTCCCGACGACGAGCAGCGTGCCCGCCACCGTGACCAGCCGCTGGGTGTAGGCCTCGCCGCCGTCCTTGTCGTCCTGCGACCGCACGAGCAGCGGGACCACGAGGCTCGACAGCACGCCGCCCATCAGCAGTTCGAAGATGATGTTCGGCATGGTGTTGGCGACGTTGAACGAGTCGTTCTCCACCTGGGCGCCGATGGCCGCGACCAGCAGCAGCTTCCACGCGAAGCCGGTGATGCGGCTGATGAGCGACGCGATCGCCATCCGGCCGCTGGACTTCGCGAGCGACGGCGCCTTCGCCGGAGCGGCGACATCCTGTTCGCCGGTGTCCCCCGGCCGCGGTTTGACCAGCGGCGCGTCCTTGATCGCCGGCATGACCTGCGTGGCGAGCTGGTCGTACGGGCGGAGGACGTCGGGGTCGGCGACCGGCCAGCGCGAACCCATCGGGACGCCGGGGGTGCGCGGGATGAACCGCGTCGCGTCGGCTTCGTCGCGGCGGTCGACCTGCCACGGGCGGACCGGCGGCGGCTGGCGGCGCCCGCGATGCGGCGGGGGCGGTGTCTGATTGAGGGCCTGCGGCGCTTGGGGTGCCGCCGGACGGCGCGGCGCCTGGTTCGGCGACGGCTGCGGCAGCGGCGGCC
>NZ_JBPQFM010000041.1:0-32589 GCF_051373225.1 Amycolatopsis sp. w19 | reverse complement strand
GGGTCCTGGACGTCTTCGGCCGGGGCGTCGAGGCCACCGTCGAGTCTCGCCGAAAGCCCCGACGACGGGGGCCCGGCGGGCGGTTCGGGACGGCGGCGGACCGGCGGCACCGCGCCGCGGGTCTCCTCCGGGCCGGGCGGACGCGGACGGCCGCGCGGGGGCAGCCCCTCGGAATCCGGCGGCCGCTGCTGATAGCCGGACTGCTCCTGCGGCGGCGTCGGCCGCACGAACTGACCCGACTGCTGCGGCGGGCGCTGCTGGTAACCGCTTTGCTCCGGCGGCGGCGTCGGCCGGACGAATTGCCCGGATTGCTGCGGCGGACGCTGCTGATAGCCGCTCTGCTCCTGCGGCGGGCGCACCGGCGGCGTCTGCCGGGTCGGGGCGTTCGGCGGCACCGGCAGCGGCGCGGAATCCTGCTGCGGCTGCGGGAGCGGACGCGCTCCGGAGTCTTGCGGGCGCGCGCGGCGCGGCGGACGGTTGGCGGGCGGCGGGGTGTCGCCGGACACCCTGTCGATGATCGCCTGCGGCGCGGTGTCGCTCACCGACGGCGCGCGCCGTCCGCGAGTGGGCTCGGGAGCCTCGCCCTCGTCGTCGGCCGCGCGGCGTCGCCTGCGGCGCCCGCCTTCGGGCTGGGCTCCATGCTGCGCGAGCAGCTCCGCCACGGTCTTCTGTGGCTGGCCGCTCTCTGTCTCGTCCGTCATACCGTGCTGTCCAATGCGCGCTCGAGCCGTTGTGAACCGGCACGCGACGGGGCATCGGCGGCGTCGCGCGCGCTATCCACCGTCATCCGCATTTCCGTCACCTCTTCACCGTGCCCGTTCTCCGTCGACTAAGTCCAGTCGGGCGCTGCCGCCCACAGTCTCGTCCGCACCGTTCGAATGGTCCAGCCGTCGAAGGATGACACCTTCTCGCAGCGCCCACGGACAGATCTCCAGTTCTTCCAGGGAAAGCGCCCGCATGGTGGCTTGTGCGACGAGCGCGCCGGCCACCAGCTGATGCGACCTGCTCGCGCTGACCCCCTCGAGCTGGGCCAGGTCCTGGGCGGTCATCCGGGAGATGAACGCGATGAGCTGGCGCAACGCGGTGTCGGTCAGGGTACGGCGCACATGCGGCCCGCTGGCCGACGGCGCCGCTCCGGTCAACCGGGCGAGTGACCGGAACGTCTTCGAGGTCGCCACGACACGATCGGGTTCACCCAATTTGGCGACCTTCTTCGCGAGCGGGGCGAGTTGTTCTTCGAGCCACACCGAAGTCGCGATGAGCTCCGAACGGGACGGCGGATCGTGCTGGAACCGCGTCCGCGTGGTCCGGCCCGCGCCCAGTGGCAGCGATTCGGCCAGGTCCGGCTCCTCGTCGCGGCCCATCGCGATCTCGAGCGAGCCGCCGCCGATGTCGAGCACGAGCAGCTTGCCCGCCGACCAGCCGAACCAGCGGCGGACGGCGAGGAAGGTGAGCCGGGACTCGTCGATCCCGGAAAGCACCTTCAGTTCGACGCCGGTCTGCTCCTGGACCTTCGCCAGCACCTTCGGGGCGTTCTTGGCTTCGCGGACCGCGGAGGTGGCGAACGCCATGACCTCTTCGCAGCCCAGCCGGGCCGCGGCCGCCTTCGCCGATTCGACCGCGCGTACGAGGCTGTCCGCGCCCGCGCGGCTCAGGTCGCCGTTGCGGGTGATCTGCTCGGCGAGGCGGAGGACGGCCTTTTCGGAATGCATCGGGGTCGGGTGGGCGCCACGGTGGGCGTCGACCACGAGCAGGTGGACGGTGTTGGAACCGACGTCGAGTACCCCTAGGCGCACGAGCGTCTACGGTACCCGCCCCCGCGGCAGGTCACGAAACCGTAACCGTGATCTGCATCGCAGGAGCTCCGCGTGAAGGCCTCCGCGCCTGGTCGACCCATCGGCGGAGGCAGTCGCGATCTTGCAGCGCCCGGTTCCAAGTAAAGGCAAATGTCCGTTTTATACCTATTCGCACGGTTTTTGATTGAGGTCGTGAGTGTTTTTGGTCGTTAGAACGACCAAAAACACTCACGACCACTTCGCAAAACGCCTGAATCGGGCACTTCACCTCGAAGGTGCCCTCTGACGACGACTTTGCCGGGCCCCTTCACCGCGTCTTATGCCGGGAAAGTCCCCCTTCAGCTCACGTCTCGAACTTGTAGCCCAAGCCGCGGACGGTGACCAGGTGCCGGGGCGAGCCCGGGTCCGGCTCGATCTTCGACCGCAGCCGCTTCACGTGGACGTCGAGCGTCTTGGTGTCGCCGACGTAGTCCGCGCCCCACACCCGGTCGATCAGCTGCCCGCGGGTGAGCACGCGGCCCACGTTGCGCAGCAGGTACTCGAGCAGGTCGAACTCCTTGAGCGGCAAGGAGACCTCCTGGCCGTCGACGGTCACCACGTGCCGTTCGACGTCCATCCGCACCGGCCCGGCGGTCAGCACGAGCGGGGCGAGGTCGCCTTCGGAGCCCGGCTCGCCGCCGCGGCGCAGCACCGCCCGCACCCGCGCGATGAGCTCACGGGCCGAGTACGGCTTGGTGACGTAGTCGTCGGCGCCGAGTTCCAGCCCGACGACCTTGTCGATCTCGCTGTCGCGCGCGGTCACCATGATCACCGGTACCGCGGAACGCTGCCTGAGCTGCTTGCAGACGTCGGTGCCGCTCATACCGGGGAGCATGAGGTCGAGCAGGACGATGTCGGCGCCGTTGCGGTCGAACTCCTCGAGCGCCTGCTGCCCCGTCACGGCGACGGCGGCGGTGAAGCCCTCTTTGCGGAGCAAGAACGCGAGCGGGTCGGCGAACGACTCTTCGTCCTCGACGATGAGAACCCTCGTCACAGGTTTCCTCCATGGTCGGGGCTTTCTTGCCCTGTTGCCACGAGACGGGGTGTCCGCTCGGGGGTCTTCTCCGGCCGGGAGGCCGGCGGAGCCTGTTTCACGGGCGCGGCCGGTTCGGCGGGGATGTGCGCGGGGATGCGCAGGGTGAAGGTCGACCCGGTGCCGGGACGGCTCCACAGGCCGACCGAACCGCCGTGGTTGGCGGCCACGTGTTTGACGATCGCCAGCCCCAGCCCGGTGCCGCCGGTCGCCCGCGACCGCGCCTTGTCCGCGCGGTAGAACCGCTCGAAGACACGCTGCTGCTCGTCCTCGGCGATCCCGATGCCGCGGTCGGTCACCGCGATCTCGACCTTGCCGTCGACCAGCCGCCTGCTGATCGACACCGGGCTGCCCGGCTGCGAGTACGCGACGGCGTTCTCCAGCAGGTTCGACAGCGCGGTGACCATCAGCGTCCGGTCGCCCTCGATGAGCAGGCCGCTGGCCGCGTCGGTGGTGATGGTGATCTCGGCGGATTCCGCCGAAAGCGTCGTCCGGCCGAGCGCCTCGCGGACCACGGCGTCGACCTCGACGACGTTGAGGTCGGGCAGCCGCTCGGCGCCCTGCAGCCGCGACAGCGCGATCAGCTCGGTGACGAGCTGGCCGAGCCGGGTCGACTCGCGGAGGATCTTGCCGCCGAAGCGGCGGACCTCCTCGGTGTCCTCCGCGGCGTCGAGGACGGCCTCGGTGAGCAGCGCGATCGCACCCACCGGCGTCTTCAGCTCGTGGCTCACGTTCGCGACGAAGTCACGCCGGACGGCTTCGAGCCGGATCGCCTCGGAGTGGTCGACCGCCTCGACCACGGTGAACCCGTCGCCGAGCGGGCGGACCTCGCCGAGGACGGCCTCGGGCTGACGGCCCCTCGCCTCCAGCGGGGAAAGGTCGATCTCCATCGGCTCGTCGGTCTCGACCACCTGCTCGGCGGCCTTGCGGGCCCGCGGATCGGCCTGGTTGACCTTCACCAGGCCGAGTTCGTAGGCGCGCGGATTGTGCAGGACCATGTCGCCGAACCTGTTGAGGACGACGACGCCGTTGTTGCTGGACCGCACGAGGCGTTCGAGCAGTTCGGCCACGGTGGGACCGGTCGGTCGCCGCTCCTCGCGGCGGGCGCGGCCCCTCGCGATCAGGAAGCCGAAAACCACACCGACGATCAGTCCGCCGACGGCCAGGGCGAGTGCAACAGGCGTGGTCACAGGGGAATCGTAAGCGCGTGGGTAGTCTTTTGGCCTAGTCCCGGCCGCGTACTCGTGATGCCTATGACACCTGGGGAGCCCCTGTTCGCCTGCAGGTCGGCCGCCGTTCACGTGGCCGATCCCTGGCCGAGATCTCCTGGGTGAGCCGGGTCACCCGAACCGGGGACATCGTCGCCGCGTGATGCCCGGATTCCGACTTTCGTCGTGATCGTTCACCGGTGAATAGCGACGTTCCCGTCACGGCCCCCGGGGAATGTTGGAAGACTGTCGCCGTGGAACTCGTCAGTGACATCTCCCTGATTCGCGGAGAAGAAGAGCTGTTCGACCGGACGGCTCATCTGTTCGTCGCGGCGACCGACATCGCGTGCGCGGCCGACGACCTCTACACCTGGGCGCTTTCGCGGCCGTCGCTCACGCGGCAGGGCGAACGGCTGGTGCACGACAAGCGGATCCGCAAGCTGTACCGCCCCGGCGTCCTGCTGAA
Source organism: Amycolatopsis sp. w19 (assembly GCF_051373225.1). Classification (NCBI taxonomy): domain Bacteria; kingdom Bacillati; phylum Actinomycetota; class Actinomycetes; order Pseudonocardiales; family Pseudonocardiaceae; genus Amycolatopsis; species Amycolatopsis sp. w19. The sequence goes on along the minus strand of NZ_JBPQFM010000041.1, from coordinate 28,047 downwards.
CGAGCAGACCGCGCAGCATCTGCACCGGCTGTCCGGTCTCGGCGCGCAGATCCGGATCGGCACCGAGGAGATCAACGAGACGATCCTGCTCGACGAGCGGGTCGCGATCATGGCCGGCGACGAGGGCAAGGCGGTGCGCTCCTACAGCGTCATCTCGCGCCCCGAGCTGGTGCAGGGCATCCTGTCGCTGTTCGAAACCGCCTGGCTCGCGTCCACCACCCTGGAGACGTTCGACGCGCGGTTCGCCGACATCCGGATGGAGGCACCGCAGATCCTCGAGTTCCTGACCACCGGCTGCAAGGACGAGAAGGCCGCGAAGAGCCTCGGCATGGGCGTGCGCACCTATCAGCGTCGCGTCTCGGAGCTGCTGGTCGCGCTCGGCGTGACGTCGCGTCTGCAGGTCGACGCCCGGGCACGGGAACTCGGCCTGCTGTGAGGCGCTGGGCGGGGTTGGCCGTGCTGCTCGCGCTCGCGGGCTGCACCACCACGGTCTCCGGCACCGCCCGGCCCGAACCGGAGAGCCCGCCCGCGAACCTCGCGCTGGTGGATCCGGCGAAGACGGCGTCCGTGCTCACGGCGGTGAAGACGGCCGCCGAAGCGGTGTTCTCCTACGACAGCACGGCCGTGCCCGCCTACGAGAAGGCACTCGCCGACAACGTGACGCCGGGCGCGCGCGACGAGCTGGCGAAACTGTTCGCCGAGGTCCGGAAATCGGCCGAGCCGATCAAGCTCGTGACCAAGGTGATCGTGTCGGCGGCGGTCGAGCAGACGCCGGACAAGGCGCGGGTGCTCACGGTCCTGGACCAGAGCAGCACCAGGGCGGGCGCCACCAGCAAGGGCATCGCGTCGGTGCTGCTCGCGACCGTCCGCGAGGGTGACCGCTGGCGGATCGGCGAGGTCAAGGTGAATCCGGCGGACTCCCCGCCCGCGGCGGAGAAGCCGGGCGCGGGTGACCGGGTGTTCGCGCGGGTGCGGGATTCCGCGCGGGACGGTGCCCTGCGCGCCGCGGAGGCCCTGCTGAACGTGAATCCGGCCGACCCGGAAGGCACGTACGCCCGCTACGAGTCCGTGTCGACCGGGCAGTTGCTGACCCAGTTCCAGCAGGACAAGGCGGCTCGGCTGAACCAGATCCGGTCCGGCGGCACGAAGGCGTCGCTGGCGCCGAACCCGGCCGCGGCGGTCATGGAGGTCGTGGACGACAAGGCGAGCGTGCTGCTCTTCGCGACGTCGGACGTCACGGACGCGGCCGGGCAGGCGTCGAAGCGGTACCTGCCGATCGTCCTGCGCCTCCAGCGCCTGCCCGAGGGGTGGAAGGCGGCCGGCATCGAGTCGGTCCAAGCCCTCCCCTGACGCAATTCGTCCTCTGAACGCGGTGGTTCGAGAGCGAACTACCGCATCCAGAGGACGAAATGCGTGGGTCTAGCGGCCCTGGTTCGCCACGGCGGCCGCGGCTTCCTTGGCGGCCTCCGGGTCCAGGTAGGTGCCACCGGCGGTGACGGGCTTGAGGTCTTCGGTGAGGTCGTAACGCAGCGGGATGCCGGTCGGGATGTTGAGCCCGGCGATCGCGTCGTCCGAGATGCCGTCGAGGTGCTTCACCAGCGCCCGCAGCGAGTTCCCGTGCGCGGCGACCAGCACGGTCTTGCCCGCGCGCAGATCCGGCACGATCTCGGACTCCCAGTACGGCAGCAGCCGCGCGACGACGTCCTTGAGGCATTCGGTCAGCGGGGCGGCGTCGCCGAGGGCGGCGTAGCGCGCGTCGCCCACCTGACTGAACTCGTCGGCCGGGTCGATCGGGGGCGGCGGGGTGTCGTAGGAGCGGCGCCAGAGCATGAACTGCTCCTCGCCGAACTCGTCGAGGGTCTGCTTCTTGTTCTTGCCCTGCAGCGCGCCGTAGTGGCGCTCGTTGAGGCGCCAGTCGCGCTTCACCGGGATCCAGTGCCGGTCGGCGGCGTCGAGCGCCAGGTTGGCGGTCGAGATCGCCCGGCGCATCAGCGACGTGTGCACGACGTCCGGCAGCAGGCCGGACTCCGCGAGCAGCCGCCCGCCCTTGCGCGCCTCCTGCTCGCCCTGCTCCGACAGCGGCACGTCCACCCAGCCGGTGAACAGGTTTTCGGCGTTCCACGTGCTCTGCCCGTGACGCAGCAGCACCAGAGTCCCAAGCTCAGCCATGGGGTTCAGCCTGCCAGAGGGAGCGGAAGCGCCGGTCAGAGGGCTGCGCTTGACCTTGTTTCTACGGAGAGTGCGTTACCCGCGAGTAACACCTTCACCCGTCCAGAAGACGGGTTGCCAACAAGTCCCGTTCCCCGGAAATCAGGCTGCACTCCGTTATCCCGGTTTTCGAAGTTCACTCGAACGGAGTAACCGGTAGTCTTGTGATTACAGGTGGAGATCTGACAGGTTGACTAGGTCCCGCGCGGCCGGATTCCACGCACTCCCCGGCCCGACGCGGGTGACGACCGCGACTCGTCTCCCCCCTGCCGAGTCGCGGCGCCCGCCGGCCCCGTTGGCATCCCCCTCGTCACCGGGTCCACCTTGGCGGGAACTTCAGCGGGGCGGCTCGAGATCGCGACTCCCCCCTCCCTCGAGCCGTCCCGCCTGTTCATCTTCCGGGCCCTCGTTCGTGGCAGGTATCCACTGCCGGCGCCGGGGTGGCGGTTTCGTGTGACTGAACGGACAACACGCGTGTCGGAATGGACGACACACGTGATTGAGCGGACGACTCGTGGCGGAACACCAGCCGGGGTCGTGTCGTCCATCCAGTCACGCGTGTCGTCCGCCGGATCACGCGTGTCGTCCATCCAGCCCCGAACGGTCACCGGGGACTTGGTCGGCTCAGTCGAGCGGGGGCGCGGACGGCAGATCCGAAGCGGTCGCCATCGCGGGTTCCGCCGGACGGCGCCGCTTGCGCAGCCACCACACCAGCGCGGCCACGGGAACGCCGAAGACCAGCAGGAACGGCGCCATCGCGCCGATCGCGGTCAGCAGGCCGCCGCCGAAGGTCAGGAAGGCGTCCCAGCCGCCGGCCAGCCCGCCGAGGAAACCGCTGCGGGACTCCTCCGACGCCGCGACCGTCTCCGCCTTCACCTGCAATGAAATCGTCGACATGGCGACACTGCCCGCCAGGCTTTCGCGCCGCTTCTGAAGCGACTCGAGCTCTGCTTCCCGGCTCGTCAGCTCGCTCTCCACCGAGGCGATCTCCGAAACCGACGTCGCCCTCGCGAGCAGTGCGCGGATGCGCTCGACGCTCGCCCGCTGGGTGGCCAGCCGCGATTCGACGTCGACCATCTGCTCGGTCACGTCCGTCGCGGTGACCTCGCGCCGGACCTGCTTCCCCAGCTTCCCGAGCTGGTCCAGCACGCCGTCGAGGCGTTCGGAGGGCACGATGACGTTGACCGACGCGCGCTTCTCCTGGGTGCTTTCCTGCCCGGTGTAGCCCGCGGCGCCCTGGGTGATGACGCGCACCTGCGAGATCACATCGGCGACGTTCGGGGCGGTGAGCTCCAGGCTCGCCGTGCGCACCAGCTTGCGGTCGGTGATCCCCGGCTGCCCCGCGGGCGCCGGGGCCTTGTCCGAACCGGCCTTGCTGTCGGTGGCCTCCTTGTTGGGCACCCCTTCTTTGGGCGCCGCCTGCTTGGTGTCCGCCGACATCGGCATCGCGGCCGACTCACCGCCGGAATCGTTCGCCGAACAGCCCGCCAGCGCCAGCACGATGCCGGCGGCCGCGACCCATCTCACTCGCTTGTGCATGAAAACCGTCTCCCTCCAGTGCTGCGGAAAGAGACGGAACGGACGACGGTGCCGTTGCACCGTCCGGGTCACGAGTCGGTCAAGGCTCCCGGCTCGTACCCGTTCGAAGGCTCGACGAGATGTTTGAACGCCTGCAGGTTCGCCAGTGATTCGCCGCGCGAGACGCGCCAGTCCCATTCGCGTTTGATCGATTCGGCGAATCCGAGTTCCAGCAGCGTGTTGAAATCGCCGTCGGCGGCCTCCAGCACCTGCCCGAGGATCTTGTCCAATTCGGCTTCGGTGACCGTGTCCAAACCGAACCGGCCGACCAGGTAGATATCGCCGATCGCGTCCACCGTGTAGTGCACGCCGTACAGTTTCGCATTGCGGCGCAACAGAAAGCGGTAAACGTCCTCATGGGACTCGTCGGGACGGCGGCAGACGAAGGCTTCGACGGCGAAAGCGTGGTCACCGGCGACCAGCCAGCAGTTGGTCTGCAGTTTCTTGGTGCCGGGCAACGTGACGAAGTACCTTCCCTCGCCACGCCTTTCGTATTCCAGGCCCGCATTGTCCAAAGAGGACCGCAAGGTCTCGTCGAGCGTCAAACCGCCACCTCCGCGCGCTGTTCGAGGGCACGCCGGAACGCGCCGGTCGCCTGAGCGTACGTGTCCAGCAGGCGGTCCGTCGTCCGGCGCCAGGAGAACCGTCGCGCGTGGACGACGGCGTTGGCCGAAAGCTCGGCACGCCAACCGGGCCGCAACGCGACGTTCGCGAGCGCGCCCGCCCAGTCCTTCGCGTCATGCGACGGCACGAGCAGCCCGGAGACGCCGTGCGGGACGGCGACCGGCAGCCCGCCGACCTCCGCCGCGATCACCGGCGTCCCGCAGGCCTGCGCCTCGAGCGCGACCAGCCCGAACGACTCGTTGTAGCTCGGCACGGCGACGAGGTCGGCCGCCCGGTAGACGTTGACCAGCGACCGGCCGGGCTGCGGCGGCATGAACCGGGTCTGCGCCTCGATCCCGAGGGAAACGGCCAGCTCGCGCAGGGCCTGCGGCTGCTCCAGCCCGGTCCCGGACGGGCCGCCGACGATCAGCACCACCAGCCGCGACGCCAGCTCCGGCCGCTCGCGCAGCATTTCGGCCGCGGCCAGCAGGAGGACGTCCGGCGCCTTCAACGGCTGGATCCGGCCCGCGAAGGCCAGGACGATCGCGTCCGTCGGGAGGCCGAGAGCCCGGCGCGCGGCGGCCTGGGAACCGGGCGTGAAGCGGTCGAGGTCGACGCCGGGCGGGATGGCGTGCACGGCGTGCGGGTCGGCGTCGTACAGCTCGATCAGCTCACGGGCCTCGACGCGGGTGTTCGCGACCAGGCAGTCCGCCTCCTCGACGACCTGCTCCTCGCCGATCACGCGGGTGCGCGGCTCGGGGGTGTCGCCCTCGGCCAGCGCGGCGTTCTTGACCTTGGCCAGGGTGTGCGCGGTGTGCACCAGCGGCACGCCCCAGCGGTCGCGGGCGAGCCAGCCCGCCTGGCCGGAGAGCCAGTAATGCGAATGGATGAGGTCGTAGTAGCCCGGTTCGTGGAACGCCTCGGCCCGCAGCACTCCGGCGGTGAAGGCGCACAACTGCGCGGGCAGCTCGTCACGCCCCAGCGGCTCGAACGGCCCGGCCGGGATGTGCCGGACCAGCACGCCGGGCGCCAGTTCGGCGACCGGGGGCTGATCCGAGGACGTGGCCCGCGTGAACACCTCGACCTCGACGCCCCGGCGGGCCATCTCGGTGGCCGTCTGGCTCACGTAGACGTTCATGCCGCCGGCGTCGCCGGTACCCGGCTGCTCCAGCGGAGAAGTGTGCAACGACAGCACCGCGACGCGCCTGGGCGCGGCGTCGAACCCGTGCAGAGGGATCGTCACCTGGTCAACACTCCCGAAGTCCTACTGATCAGCGAACCCGCGCAGCAGTTCACCGAACTCGTCCGCCGCTTCGGCGAACGGCAGATGCCCCACCTCAGGTAGCCAACGCACGACGGCCCCCTGAATCTTCCCCGCCGCGTACTCCGCGGACGTCGGGTCGATCACAGCGTCCGCGAGACCATGAACGATAAGTGCCGGTTTGTCCAGATCGCGCAGCACGTCTTCGCTCCCGACGTCACGCCGGAACAGCGCGGAACGCACCGCAGGCGGCGTGGAAAGGCAGGCGCCGAGCAGCGATTGGGTGAGCGTGCCGGACACCGGGGCGGCCGTCATCCGCGCGCTGAACTGCACCAACGCGGGAATCGCGATCGCCGGATCGTCGGAAAGGACCGCCGGGATGGCGTCGCGCATCGCGGGCCCGACCTTGCCGCCGGGGCGGTTCTTGCCGATTTCTGTGATAGCGCCCACAAAAACGACGCCGGCGAGCCGCGAAGAGCCGTGCACCCGGAGGTAGTCGGTGATGACCAGCCCGCCGTAGGACCAGCCGACGACGATCGCGTCCTCACCGGCGAAGTCGAGAACGGAGGCGAGATCCTCCGCCCAGACCCGCGGATCGTCGTAGCCGGCGGAGGGCACTTCGGAGTCCCCGTGCCCGCGCAGATCCATCGCGACCAGGCGGAATCGCTCGGTGAGCGCGGGATCCGCCATCTGGGGCGCCCACGCCTTCGCGGATTGGGCCCAGCCGTGCACGAACACGATCGGACGGGTGTTCTCGGCGCCCTCGACCCACAACCCGATGCGGGTCCCGCCGTAGCCGACTACCTCGGTCTTCATGCCCGCACTTTATGAGGTCGGCCGACCGGTGTCGCGAAAGCCACTTTCAGGACGTCTGATGTCCCGAAAGTGGCTTTCGCGACATGGCGCCGGGCTATTTGACAGCCGAGAGGGCCTTCCAGGACTTCCAGTCGTAGAACCAGTTCTTGACGTCCGATTTGGTCGGGCTGCCCAGTTTCGAACCGGTGATCTCGACCGGGTCGCCGATCATCGCCGAGTCGAAGTACTTCTTGGCGTCCGCTTCGAGCAGGTTCACGCAGCCGTGCGAGGTGTTGGCCTTGCCGATGTTCGCCGCGTTGTCCTGGTTCTCGTGGATGTACTCGCCGTTGTTCGAGATCCGGCAGGACCACTTCTTGTTGACGTTGGTGTAGCCGTAGCGCGCGTTGTCGAACCGCGCCGTCGGCTCCTTCGTCATCACGATGAACGTGCCGTTGGGGGTGTTGCGCTGGACGTCGCCGTCGAGCCCGTTCGAGCACGGGTAGCTCGCCGATTCCGACCCGCCCCGGTAGACCTTCATCACGTGGTCCGGGGTGTTGATCTTGACCACCTGGTTGCGGCCGATCTTGAACTCGGTGGTCACGTCGGCCTTGCCGTACGCGCCGCCGCCGAGCGCGACGCCGTAGAGCTTCGCCTCGACGTTGACCTTGATGTTCGCGGGCCAGTACTCCTTGGGCCGCCAGTCGACCTGGGTGTCGGACAGCCAGCCCCAGGAGCCCTCGACGTCCTTGTCGGTCTTCACCTTGAGCGCCTTCTCGGCAGCCGCCTTGTCCTTGACCGGGGACGCGAACTTCACGCTGATCGGCATCGCGACGCCGACCTCGGCGTCGTCGGTCGGGTTCAGCGTGGCGCGAACCTCCTTGGCGGGCTTGACCGTGCTGAACGAGCCCTTGAACTCGGCGGGCTTGTTGTCGCTGCCGGTGGCCTTCGCGGCGTACGTGTACGTCTTGCCGTAGCCGAGGACCTCGGTGCTGGTCCAGGTGAGCCCGTCGGCGGAAAGCTCGCCCTTGACGTCCTTGCCGCTGTCTCCGGTGACCTTGACCTCGGTGAGCTTGCCGTCGGCGACCTTCACCACGACCGGCGTCACCACGGACGCGTCCTTGGCGTCGGCGGCGGGTTCGGCGGTGATCTTCGCGACCGGGGCGGCACCCTGCTCCCCGCCACCGCTGCCTTCCGGCTTGGCGTTGCCGCCTTCTTCGCTGGAGCAGGCGGCGGCCAGCATGGCCGCACCCGCGGCGAGCGCGGCCTTGAACACCGTGCGCCGTTCGATCACCGTGTACCTCCCATGAAGATCCCCGCGAGCTTCTACCAGCTCAGCGCCGGGAACCCCTCCGACGTTACCCGCGGCGACGGAACTCACCCTCGCCCCTCAGAGTGATAGACGCACGAGGGTGGCGTCGGGTTGTTCACCTCCCGCATTTCGTCCTCTGAATGCGGGAGTGGCTCAAAGCGCGCAGTTGATGAGCAGGGGTTCAGGGTGCAGCGAAACGCCGAAGCGAGCCTCGACGCCATCGCGCACTTCGCGCGCCAGATCGAGCAGGTCCTCGGTCGACGCCTTACCCCGGTTCGTGAGCGCGAGCGTGTGCTTCGTCGACAGCGAGACCCGGCCGCCAGGCCCTTCGTGCCCCTTCGCGAATCCCGCACGCTCGATCAGCCAGGCCGCGGACAGCTTCGTGCCGCCGGGCGCCGGGTACTGCGGCACGCGCACGTCCTCGCCGACGACGTCCACGATGCCTGCCAGCACCTTCGCGAGCCGAGCCTCGCCGATGATCGGGTTGGTGAAGAACGAGCCCGCACTCCAGGTGTCGTGGTCGTCGGCGTCCAGGACCATGCCCTTGCCACGACGCAGCCCGAGGACCGCTTCGCGTGCTTCGGCGGCCGGGACCCGGTCACCGATCTCGACGCCGAGCGTGCGGGCGAGTTCGGCGTAGCGGATCGGAGCGGAGAGGCCGTCTTCGCTGACCTTGAAACGCACTGTGAGCACGACGCCCGCGTCGGTCCCCTTCAGGATCGACGTGCGATACCCGAAGCCGAGCTCTTCGGCGGTCAGCGTGCGGATTTCGCGGGTGGCACGGTCGTAGAGATCGACCGAGACCAGGGATTCGGCCACCTCGCAGCCGTACGCGCCGACGTTCTGGATCGGCGTCGCACCGACCGAACCGGGGATCCCGGAGAGGCATTCGAGCCCGCCGATGCCCTCGGCGACCAGGCCCTCGACGAAACCGTCCCAGTTCTCGCCCGCCGCGACCTCGACGAGATCTCCGTCACGTGTCCAGCCGGTGTTGCCGACCTTCAGCACCGTGCCCTCGAAACCGTCGTCGGCGACGACGAGGTTCGAGCCGCCGCCGAGCAGCAGGATCGGCTCGCCCGCTTCGTCGGCCTCGCGGACCGCGTCGACCAGGGCCTGCACGGTCTTCGCCTCGGCATAACGCCGCGCCGGACCGCCGAGGCGCAACGTGGTGTGGTCGGCGAGGGTGGGAGTTTCGGCAGTGCTCACGCCCGTGAACGGTACTGTCTGGCGCCATGGCCTCCCGTATCGAGCACCGCTCAGCGTTCTCCGCAGACCTCGCGACCACGTTCGACGCGGTCGCCGGCGAGGCGGCGCTGCGGGCGCGGCTGGAGCAGATCGGCGGCGACGACGCGGAGCTGCTGGAGTACGTCCCGGCCGCGGACGGAGTGCGCTACAAGCTGCGTCAGGGCATCAGCTCGGACAAGCTCCCGTCGGCCGTGCGGACGCTGCACCGGGGCGATCTGATCGTCGAGCGCGAGCAGAGCTGGAAGGCGGCCGGGAACGGCTACACCGGCACCGCGACGGCGGCGGTCTCGGGCGTGCCGGGCGAGATCACCGCGAAGACGTCGCTGACCGCCGAAGGCGAGCGGACGACGCTGGTCAACAGCGGCCAGGTCAAGGTGCGGATCCCGTTCGTCGGCGGAAAGCTGGAGGGCGTGATCGCCGAACAGGTCACCAAGCTGCTGGAGCGCGAGGCGGAATTCGTCGCGAAATGGCTGGCCGAGCGCTGAAACCGGTCGGGGCACCGACACGGGGCACGACCAACCCCAACCGGCTCCGGCGGGTGGACCGGTGGCTCGCGAGCGATCCGGGCGTGACACGGCTGCTGCACCGCGCGGACGAACCGCTCGTGGTGGACCTCGGCTACGGCGCCTCACCGGTGACCACGGTCGAGATGGCGCGATGGCTGCGCACGGTCCGCCGCGACGTCCGCGTCCTGGGCCTGGAGCTGGACGCCGAACGGGTCGCCGTCGCGCAATCCGCCGCCGACGAGCCGTGGCTCGACTTCCGGCGCGGCGGTTTCGAACTGGCCGGGACGCGGCCGGTGCTGGTACGCGCGTTCAACGTCCTGCGGCAGTACGACGAAGCCGAGGTCCCGGGCGCCTGGTCGCTCATGCTGGACGCGATGACACCGGGCGGGCTCCTCGTCGAAGGCACCTGCGACGAGATCGGGCGGCTGAGCACCTGGGTCGCCGTCGGGCACGACGGACCGCGCACCCTGACCCTGTCGGTACATCTCGCCAGCCTGGAACGTCCGTCCACAGTGGCCGAACGACTGCCCAAGATCCTGATCCACCGCAACGTTCCCGGCGAACGCGTCCACGAACTACTGTCCACTTTGGATACCTGCTGGGCGACGGCGGCGCCGCACCAGAACTTTGGCGTCCGTGCCCGCTGGGCGCACGCCGTCCACCTGCTCACCGCCCGGGGCTGGCCGGTGCTGAACCGGCCGTCGCGCTGGCGGCTGGGTGAACTCACGGTGCCGTGGTCCTCGGTGGCTCCCGACTAGGAATTCACCGGTCGAACCCCGCTCCGTCACCCCAAAGCGACCTGCGGTGATCACCATGGAACCGTGGAACTGCTGGAGTACGTCACCGGGCTGCTCGAGGGCACGCTCGGATCGCCCTGGCTGTGGGTGATCGTGTTCCTCGTGTCCGGGTTGGACGCGCTCCTGCCGTTCATGCCGAGCGAGACCACCGTCATCACCGTCGCCGTTCTGATCGGCACGGACTTCTCCCAGCTGGCGCTGCTCGCGCTGATCGCCGCACTCGGGGCCTGGCTGGGCGACTGCCTCGGCTACACCGTCGGCGCCGCCGCGGGCCCGCGGGCGCTCGCCCGCCTGCAGCGCGGCCCGGACGGGGTCCGGCGCTACGAATGGGCGAAGATCCAGGTGCGGCGCAACGCCGTCCTGCTGATCCTCGCCGCCCGCTACCTGCCCGGAGGCCGCGTCGCCAGCGGGCTCGCCAACGGCAGCCTCGGCTACCCGCCGCGCAAGTTCGTCCCGCTCGACGCCCTCGGCGCGGGCATCTGGGCGGTGTACAGCGTCCTGATCGGACTGGTCGGCGGAGCGGCCTTCGCGGACGAACCGGAGAAGGGCCTTCTGCTGTCCTTCGCACTCGGCTTGCTGCTGGTCGCGGTCATCGAGATCGGGCGGCGGGTCCGCGTCCGGATACTGACCCGGCGCCGCGCGGCGGCCGGGACCAGCGACAATGGTGTGCGTGTCGAACCCTGAACGTCGCTATGTGATCTCCTTCGGCTGCCCGGACCGCACGGGCATCATCGCCCGCATCTCGGGTTTCCTCGCCGAGCACGGCGGCTGGATCGTCGAAGCGGCGTATCACACGGACCCGGACACCGGCTGGTTCTTCACCCGCCAGGTCGTCCGCGCCGATTCGCTCCCGTTCGACGCCGCCGAACTGCGCACGCGCTTCGCCGAGGTCGCGAAGTCGCTTTCGAACGAGTCGAGCTGGCAGGTCAGCGACACCGGCGAGCGCCGCCGCGCGGTGATCCTCGTCTCCAAGGCCGGGCATTGTCTCTACGACCTGCTCGGCCGGGTCGCGTCCGGGGAACTGGACGTCGACGTCGCCGCCGTCATCGGCAACCACGCGTCGCTGGGCGACATCACCCGCGCCCACGGCATCCCGTTCCACCACGTCCCGTTCCCCACCGGGGACCCGGCCGCCAAGGCGTCGGCGTTCGCCGAAGTACGGAAACTCGTCGACGAGCACGACCCGCACGCCGTGGTCCTCGCCCGGTTCATGCAGGTCCTGCCGCCGGAGCTGTGCGAGGCGTGGGCCGGGCGGGCGCTCAACATCCACCACAGCTTCCTGCCGTCGTTCGTCGGCGCGCGGCCGTACCACCAGGCCCACGCGCGCGGGGTGAAACTCATCGGCGCGACCTGCCACTACGTCACCGCCGATCTCGACGCGGGACCGATCGTCGACCAGGACGTCATCCGCGTCGACCACGGCGACTCGGTCGAGGACATGGTCCGCAAGGGCCGCGACATCGAGAAGGTGACGCTGGCGCGCGGGCTCCGGTGGCATCTGGAGGGCCGCGTGCTGGTGCACGGGAACCGGACTGTCGTGTTCTAGGCGCTGTCCTGTGGGTCTGTTCGATGGGCTTCGTGATCCAGGTGGTTCCTGACGGTGCGGGCGGGTCGGCCTCGTACCGGGTCGTACTCGGCCGAGCCCGCCCGTGCCGTCAGGGAGCGCCTGGGCGCGAAGACCGCGGACAGACCCACAGGACAGCGCCTAGTGGTTCACTGTCGCTATGGGGACCTCAGAGATCAAGGCGATCGAGACGCTCGAAGCGCTGCGTGAGCACCTCGGCCACCCGGCCGAGCGGACCAAGGGGAAGATCATCCCCTTCCTCGATCCGCACGCGCGCACGCTGATCGAGCACTCGCCGTTCTACCTGCTGGCGACGGCGTCGGCCGACGGGACCTGTGACGTCTCGCCGCGCGGCGACCCCGCCGGTTCCGTGAAGGTGCTCGACGACAAGACGCTGGTGCTGGCGGACCGGCCGGGCAACAAACTGCTCGACAGCCAGACCAACATCCTCGAGAACCCGCACGCCGGGCTGCTGTTCCTGATCCCGGGGATGAACGAGACGCTGCGGATCAACGGCCGCGCGAAACTGGTCGCGGACGCGCCGTTCTTCGACGACCTCGTGGTCAAGGGGAAGCGGCCGGCGCTGGCGATCCTGGTCGAGGTCGAAGAGCTGTACATGCACTGCGCCAAGGCTTTCCTGCGGTCGTCGCTGTGGAAGCCGGAGACGTGGCCGGAGCGGTCCAGCCTGCCGACTGCGGGCCAGATCTTCCGTGACCAGATGAAGCTGGACATGTCGGCGGAGGCGCTCGATGCGGCGCTGACCGAAGGCGCGCTCACGACGCAGTACTGAGCCCCCACACGCGCTATGAAAGGTCCTTTCCTTGCAAATTTTGCAAGGAAAGGACCTTTCATAGCATCGGGAGGCGGGTCAGACGCGGACCAGCATCTTGCCGGTGTTCGCGCCGCCCAACAGGTCCAGGAACGCCTGCGGCGCGTTGCGGATACCGTCCACAATGGTCTCCGAGTACTTCAGCCGCCCGGAGGCCACCAGCGGAGCGACCTCCTGCACGAACTGCGGCTGCAGCGCGTAGTGGTCACCGACCAGCATGCCGCGCATGGTGAACCGCTTCGCGATGATCGACGCGAGGTTGCGCGGCGCCGCGGCCGGTTCGGTGTTGTTGTAGACCGAGATCATCCCGCAGATCGCCATGCGGCCGTGCAGGTTGATCGAGTCGATGGCCGCTTCGAGGTGCTCGCCGCCGACGTTGTCGAAGTACACGTCGATACCTTCGGGCGCCGCCGCGCGCAGCTGCTCGATCACCGGGGCGTCCTTGTAGTTGAACGCCGCGTCGAAGCCCAGCTCGTCGGTCAGCCATTTGACCTTGTCGTCCGTGCCCGCGCTGCCGATGACCCGCTTCGCGCCCTTCAGCTTCGCCAGCTGGCCGACGACCGACCCGACGGCACCCGCCGCGCCGGACACGAAGACGGTGTCGCCCTCCTTGAACTCCGCGACCTCCAGCAGCCCGGCGTACGCGGTGAGCCCGGTCATGCCGAGGACGCCGAGGTACGCCGTGATCGGGGCGGCCTCCGGGTCGACCTTCACCGCGTGCTTCGCGGCGACGACGGCGTGCGAACGCCAGCCGAGGCCGTGCAACACGATGTCACCGGGCTTGAAATCGTCCACGGTGGACTCGATCACCTCGCCGACGGCGCCGCCGTGCATCACCTTGCCGACCTCGTACGGCTCGGCGTAGGACTTCGCGCTGCTCATCCGGCCGCGCATGTACGGATCCACGCTCAGCACCTGGTTGCGGACCAGGATCTGCCCTTCGCCCGGCACCGGGATCTCGACGTCGGCGATCTCGAAATTCTCCAGCGTCGGAACACCGTGCGGACGGGAGGCGAGCCGGATCTCGGTTGCGTTCACGAGGTAACTCCAAGTCTGTTGCCGAAGCGGGGCGGTCGCCCCGTATTCACGACGGGTACAACGAGCTAACCGGGGCGCCCATTCCGATTGTGGCGAGGGCTACACGACCTCGGCGAGCTTGCCGAGCACACCCTCGTAGATCCGCTTGAGCCCACCGGGCGCGAAGGTCTTCTCGAAGAAGCCGCCGATGCCGCCCGCGCCGTCCCAGGTGGTCTCGATGCGGACGAGGCTGCCGTCCGGCACCTCGCGGACGGTCCAGGTGGTGACCATGCTGGAGTTCGCGTCGGTCTCGACGAGGGTGCCTTCGGACGGCTCGGTCACCGTCGCGGCGACGTCACGCACACGCTTCGACGTGGCCTGCAGCTTCCAGCGCGCCTTCGTGCCCGCGCCGACGCCGCCTTCCGTGACCTCGTAGTCGCGGTAGTGCTCCGTCAGCAGCTTCGGCCGGGTTTCGGCGTAGTCCGCGACGAGCGCCCTGACCTTGTCCGCCGGCGCCTCGATGGTGCGCTCCGCGACGGCCGTGACCTTTCCCATCCCACTCCCTTTCACCCGTGTGGCAAGACAGCGTCCACGATTCCACCGCTGCCCGCGAGGGGAACGAGCGGCCCCTGCCCGGATGCAAGGAAAGGTCCTTTCCTCGCAAAATTTGCAAGGAAAGGACCTTTCATGGCACGCGAAGGGGGCTAGATGAGCGACTTCTCCTTCAGCCAGTCCTTCGCGACGTCGGCCGGCTTCTCGCCGTCCGAGTCGACGCGCTTGTTCAGCTCACGCAGCTGCACGGTGTCGAGGGCCTTGCTCACGGCGTTGACGGCGGCCGCGAAGTCGGCGCCGCGCTCGTCGAGGACCTTCTTGTTCACCGCGGGCACGACGTTCTCGGTCGGCACGATGGCGAGGTCGTCCTCCAGCGCCACGAACTGCGGGTCGCCCACGAGCGGGCTCACCGAGTCGACCGGGATGACGGTGACCTTGCCGGACCGCAGCTGTTCGACGCGCGGGCCCGCCTCCTGCACCGTCTGGAACGTGGCCTTCAGCTTGTAGACGTCGGTGAAGCCCTTGAAGCAGGGAAGCCGCTCCGCGCACTCCGGCGCGCCGGCGACGACGACGTTGTCGATCTTGGACAGATCGCTGATCTTCGCCAGCCCCTTCTCCTTGGCGAGATCGGCCTTCACGATGTAGGTGTTCTTGTTCTCCGCCGGCGAGTAGTCCAGCAGGCCGATGCCGTCCGGCTCGAACAGCTTCTTGAGCTGCTCGTGCTCGCCCGCCGCGTCCTTCGGGGCTTCCTTGCCGTATCCGGTGGTGATGGCGGCGCCCTGGTACTCCGGGATGAACTGGAGTTCGCCGGATTTCAGCGCCGGGTAGATCAGCTCGCGCGAAGCGACGTTGAGCTTGCGTGTGATCGGGTAACCCTTGGCCTCCAACGCGTTCGCGTACAGCTCGGCGAGGATCACGCTGTCGGTGAAGTTGAAGGAGGCGACCACGATCGGCGCTCCGCCCTTGCTCTGCGCGGCCGGGGCCGTCGCGTCGCCTCCGCCCCCACAGGCGGTCATACCGAGGATGGCGGCGGCGAGCACCGCGCCCACTCGAACATTCCGTGTCCAGCGCACGTGCACACTCCTATGACTCGTTCAGAGGAATGAACCGTATCCCCGGGTCACGACAGAATCCACATTTTGAGAGTTGCACCCCTTGCGCTCCCAGAGAACGGAATCCGGCGCCCCGAACGGGGTAAGGTCGGCCGGTGCGAGCCTCCTCCGTGTTCCCCGTACCCGCCCAGGGCGGGCGGCCGCTCTTCGAGTGGCGCTGGGTGGACCGCCATCTCGACGAGATCTTCGAGCGGCTCGGTGAGCACATCGTCCTGACCGCGGCGGCGCTCGCCATCGGACTGGTGGTGTCGATCGGTGTTTCCGCGATTTCGCTGCGTCGCCGGTGGTTCTACGTCATCGCGTTGAGCACGGCCGGTTCGCTGTACGTCATCCCGAGCCTCGGCGCCTTCGCCGTCCTGGTTCCCTTCACCGGCCTGACGTCCTTCACCACAGCGGTGATCCCGTTGGCGACGTACACGTTGCTCATCCTGATCCGCAACATCGTCACCGGCGTCGAACAGGTACCCAAGGAAGTCCGCGAAGCCGCGATAGGCATGGGTTTCACCCGTTCGCGGTTGCTGTGGCAGGTCGAACTCCCGCTCGCGCTGCCGGTGGTGATCGCGGGTCTGCGGGTCGCGGCGGTGACCACGATCGGGCTCGTGACGGTGACCTCCATGCTCGGCAAGGGCGGCCTGGGGTACTTCATCCGCAACGGCATCCAGACCGCGACACCGAATCCGACGTCGATCATCGTCGGTGTCGGGCTTTCCGTGATGCTGGCCGTGGTGGTGGATCTGCTGCTGTGGCTCGGTGGGCGCGCGCTCGCGCCGTGGTCGCGGAAGGCGGCGTCGCGATGAGCATCATCGACCAGACCATCGAGTGGTTCGGCGAGCCGAACCGCTGGAGCTGGACCGATCCGGCGGGCGTGCCGTACCGGACGGTCGAGCATCTCCAGTTCTCCTTGCTGGCACTGGCGATCTCGGCCGTGCTGACGATCCCGCCCGCGTTGTGGCTGGCGCACTACCGCCGCGCGCAGTTCCTCGCGACCAGCGCTGTGAACATCGGCCGCGCGATCCCCAGCTTCGGGCTGGTGATCCTGTTCTGGTTCCTGGCTTCCCGGCTCGAAGTCGACACGACCTTCTGGCCGTTGATGCTCGCGCTGGTGGCCTTGGCATTGCCACCGTTGTTCACCAACACCTACGCGGGCGTCATCCAGCTGGAGCAGGAAACCGTCGACGCCGCGCGCGGAACCGGCTACCGCGAGTGGCAGATCATGCTGCGCCTGGAGTTGCCGCTCGCGTCACCGGTCATCCTCGCGGGTGCCCGCGTCGCGTTCCTGCAACTGGTGGCGACGGTCGCGATCGGCGCGATCGTCAACGACGGCGGCGGGCTCGGACGGTACATTGTGGACGGTTTCGCCCTCGGGGAGCCCGGCCACGGCGAGATCCTGGCGGGCGGTATCGCCGTCGTCGTACTGGCGTTGGTGTGCGAAGGGGTTTTCGCGCTCGTCACGCGTTGGGTGACCCCTCGCGGGCTGGCGATCCAGTCCCGCGCGGAAACCCGTTCCTGAGCGCCGAAACCACCGTCGTGACCGCCGGGCCCAACGCCCGGTCCTCCACGACGGGCGGTACCAGCTCCCGCAGCCGCTCGTAGGTCGCGCGCAGCTCCGGCGCCCCGTCCCCGGACGCCAGCCACCGCGCCTGCGAACCCGTGATCAGCTCGCAGGCCGTGATGGCGAACATCCGCGCACAGGCGTCACGGAGCTGGTTCCCCGCCGCCCAGGCGAACGCCTGCACGTCCTCCTGCCCACCGGAAGTGTCGAGGGAACCCAAGGTCGCGGGCGTGGCCAGCCGCCGCAGCGCGTGCAGCTCCCCCACCGCGCGTTTGTGCAATGGGACCAGCCCAGCCTGTGGCCCCGGTTCCACCGCGAGCTGCGCGGGCAGACCGCTGAACCGCTCGTCGAGCAGCCGGTGCGTCCGCTGCACGCTCACTTCGCCGAGATGCACCAGCGCCGCCGTCACCGCGTCCATCCGCAGCCCGAGTTCGACGGCGTGGAACCCGGTCGTGGACACGAATTCGCCGTCGAGCAGCACGGGTGAATCGGTCGGCATCGAGCGCCCGAGCACCTCGTCCAGCTCGGCGGCGACCCGCGTCAGATGCGCGAGCGCGCGCGGAGCCACCCGCACGGAAACGGGCGCCTGCACGACCGGCCGTTCGACGGCACCTCGGATCAGATCGTTCATTTCGCGCAAGACCGAACGCAGCACCTCGTCGTCTCCCGCCAGCGCGGGGCGATAGATCCCTTGCGGCGCACCGAGAACGTCGATCGCGATCGCGGCGGCGAGTGCCTGAAGGTCCACCACCTGCCGGACCTCGGTCCGACCGAAAGCGGCGAGCGTCTCCGCCAGCGGCGAGCCCTGGATGAGGGTCGCGGCCTCCTTGAGACCGGGCTCGTACGGCTCCGCCAGCACCTCCGACGCGGGTGTCTCGACGCCGTCCACCAGCACGGTCCCGACACCGAGAAAGGTCTGAAAGGCATGCGCCAGCGGGATGATCTCGCCGGCGCTACCCAGCCCCGTCCGCGGCACGGCGGGCGTGAACCCCTCGTTCAGCCGGTCGACGAGGAACGTCACCAGCTCCGGACTGGCGCCGGCTTCGGGTGCGAGCAGATCCCGCAGGCGCACCAGCAGCAGCCAGCGCACTTCCTCGGCCGAGAGCCAGGGCGGTCCGCCGACGGCACGGCCGATCAGCAGGTTCCGCTGGTACGCGTTCGACGCGGGCGCGGCGACCCCCGCGAGCCGCCCCATGCCGGTGTTCACGCCGTAGACGGGGCGCTCATCCAACGCGGCGAGGACTCGGGCGCGGTTCTCGCCGAGCCTCGCCGGCAACGCGGGATCGATTTCGAGGGCCTCTGCCTCGAAGGCCGAGGCCAGCGGAAAGTCCTTTGTGGACAGCCTCACTCGACGGGGCGCGCGAGCCCGTCGATCACCTCGGCGCCGGGCAGGGACGCGAGGACCGGGCCCGGGATCAGCAGCTTGCCGCCGCGGATACCGCTGCCGATGACCAGTTCGGGTTCGTCGGCGACGCGCTGGTCGATCAGGATCGGCCACTCCGCGGGCAGGCCGACCGGCGTGATGCCGCCGTACTCCATTCCGGTGAGCGAGACGGCCTCGTCCATCGGGGCGAAGGAGGCCTTGCGCACGTCGAGACGGCGTTTGATCACGCCGTTCACGTCGGCGCGGGTGGTGGCGAGGATCATCGCGGCGGCGAAGCGGACTTCACCGGCGCGTTTGCCGGCGACAACGACGCAGTTCGCGGACGCGGAAAGCGGTGAGCCGTACGCCTCGCAGAAGGCGGCGGTGTCGGCCAGCTCGGCGTCGATCTCGACGACGCCGACGGCGTCCGGATCGGGCAGGGCGGCGAGTGCCTTCGCGACGGGCTCGGCGAGCAGATCCGTGCGGGTGAGGGCGGGGACGACGGTGAGGGTTCCGGCGATGGTCCAGGTGGTCACCCGGCCACCTTAATCACCAGTTACGGCCGCCGCGCTGGACCTCGATGAGCTTGGGGCGGACGTCCACGAGGTAGACCAGGACCGCGACCAGCGCGGGCAGCCACAGGATCATGCCGCCGCCGTAGAACTGGAAGAACGTCAGCACCACGGTGGCCCCGCCGGTGATGAGCATCCAGATGGGTTTGGTCTTCCGATCGGCGGCCGAATACGCGTCCGCACGCTGCAACAGCGCATGCACGAACGCGAACAGCCCCGTCAGCGCGCCGCCCCAATGGATGGCGATGAGGATCCAGTTGGCAACGAACACGGACTCAGCTTACGTCAAACCGGGCGAATGACCCGGGCCCCCGGCACCGAAGCGGTGCCAGGGGCCCTGGAATTCACGCGGACCTTACTTCTCGGTGGTCTTCGGCGCGGTGGCCGGCTTCTTGGCGGCCGGGCTGGTGGTGCGGCGCGCGGTGGTCGTGGTCTTCGGCGCGGTCTTGTTGGCGACCTTGCGCGAAGCCGAGCGGGTCTCGTGCGCGAGGTCGTCGCCGATCTCCTCGACCTCGTCGGCGATCTCGCCGGCGACCTCGGTCACCTTGCGGGCGGTCTTCTCGCCGACGGAGCGGGTGCCCTTGGTGACCTTGCCGAGCACGGTGTCGATGCGCTCGCGGGCGTCGGTGGTCGCACCCTCGACGCGGTCCTGCGCGGTGCTGATCGCGTCCTCGAGCTGCTCGATGGCCTTCTTGACCTGCGGCTGCGCGGCGATCTTGTCCCACGCCTGCTCACCGGACTCGGCCAGCTTGTTGTACAGCTTCAGCGCGGCCTCGGTGTAGTCGTCGATGACCTTGCGCAGCTCGGCCGGGTCCAGCTTCTCGCGGAGACCCTCGACGTCGTGCGGGAGCTCTTCGATGTTCTTGCGGGCGGTCTCGCCGCCCTCGACGACCTTCTCCTTGGCCTTCGACACGGCGTCGACGACGGCCTGTCCGGCCAGGTTGCCGGCACCCAGGGCGGCCAGCAGCGGCGTGCGGACCTGGTCGAGGGCGGTGTGCTTGCGTTCGGTCTTGGTGGCCGTGGTCATGCTGACTCCTTGGTTTCTGAGACTTGGTCTTCTGTTTTCGCCTGGGCCGCCTGCTCGGGTTTCGCGGCGGCGTTCTCGCGGCGGAACGATTCGTAGACGTCGAGCAGGACCTGCTTCTGCCGTTCGGTCAGCTCGGTGTCGGCGCGGATCGCGTCGCCGACCGGGCCGCCCGTCGGCAGATCGAGGATTCCCGCTTGCACGTAGAGCGCCTCGGCCGAGATACGCAGGCCCTTGGCGATCTGCTGCAGGATCTCCGCGCTGGGTTTGCGGACCCCGCGCTCGATCTGGCTCAGGTACGGATTGGACACGCCGGCGAGTTTCGACAGCTGCCGCAAGGAGATCTTCGCGTTGCTGCGCTGCTGGCGGATGTACTCGCCGATGTCGGAAGCGATGTCCGCGACCTTCTCCATCGGTCCGCCCGATGTGGGCTGATCCCGGTCGGTGTCTGACATCGGTCACCTCCTCGCGACGTCTTCAACGCTACGCCCGAGTGCTAGCAATTGCAAGCACTCTGCTTGCAACCATCGGGTGTGTTGGTGCTCACCCGGCTACCGTGGAGGGATGTCGAACGCCACGCGGCTGCGGCGGCGCCTCGTCGAGCATCTGCTCGCCGAGGGCGTGCTGCACGACGCGCGCTGGATGACCGCGTTCCGCTCCGTGCCGAGACACGTCTTCCTGCCGCGGTTCTTCGTCCCGGCGGCGAACGGCTGGGCCGCGGTCGAACACGGCGACGACCAGTGGCTCAAACGCGTCTATTCCCCCGATGTGCTGGTCGTGCAGCTGGACGACGACTCCGGGCTTTGGGAAAGGGCGCGATATCTCGGCGCGCAGCCGGGAACGCCGACGAGTTCGTCCAGCCAGCCGTCGATCATGGCGATCATGCTCGAAGAGCTCCGGGTCGCCGACGGGAATCGCGTACTGGAGATCGGCACGGGCACCGGGTACAACACCGCGTTGCTGTGCCACCGGCTCGGCGCCGGGCTCGTGTACACGGTGGACATCGACCCGGAACTCGTCGACGCCGCACGCAAACGGCTCGCGGAAATCGGATACGTGCCTTCGTGCGCGGCGGCCGACGGCGCCGAGGGCTTCCCGGCGGGAGTGCTCTACGACCGGGTGATCTGCACCTGTTCGGTGTCGTCGATCCCACCCGCGTGGCTGGCGCAGACGATGCCCGGCGGGCTGATCGTCACCACGCTGAACCGGCCGATCGGCGGCGGGCTCGTCCGGATCGTCGCGGGCGAAGGCGCGACGGGGCACGGGCGGGTGCTCGCACGCGACGGGCGCTTCATGCCGCTTCGCGCGCATCGGTTCAAGCAGTCGAAGCTGCCGGACGGCGACGTCACCTGGCGGCCGACCCGGCTGCCGATGGGGGTGCTCACCGAGGTCCGCAGCCGGTTCGAGTTCTTCGCCGGGCTCTGCCTCCCGGGCGTGACGGCCTCGCGGGACGGCCGGCGCACCGCTCTGGTTCATCCGGACGGCTCGTGGATGCGCCATCGGCAGGGGGGCGACGGGTTCGAAGTGGCCGAAGGCGGCCCGCGGAGGCTGTGGGAGGTCGTCGAAGCCGCCTACGAGGACTGGATCGACCTCGGCCAGCCCGGGCGGGACCGGTTCGGGCTCAGCCTCGACGGGGAAGAACAGGTGATCTGGCTGGATTCACCCGATGGCCGCACTTGGCCGTTGGGCTCCTGAAAGCAGGCCGCGCACCCACTTCTCGACATGGTCGACGGCGTCTTCGACCGGGATGTGGGTGGTGTCGAACAGCTCGACCGGCGGCTGCATCGCGGGCGCTTCCGCTTGCAGCCACTCGTTGAACTCCAGCATCTCCTCGACCCGCTCCTCGTCCCACTCGCGCCAGGCGGGCCGCGCGAGCAAACGCTTGCGCAACGCGTCGGGCTCGCTGACGAGCGCCAGGTAGTGGACGTCGGAGAAGAAGACGCGCTCGGGCAGCCGCTCGAACTCGGGCGGCGCGACCGTGCCGCACAGGACGACCGGCCGCCCGTTCTGGTGCAGCATCGCCGCCATCCGCAGCCAGGTCGAGCGGAACGCGGGATGGCCGGGGACGTCGTCGCGCAACGCCCCGGTCCACAGCACGTCCTGTTCGACCACGAGCGCGAGATCGCCGAGCCGTCGCGCCAGGAGCGGCCCGACCGTCGACTTGCCCGCGCCGCTCGGCCCGGTCAGCGCGAAGAGCGGGAGCCGCCGGAACGGCCACCGGTGCGCGCACACCGCGCACACCAGCAGCCCGCTCTCGACTCGTGGCCGTTCGGCGCGATCGCCGCAGGCCGGGCAGATCTTGAGATCGAGGACCACGGTCAGTCGAAGAGGCCCTCGAGGAAGCCACCCTTACGACGCTTGTGGCCGTATCCGTGCGGAGAGTCCGCGTATCCGCCGCGGTACCCCTTGGGCGAGTCCGAGTACCCACCCCGGTAGCCCTTCGGCGAGTCGGCGTAGCCCCCACGGTGCGGGCGCGGCGAGTCCGGACGGCCGTAATGCGGCGCCGGCGCGTGCCCACCTCCCTGATACGGCGGGGGCTGGTGCCCGCCGCCGCCGTAGTACGACGTCTCGGCGTTGGTGATGGCTTCCAGCTCACCCCGGTCCAGGAAGATGCCGCGGCATCCCTGGCACTGGTCGATGTGGATGCCGTTCTTGTCGACGGTCTTCATGGCGTTCTGGCACTTCGGACAAATCACGTATCAGAGATTACGCATTTTTGGCCCGCGAGGTCAGCAGGCGCACAGACAAAACGGGTGCCCGACCGGATCCGCGTAGACCCTGAAGGTCTCCGGCGAGTCGTCGAGCAGCTTCGCGCCGATCGCCAGCGCGCGCTCGTGCGCGGCCTCCATGTCGGTGACGTCGAGGTCGATGTGGGCCTGCTGCGGGTTCTCGGCGGACGGCCACGCGGGCGGCCGGTAGTCCGGCACGCGCTGGAACGAGAACCGCGCGCCGCCCTCCGGGTTCCGCAGGGTCACCCAATGGCCGTCTTCGGCGACTTCGGCCGCCTTCCAGTCGAGCAGCTCGCGGTAGAACTCCGCCAGCGCGACCGGATCCGGGCAGTCGAGCGCCACCGCGCCGAAGGTCGGTACCGCACCCATGGTTCAGCCTCCAGAATGATCGAGTAACCAGTGAAACGAGTATGAGGGTTATCAAAGCCGATGACAACCGGTCTCGCCCGTACACTGGGCGGGGTGAACACCGACGCGTCCCTGGTGGTCGAGTTTCTGAACACGGTGAACGTCGAACGCGGCACCGACCTCCTGGACGAGCTGGAGTCCTGGCAACGTTGGGCCCGCGATCACCGGCTGCGAGCGGATACCCCCGCGGCCGCGCGCGAAACGCGGGACGCGCTGCGGGCCGCGATCGGCGATCCGCGACTCCCCCGGCTCGGCCTGCGCGCCCCGGC
The DNA here is from genome assembly GCF_051373225.1 of Amycolatopsis sp. w19. Classification (NCBI taxonomy): domain Bacteria; kingdom Bacillati; phylum Actinomycetota; class Actinomycetes; order Pseudonocardiales; family Pseudonocardiaceae; genus Amycolatopsis; species Amycolatopsis sp. w19. The sequence continues at coordinate 4,754 of NZ_JBPQFM010000041.1, read as the reverse complement.
GGAGATCGTCCTCGGCGCCGAAGGTCCGCTCCTGGTCTCGGAAACGGTCTGCGAGGCGGTACTGGCGGCGTCGACCCGGCTGACCGTGCTGGGCGAATGGATCCGGCTCAAGATCTGCCCGGCGGACGACTGCCTGTGGGCGTTCTACGACGAATCCCGGAACCGGTCGAGGACGTGGTGCTCGATGCGGGCCTGCGGGAACCGGGAGAAGGCCCGGGCCTGGCGGGCCCGGACGGCGGACGTCTCTACCTGAGTACCCCACGTGGGCTGAAAGCGTCCTTCACCGCATCTCACGCGGCGAAGGACGCTTTCGTCGCATCGCATGCGGTGAAAGCGTCCTTCAGCTCCGCCGAGCGGACATCGCCGCGACCACAACTTCTGGTGTCACCCACCCCCGAGTTACCCCCAGGGGTTGTGCACACCGTTAGGCCAAAAACGTGAAAAGCTGTGGATAACCCTGGGGATGACTCCACTTCCTGTGGACAACTCCCGGTGCGGCCTCCGGAGTGTGGTATACGCGCGGCTGCTCAGAAGAGCAGCTGCGCGACCGCGTAGATCACCAGGCCGGCGAGCGCGCCGACCACCGTGCCGTTGATCCGGATGAACTGCAGATCCCGGCCCACCTGGAGTTCGATCTTGCGCGAGGTCTCCTCGGCGTCCCAGCGCTCCACCGTGTCCGTGATGATCGTGGTGATCTCCTGGGAGTAGTGGGTGACGACGTAGGCCGCCGCACCTTCCACCCAGGTGTCCACTTTGGACCGGATGTGGTCGTCGGAGACCAGCCGCTCCCCGAGCGTTTCGAGGCCCGTGCGCACGCGGCGCCTCAGCTCGCTCGACGGGTCCTCGGCGGCGTTGAGCAGCATCTCCTTCGCCGTCGCCCACGCCGAACCGATCAGCTTCTGCACCTCGTCGTGCCCCAGCATCTGGGACTTGACCTGCTCGGCGCGCGCCATCACCTCGGGATCGGTCTGCAGATCCTGGGCGAACTCGCCGAGGAACTTGTCCAGCGCCAGCCGCATGGGGTGGTTGACGTCGGTCTTCACCGCCCAGACGAACGACAGCACCTCGCCGTAGACCTTGTCCGCGAGCATCTCGTCGACGAATTTCGGCGACCAGCTCGGCGCCCGGTCCGAGACCACGCGCAGCATCGTCGAGTGGTTGTCCCGCACCCACTCGTAGCCGCGGTCGCACATCAGGTCCACCAGCTTGTGATGCGCCCCGTCGGCGAACACGCCCTCCAGGATCTTGCCGAGCGGCGGACCCCACGGCTTGTCCACGATCCGCTTGACCACGGCCTGTTCCATGATCGCCTGGACGTCCTCGTCGCGGAGCACCCTGACCGCCGCCCGCACGACGGTGGCCAGCTCGGACGTCACACGTTCGGCGTTGGCGGGTTGCGAGAGCCAGCCGCCGAGCCGCTTCGAGACCTCGACCCGGCTCAGCTTCTCGCGGACCACGGACTCGGACAGGAAGTTCGAGCCGACGAAGTCACCGAGGCTGCTGCCCAGCGCGTCCTTCTTGTTCGGGATGATCGCGGTGTGCGGGATCTTGATCCGCAGCGGATGCCGGAACAGCGCCGTCACCGCGAACCAGTCGGCGAGCGCGCCGACCATCCCGGCCTCGGCGGCAGCGCGGACGTAACCGACCCAGGCGGGCCAGCCGGCGGCCTCGGCCCAGCTGGTCAGCAGGAAGATCACCGTCGCGCCGAGCAGGAACGACAGCGCGACCATCTTCATCTTGCGCAGGCCGCGGCGCTTCTCCTCCTCGGCGGCGGTTCCACCGGGCGGATCGGCTGGGGTCACCTTGGCGGGCGTCAGTTGCTCCACACCGCCATTGTCCGTGAGGATGGCTGATCGTGCGCGAACCTGTCCTCGTACCCCGCCTCCAGCCCTTCACGTCGACCATCTTCGCGGAGATGACGGCACTCGCCGTCCGACACGAAGCCGTCAACCTCGGCCAGGGATTCCCCGACACCGACGGTCCCGCCGGAATGCTCGACGCCGCCAAGAACGCGCTGTTCGGGGGTGCGAACCAGTACCCGCCGGGCCCGGGGCGGCCCGAGCTGCGCGCGGCCATCGCGCGGCATCGCCGCCGCTACGGCGTCGACTACGACCCCGACACGGAGATCCTGGTCACCGCCGGGGCCACCGAGGCCATCGCGGCGTCGCTGATCGCGCTCACGCAGGCGGGTGACGAGGTCATCGTCATCGAGCCGTACTACGACTCGTACGCGGCCGCGGTCGCCATGGCGGGCGCGGAGCGGCGGGTCGTCGGGCTGGTGGAACGCGACGGCCGGTTCGCACTGGACGTCGAGGGCCTGCGCGTCGCGGTGACCGGCCGGACCAGGGCGATCCTGATCAACTCGCCGCACAACCCGACCGGCACGGTGTTCACGCGCGCCGAGCTGGAAGCCGTCGCCGCGCTCTGCGTGGAGCACGACCTGATCGCGATCACCGACGAGGTGTACGAGCACCTCGTGTTCGACGACGCCGAGCATCTCCCACTCGCGACCTTCCCCGGTATGCGCGATCGCACCGTGTCGATCTCCAGCGCGGGCAAGACCTTCAACTGCACGGGCTGGAAGATCGGCTGGGTCTGCGCGAGCCCCGAACTGGTCGCGGCGGTGAAGGCGGCGAAGCAGTTCATCACCTTCGTCTCGGGCGGCCCGTTCCAGCCCGCCGTCGCCCACGCGCTGGACCACGAGCTGCCGTGGGCCGAGGAGCTGCGCACGAGCCTCCAGGGCAAACGGGACCGGCTCGCGGCAGGCCTCGCGGAGGCGGGTTTCGCGGTGCGGCCGACCGCCGGGACCTACTTCGTCTGCGTCGACGTCCGCCCGCTCGGCTTCGACGACGCCGCGGAACTGGCCTGGGAACTCCCCGAACGGGTGGGCGTGGCTGCCGTGCCCGTAAAGGTGTTCACCGATCACCCGGAAGAGTGGAAACACCTTCTGCGCTTCGCGTTCTGCAAACGCAACGAGGTCATCGACGAAGCCGTCACCCGGTTGCGCAAACTGCGATGACCCCTCCGATGTTCACGCCCAGCCGCCTTTTTCGAGTGCGCGTCTGAGCCGGTCCAAACACCGTCTTCGAAGCCTGCCGACACTGGCCGGACTGATGCCCAGCTCCCCCGCGATCTGGGCGTAGGACAGCTCCGGCCGGTGCGCGAGGAGCCGCACGAGCCGTCGATGCGAATCCGGCAGGCGATCGACCGCCGCCCAGAGCGCGCGGTCCCGTTCGGCGCGGACGACCTCGGCCTCCGGGGTCGTCTCCGCGCCGGGCAGCGGACGCGGCGTTTCGCGCCTGTTCCTGGTGATCATCCGGAGCGCGCGACGCCGCGCCGTGGTCGTCAGCCAAGCCCCGAGTTTCGCTTCGTCGCGTAGCGCGCCGGGCACGCGAAGCAGTTCCAGCCAAGCCTCCTGACAGATGTCCTTGGCGTCGGCTTCGCTCAGCCGGTAGGCCTTCAGCGCCTTGAGCACCGCCGCCGACACGGCGTTCACGTCCCACATCCCGGACCCTCCCCTCCCGGCGGCTTGCGTCCGCCGTACCGATCACCGAACGCGACTTTGACGGCACACACCGCATCCGGGATCCGGAAAAGGTCAGGTCACCGAGGATTTGAGTAGTTCCACCCGTCCCCGGATGGCCGCCGGGCACATACCGAGAGTGATCAACTTCGGTACTCCAGGCACCGGAGCCGGTTGCGTCGTTCCGCCTAACGGGCTGGATCGACGGCGGCTGAGGTGAAACACTCCCCTCCGGTGCTAAAACTGGTGCAGCCCCGGGGGAACTGCGACCTGACCGGAAGAGACCCCAAGAAAGATCGAACTCACGCGGAAAACGTGGGTTTCAGGCGCGGACGGTGGTGATTGCTGTGAGTGGTGCGGCAGTCGTGCGCCGTCACGACCTCACCTCCCGCAAGACCGGCATGCGAATTCTTTTCGCGGGCGGGCTCGCGCTCACCGGCTGGCTCCTCGGCGCCGTTTTGAGCACCCCGGCTTCGGCCGAGGAACGGCTTCCCGTGACGCCGGAGACCTCCGTGGTCCAGCCCGCGGACGAAGCGGGATCCGGGAAATCGACTACTCCGAACGAGTCCACTTCGGACTCCGCCGCGACCGAAACCACGAAACCCGCTGAGCCCACCGAAACCTCGAAGGAGCCCGCTCCCGTCGTGAGCGAGGAGCCCGAGGCCACTGTGGAGGAAGAGACCGTTTCGAGTACGAGTTCCGTCGAGAAGACCTCTTCTCCGGAGCCGGAAACGAAGACCGCGAAGCCCCAGGCGTCCAACGGTTTGCTGGGCGGCCTCATCGGTGGCGTGCTGAACGTCGTCACGACCACGGTCGGCGGCGTCGTCGAAACCGTCGGCGGGGTCGTCGGTGTCGTCGATGGAATCGGCGACCAGGTCGTCGCGCCGATCATCACGCCGAATCCGTGCTGCACCGGGGGCGCCCCGTCGATCCTGCCGGGCACCGGCGACATGCTCGACCCCGTCTTCGGTGGCGGCTCGGGTGAATCGGCGAGTGGCTCGGTCACCATCGCCGTCCCGGCGAAGGCCGTCACTCCGGACGCGCCCGCCACGCCGGACCCGCGTCCGCTCGTCCCCGCCGAAACCCCCGTTCCGGCCGCGGCGAGCCAGAACCACCGCGTCACGCTGCCCGTCCGGATCCAGCACGACGCCAAGCCCGCTCCGGCCGCGCCCGCCGAGTCCGACACGCACGCGTCCCGGGACGGCGGCGGCTCGGGCGGCGGCGGTGGCCT
>NZ_JBPQFM010000040.1:0-33667 GCF_051373225.1 Amycolatopsis sp. w19 | reverse complement strand
ACGCCTACCCAGACTGGCTCCACACCTACAATCACCACCGCGGCCACACCGCACTCGCCGGCAAACCACCCGCCAGCCGCGTCCCCAACCTCCCAGGTCAATACACCTAGGTACAGGAAGGGGTCCTTCACGTACCCTCAGCCGCTCAACCGCCGCGTGAGTGGTGACCTAGGTGCCCAAAGAACCCTTCCCTGGCACATCGGTGCCATCGGCACACGAGTGCCGGAAGTCCGGGTCCCGCGCCGCCCACCGCGGCCTTCTCCCGTCTTTAGTCGCTATCAACCGCCGTATCCGCTTGCCTAGCATGGGAAAACCGGTATCGGATCCGGCCGGGCGATCCCTGGCGAATCCGCCGTGGCCGTGAACGGGTGACCCGTCGATTTCCCTGATTCCCCTGCATTGGAAGGCACCCATGCGTATCCGAGGTCTTCTCACCGCACTGCTCTGCGCGGCCGGGCTCACGACGGTCGCGCCCGCCGCCGTCGCGGCCCCCATCATCGACGGCGAATACGCCCAGTCCGGCCCGTGGGCGGCCATGATCGAGCAGAACGGCGAGCAGTGGTGCTCCGGTTCGATCATCAGCGCCCGCTGGGTGCTCACCGCCCAGCACTGCATCGACGAACCCGGCGCCGAATACTCCGTCCGGGTGGGCGACGTCGACCACCAGGCCGGCACGTACGCGGTGGTGGCCGACATCTACACGCCGTCCAGCGGCGCCGACATCGCACTGTTGAAACTGGACCGTTCCGTGACCACGACGTACGCGTCCCTCGGCACCTCCGTCGCGGTCGGCGACACCGAATACGTTTATGGCTGGGGCTACAACGAAGACGGCGATCTGCAGCGTTACCTCAAGGTCGCCCGGATGACGGTGACCAGTGTCGGGAATGGACTGATCAAGGCCCGCCGGGGCAACGGGCTGACCAACGGCGGCGACTCGGGCGGGCCGGTCTTCGTCGGCGGCAAGCAGGTCGGCGTGCACATCGCGGGCAACAAGGTGGACAGCTCGACGCACACCAGCATCTCGGCGAACCGCACCTGGATCCGGAACACGTCGGGCGTCTAGGAAGTGGCATCGGGGACCCCGGACGGGCTCGGCCCGCAGCTGGGCAGGCTGGGCCTCGGCGAAACCGCCGCCCGGATCTACCGGCGGATGCTCGAAAGCGCGCCCGTCACCGCCGTGGAGCTGGCCTGGCGGGAGGACGACGCGGAGAACGTCGAGCTGGCGCTGAAGGAACTGGCCGACGCCGGTCTCGCCGTGTCGTCCGGTGTGGACGGAGACGAGTACGTCCCGGCTAACCCCAGCGAGGCACTCACCGCGCTGACCACGCGAAGGCAGGCCGAACTGCACGACGCGCGGCTCGCGGTCCAGACCGCGTACCGCGCGTTCAGGCGGGCGCACGCGGGGATGCCGAACGCGCAGGACCTGCTCGAAGTGGTCACCGGCGACGCCATCATCCCCCGGCTGCAGCATCTCGCGACCACGGTGCGGCATCAGGTGCGCCGCCTCGATTCCCCGCCCTACTTCACCGGCGGCCGCCGGAATCTCCTAGAGGAGGAGCAACTGCGGCGCGGGATCGGCTACCGTTGTGTCTACAGTGGAGCGTCGTTCGGCGATCCCGGCTATCTGGCCGCGAACATCCTGCCGTGCCTGCGAGCCGGTGAGCAGGCCCGCCTGCTACCCGAACTCCCGGTCAAACTGACGCTGTTCGACGACCGTGCGGCCACCATCGCGCTGACCATCCGTGAGGCCGATCGCAACCAGTCCATCGTCATCGTGCGTCCCTGCAGCCTTTTCTCCGCGCTGGAGGGACTGTTCGAGACGTCCTGGGCGGCCGCGCTCCCGATCGACCGGCGTGGCCGGACGTCCGGGCAACCGATCCGGCCGGTCGAGCGGGAGCTGCTGATCCTGCTCGCCGCCGGGCGCAAGGACGACGAGATCGCCGCCGAACTCGGTGTCAGCAGACGCACCCTGTTCCGCTATCTCGAAACCCTGATGGACCGCGCCAGCGTCTCCAGCCGGTTCCAGCTGGGGGTCTTCGCCACGCACAACAACTGGCTCTGAAACCCCCGTATTTCGTCCTCTGAATGCGGGTATCACTCACCCGGCCGGGGTCACCCGGATGGACCTTCCCCGCTGCGCCGGGCGCGCCGGGAGCGGATGGTGATCTTGGAAGGAGGGCGGAATCATGGGGAATCACCGACACCACACCGGCACGGCGTCGCTCCGGATCGCCACCGCCGGCCTGCGGGTGTTCGCGGTCGTCGTCGCGATCGCGGCCTGCGCCTGGCTCGCGCTCTGGCTCGCGTTCACCCTCTGAGACCCGCCGGTCCCGGCCGGGATTCCGGCGGGCTCTCGGGTTCCGGCAGCGGGCGGTCCGGCCCCGGAGCGGGGACCCGTTCGGGTACCCCGGGGTCCGGGACCGGTTCCGGCTTGCCCGGATCAGGCACCGGTTCGGGAATACCCGGGTCCGGCGGCATGGGGTCCGGCGGCGCCGGAGGGGCGGTCGTTCGAGGATTCGTCATCGCACATACCTCCTGATCACGCCACTACCCGATGCGCCACCGGCCGAAACGGTCCGTTAGCCCGTATGGGTGGCGATCCAGTCCGCGATGACGTCCGCGCGGGAGGTCGTCTCGATCCCGGCGTGCGGGCAAGCCGGCCCGGTGGCCTCCAGCGAGACCAACGCGCCACCCGTGCCCTCGGCGACGAAGTACGGCGCCCCCGAGTCGTACGTGCAGGCACTGGTCGTGATCGACGGCGCGGCGCCGCGGACGCCGATCGTCGTCGGTGCCACCGTCGCCACCTGCACGGTGCCTTGCTGCATCCGGGTGGCCGGAGCGGGATTCGTGGCGGTCAGGCTCCCCCAGCCCGCCAAGGTCAGCTGCTGGCCGACCTTCGGGAGCACTCGGCTCACCTTCAGCGGGGACACCGTCGTCACCGGGGTGTCCAGCTTGATGAGGGCGACGTCGTTTTCCTTCGCCTGCAGCACTTCGGTCGCCTTGCGGGCCACACCCGATTCGACCGCCTCGTCGACCAGGCCCAACGTCACCATCGTCGGATACGGCATCTTGCCCGCGACCCGCTTGCGGTGCGCGTCGTGGAAGCAGTGCCCCGTGGTGACGACCCAGCTCGGCGCGATCAGCGCGCCCGTGCAGTAGCTGCCGTAGGTCGAACCGTCGGGGCGTGGGATCTTCGTCATCGCGATCTTCGCGACGAACCCGAACCGCCCCGGTGGGACATCGGTGCCGTGGGCGACGTCCGGCGCGGCGAGCGCCGCCGGAGCGGTGGTGATGGTCAGGACAGCAGCGGCCAGCAGGGCGCGCAGACGCAATTTCTTACCCTTCGTCGATGAGGTGATCCGAGGCTAGGACCCCCTGCCCGACAAGGGGAATTCCCCGACCAGGTGTCACCCGATGGCACGTCTGCCGTTGACCGGTCCCGCGCGGCGGGCGAGCCAGTGGCGATAGGGGAGGCTGGTTTCGGTGTCGGAGCGGTAAGCCGCCTCCGCCGCCGCGATCAAGGCGTCGGTGTCGCCGCCGAAGGCACCGTCCGCGTTCCACGCGATCAGATAACGCATCCACAGCGGATCCCCCGCGAGAGGCCGGATCGCGATCCCGGGTGACGAGGGAAAGGTGACCTGGCACGGGGAAATCGCCCGGCCCGCCGCGATCAGGCGTTGCAGCGGGCGCAATTCCGTGCTCCGGTGCGCGACCTGCGGCCGGAATCCCGCACGGGCACAGGCTTCTTCGAAGCACTCCGGCCATCCGGCGCCATCGGACGGTCCGAGCACCCACCGTTCCCCGGCGAGCTCGGCGAGGTCGATCTCGGTGCGGCGGGCCGCGGGATGGTCCGCGGCGATCGCCACGAACACCGGTTGCGTGGCCAGCGGCCGCGACGTCACACCCGGCGCCGACGGCAGGAGATGGCCCGGATAGTCGGCGACGACCGCGGCGTCGAGTTGCCCGCCGGCCACGAGATCCAGCAGCCGCAACGGCGAGAACTCGGTGGTCACCGAAACCGCTTGTCCCCGGCCGGAATCCCCGAGCCGGTCCGCCAGTTCGACGACCATGGACCCGCCGATCCCACCCAGCGCGACAGGACGTTTCTCGCCCTCCGCCAGGAAACGCGCCGCGTCCCGGTGCATCGTGTCCGCCGCGGCGAGGACGGCACGGGCGCGGACGAGGACGCATTCGCCGAACGCCGTCGGGAAGACACCGTCGCGCCCCCGGACGAACAACGTTCCCCCGAACGCGCGCTCGATCCGTTGCACGGCGGCGGTCAGCGCGGGCTGGGTGCTCCCGATCCCGATCGCCGCACGCGTGATGCTGCCCGCGTCGGCGACGGCGCACACCACTCGCAGATGACGTAACTCGACGTCCATCACGCGGACCTTATGGCCACTTGGGATGTGCCGGAAGCCGTCGAAAGTCGGGATCGTTTTTCGTACTCCCCTCTCTCCCCTCCCCGCAAGGAGTACGCATGCGACGCGCCTGCCTCATGGTCGCGCTGACCGCCGTCCTCGTCGCCGGGCTCGTTCCCGCGACGGCGTCGGCGGCTCCCCGATTCACGACGTCGATGGAGGCCTTCGAGCCCGGAGGAACCATCACCAGGGTGGACGTCACCCGGCCCGCTTCGGACCGGGCGGCCGCGCCGCAGCAGATCGCGGCCGCCGCCGCGGTGACCCCGATCGAGACCAACGGCCCCAGCGAGACCACCTTCGACCTGGTCTTCGTCGGTGACGGCTACACCTCCACGCAGCTGGGCACGTACTCACAGCACGTCCGGTCCAGTATCGCGGCGCTGTTCGCCATCGAGCCGTACAAGAGCTACCGCAAGCAGTTCAACCTCTGGCAGGTCGACGTCGTCTCACCCCAGTCGGGTATCACGAACGACCCGACCCAGGGCATCCGGCGCACCACCGCGCTGGGCTCGTACTTCTGGTGCGGCGGCATCGAACGGCTGTTGTGCGTCAACGAAACCAAGGCGAACCAGTACGCCGCGGCCGCGCCGGACGTCGATCAGGTCATCATGCTGGCGAACACCACGAAGTACGGCGGCGCGGGCGGCGGGGTCGCGACCTCTTCCGGCGGCAACATCCAGGCCAGCCAGATCGTCGCCCACGAACTCGGGCACTCCATCGGCGGGCTGGCCGACGAGTACGACTACGGCACCTGTGACACCCGGGAACCCCGGGAGCCCAACGCTTCCGCGCTCACGGCCCAGCAGATGAGGGACCGCCAGGCCAAGTGGTACAAGTGGCTCGGCAAGCCCTCCCCCGACGGTGGCACGGTCGGCGTCTTCGAGGGTTCCCGCTACTGCAAGACCGGGATGTACCGCCCCAGCGTGAACTCGCTCATGCGCACCCTCGGCCAGCCGTTCAACCCGCCGAGCACCGAAGCGATGATCGCGGGTTTCCACCGCGAAGCCGCCCATCGGCATTGATCCCTCGTCATGGCCTCCGGACCGGGCCGCCGGCGTGACCGGCGAGCCCGGTCGCCATGTCGCGCATGAAGCGGCGCAGGTACCAGCGGAAGATCCACGCGCTCCCCTTGCCCACGCGATACGTTCCGTGCCAACGGATCCGCGTTCCCCCACCGGGCGTTTCACACAGATCGACCGAGGCCTGGTAGTCCAGCATCACCGGAACGTCCACGCCCTCGTAGGCGAACCGGCGCTCCGGGTCGAGGGCGGTGATCCGCTCCTTGGTGACCGTCTTGCCGGTACGGAAGGCGCGAACCGCGCCGACCTCGTCCCGGCCGTCGGCCGAAAGTCCTTGTGACGCGGCCACTTCCAGGGAGCCGACCCGTGACCAGACCGGCCAGCTGCGGGCGTCCAGCAACAGGGCCCACACCGCGGCGGGCGGTGCCGACGATTCGGCGGTGACGTCGTACGACTGCGTTCCACTCACAAGGCTCACCCTAGGAACGGCCGGGCGGGTCCACCATGCGCCGGATTGCGGCGCGGTGATCAGGAATTGCGGTACTCGGAGGGCCGCGATCCGGTGTGCTTCAGGAAAGCGGCCGACAGGGCGCCGGGAGTGGCGAACCCACACCGTCCCGCGATGGCGGCGATCGGGAGATCGGTGCTCCGCAACAACCTTCGCGCCTCCTCGATCCGGAGCCTGCCGAGGAACCGGTGTGGTGTCTCGCCGGTCTTCTCCTTGAAGACCCGGATGAAGTGGTAGACGCTCAGATGTACCTCGCCGGCGATTTCGGCGACGCTGAGCGGATCGGCCAAGCGGTCACGCATCATCGCGACGGCCGCGCGGACCCGGTCGTCCTCCCGGCCCGCGCTCGGCGGGCCCGGCTTCCGCGCGTGGCGGGTGAGCAGGTGCACGGTGAGGAAGGCGGCCGCGGATTCGGCGTAGAGGTCGTCGTCCTCCCTCGCGTTCCCGACCGCCCGGACCAGCTCGTCGAGCAGCGGATCTCCCCCGGCCACGGACGCCGCCATCGCCTCGTGGTCCACCGCGCGGCCGCCCAGCCGCGCGGCGACCGATTCCACCGTGGTGCCCGGGATGTGCACCTGCAGGCTGCGCATCGCTTCGTCCCCGCGGTAGCGGCGCCGCAGCGGCCTGCCGGGGACAGCGAGTTCGAGCCGTCCCCATTCGTGCCGGTTCCACCGGCCTTCGCCGCGGCTCTCCATCACCGCCCGCCCCGAAAGCGGCAGGACCAGATGCAGATCCGCGACGGCGGGCAGCCGCAGGTCCTCCGCGACGGGAACGTGCTCGAACCGCTGGACGAGCAGCGACTCCCAGCCGGAATCCTCCCAGCTGCAATAGGTCCGCCGGACATAACGGGCCATGTCGAAACCGATGTAGGGCCGAAGGTCGAATCGCGCGGAATCGAACACCACGGCTTCGACCCTAACCGAGCAACTCCTTCACCCGCGGGACGACCTGCTCGCCGTAGAGCCGGATGGAGTTCAGGCGCTGCTCGTGCGGAAGCGCGCCGACGCTGTACTTGAGCTGGAACCGCGAGAGGCCCAGTGTCCGCACCGCCCAGGCGATCTTCTGCGCGACGGTCTCGGGAGAACCGACGAACAGCGCGCCGCGCGGGCCTGCCATGACGTCGTAGTCGGCCCGGGACATCGGCCCCCAGCCCCGCTCGGCGCCGATCTTGGCGAAGGCGGCCTGGTGGTGCGAGAAGTGCTGGGAGACGGCCAGTTCGTCGGTCTCGGCGATGTGGCCGGGGCTGTGCATCGAGATCGGGAGCTCCTGGTGGCCCGCCTCCTTCAGCGCGCGCCGGTACAGGTCGGCGAGCGGGGTGAACCGCTCCGGCGACCCGCCGATCACCGCCATCACCAGCGGCAGGCCATACGCCGCCGCGCGGACGACCGACTGCGGGGTGCCGCCGACGCCGACCCACGCGGGCAGGCTGCCCGATTCGGTGACCGGGAAGGCCTGCGCGCCTTCGAGGGCCGGGCGGACGGTCCCGGACCAGTCGACCGGCTTCTCCTCCTGCAGATGGGTGAACAGGTCGAGCTTCTCGGCGAACAGTGCTTCGTAGTCCTCGAGCGAATACCCGAACAGCGGGAACGACTCGGTGAACGAGCCACGGCCGAGCGTGACCTCCGCGCGTCCCCGGGAAACCGCGTCCAGCGTGGCGAACCGCTCGTACACGCGCACCGGGTCGTCCGAGCTGAGCACCGTGACCGCCGTGCCCAGCCGGATCCGTTCGGTCCGGCCCGCGATCGCGGCCAGCACGACGTCCGGCGAGGACACCGCCATCTCCGCGCGGTGGTGTTCGCCGACGCCGAAGTAGTCCACGCCCACCTGGTCGGCGAGGACACCCTCGGCCACGACCTCGCGGATGGCTTCGGCCTGGCTCACCGGCTGGCCGTTCGCGTCGTTGCCGACGTCGCCGAACGTGTCCAGGCCGAAGGTCGGCGCCTGCGGGGTGCCCAGGATCTCGTAACCCATGTCCAACTCCTCAAGTAGTTGAACGCTCAAACGTCGGGTGCGGTGATCGTATTCCGCGGGCTCAGCCGCCGGCGATGTCGCGCGCCAGCCGGCGCGCGTCGTCCATGGTGAACTTGCCGGTGATCTGGGTTTCCCCGCCGGTGATGGCCGACTGGATCGACGGCGCGGTCAGCACCCGGCTCTTCAGCACCATCGCGACCTGCTTGCCGACGTTCGCCGCGGTCCAGTCGGCCCATGTCCGCGCGCCCGCGTCAGTGAAGCTGAGCCCGATGAGCGGACCCCCGGATTGCGTGTCGAGGCGAGCGTTCGCCCGGCTGAGGTCGGCTCCGGTGAGGAACGCCGGGCCGAGCAGGTATTTCGTGCCCTGCACACGGTCGCAGGTGACCAGCGGGAGCGCCGGGTCGTCGCGGCCGTCCAGCGGATCCTGCCCCTCCGAACAGTCCAGCGCCGCCGCGGCGGCCTGCTGTGCGGCGGGATCCGTGCTCTGGCGGTCGGTCGCCGCGCCCGTCGCCGGGCCGGGCGGGAGTTCCGCCAGGACCGGGCGGAATCGCAGCCGCGACCCGTCCTTGATCGCGAAACTGTCGCCTTCGGGTTCGGCTTGACCGGAAACCCCGCCCTGGCAACCGGTGACACCGAGCAGGACGAGGGCGATCGCTACGAGGATGTTCCGCACCGGGACATTCTGTCGTGTTCGGCGTCAGCGCGTGGGTGAATCGCCTCGACGCCGCACGGTCCGCTCGAGAATTCCGAGCGTGGCCTTGAGCGAGGACTCGGGAACCACCGGGAAGGTGATGCGGTTCTTCCACTCCTCGCTCACCTCCGACCAGTCGTAGTACGAGGTGACGAGGGTGCCGCCCTCGGCGGGCTCCAGCCGGTAGCCGTAGATGTGCCGGGCATGCGGCCGGATCCGGCCCTCCACGGTCCAGGCGATCTCCTCGCCAGGAACGAGCGTGGTGATGACGACCTCGACGTCGTACTTGCCCAAAGGCACGTCCCCGAGCGCTTCCCGGTCCATGTGGACCACGAACCGGTCGCCCGCCCGCTCGACCGGATCGCCCTCCGCGTCGATGAGCATTCCCGACGCGTCGATGTCGACATGTCCCTGCGGATCGCTCAAGACCGCGAAGATCGCGCCCGCGGAGGCGGGGACGAGCCGGGAGACCTCGATGCGTTCGGGGCCGGGGGTTTCCGCCGTGGCGATCAGGACCGCACGACCGAGAACGTGCGAGGCCATGGTGAAGCCGAGAAAGGCGGGCGTGCAGTCCGCCGGGACGCCGAGCGACTCGACGTCGAGGGCGTGCACCACGACGAAGTAGCGGTGCACGCCGTGCCCGGCGGGCGGCGCGGCGCCGAGGAAGCGGGCGAGACGGGCGTCGTTGGGTACCTGGATGGCGCCTTCGGGAAGCCCGGAGCCGGCGTCGTCACCGGCGCCTTCGGGCAGTTCCGTGACGGCGGCGGGGATGTCGGCGACCGCCCAGTGCCAGAAACCGGAACCGGTCGGCGCGTCGGGGTCGTAGACGTGACGCTCCCGGCCGTGATCACCTCGCCGAACACCGCCTGCTGGAGGAGACGGCGCTCGCGCGCGACGCCGACGCGGCGGCCGAGGCGCTGACCCGGCATCTCACCCTGACCGCCGCCGCGTTGACCGAGTAGCCGTCGGTCCGGTCGGAAAATCACCCAGACCGACCTAGCCCAGGTCATCGCATCGGGTGTTTGCTTGCTCACAGAACGTCGTTGATCGACGATTTGGGGGCCGCCGATGTCCTTCCGATGGGTATTCCGACTCATTCCGGTGACGCTGCTCGTGACCGCGGTGGCGGTGGCCGTCCCCGCACCGGCGAGCGCGGCTCCCGCACCTCCCCTGGCCCAGGTATGGCCGACGCCCCAGCAGGTGACGCCACGAGCGGGGCAGGTGACCATCCCGCGCACCGTCGTCGAAGTCGTCGGAGCGGCCACCGATCCGTCCGCGCTCGCCGTCGTGGACCAGGTTCTCCGGGCGGCGGGCGCGAGCACGATCGTCAAGGTCACCGACAACGATCAAGCCGCCGTCGACCGGGAACGCGGAAACGGCGGCCTCGTCGTCTTCGTCGGCGGACCCACCGAAAGCAGGGCGACCGCACTGGCCCTCGCCGCGCTCCGCCTCAAAGGCCCGGAAGGTCTGGCCCCCGGCGGATACGTCCTCGCGGCCGACCGCGGCGTTATCGCACTGTCCGGCGTGGGCACTTCGGGGACGTTCTACGCGGCGCAGTCGTTCCGGCAGCTGTTCGCTTCCGGCACGAGCGGCGCGTTCGGCATCCGTGATTGGCCCGCGGCCCCGCTGCGCGGTGTGATCGAGGGCTTCTACGGCGCGCCATGGTCGCACGCCGACCGGCTGGCGCAGCTGGACTTCTACGGCCGCACCAAACAGAACATGTACGTCTACTCGCCCAAGGACGACCCGTTCCTGCGTGCCCGCTGGCGCGACCAGTACCCGCCGGAACAGCTCGCCCTGCTCTCGCAGCTGGTGAGCCGTGCCGACGCGAACCACGTCGAGTTCACCTACGCCCTCTCCCCCGGCCTTTCCGTGTGCTACTCGTCCGACGCCGACAAGACCGCACTGGTCACGAAGTTCCAGTCGCTGTGGGACATCGGGGTCCGGTCGTTCGCGATCCCGCTCGACGACATCTCCTACACCCGCTGGAACTGCGACGCCGACGCCGCGAAGTTCGGCACCGGTGGCGCGGCCGCGGGCGCGGCACAGTCGTTCCTGCTCAACCGCGTTCAGCAGGACTTCATCGCGACGCACCCCGGTGTCGAGCGGCTGCAGACCGTCCCGACCGAGTACTACGACCTCGCCGACTCGCCGTACAAGACCGCGCTGCGCACCCAGCTCGACAAGGCGGTGATCGTCGAGTGGACCGGCGTCGGCGTGATCGCCGGGCAGATCACCGAAAAGCAGGCCCGGCAGGCGAAAGAGGTCTTCGGGCACGACATCCTGATCTGGGACAACTACCCGGTCAACGACTACATCACCGAACGTCTGCTGCTCGGCCCGTACATCGGCCGCGAGCCCGGCGTCGCGAAGTACCTCTCCGGGATCACCGCGAACCCGATGGTGCAGGCCGAGGCGTCCAAGATCGCCGAGTTCACCTCCGGCGACTTCCTGTGGAACCCGGACCGGTACGACCCCGACAAGTCGTGGCTCGCCGCCATCGCCGACCTCGGCGGACCGGCCGCCCCCGCGCTGAAGGTGTTCGCGGAGAACAACTATTCGAGTCTGCTCGTCCGCCTCGAAACCGGGAAACCCGATCTGGATTCACCGGTGCTTCGGCCGCTGCTGGCCGCCTTCTGGACCGCGCTGGAGAAAAAGGATCCGTGGGACGCAGCCGCGAAACTGGATCGCTACCTGACCTCGATGGCCTCCGACCCCGAAGATCTGCGGCGCGGCATGGCGTCGAATCCGAAGTTCCTCGCGGAGGTCGGACCGTGGCTCGACCAGGTCGGGCTCTACGGTCAGGCCGGCAGGCACGCGGTGCGGATGCTGCTAGCCCAGGTCGACGGCGACGGCGCGAAGGCCTGGGCGGAACGCGGCGAGCTCGTCTCCGCGCTCAAGCAGGCGCAGGCGATCCGTGTCCCGACCTCGCGGGGCCCGCGCAACCCGAGCACCTGCACGGGAGTCTGCGTGCCGTTCCTCGACAGCGCGCTGGCCACGGCCGACCGCTGGTTCGGCCTGCCCGGGATCCGGCCGCGGCCGACGACGTCGCTCGGCACCTACACCGACAACGTCCCCGCCCGGATGGTCGACGGCGACCCCGAGACCTACTACTGGAGCGACTGGGCACCCCGGATCGGCGCCACCATCGGGGTCGACCTCGGCTCCGCGCAGCGGGTGTCCCATGTGGACATCCTGATGGGGAAGCCGACCAGCCCGGACGACTACGTCCACGCCGGCGTCCTCGAATATTCCGCCGACGGCACCCAGTGGACGACCGTGAAGACGGTCACCGAGCCGGTGATCTCGGCCGATCTCCCCGAGGGCGCCGAGGCGCGGTTCGTCCGCATCCGCACGACCGGCACGCAGACCTTCTGGGTCGTGGTCCGCGAATTCACCGTGTCCACACCGGACAGTCCGAAGTACACCGTCACCGGCACCCCGGCGGGGTCGAACCTGGCCGCGGCGGCGGACAACAACGCCGATTCGCTGTACGCGGCGGCGTCGGCGCCGATAGAGGGCGACGCGCTCGTCGTCACCGCCGTCGCGCCGAAACCGCTGAGCAAGGTCGTCGTCCTGGCGGCGGACGCCGGTGCGGGCGCCGACGTCCAGGTCGTGGACTCGGCGGGCGGATGGCGGACGATCGGCCGGATGTCGGGCGGCTACACGGAACTGCCTGCCGACGGCGTCACGACCGACAAGGTCCGGCTCCTCTGGTCGCCGGGAGGCGCGGCACCGAAGATCGCGGAGGTGGTCCCGGTCAGTCCACCGCGACCGTGATCGCGGCCGTGTGCACCCGCCCTCCGTGGGAGAACTCGAGGAACAGCCGGTACTCCCCGCGTTCCGAGAACAAGGAATGGAAGGTCAGCTCGCCGCCGGCCAGCGCCACGCCGAGCGGCTGAACCGGATGCAGGTGCGTGGCCGACAGCAGCATGCTGTGGAATCCGGTCATATGGCCGTTGGCACCGAGATGCGGGTCGACCGCGGTGAGGAGCGCGCCGTCCGGGCCGCGGAGGGCGAACCGGAGGACCTGCGCCCGCATCGACGGGATCCGGGCCGCCCCGTCCACCCGCGTCACCCGGTATCCCGTGGCCGTCACGGTGTCGCCCGCCGGAGCGGGCACCGGCACGAAAGTGGTGTCACCGGGCACGGTGAACGGGACACCGAGTACCACCGGATGCTTCGGATCCTTCGTGTCGAGCGGCACGAACTCGGCGAACATCCGGTAGGCGCCGCCGTCGGTCAGCGCGAGGTTCGTGTGCCAGGTGTCCCCGTCGAGCCTCGGATGCACGTGCTGGAAGACGTTCATGTCGTCGCGCACGGCGAAGAAGTGCATCTGTTTGGTCTGGTTGTCCAGGAACCGGGTCACCGGCCGCCCGTCGGGCCCGAGGATCCGGAACGCGACCGGTACCTCGGGACCCCTGACGGCGGGAGTGGTGACCCGCTCGAACCGGTAGCCGCTTTCCGCCTCCGACAGCCCGTCGCTGTGGGCGGCTTGAAGCAGATCCGCCGCCACCACAGGTTGTTGCCGGTGAGCCGAATGCGCGGAGCCCGGTGCCGGCCGGAGGGCCACGAAGACCGCGGCCGTGCCGATCACCAAGGCCAGCGCCAGGAACAACCAATCCGTGAGCCGGGGTTTGCGCACGCCCTGCCCCCGGTCACTTGCCGCCGAGGTTCGGCTTCACCACGACCAGGCCCTGCTCGATACCGTTGACGATGACGATGCCGCTGGAGAAGTACGGGTAGTTGCTCCACGCCCCGTTGAAGTTCGCCGCGTTGCCCGCCGGGTAGATGTCGAAGTAGCCGACCTCGGACAACTTCGCCGAAGCGACCCCGCTGACGTCCAGGATGCGCAGACCGGCCTGGTAGTTCGCCTGGTAGGAGTACTGACCCTTGATGTACTGGTTGTGGTCGATCGCGGTGGCGGGCGAACTGTAGACGCCGGTGTGCACGGGAGCGGACAGCTTGGCCAGATCCCAGACGTAGGTCTTGGTGCGCTTGTCGGTGCCGCGCGACTCGTCCAGTTCGTCGTCGAGCAGGAAGTAGCGCTGATCGCCGGTCAGCCAGCCCTGGTGTGAGTACTGCGCGCCCGAGTAGCCCTTGCGCGAGATCTGGACCGGCCTGGCCTTGTCGGTGACGTCGACGATGGTCAGCGTGTCCTCGTTGGCGTTGAAGCAGATTTCCTTGCCGCTGTACGCCGTGTCCGGCCCGCGGTAGACGACGCACTGCGTGTCGTGGGTGTACCCGTCCTGCGAAACGCAGCCCGCCTTGGCCGGGGCCTTCGGGTTCTGGATGTTGACGATATGCGGCCCGCCGCTGCACGTGTTGGAGCCGATCGCGTACGCGAAACCGGTCTCCTCGTTGATCGCGATGTTGTGCGCGGGACCGAATTCCTTGTACAGCGCGTCGGCGGTGAAGGTCTGCGGTGTCGTGACGGTGCGCAGCCTGGTCAGGTCGAACACCTGCATCCCGTGCCCGGTGATGAAGTCGGCCACGATGAACGCGTGGTTCTTGTACACCTTCATGTCCCGCCAAGAACTGCTGCCGCCGTTGGAAGGCAGATTGCCGAGGAACTTCGGCGAGGTCGGGACGCTCAGGTCGACGAACGCGGTGCCGTTGGTCCGCCCGACGATGGCGTATTCCTTGCCGGACGAAGGATCGGTCCAGCCCCAGATGTCGTTGCCGTTGCCGCCGCCGAGACCGGAGAGGGGCAGCACGCTGAGCAGGTCGACGTTCTTGCACGGGTATTTGTCGGCCTTGCCGTTGACGCACGGGACCCCCGCCGCGGTGCCCGTGACGGCGTGCCGCTCGGCCGGGACGTGGTCGGCCATGAAGGTGCGGGCCGCCGCCTGTCCCTCCGCTGTCTCCGGATCGTGCGCGGACGCCGCGGTCATCGACAACACCAACGCGGAGGCCGTCAGCACGGCCAACCCCATCATCCGCACGAGTTTCATCCGAGGCTCCTCACCGGGTCGCGGTCGGCCTCCGACGATATGGGCACCCACTCCCGGTGTATCCCGTCGAACGTATGGGGCTTTTAACCGTTTATGAGCGGACTGGGGGCGCTTGGCGGATCGACGGTGGCCTCGGCCTTTCGTCTGGGGTGGGGGCCAGGTCTTGAGGATGTCCGGTCGATCATGACTGGTCCGTTGGCGATGGACTGTGTGGATCTTGGGGCGTTGGATGACCCGAAATCCACACAGTCGTGCGTGATCGGTCCGGTCGCGGTCGTCCGTTAGGGAGGGCTCGGGGCCCGCTTGGACGTTCGGCCTCGTGTTCGGGTGCCGGGCCTGGCAGTGCTTCGGTCGTCGATGAATCTTGGGGAGGAGCAGGCCCTCAGTCGCGGATACGGAGGGCTTTGTCGCCGAGTGGCGGGTCCTGGGGATCTTCGGTCGGGCGAGCGCGATGGACTGTGTGGGTTTGGGACGTCAGATGTCCCAAACCCACACGGGCATGACGAAGGGCCCGTCGCCGGCGTGGCCGACGGGCTCCTCGGGGTTCAGACGTAGTGCAGGGTGTTGCGCCTAGGTTGTCGGAGCGGGTCCCGGTATTGGGGTGGGATGAACTCCGGTAACCCATCAACGGCCATCCGGACTTCCCAGTCACCGTGGTGAATCAACCGATGATGGAAGCCGCAGAGCAACACGAGATTCCGGAGATCCGTGGGTCCGCCGTCTGCCCAGTGCTCAATATGATGAGCGTGGCAATTCTTCGGTTTCCGATGACAGCCCGGGAAGGCACAGCCCCCGTCGCGGAGGTTCAACGCACGTCGCTGGCCGGGAGTGACGAACCGTCTCAGCCGTCCCATATCCAGCGGTTCACCCGAGGAACCCATCACGACCGGCAACATCAGACAGTCGCAGGCCGCGAGCCGCGCTTCCCGCGCCGTCATCGTCCCGACAAAGTCGAGACACGCGGTGCCGAGGCCGGACTTCAGTTCGTCGAGTCCGATGGTGACGTGCACGAGCGTGCGGTAGCCGCTGGTGCCCGGTTGGTCCGGGCAGGCGATCGCCAGATCGAGCAGCTCGGCCCAGGCATCTCCCATGCGCTCGCACTTCATCCGCAGATCCGCCTGCCCGAACTCGTCCACCGGGCGTGGCTGGGCATGCGCCTCCAACGCGGCGGCGGTCCGGGCCCCGGTCTCGTCATCCAGCAGACTGGTCAGCTTCCAGAACCCGTCCTTACGCCGCTCCAGGGTGATCTCGCGGCGTGGTTCCTTCGGCTCGGGATCCTTGGGTTCCTTGCCGTCAGGGTTGAGCAAGCCCTGCAGGTTCGCCTCGGCCTTGGCGAGCTGCCGGGGTCCGGCACTCGGGGCAAGGTCGGCGAGGATCTGCTCCGCACCCGCCCGATCCTCGGCCGAAATGTCGGCCGGAAGGTTTTTCAAGATCTCCAGGATCTGATCAATCCGCTCATCCCCGACCAACCCCAGAGCGGCGACCGCAGCAGTCGCGGGAGCGACCGGCGGAACCTCGGTGCCATCCAAAGCCCGGGTGGGGTTCAGCGCGATCGCACGCTTCACGATCGGACCCGCCTCACCCCGCGACAGACCCGCGATCTCGGCGAGCCAGCTCGCCGCGCTGCCATGCCCGTACAAGTCTTTGGCGCCCCGAGACTCGATCTCCGCCAGGAACCGGCCTAGACAGGCGGTCGCGATCCGAATCACCTGCAACGACTGCTGCACGCCATGGGCAAGCTCCAGCTTGCCGGCGCGCCACAGCTCCTGCGGCAACTCGGGGAGGAAGGTCTCGGGCACCTCATAAGAATACCAGAATTCGAACACATGTACGAATGTGAAGGAGTTTCGAAAGAGGATTCAAGAGTTGAGTCACCACCGGATTCCCGGCAGGCCACTGGTGTTCTCGGCGTCACCACCGACCACTCGAACTCCAAGAACAAACCGAAACTCCAGTAAGCGCTTTCTGCTAACATCGGCCCCACTCACCGGAACTCAGGGAATCTCCCCGATGCGCCGACCACGAACCGAAGCGAGAGTGAACCGACACAAAGGAGAACAGCACGCAGTGACATCACCCGCAGCACAGCTCGAATCAGCCCTCACCACGACCATCGAAGAGAAAACCGCACGAGGCTCGACCGACCGACTGCCACCCACCCAAGGCTGGCATCCCGGCGCCAGGATCGGCGCCACGGCCGAGCTCGGTGCGCTCCTCGCCTACAACGACGACGGATCCGCCGGCATCTGCAACCTCGAGAACGGCCGCGGCACGTGGCTGAACCTGCAACCCCAAGACCAACCCCAAGACCAAAAACAAGACCAAGACCAACGCCCGTACTCGGTCTGGCGCTGGATGGCCGCCTACAACGGCCGGCCCGCCTGCCTGATGGGACGCCTCGTCCCCGGAGCGGCCAGACTGGAACTGCGAGCCAGCGACGGCACAGTAGCCGAAGCCGACGTCGTGGACGGCACCTTCGCCGCCGAAATAGCCGTGGACATGGTCAGCCTCCGCCACGCGCGGGAAAGGCTGGAAGCCCATGAAGCCGCTTCCGCGGAAGGCCGCGCGGAGTTCGAGCGGCTGATGGCCGACTCGCGGTCGGAAATGACGAAGCTCAAGGTCCGGGTCTACGACAGCGCCGGAACCCTTCTCTACGACGGCGCGGCGATCAACGCCACCGACTAGCGGCAAGCCGTTCGATGGGCTCCACGTCCAGGAGCCCATCGAACGGACCTACGAGACCAGCCGCCGAAGCAACGACCCCGCGCCCTCGGCGAGACCATCGGCGAGATGGTGCAGCAGCGCCTGCTGGAACAGGCCGTCGAAAGCCGCGTAAGCGACCTGCTGCGTCACGACGGGCGAAGCGTCGGCGAGTTCGGCATAGCGCTCCACGACCCGCCAGATCATCGCCTGCCGTTGAGTGTCGATCTCGAGCACGTCGGCGCGGAACGCGGCCTCGAACAGGCTCTGGTTCCGCAGGTCGTACCACAGCCGGTGCATCACGGCGTCGGCCCGCAGCGTGCCCGCCATCGCCTCGCCGAATCCCCGCACCAGTTCCTCGGCCGAACGCGCCATGGCCACGACCTCGTCGTAGCGGGTCACGCACACTTCCTCGAACTTGCGGACCGCGTAGGTCAGCAGTTCCACCTTGTCGGTGAAGTAGTAGTGCAGCACCCCGTGCGAGAAGTTCGACTTCTGCGCGATCTCCCGCAGGCTCGTCCTCGCGTACCCCAGCTCGGACAGCGCCTGCAGCGCGGACTCCGCCAGTTCCGCCCGTCGCTGGGCGAACTTGTCCACGCTCCGGCGTGCGATCCGCTCGCTCGTCTCGGTCACCACGAGTTCCTGTCCGGTCCGGGAGCCCGCGCCTGCCGCGGGGTCCCACAGTCTAGCTTCGCGGATCTCTTGACGACTGTCCAAGAAAATCTTGACGACTGTCCAAAACTGGCTCAGGATGTGACCCACACCGCAACCGCGGACCGTCTCAAGGAGGAGAAGTCCATGGGTTCGTACGACCTTTCGGGCCGAAAAGCCCTGGTCACGGGTGGCGCGCAGGGCCTGGGCGCCGGAATGGCCGAAGCGCTGGCACAGGCGGGCGCCTCGGTGGTCATCGGCGACGTCCAGGAGGATCTCGGGCGCGCCACCGCCGACAAGCTCGACGCGGGCTTCGTCCGGCTCGACGTCACCGACGAACAGAGCTGGGAGCAGGCGGTCGACGCGGTCATCGGCCAACTCGGCGGGCTGGACATCGTGGTGAACAACGCCGGCGTCGAGATCACCGGGCTCGTCGCCGACCTCGACCCCGCCGACGTGCGCAAGATGCTCGACGTCAACGTGCTGGGCACGGCCCTCGGCGTGAAGCACGCCTTCCGCGCGATGCGGCCCGGCGGTCCCGCGGGCGCCGGTGGCGCCGTCGTGAACATCGCCTCGGTCGCCGCGACCATCGCCTTCCCCGGCATCGCCGGCTATTCGGCGACGAAATCGGCGGTCGACCGGCTCACCAGGGTCGCCGCGATGGAGGCCGGGAAACTCGGCTACGGCGTGCGCGTCAACTGCGTCTACCCCGGCCTCGTCCCCACCCAGATGGGTAATCAGCTCGCGCAGGACGTCGTCGAGGTCGGCCTGTTCCCCAGCGTCGAGGACGCCATCGGCGCGGTCGTCGCGCAAACCCCCGCCGGGCGGCTCGGCGAAGTCGCGGACATGGCCGACGCCGTCGTGTTCCTCGCCTCCGACGCCGCCCGCTTCATCACCGGCGCCGGGCTCCCGGTCGACGGCGGAATGGGCATGTGACCAGCACGAACCCGAAAGGAATCACCATGAGCAGCCCCAAGCCCGTCGTGGTCTACGGTGCCTCCGGCTACACCGGACGGCTGATCTGCGAGTACCTGCGCGAGTACAACGTCCCGTTCATCGCCGCCGGCCGGGACAAGGCCCGCATCCAGGAGGCGATCGACCACGTGCCCGGCCTCGACACCATCGATCACGACGTCGTCGAGGTCTCGCACGACGTCGAAGCGCTCACCGAACTGTTCCGCGACGCCAAGGTCGTGTGCAACACCGTCGGCCCGTTCAGCGAGTACGGCCACGAAGTCGTCGAAGCCTGCCTGCGCACCGGAACGCATTACCTCGACACCACCGGCGAACAAGACTGGCTGATCGCTTCCGAAGAGCGTTACGGCGCGCAGATGGCCGAGAAGGGCCTGCTGCTCTCCCCCGGTATCGCGCAGATGTACACCACCGGCGAGATCGCGGCGAACCTGTGCCTGGAGACACCGGGACTGGACACTTTGGACATCCTGGTGTTCTGGAAGGGTTATCCCACGGTCGCTTCGACGAAGACCATCCTGGTCAACGCCGCGCTGTCCGCCGCGTACTACCTCGAACAGGACGAGTACCGGCCCTGGCCCGCCGACGGCGGACTGCAGGACGTCACCGTGCCCGGCCATCACGAAACCGGGCTGGCCCTGCCCTGGGGCGGCACCTCGCATCCGGTCTGGTTCAAGAACGACGCGCGCGTGGCCAACGTCAAGGCCGTCGGCGGCGTCTTCGACCGCGCGCTCATGCAGGGTGTGCCGCAGATCGTCGCGGCCGTCCTGGAACAGGTGAAAGACCTTCCGCTGGACGAAAAGATGCGTGTGCTGGCGGAGCAGGCCGCCGCGGTGCGCGACGAGATGCCGCCGCGCGAGAACCAGCGGCTCAACACCTCGCTGGATTCGGTGCACGCCTCGGGGCCGCTGGGCCGCGCGCACTGTGTCATCCACGGGACCTGCAACTACAAGCAGACCGGGTTGATGCAGGCTTACGGCGCCTACTCGCTGCTCCAGCAGCCGCCGAAGCGCGTGGGGTTCGCCTCCGGGTGCCAGGCTTTCGGCCACCGCGAGCTGCTCGGCGTGCTACGAAGCTTCGGGCTGGTTTCGAATCCGGTCTTGACCGTCCACGACTGACCGGAAGGACGAGCGCGTGCGACTGACCGACTACCTCGACAAGGGCGCTTCACTCGATCCGGCGGCGCCCTGCCTCACCATGGGCGACACGTCCCTCAGCTACGGCGAAGTCCAAAAGCTGTCGTGGCAGGTGGGGCGGGCGCTGGCCCGGTCCGGTGTCAAGCCGGGCGACAAGGTGGCGATCCTGTCCGGGAACGATCCCCTGTCGTTCGGCTGCGTCTTCGGGATCAGCCGGGCCGGCGCCGTGTGGTGCCCGGTCAACCCGCGAAACGAGGCCGCCGAGAACAGGGAACTGCTCGACCTGTTCGACTGCACCTGTCTCCTGATGCAGGAGTCGTTCGCACCGCTCGTCTCCCGGATGCTCCCCGACCTGCCGAAACTGTCCACAGTGGTCTGTCTCGACGGCACGATGCCCGGCGCCGTCCCGTTTTCCGACTGGATCGACAGCGCCGATCCTTGGGAGGAAACCCCGGCGGACGACATGGTCCTGCTGGTCGGCACCGGCGGCACCACCGGCCATCCCAAAGCGGTGATGCTCAGCGGCACCAACGTGGAGACGATGTCGGCGCTCACGCTGATGAGCTACCCGTTCACCGGTCGCCCGCGTTACCTGGCGCTGGCGCCGCTGACCCACGCGGCGGGCGTGCTCTGTTTCCCGGTCCTGACCCTCGGCGGCGAGATCGTCGTCATGCCCTCGCCGGACCTCGGCGACTTCCTCGCGCTGGTGGAACGCCGCCGGATCACGCACACCTTCCTGCCACCGACGCTGATCTACCTGCTGCTCGACAATCCGGCGCTGGACGCCGCCGATCTGTCGTCGCTGCAATGCCTTTGGTACGGCGCCGCGCCGATGTCGGCCACCAAACTCGCCGAAGCGATCACCCGGATCGGCCCGGTCTTCGGGCAGTTGTTCGGGCAGAGCGAAGCCCCCATGATGGTCTCCACCCTCGCGCCCGCCGAGCACGTCCATCCCGATGGATCCCTTGCCCTCGAACGGTTCACGTCGGCAGGCAGGCCCACTCCGCTCACCCAGGTCGCGATCATGTCCGACACCGGCGAGCTGCTCCCACCCGGCGAACGCGGCGAGATCGTCGTCCGCGGCTCACTGGTGATGCTCGGTTACTACAAGAATCCGGACGCGACGGCGGAGGCGAGCGCGCACGGCTGGCATCACACGGGCGACATCGGTTACCTCGACGAGGACCATTACCTCTACATCGTCGACCGTGCCAAGGACATGATCATCACCGGCGGGTTCAACGTCTATTCGGCCGAGGTCGAACAGGCACTCATGGCGCACGAAGCGGTGCAGGACTGCGCCGTGATCGGGCTGCCGCACGAGAAATGGGGCGAGCAGATCACCGCCGTGGTCCAGCTCCACTCCGGGAGAACGGCGGCGGCGCAAGAACTCCGCGCCGCGGTCAAGGAGCGGCTGGGCAGCATCAAGACGCCGAAGGAGATCCTGGTCTGGCCGGATCTCCCCCGGTCCAAGATCGGCAAGGTACTCAAGACCGAGATCCGGAAAGCCTTGCTGGACAACGCCTAGCGGCGCGCGAGTTCCTCCGCGGTCGGCAGCGGCCACTCGTAGCGTTCCTTGGCGATGCGGAGGTGGACCCACGTCTCCGCGGTCACGACGTCGGGCCTGCCGCTGATCTCTTCGAGCGCCCGGTCGAGGGCTCGGGCGGACTGCGCGGCGATGGTGGCGACGACGTCGAACCGGCCGATGGTCCTGGCGAGGAACTCGGTGTCCTCCCGCGCGGCGAGCGCGGCGGTCACGGAATCCCCGGCTCCCCGCACGTTCAGGCCGATCCCGCAGACGAGACCGGCGTCCGGCCGGGCGCGGCTGAGCACCGGCGCGATGCGGATGACGTCGTGTTCGACCAGGAAGCGCACGCGGGTGCGGGTGGCCGACGGCGACAGCCCGACGTGCTCGGCGATACGCGCGTAGCTTTCCCGCCCGTCGGCCTGCAGCCGCAGCATGATCGCGAGATCGCGGTCGTCGAGCCGCAACCAGGGCGGCAGCGGGCGGCCGGGCATGAACAGTCCCTTGACCACGTCCACGTAGACCAGGGTGTTGACCTGCTCCACCTCCGGCAGGCCGCGGATGTCGGCCACCGTGCGATAGAGCTCGGGCGAGTCGGGCAAGCGCAGCTCGGCGACGGTCTGGTGATCCCCGCTCACCGCGGAGACGAACGCCGCGGCGGGCAAGGCCGCGATCGCGTCCGTCGTCGCCTGCGAGCGGCCCGAAGTGCGGATCGCGAGGTGCGCGTACGCGGTCAGGCCGAGGAACTCGGGATGGACCGCCGCGACCACGTTCAGCGAGCCGTCGGCCTTGAGTTGCTCGAGCCTGGCCGACACGGCCGACCTCGAAGCCCCGACGCGTTTGGCCAGATCGGCGACGCTCATCCGGCCGTCCGTGCGCAAAACCGCGACCAGCGCGTCGTCCACGACGATTCTCCTCTGCTGAATTTCCGACGGCGAGACGCACCATATCACCAGCGGAAACCCGGCAAAGACAGCCGAGATTGCGCGTTGTGTTCATGATCGCGTGCAGATCGATCGTGAACACCATCCGTATACGACCGATCTGATTGCGCTGACGGTTTTCGTCGCTTACCTTCGCCCCACTTCACCGTCGAAAACCCCAGGAGTCCGCCCGATGCGCCTGTTGCCCCTCGATCGTTCAGTCCTAGACGCGCGAGCGACGATCCTGCTTCCCGATGAGCTGGTGACCGTCGACGACGCCACCGAAGGCGCCGAAGCGGTACTCGTGTTCGGCGAGGAGATCGCCACGGTCGGTTCGGTGGACGAATGCCGTGCCCGCGCGGCGGGCCTCGGCCGTCCCGATCCGGAGGTGCGGCGGCTGCCGGGCACGCTCCTGCCGGGATTCGTCGATCCGCACGCGCATCCCTTGATGTACGGGCAGATGATGACCTGGGTCGACTGCGGTCCCGAACGCGCGTCGACCATTCCCGAGATCGTCGCGCTGCTGCGTGAGGCGGCCGAAAACACTCCGGCGGGCAGGCCCGTCCGAGGTTACGGCTACGAACACCGCAACCTCGCCGAGAAACGCCATCCCCGCAAGGAAGAACTCGACGCGGTCGCCGGCGATCGCGAGGTCTACCTCATGAACGCCAGCGGGCACGGCGGTGTGGTGAACAGCTTCACGTTGCGGCGCAACGGCGTCACCCGCGACACCCCGGATCCCGACGGCGGGGTGTTCTTCCGCGACGAGCACGGCGAACTGACCGGGGAGCTCTCGGACGCCGCGTGCAACATCCTCACCGGCGTCACCGGGGTGAAGGTCGGACGGCATGGACCGAACTTCCACCTCGATGACGAGCCGGAGGAGCACGCGCGGCAGCTGGCCGCGGCGCAGGAGAAGTTCCTCGCCGCCGGGGTGACCGCGATCGGCGACGCCCAGGTCACGCGCCGCGAGTTCGACATGTACCTGCGGCTGGACGAGGCCGGGCGACTCAAGACGCGCGTCCACATGTACTTGCTGTCCCACTTGCTCGACCAGGCCCTGGAAATGGGACTGCACGGCGCTTTCGGCACCACTCGCCTCGCTTTCGCGGGGATCAAGTTCTACGCCGACGGCACGCTCGGCGGCTGGACCGCGTACTTCCCGGACGGCTACGTCGGCGATCCCTGCCGCACCGGGCAGCTCTACCACGACCCGAAGGACTACGCCGCCCTCATCGGCAAGGCCCACGAAGCCGGGCTCCAGACCGCGACCCACGCCCAGTCCCCCGACGCGATCGCCATGGTGCTCGACGCCATCGACGACGCGCAGCAGCGCAATCCCCGGCCGGACGCGCGGCACCGCATCGAGCACTGCGGGCTGCCGTCCCCAGAGCAGATCGAGCGGATGGCCGCGCTCGGCGTCCATCCGGTCAACCAGCCGCAGCACTACTACAACTGGGGCGAAGGCGTCACCGACGCCGTCGGGACTCCCGGCGAGCGGTTCAACCCGCTCGGCGAGTTCCAGGCCGCGGGCGTGCCGGTCACGCTGAGCTCGGACGCCCCGGTCGCGGAACCGAATCCGCTCGAAGCCATCCAGACCGCGGTGACCAGGACGACCCGCCGCGGCCACCGGCTCGGCGGGGACGACCTGCTGATCGACGTCCGGTCGGCCGTCGCCGCGCATACGATCGCCGGCGCCCGGGTGCTCGGCCGGGAACGCGACCTCGGCTCGATCACCCCCGGCAAACGCGCGGATTTCGTGCTGCTGGACGAGAATCCCCTGACCTGCGACCCGAGCCGGATCGCGGGCATCGGCGTGCTGGAAACCTGGATCGACGGCGAGGTGGCCCGATGACCGTCCGAACCGACACACAGTCGCTCCGCCGTGCCCGCCGGGCCGGGCTCGCGGCCTTCGTCGGCACCACGATCGAGTGGTACGACTTCTACATCTACGCCACGGCCGCGAGCCTCGTCTTCGGCACCGTGTTCTTCCCCGCCACCGGCGACCGGCTGACCGGTGTCGCGGCGGCCTTCGCGACGTACGCCGTCGGGTTCTTCGCGCGGCCGCTCGGCGGCATCGTGTTCGGGCACGTCGGCGACCGGGTCGGCCGCAAGACCGCCCTCGTGGTCACGCTGACCATGATGGGCGCGGCGACGTTCCTGGTCGGCTGCCTCCCCGGCTACGGCCAGATCGGCACGTGGGCGCCGATCCTGCTCGTGGTCCTCAGGTTCGTCCAGGGCCTCGCCGTCGGCGGCGAGTGGGGCGGCGCCGTGCTCATGGCCGTCGAACACGCGCCACCGGACAAGAAGACGTTCTACGGCGCGTTCGCGCAGGCGGGCAACCCCGCCGGCGCGCTGCTGGCCACCGGCCTGTTCAGCCTGCTGAGCACCGGCGGCACGGAATGGCTCGCCACCTGGGGCTGGCGGATCCCCTTCTTCGCGTCCGTCCTGCTCATCGGCGTCGGCCTCATCGTTCGGTTGAAGGTCGAAGAGTCACCGGTCTTCGAGGAAACGGTCGAGGAAACCGGCGTGCCCATCCTGTACGCGGTGCGGACGAACTGGAAGCCGATCCTGCTGGGCATCTGCGTGCTGCCCGTCGCGGTCGGCGGCTACTACCTCGTCACCACCTTCGCGACGGCATACGCGACCGACCCGGCCGTCGGCGTCTCCGAATCGCTGGTGCTCAACGCGCTCACCATCGCCGCCTTCGTCGAGCTGGTCGTCAGTTTCGGCGCCGCCTGGCTCGGCGATCGCTTCGGCCGGGTGCGGGTGGTCGTCATCGGCCTGGTCGGGGTCGCCGTGCTCGCGGCGCCGCAGTTCCTGGTGCTGTCGACCAAGAACGCGGTGCTGATCATCGCGGCGTTCGTCGCGATGCGCCTGGCGATGACGGCGACCTACAGCCCGATCGCCGCCATCCTGTCGCAGATGTTCCGGCCGCGGGCGCGCTACACCAGCATCTCGCTGTCCTATCAGCTCGCGGGCGCGCTGTTCGGCGGCCTCTCGCCGTTGGTGTCGACGCTGCTGTTCCAGGCGACCGGCAGTGTCTGGCCGGCGATCGGCCTGCTGATCGGGATGTGCGTGCTGAGCATCGCCTGTGTGCTGGCCGCGCCGCAGCACACCGACGAGGTTTAGCGGATGCGCAAGCGCCGCATGAGTTTCAGGCCGGACAGCATCCCTTCGACGTACTTCTCGTAGGTCTGGCCGCCGCGAGGACCCATGACCTGCTTCTTGAGCACCGCGACGTTCTTGACGTCGGTGTACTTGAGCAGGCCCTGGTCCCCGTGGCGGGCGCCGACGCCGGAGTTCTTGACCCCGCCCGACGGCGTTCCCTTCGAGGCGTACGCGGTGGCCAGGATGTCGTTGATGTTGACGTTGCCGGACTCGATCCGCGCGGCCACGGCACGCGCGGCGCCGACGTCACCGCCCCAGACGGAGGCGTTGAGGCCGTACTCGGTGTCGTTGGCGAGCGCGACGGCTTCGTCGACCGTGCGGTACTTGTGCAGTGCGACAACGGGTCCGAAGGTTTCGGTGACGCCGCAGAGCATGTCCTTCGTGACGCCTTCGAGGATCGTCGGCTCGAAGAACGCCGGGCCGAGGTCGGGTCGCGGCTTCCCTCCACAAAGGACGGTCGCGCCCTTGGCGACGGCGTCGTCGACGTGGGATTTGACCCGGCTCATGTGGTCGACGGAGACGAGCGAACCCATGTCCGGCCCGAAGTCGTAAGCTGCGCGGACGTCGAGGGCCTTGGTCTTGGCCACGTACGCGTTCTTGAACTCCTCGTAGCGGGACTCCGGCAGGTAGATCCGCTCGATGTGCATGCAGATCTGCCCGGTGTTGCCGAAAGCGCCGAAGATCGCGCCCTGCACGGTCTCGTCCGGATCGGCGTCTTCGAGCACGATCATCGGGTTCTTGCCGCCGAGCTCGAGGCAACAGCCGATGAGGTTGCGGCCCGCCTGTTCGCCGATCACCCGGCCGGTGGCGGTGGAACCGGTGAACATCACGTAGTTCGCCTGGCCGATGAGCGTGGGGCCGACGTCGGGGCCCTCACCGCACACCACCTGGAACAGCCCCTTCGGCAGCCCGGCCTGCTCCAGCAGCTCGACGCCGTAGAGCGGGGAGAGCGCGGTCTTGTTGTCAGGTTTCAGCACCACCGCGTTCCCGGCCATCAGCGCCGGGACGGCGTCGGAAATGCCGGTGGCGAACGGGAAGTTCCACGGCGCGATGATCCCGACCACGCCCTTGGGGTGCCGGATCTCGGTGGACGTCGTCAGGAACGGGACCGGTCCCCCGCGTTTCATCGGCGCCAGCAGTTTGGTGGCCCGCGTGAGGTAGTGGCTCATCACCATGGCCGGATCGCAGGTCTCCTCGATCGCCATCCGGCGGTTCTTGCCGCTCTCGACCTGGATGAGGTCGGTGACGGCCGGCGCGTTGTCGACGAAGAGCGTGTGCGCGCGTTTGAACACCTCCAGCCGCTGTTTGAGCGGGGTGGCGGCCCACTTCTCCTGCGCGGCGCGGGCCGTGGTGAACGCCTGCTCGATGTCGGCGGGCGTCGACTGGGGCAGCTCGACGAGCACCTCGCCGGTGTAGACCTCGGTGAGTTTCCAGGTCGCGCCGGACGAGCCCGGCACGCGGGCGACGAGCCTTCGGAGGAACGCGTCGGTCACCGACGCCGGACGGGTGAGCGCGAGCGGTGTGACGGTCATGGCCCTCTTCTCCGTCAGTTGTCCGAAAGGACGAGCTGTGCGCCCATTTCGCCGATCATGATGGCGGGCGCGTTGGTGTTGCCACCGGTGATCGACGGCATGATCGAGGCGTCGCAGACCCGCAGGCCCTCGACCCCGCGAACCTTGAGGTCGGGACTCACGACCGCGAGCTCGTCCACGCCCATCCGGCAGGTTCCGACGCCGTGGTACACCGAGGTCGCGCGGTTCAGGATCGCGTCGCGCAGTTCCTGTCCCTGCAACGCTTTGCCGGGGTGCAGCTCCTCCTTGATCGAGCCGTTGAACGCCTTCGACGCGAAGATCTCGCGGACCATCTCCGAACCCTCACCGAGCACCTCGAGATCGCCCGGATCGGACAGGTACTGCGGGTCGATGAGCGGCGCCGCCGTGGGATCGGCCGAGGCGAGCCGCAGCGTGCCGCGGCTCCTCGGGTAGATCAGCGTCGTGAGCACGGTGAGCGCGGGCCGTTTGTCGACGTCGTGCCGGATGGGCGCGTCCTGGTTCGGCGTCACGTACGCCCACGGCAGGAGATGCAGCTGGAGGTCGGGCACCTCGGCGGCCTGGGAGGTCTTGAGGAAGGCGACCGCCTCGAACACCGAGTTCGCCAGGAACGTCGTCCCGGGCCGCATCAGTTCGCTGACGAGGCCGCGCGCGAAGTACGGCGGCGTGCCCCTGTTCTTGCTCGACGACGCACGGAAGGTCAGCGCGTGGAACATGTGGTCGTGCAGGTTGTCCCCGACCGGCAGATCCGCGACGACGTCGATGCCGTGTTCCTTCAGGTGCTCGGCGTGCCCGATCCCGGACAGCATCAGCAGCTGCGCGGATCCGACGAAGCCCGCCGAGAGGATGACCTCCTTGCCCGCGCGCAGGATGCGCTGCCCGCCGTTCGCGTCGACGACCTCGACACCGACGGCGCGGCCGTTCTCGATGACCACCTTCTTCGCCAGCACGCCGGACTGGACCTGCAGCGTGGCGGGCGCGAGATGGTGGATGTAACCGCGCGAGGCGCTGTAGCGCAGGCCGTCGGCGGCGTTCTGCTGCATCCGGCTGACGCCCTCTTGGGACTCGGCGTTGTAGTCGTCGAGGATGTCGCAGCCGATAGCGTCGGCGGTCGCCTGGAGGAACTGGAGCGTGCCCTCCTGCGGGGTCTTGTTGCGGGTGACCCGGATCGGCCCGCCCGCACCGCGGAAGTCGTTCTCGCCGTCCTCGAAGTCCTCCATCCGCTTGTACGCGGCGTTGACGCTGTCGGCGTCCCAGCCCTTGTTGCCCTCGGCGGCCCAGGAGTCGAAGTTGGCGCGGTTGCCGCGCACGTAGACCATCCCGTTGATGGAACTGGAACCGCCGACCACCTTGCCGCGCGGCACCGGCATCCGGCGATCAAGAACGTGTTTCTGCGGCACCGAGTAGTAGCCCCAGTCGAACGGCTTCTTGAGCTGGGGCACCGCGTGCATCGGGCCGACCAGCCCCGGCTTCTTGACGAGCATCTTCTCGTCCGTCTTGCCCGCTTCGAGCAGGATCACGCTGGCCCCGGCCTCCGCCAGCCTGCCCGCGACCGCGGCGCCCGAGCTGCCCGATCCGACGACCACGTAGTCGGCCTCGTCGCCGCGCGCAGCCCTGTTCGCCATGTCCGCTCCTCGGTCGCCCACCGTGCAGAACTGTAACCTGTTCTAGTTCTGTCACCGTATAGCGAGACCGGCCGGTTCCGCAACGGGCCGTCGCTCCCCGGCCGGCCTTCGAGACCTCAGCGCAGCGGTTCGAGCGCCTTCGCGAGCGGCTCCAGCACGGCGGGGGTGTGCGGCGGCGGCAAGTAGATGATCGCCAGGTCGAGCCCCACTTCACCGAGTGCTTCGGCCTCGGCGGCCACCTTCGCGTAGTCGCCGTCCGTGCCGAGGCGCACGTGCGAGGACAAGGTGATCTCCTTCGGATCCCGGCCGATGTCCGCGCAGTGCCGGTGCAGCACTTCGCGCTTGTGCGCGAACTCCTCCGGCGTGCCGCCGACGAAGTTCCAGTGCTGGGCGTATTTCGCGGTCGTGCGCAGGGTGCGCTTCTCGCCGCTGCCGCCGATGCAGATCGGCGGATGCGGCTTCTGCACACCCTTGGGTTCACAACGGGCGTCGGTCAGCTGGTAGTGCTCGCCCTGGAAGCTCGTGGTCTCCTGCGTCAGCAGGCCGACGAGGATCTCGCAGGCCTCCTCGAAGCGGTCACTGCGCTCCTTGATGGTGCCCAGCTCCATGCCGTACGCGCCGGATTCCTCTTCGTTCCAGCCCGCGCCGACACCGATCTCCAGCCGTCCGCCGGAAACGATGTCCAGTGTCGCGGCCATGTTCGCGAGCAGCGCGGGGTGGCGGTAGTGGATCCCGCTGACCAGGGTGCCCACCCGGAGCCGTTTCGTGGCCTGCGCGAGCGCGGTGAGCGTCATCCACCCTTCCAGGCAGGGGCCGGTCGAATCCGAGAAAATGGGATAGAAGTGATCGAAGGTCCAGCCCGATTCGAAGAGTTCGATCTCGTCGGCGGCCTGCCAGACGGCGAGCATGTCGGACCAGACGGTGTCCTGCGGCGAAGTCTTGATGGCGAATCGCATGTTCTTGATCGTAATCCTGGAGTTCCTCCAGACGCTCCCGAAATTCAGCGGGCGATACCCCGGCGAAGATAGTCGTCGGCGTCCACTCCGGACTCGACGAGCAACGCGTGCGTGTGCTCCCCCAAAGCCGGGACGTCGCCCATGCACGCCTCGAAATCGTCGAACGTCACCGGCGGCAGCAGCGCGTCGATCCGGGCGAATTCGGTGCCGACCTTGCGCCAGCGATCGCGCGCCCGGAGCTGAGGATGGTCGGCGACCTGACCGACGTCCTTGAGCTGTGCGGCGGGAACACCGGCCGCGGCGAGCCGGTCGTCGAGCTCGCGGTTGGACCACAGCGATGTCCTCGCGGCGACAGCGGCGTCGCATTCCGCGCGGTGGGCGACCCGCTTGACGTTGGTGGTGAAGCGCGGATCGTCGGCGAGTTCGGGCGCGTCGAGGACGTCGGTGACCAGCGTGCGCCAGCCGGTGTCGTTTTGGACGCCGATGAGCATCTGGCCGTCACGCGTCGGAAAGGCGTCGTACGGCGCGATCGAACTGTGGCTCAGCCCCATCCGCTCGGGCTCGGTGCCGGCGTACATCCGGGTGTAGAGCGCGTATCCCATCCATTCGACGGTGGCTTCCAGCATCGAGACCTCGATCGTCGCACCCTCGCCGGTGCGCCAGCGGCGCAGCAACGCCGCCAGCACCGCCTGCGCGCAGTACATGCCCGAGGCGATGTCGGCGGTCGGGATGCCCGTCTTCGCCGGAGCGTCCGGGGTGCCGGTGATCGCGATGAGCCCGGCCTCGGCCTGGACCAGCATGTCGTAGGCCTTGCGCCGCTCCATCGGCCCGCCCGCGCCGAACCCGGACAGGTTCACCACGACCAGCTCGGGGTGATCGGCCCGCAGATCGCCGAAACCGAGCCGCTCCGCCGCGCCGGGCGCGAGGTTCTGTACGAACACGTCGGCCTTCGCGACCAGCCGCCGGACGACGTCACGGCCCTCGTCGGTCTTGAGGTCGACGGCGAGCGATTCCTTGCCCCGGTTGAGCCAGACGAAATGCGCGCCGCTGCCGTGGACGGCGTGGTCGTACGCGCGGGCGAAATCCCCGCCGTCGACGCGTTCGACCTTGATCACCCGCGCGCCGAGGTCGGCGAGGTTGCGGGTGGCCAGCGGTGCGGCCACGGCCTGTTCGACGGCGACGACGGTGACCCCGTCGAGTGGCCTCGTCATGCTTTCTTCTTC
Organism: Amycolatopsis sp. w19; assembly: GCF_051373225.1. Classification (NCBI taxonomy): domain Bacteria; kingdom Bacillati; phylum Actinomycetota; class Actinomycetes; order Pseudonocardiales; family Pseudonocardiaceae; genus Amycolatopsis; species Amycolatopsis sp. w19. Next base: position 2,668 of record NZ_JBPQFM010000040.1, on the reverse strand, counting down.
TCGGCCCGCACCAGCCCACCGCCGATGATCAACCGCTGGATCTCGCTCGTGCCCTCGTACAGCCGCATCAACCGGACGTCCCGGTAGATCCGCTCGACCGCGACCTCGCGCATGTAGCCGCTTCCGCCGTGGACCTGCACCGCGAGATCCGCGGCCTTGCCCGCCATCTCGGTGCAGAACAGTTTCGCCGCCGACGGCGCGATCCGCCGGTCCTCCCCCGTCACATACGCCCGCGCGGCCTCACGGGCGAGCGCGCGACCGGCGAGCACACCGGTCTGCTGATCGGCCAGCATCGCTTGCACCAGCTGGAAATCCCCGATCGGCGTGCCACCCTGGGTCGCCGACGCGGCATACGTGACGGACTCGTCCAACGCCCGCTGCGCCGTCCCGACGGCGAGGCCCGCCATGTGGATCCGCCCGCGCGCCAACGACGTCATCGCCGCCTTGTAGCCGACTTCGCCGTCTCCACCGACCAGCGCCTCGGGCCCGACTCGGACCTGCGAGAACGTCACGTCCGCGGTCCGCGAACCCTCCTGCCCCATCTTGGCGTCCTTCGCCCCGACCGTGATGCCCGGCGCGTCGGCGGGCACTAGGAACACCGCGATCCCGGTGTCCGTCCGCGCGAACACCACGAACAGGCCGGCCTCGGTGGCGTTGGTGATGAACTGCTTCCCGCCGTCGATCACCCAGCCGTCACCGTCCGGCTTCGCACTGGTCCGCAACCCGGCCGGATTCGACCCAGCGCCCGGCTCGGTCAGTGCGAACGACGCGACGACCTCACCTGACGCGATCCCCGGCAGCCACCGGGCCTGTTGTTCCTGGGTGCCGAAACCGACCAGCACCTGCCCGGCGATCCCGTTGTTCGTGCCGAACATCGACCGCAACGCCAGCGACGTGTACCCCAGCGCCATCGCGACCTCGACGTCCTGCACCAGGTCGAGGCCGAGCCCGCCCCACTCCTGGGGGATCGCGTACCCGAACAGTCCCATCTCCGCGGCCTGCGCCCGCAGATCCGCCGGAATGGCGTCCGTGTTCATGATCTCCAGCTCACGGGGCATCACCCGGGTGCGCACGAAATCGTTGATCTGGCCGAGAACGTCCGCGAACACGTCGTCGGGGACGTCGGGGTTGCCGGTGTACATGCCCTCACTATCGATCACCATCCGGGCGAGGTCCACACCCTCGGGTGGACCTCGCCGCGGGACCTACCGGAGATGTTGATCACCGTCCTAACGTCGAACCATGCGTAAACGAACCGCTTTCCTTTCCCTTGTCAGCGCCGTCGCCCTGTGCTTCACGATTCCGGCGGTGGCCTCCGCGGCCGACGGCGAATTCACCTACCGCTATTACGACGAAGACGAAGAAATCCAGGTCGGCACCCTGGTGGATCCGCCCAGCGGCGAATGCATCGAAATACCCGAAATAGCGGACTGGGACGTCGACGCGTTCCGTCCGCGGAACGACACCGATTCGACCGCGGTGGTGTTCCTGGACGACGATTGCTCGAGTGATTCCTACTTCTCGCTTCGCCCGAACGGCGGCCGGGGCTCGGACAGACTTCTCCTGCGCTCGGTCATCTTCAGTTAGGCCGAGCGGCCGTCGACACCGCGGTCCGCGCGGCGAGGGATGAGCCGCGGGGGTGGTCAGGTACGAGGGCGACCTCGAAGGCGCACGCTATCTGGTGCTGGTGCCGGAAACTGGAACGGCACGCTCGTGCTGTGGAGCCACGGGATGTACTCCGTGGCGTATCCGGAACCCGATCGGATCGCGCTGACGTCACAGCCCGCGACCGAGTCTTTCCTGCTGGCGCCGGGATACGCGCTGGCCGCGTCCCAGTATCGGACCGTGCGTGGCTGGTCGATCGAGGAGGCGCTGATCGACCAGACCCGGTTGCACGACTGGTTCACCCACACGATCGGCCCGACGCGACGCACCATCGCGGCGGGCGAATCGGTGGGCGCGATCACCGCGACCCTGCTCGCCGAGCGGAATCCGCGCCGGTTCGACGGCCTGATGTCCTTCTGCGGCACCCTCGCCGGCGGGGCCACGCACTGGAATTCGTCGCTCGATGTCGGGTACGCGCTGAACACGCTGCTCGACGCACGGCTGCAGCTGGTGCGGATCACCGATCCCGCGGCCAACGTGGGCAGATTCGTCGACGTGGTGCAGGCCGCCACCGCGAATCCGGGAGGCAGGGCGCGGCTCGCGCTGGCGAACGCGCTGGCCGAGATCCCAGGCTGGCTGGACGCCACGCAGCCCCGCCCGCAGGACGTCGCGGATCAGGTTTTCTGGCAGGGCGTCTGGGATCGCTTCTACCGCGCCGGCGCGTTCGGGATCGACCGGGTCGCGCTGGAACAGCGGGCCGGCGGCAACCCGGGCTGGAACGTGGGCGTCGACTACCGGCGGATCCTGGCGAAGTCCGGCGAACGGACTCTGGTGGAACGCGCCTACGCGGAGGCGGGGCTCGACCTCGGCGCCGACCTCGACCGGCTGGCGAAGGCGCCGCGTCCGCCTATCTGGCCCACTTCGGGCTGCCGCTGGGTCGCACGGCGGTCCCGGTGTATTGACCTGGGAGGTTGGGGACGCGGCTGGCGGGTGGTTTGCCGGCGAGTGCGGTGTGGCCGCGGTGGTGATTGTAGGTGTGGAGCCAGTCTGGGTAGGCGTCTCG
>NZ_JBPQFM010000039.1:0-33699 GCF_051373225.1 Amycolatopsis sp. w19 | reverse complement strand
ACCGAACCCGGAGGCCCTCCCTCATTCCAAGATCATCTGACTACGTGTCTCCCCGTTCACAACCTCCCGGGGCAGTACACCTAGGTACAGGAAGGGGGCCTTCATGTACCTCAGCTGCCCAACCCGCCCCGATGGAGACATGCGGCAAACCGTTGAGGAGAAGGCCAACCGGGCCATGGGTACACCTCGCGGGTACACCCACGCGGCGGGCCAAGTACTTAGGCTCGGAATCATGGAAAGCCTCGGCGTGTACCTCAAAAGCCGTCGTGACCGGGTGACCCCCGCCGAGATCGGCCTGCGCACCTACGGCACCTCGCGCCGCGTGCCCGGACTGCGTCGCGAGGAGCTCGCCCAGCTCGCCGGGGTGAGCGCCGGGTACTACACGCGGCTGGAACAAGGACTGGCCGAGACCGCGTCACAGCAGGTACTCGACGCGCTTGCCCGCGCACTGCGGCTCGACGACGTCGAGACCGCGCACCTGCATAACCTCGCGCGGCGTTCCTCGCTCCCGAAGCTGTCCGATCCCGGCCCGGAAGAACCACATCCCCGGGTGCTCGCGCTGCTGGAGAACCTCGGCGAGACCGTGCCCGCCGTCGTGCTCGGCAGGCGCGGCGACGTCCTCGCGTGGAACCGGGCAGGCCACGTGCTCACCGCCGAACACCTCGACTTCGGCTCGCCGTCGGATCCCGCGCGGCGGCCGTCCGTGCCGCGGATGTTCTTCCTCGACCCGCTCACCAGGGACCTGTTCGACAACTGGGCCGAGCTCGCCCGCGTCCACGTCGCCTATCTGCGGTTGACCGCCGGTCGCCATCCGACCGACGCCCGGCTGGCCGCGCTCATCGGCGAGCTGACCATGCGCAGCGACGAGTTCGCGACGCTCTGGGCGACCGGTGACGTCGCCGACTGCACGGTCGGCGCCATGTGGTTGCGGCATCCGACGGTCGGCGCGCTCGGCATCGACTATCAGGTGTGGCTCCAGCCCGACAGCCCCGACCACCGGCTGGAGATCTACACCCCGAAGGACCCGGCATCCGCCGACGCGGTGAAGATCCTGACCCGGTTCGATCGCTAACCTGGGGTTATGGGGGCAGTTCGCGCGTTGATCCGCAACGAGTCACGCACGATGGCCGGACTCTGGCTGTATCTCGGCCGCCGGAAGGACGGCATCGACGGGGACGCCGTCGCGGTGCCGTACGGCTCGGGCGGCAAGCCGATCTTCATCGTCTTGGCCGTGGTGAGCGCCTTCGAAGCCGGTCTCTTCTGGCTGATCGACTTCGGTCTCGTCGTCGACATCCTGCTGCTCGTCCTCGGCGTGTACTCGGCACTGCTGGTGTTCGGGGTCTACGCCGGCACCGTCGTCCGGCCGCACGTGATCTCGTCGCGCGAGGTGCGAGTGCGCTACAGCTCGTTCTACGACGTGCGGATCCCGAGGGAGAACATCGTCGCCCTGCGGCACCTGAAGGAAAGCCACGATCCCGCCAAGGCGAAGGCGTTTCGCGACGAAACCTGGCTACGTCACGACAACTTCTACGAGACGAACCTGGTCGCCGAATTGCGTGAGCCGATCACCGTGACCCGGCCGCTCGGGGCGACCGAGACCGTCCGCGTCGTGAAATTCCAGGCGGACGACCCGAAAGCCGCCGTCGAGGCGTACGAAAGGCTCGGTGTCAGCTGAGCGTCGACGTCCGGTTCACGATCGTCCTGGCGACTTCGATGACGCTTTCGTCCAGGGCGTAGGCACGCGCGTGTATGAGGGCGAGCGCGTCCGAAGCGGTGCAATCCTGCGTGGCCATGACCATCCCCGTGGCATGGTGCACCACGATCTCGAGGTCCAGGTCACCGAACAACGGATGGACGGGGAGCCCGTCTTCCGCGTCGAGCCGGGTGTCCGGATGCAACGCGGTGGCGGTGAGCGCGTCGGCCACCAGTTCCGTCGAACGGGCGATTTCGGCGTCCGGTTCGGGTTCGGGCCGATACGCGGTGAGGGTGCCCAGCGGCGCTTCCCGCAGCCCGAGCCGGGCCGACACCACCGCCCGGACCCCGAGTTCCTTCGCGGCGGGCCCGAACCGGGGCCACCGGCTCGACAGTTCCCGCTCGGCGCAAACGCCGGGCATTTCCCGGGAGGGCCCTTCGCCGAAGACGCACTCCAGGTCGTTCGCCCTGGCGGCGACGGGATCGGACACGACGACGGCCGCGGTCCCGGGGCCGCTGAACAAGGTCACCGCGAGGCTCCGGACGCCGGCGTTCTCGGCGACCGCGGCCAGGAACGCCGGCGGGACGTCCGCCCGCCCGGCGGCCCAGTCCTTCACCGCGGCGACGTAGCCCGCGTGCAGATCGGCCGCCGCCCGGTGCCTGCCTTCGGTGGCGCGATGGAGCCGCGCCATCCTCCGATGGAACGGTCGCATGGTTTCGACGGCCGTTTCCATGAGGATTTCGTGCCGTAAGGCCACCTCCGCGGCGCGATCCGCACGCCCTCGTTCGGCCTCGACCAGTTCCCGCAGGGCCGACTGGTCGTACCGGCCACCGGTGCCGTCCCACATGAGGCGAGAGTACGCCCGCGACCGCCCCGCGGATGTGACCCGGATGGCTGAGTGGGGCGGCTTCCGTGACCGCGGCGAGAGGACTAGCGTTGGCTGCCCCCAAGGAAGGCCGATTTTTGATGCGGAATCGCGAAAAATGGGTCGCCGACACGTTGGTGGAGCTGGCGGACACTCTCGTCCCCGCGTTGGATCCGGCGAATTACTGGCTCTGCGTGGCGGATCGATACACCCAGCTGATCGCTTCGTCGTCGGTGCATCTGACCGCCTCCGGCGACCGCCACGTCGTGGTGGACACCGACGAAAGAGTCGAGGCACCACCGCTCGGCGAACTGTTCGCCGAAGAAGGGCCGGGCGTCGAGAGCGAGGCGAGCGGGGAGCCGGTCGTCAACGTGCTCCTCGACGAAGCGACGTCACGCTGGAGCAGATTCGCTCCCGCCGCGCTTTCCCTCGGCTACCGGTCGGTGCACGCGTTCCCCTTCTGCCGCCGCGAAGACGCGCTCGGCTCGGTGACGATCCTGACCACGGAGACGACGCCGCTGCCGCCGACCGAGCTGAGCATCGCGAGCGCGCTCGCCGACGTCGCGACGATCGCCATGCTCAACCACCGGACGATCGACGGGCTGACCACGACCTCACGGCAACTGCAGGGCGCGCTGTCGAGCCGGGTGATCATCGAACAGGCCAAGGGATTGCTGTCCGCCCGGCTGGAAGTCAGCGCGGAGGGCGCGTTCCGGGTGCTGCGGCGGTACGCCCGCAGTCACAACATGCGGATCGGCGACCTGTCCGAACGGCTGATGAGCCGCCGCCTGACGGTCGCCGACCTGGTCCCCCATGGCGACGACCTCACTCCCGCCGCTTCTCCATCAGCAGCACGACGCCACTTCCGGGCCCGCCCAGCGGCGAACAACTGACGGAGGCGGCGAAGGGCCTGCCCTTCCGGTCGACCGCGTCGGTCTCGACCGGGAGCGCGCGGTGGCCGGTCTCGTTGCAGATCTCGACCATGTCGCGGAGCCCGTCCGTCGGCAGGCCGAAGTCGAGCGTGAAGAAATCCGTCCGGTAGACCTCGTCGGCGCGCATCCCCCACAGGTCCTCGGCGCCGCGGTTCCAGCTGCGCACCAGAAGATCGCTGTCGAGCACGACCACTCCGGCGGCGACACTGGACAGCACCCCTTCGAGGAAGGTGCGTGCCTCGTCCAGCTCGGCGGTGCGGATCCGCAGCTCCTCGTTCATCGTCTCGAGTTCTTCGTTGCCCGACTGGAGTTCCTCGTTGGTGGTCTCGAGTTCCTCGTTGGTGGACTGGAGTTCCTCGTTCGTCGTCTCGAGTTCCTCGATGCTCGACTGGAGTTCCTCGTTCACGGTCTCCAATTCCGCGTTGGTCGATTGGAGTTCCGCGTAGGCCGTGGCGAGGTCCTCTTGCACCCGTTTGACCTCCTGCTGGAGCCGGGTGGCCTCGGTGGTGTCGATGAGGGTGATCGCGACGCCGAGGTCCTCGCCGTCACTGGTGAGCAGTGGCTTCACGATGACGTCGAAATACCGTGCCTCACCGTCGTTCTTGTCCCATCGCACGGCGTTGACCCGGACACTCCGTCGCTCGCTGTGGGCTCTGTCGACCATGGACCCGAGGTCGATCGGCCGAGAGGAGATCTCCAGCTCCCCGAACAACGTGCCCACCTTGTCCGGGGAAAGCCCGAACTGCAGCCTCGCCGCGCCGTTGATCAACGCGACCGTGCCGTCACGGTCGATGACCAGCACCGAATCGGGTGAGGACGCCAAGGCCAACTCGACCACTTGACGCCGATTGATCCTTCCGGCCTCGGAAGCGGGCAAGAGGTCGTACCGCGCCGGCTTCGCCGCCCCCACACCGGCTTGGATCCGGAACACCCGGTTGCGCATGTCGGTGACCTCGAACCGCGATCCGTCGGCGAGCAGCATCTCGGCCTTGCCGAGGAAAAGGTGACCGCCTTCGTTGAGCGCGAAATGGAACCGCTCGATGATCTTCGTCTGCGCTTCGACGTTGAAATACATCAGAGTGTTGCGGCAGACGAGCAGATCGACCCGCGAGATCGGGGCGTCGCGGGTGATGTCGTGCCTGCCGAAGATCACCCGGCGGCGGAGGTCGCGGCGGAAGGCGAACAGGGCGCCGTTCGGTTCGAAGTACTTCGCCTTCACCTCGTCGGGGAGTTTTTCCAGCGTCTTGAGGGAGTACACGCCGGCCCTGGCCTCGCGCAGGGCTTCCTCGTCGACATCGGTGCCGTAGATCTTGACCCGTTTGGTGCAGGCCTCGATCCCGAGGTGTTCGGCGAAGATGATCGCGAGAGTGTAGGCCTCCTCGCCGCTCGAACACCCGGCGCTCCAGATGCGGATGTCCTGGTCCGGGTCGGCCTTGGCGATCAAGCCGGGGACGACGGCCGTCCGCAGGTACTCCCACGCCGCCGGGTCGCGGAAGAAACCGGTGACGTTGATCAGAATCGTGTTGAAGAGTTCCTGGAACTCGTCGGCGTTGCTTTCCAGGAAATCCCGGTAATCCGCGTACTTCTCGAAGTTCACCGTCTGCATCCGCTTACGGATCCGGCGGCCGAGCGACGTCCGCTTGTACCCGGTGAAATCGAATCCGCGGGAATCGTTGATGAACATCAGCAGCGATTCCAGCTCTTGCTCGTCGTCGGACCCACCGGCATGCACGATCACAGCGATCTCGTTCCTTCGATCAGGGCCACCAGCGCGGCCGCGATCCCCTCCAGCGGCAGCGTCAGATCGACCGCCACGGCGTTCAGCACGGCCTGTGGCATGCCTTTGAATTCCGCGGTACTCGGATCTTCGGCGACCACGGTACCGCCACGCGACGAGACCGCCCTCGCGCCCGCCGAGCCGTCGGAACCGGTCCCGGTGAGCACGCAGACCAGTGCCGCGGCACCGCAGGCCACCGCGACGGATTCGAAGAGCAGATCGGCCGACGGGCGGACGAATCTCACCTTGTCCCGCGTCGACAGCCGGAGTGCCCCGCCGGACCCGACCAGGAGATGGCGGTCCGGCGGGGCGATGTAGGCGGTACCGGGCTCGGCCACGTCGCCGTCCTCGGCCAGCTTGACCCGCAACAGCGACCGCCGGTCGAGAAGCTCGGCGAGCACCGTGTCGTGGTGGGGATCGAGGTGCTGGACGATGACCACGGGCACCGGGAAGTCCACGGGCAAGGCCTTGAGCACCGTGAGGAGTGCCTTGACTCCGCCCGCCGAAGCCCCGATCGCGACGATCTCGTAGGGCACCGCCCGCGCGAACATCTTCCGAGCGTAATGCTCCGAGACTAAGCGGAACCGCCCACACGCCGGATGATCTTCGCGAGGATCCCGGTGACGACCATCCAGAAGATCGCGGCGATGCCGTAGTTGACCAGTACGCGCAGCTTGGCGTCTTCGGGCATGAAGAGATCCTTGAAGCCCAGCAGCAACCCGTCGGCCCAGCCGCGGACGAAGGACACGATGCCGTTGTCCGGGTTCGCCTCGCCGATCACGAAGACGACGTGCAGCACCAGGATGGCCGCGAAGATCAAGCCGGCCCAGCGGACGACGCTCGCCAGGACGCCGGCCGCGCGGCTGCCGCCCGCTCGCCAGTCGACCTTGCGCCTGGTCGCCTGATCAGCGGTTTCCTTCTCTTCAGCGTGCTCGCCCATGCCGGGCAGTGTGGCACGCCGCCTGGTCCGATTGCTACCCGTGAGTAACCCGAATGGGCGCCACTGTGGTCACGGTTCGATCGCGGCCCGGGTTTCCCTTCGGGAGATCGCGCGGTTAAGGTGGCGTCGTGGCTCGAGCTCTCCTGCTTCGCTGCCGCGACGGGGCCTGATCGGACCGGCTCCCCGTCGCGGGGCTTCGTGGTGCCGGTCGTCGCACCCGATTCTTCAGGAGAACCGTCCCCTCATGAGCATTCGCAAGCCCACCCGTCCTGCGCCTTCCGAGCAGGCTTCGTGGAACACCCAGCGCGGCACTTCGATGCCCGTACACCGCTATCGCCCCTGGTACGACCTGGTCGAGGACATCGCCCTGCCCGACCGCACCTGGCCGGACAAGCGCATCGAGCGCGCGCCGCTGTGGTGCGCCGTCGACCTGCGTGACGGCAACCAGGCCCTGATCGACCCGATGTCGCCCGCGCGCAAGCGCAAGTTCTTCGACCTGCTGGTCCGCATGGGCTACAAGGAGATCGAGGTCGGCTTCCCGGCGGCGTCGCAGACGGACTTCGACTTCGTCCGCGAGATCATCGACGAGGGCGCCATCCCGGACGACGTCAGCATCCAGGTGCTGACCCAATGCCGCCCGGAGCTGATCGAGCGCACCTTCAAGGCGCTCGAAGGCGCGCCGCGCGCGATCGTCCACATCTACAACTCGACCTCGATCCTGCAGCGTCGCGTCGTATTCCGCGAAGAGCGCATCGGCATCACGAAGATCGCTTCGCAGGCCGCTGAGCTGGTCGTCGACTACGCGGCGAAGCAGCCGGACACCGACTTCCGCTTCCAGTACTCGCCGGAGTCCTACACCGGCACCGAGCTGTCGTACGCGCTCGAGGTCTGCAACACCATCACGGAGATCTGGCAGCCGACGCGCGCTAAGCCGGTGATCCTGAACCTGCCCGCGACCGTCGAGATGGCGTCGCCGAACGTCTACGCCGACTCGATCGAGTGGATGCACCGCAACCTGGACCGCCGCGACTCGGTGATCCTGTCGCTGCACCCGCACAACGACCGCGGCACCGGTATCGCCGCCGCCGAACTGGGCTTCCAGGCCGGCGCGGACCGGATCGAAGGCTGCCTGTTCGGCAACGGCGAGCGCACCGGCAACGTCGACCTGGTCGCGCTGGGCATGAACCTGTACAGCCAGGGCGTCGACCCGCAGATCGACTTCTCCGACATGGACGAGATCAAGCGGACCGTCGAATACTGCAACCAGCTGCCGGTGCACGAACGCAGCCCGTGGGCGGGCGACCTGGTGTTCACCGCGTTCTCCGGCAGCCACCAGGACGCGATCAACAAGGGCCTCGACGCGATGAAGGCCGCCGCCGACAAGGTCGGGACGCCGGTCGACGAACACCCGTGGGAGGTCCCGTACCTGCCGATCGACCCCAAGGACATCGGCCGCAACTACGAGGCCGTGATCCGGGTGAACTCGCAGTCCGGCAAGGGCGGCGTCGCCTACATCATGAAGGCCGAGCACCAGCTCGACCTGCCGCGGCGCCTGCAGATCGAGTTCTCGAAGGTCGTCCAGCGCCACACCGACACCGAGGGCGGCGAGGTCGACCCGGCCACGATGTGGAACGCGTTCTCGGCCGAGTACCTGGAGCTGAAGACGCCGCTGGAGCTGGTGCGCCAGCACGTCCGGGACAACGGGGACGGCGAGTACGACATCACCGCGACCGTGCGGGTCGAGGGCGACGAGCACGAGGTCACCGGGCGCGGGAACGGCCCGATCGCGGCGTTCTTCGACGCGTTGTCGACCGTCGGGTTCGACCTGCGGCTGCTGGACTACAGCGAGCACACGCTCTCGCCGGGCGACGACGCGCGGGCGGCGTCGTACATCGAGTGCGCGATCTCCGACCGGGTGTACTGGGGCATCGGGATCGACCCGTCGATCGTGACCGCTTCGCTGCGGGCCGTCGTGTCGGCGGTGAACCGGGCGAACCGGTAGTTCCTCAGTACATGAAGGCCCCCTTCCTTGCGCCCAGGTACAGGAAGGGGGCCTTCATGTACTTCTACAGGCCTTTCACCGCGGCCAGGACGTCCGCCGGGTCGGTGCGCGTCGTGTAGTCCGGGTGCACGTCGATGTACCGGATGACGCCTTCGCCGTCCACGACCAGGACGGTCGGATACGGCAGCTCCCATTCCGCCGCCCCGTTGATCTTCTCGACGTCGCCGATGAGCGAGTCGAACGCCGGTTTCGTCTCCGGGGCCAGCCGGAACGTGATGCCGAGCGCCCGCCCGAGCTCGTTGTCCACATCGGACAGGACGGCGAACTCCAGGTCCTTTGTGGACAGCGAGCCGTCCGGCAGCTGCGGGCTGACCGCGACCAGCTTCACCCCCAGCTTCTCCAGCTCCGGCAAAAGCTCCTGCTGATATGTGCGCAACGCCAGATTGCAGTACGGACACCACGCGCCGCGATAGAACACCACGACCGCGGGCCCGTCCGCGACCCGCACCCGATCGCCACCGGCGTCCGGCAGCGCGAGGTCCGGCATCGGCGTTCCCGGTTTCGCGGCCGCCTCGGCGACCACCCCGACGAACGTCGCACGGTCGGCCTTGAGCACCTCGGCGACCTCCGCCGGAACGTGGCTCGCGACGGACTCCCGCAGCTCGGCGAGTTCGGTGTTGAGATCCCCCATGGTCGGCTCCTTTTGTTGTACTGATCGGTACAGTGGAGCCGACTGTACTATTCGGTACATGAGTGGTCAACCGGCGAAGACCCCGCAGGGGCGGATGACGAGGGACGCCATCGTCGACGCGGCGGCGGAGCTGATGTACGTCCACGGCGTCGCCGGGACGAGCGTCGACAAGGTGCTCGCGGCGAGCGGGGCCGGGAAATCGCAGATGTACCACTACTTCAAGAACAAGGATCAGCTCGTCGAAGCGGTCATCACCCGCTTCCTCGAAAACATCCTCGGCAACCAGCCGACCATCTTCGAGCTGCACGACTGGGCCGATTTCGACCAGTGGGCCAGGGAGATCCTGGCCATCCAGACCACGCCCAAGGGGCCGATCGCCTGCCCGCTGGGCAACCTCACCGGCGAACTCGGCGACGACCCCAAGATGGCGCCGCTGCTGGACAAGGCCTACCGCGAATGGGAGTCACATCTCCAGCGCGGTCTGGAATCGCTGCGAGAACAGGGAAAACTGGTCGAAGGCGCCGACCCGGCGAGGCTCGCGCAGGCCGCGCTGACCTGTGTACAGGGCGGCCTGCTGATGGCCCACCTGCGCCACGACGTCACGCCGATCGCCGATGCGCTCGAGATCGCGTTGGACTACCTGAAGAGTCACGCTCGCCTGTGAGCGCGCCGACCTCGTCGGCGAGCGCGTCGAGCACCTTCGCCACCGCGGGTCGCGAAGACGCGCCGAGCCGGTAGACCGCCTCCACGTGCCGGGCCGCCTTGATCCCGGCGAGCGGACGGCAGACCAGACCGCTGCCGCGCCGAGTGTCCATTGTGTACCGGGGAAGGAGCGCGATCCCGTGCCCGGCGGCGACGAGCCGTTCGGTGATCCGGAAGTCGTTGATGCGCTGGACCACCTGCGGCCGCACCCCGGTGCGGATGATCAGCGACTGGAGGATGTCGTCCACCGGGAAGCCGGCGTTGACGCTGATCCAGCGTTCGTCGGCCAGTTCGGCGAGTTCGATACGGCGGCGCTTCGCGAGCCGGTGCCCCGCAGGAAGCGCGACGTCGAGAGGCTCCCGCAGCAGATGCCGGGTCTCCAGCCGGTCCGAGCCGAGCGACGGCGCGTGCTCGTCCCGGTGCGCCACCACGATGTCGTAATCCGCGACGAGGCCGGGGACCTCCGGCGGGGTCATGTCGACGTCGCGCACGATGACGTCCAGGCCGTCGAATTCCGCCGTCCGGTGCAGCAGGCCAGGCAGCAGCATCAGCCCGGCGGACTGGAAGATCGCCACCCGGACCCGGCCGCGCGGGGCGCTGCGGTAAGTGTCCAATTCGGACTCCGCCCGCTCCAGTGCGGCGAGCACGTCGTCCGCGCGGGCGACCAGCGCGCGGCCCGCGTCGGTCAGCCGCAGGCCGCGTCCGGCCGGTTCCGTCAGCGCGAGACCGACGTCACTCTGCAAGGCGCGAAGCTGCTGGGAGACCGCGGACGGCGTGCAGTGCAACGCTTTCGCGGCCGCCGTCACGCTGCCGCGATCGGCGAACTCCCGCAGGGTCCGCAACCGGCCGATGTCCATACCGCCAGCATATGTGAAGCCGAACTGAACGATCGCTGCAAATATTCTCGCTGGTCCTAAATGGTCGTTCCACGTAAGAGTGAAGACATGCCCGCCCGCGATCGCCTGCTCGCCCTGTTCGTCGCCGTCCTCTGGGGCTGCAACTTCCTCGCCATCCACGCCACCCTCGGCCAGTTCCCGCCCGTCTTCGCCGGCGGGCTGCGCTTCGCGGTCATCGCGATCCCGACGATCCTGTTCGTCCCGTGGCCGAAGGTGAAGATCCGCCACCTGCTCGGCTACGGGCTGGGCTTCGGCACCGGGCAGTTCGTGTTCCTCTTCATCGCGATGGACACCGGCATGCCGACCGGTCTCGCGTCGCTCGTGCTGCAGGCGTCGGCCCCGTTCACCGTGCTGCTCGGCGCCGTCTTCCTCCGCGAACGCGTGTCCGGACGGCAACTCGCCGGGATCCTGCTCGCCGTCGCCGGAATGGCGACGATCGCCTGGCAGCAGGCCGGGAACGCCGCCCTGCTGCCGGTGATCCTGACCCTGCTCGGCGCGCTGAGCTGGGCGTTCGGCAACCTGAGCACCCGGCAGGCGGCACCGGACAACCCGCTGAATTTCGTCCTCTGGATGTCCGTGGTGCCGCCCCTGCCGATGTTCGCGCTGTCGCTGGCCATGGAGGGCCCCGCCGAGATCGGGCACTCGCTGAGCACGCTCGGCACCACGACCGGGCTGATCGGGCTCGGCGGCCTCGCCTACGTCGTGGTGTTCGGCACGATCGTCGGCTCCGGGATCTGGACGTCGCTGATGCGCCGCAACCCGGCGGGCGTGGTCGCGCCGTTCTCCCTGCTGGTGCCGGTGGTCGGGCTGTCGATGGCGTTCCTGGTCCTCGACGAGCGGCCTTCGCCGGTGGAGATCGTCGCGGCGGCCGTGGTCATCGGCGGCGTCCTGTTCGGTTCGACGAAACGCCGCGTGCGCGAGCCGGATTTCCTCGCCGAAGCCGAAACGCCTCAGCCCACTGGCGTGCGGTGAGCCGTTTGGGCACGACGTCCCGGCCGGGCCTGGTGAACACCTGCCGCACGAAGTCCTGGTAGCCCTCACGATCCGCGTCGCCGACGAGCGGCCGCTCACGCCGGGTCATGGTGAGCAGCCCGCCGTCGACGCCCGGCCTCGGGCGGAACGCCTCCGCGGGCACCCGGCCCGCCAGCCGGAAGTCGAACCACGGCCACCACTGCGCGGTCATCATGGTCGCGCCACCGACCCCGGCCCGGCGGCGCGCCACCTCCCACTGCATGAGCAGGACGGCGTCCGTCCACCCGGGAGCGGCGAGGACGTGGCGCAGGGTCGCGGTGGTCAGGTGGAACGGCAGGTTCCCGACCAGCACATGGGGTGTCTTCGGCAACGGGAACCGCAGGAAGTCCGCGGTGACGATCTTCGTCGGCGGCTGGACGCGGCCCGCCAGCCGGGCGGTGCGGCGGTCGTCGATCTCGACGCCGGTCAGTGGCCTGCCGAGCTGTTCCAGCGGCAGGGTGAGGGCGCCATCGCCCGTGCCGAATTCGATGATCGGCCCGGTCGTGCCGTCGACGAGCTTCACGACGGTTTCGATGATGGTCCGGTCGATGAGGAAGTTCTGGCCGAGTTCATGACGGCCAGGACGCTGTGTGCGCAAGGGATCTCCGCGGCTTCGAGGTGAGCCGGGCAGCACGAGGCTCGCCCGGCGATGACTCGCTCGGGCGGCGGTTCCTTGCCGAAAGCCGGGAATCCGCCGCTAGGCGCGGCGGATCCGGGTGAACGCGGGGGCACACATGGCGGCGAAGCTACCTCGGAGCGGCAGCCTCCCGCCAACGGTTTTCTACGCGCCGATCCGGCTGGTGCCGAGATGCTCGACCGGACCGGACAGCGCGGCCTTGACCCGGCGGGTGAGGTCGTCGGTGAGCACCTCGGTCTCGCCCTTTTCGAGGCCGTCGACGACCTGGCGGGCGACGTCGCGCGGGTCGTTCTTGGGGATGTCGAGGCCCTGGGTCATGTCGGTGTCGGTGTAGCCGAGGTGCACGCCGACCACCTGGGTGCCCTGCTCGGCGAACTCGATGCGGAGCGAATTGGTGAGCGACCAGAACGCCGCCTTCGACGCGCCGTACGAGCCCGAGCCCGCCGCCCACGACAGGACCGAATGCACGTTGACCAGCGCCCCGCCCTCCTTGAGCTGCGGCGCAAACGCTTGCGCGACGCGCAGCGCGCCGAAGACGTTCGTCTCGAAGACCGGCCGGTGCGCTTCGACGCCGTCGTTCAACAGCGAGCCGAGCCCGAGAACACCGGCGTTGTTGAAGACGATCGTGGCATCGCTCGCGTTCGCGGCCAGCGCGCGGACGGATTCCGGGTCCGTGACGTCGAGCGGGAGAGGGACGATCCGCGGATCGGTCTCCTCGCGCGGCGACCTGGCCGTCGCGTAGACCTTCGCGGCGCCGCGGTCGAGCAGTTCGGCGACGAACGCCTTGCCGAGTCCGCGCTGCCCGCCGGTGACCAGGACGACGGCGCCTTCGATGGAGGTCATGACTTGCTCCTTTGACAGAAGTGTTCGGCTTTTGCCTCTGTCGTCAGCATGGCGACGCGGCTCGACAGAGTCAAGTACGCTTGACCTATGTCATGGACCGCGACGGACCGGTACCGGTTACGCACCGCCCCCTCGGGGCTGGCGCTCGTTCAGGACTTCCTCAACACCAAGGCGATCAAGACCTACGGCCTCGACCTGCTGAGCGACGCCGATCTGGCGCGGCCTTGGGCCGCCGAGGCGCTGGCGGAATGGTCGCGCGCCCGGGACTCCGAGGCACCCGAGATCTCGCTGGGCCCGGGTGACCTTCGCGCTCTTCGCGACCTTCGCGCATCGTTCGTTTCGCTCGTGGACGGCGGCGAAACGGACCTCGGCAAGCCGATCAAGGCGGACCTCGACCTGCGTGACGGCGTCGTCCGGCTGTTCCCGTCCGGCACCGGACGGCAGTGGCTCGCTTCGGCGCTGTGGACGGAAACGCTGCTCGCGCAGCAGGCCGGGATCTGGTCGCGGCTGAAACTGTGCCGGCTCGACGGCTGCCGTTCGGCCTTCTACGACGTCTCGCGCAACAACAGCGGCGTCTGGCACGACGTCCGAACCTGCGGGAACGTCGCGAACCTGCGGGCGGCGCGGGAACGGAAGAAGGCGCTCAGCCCAACGACGCCAGCGCCGACGGAATAGGGATCTCCCCGCCGATGACGTCGAAACCCTGATTCTCGGCGAGCGGCTCTTCCAGCGTGGCGACCAGGACGGCGGCGACGTCGGCGCGGGAGACGCGGCCCGGTTCGAGATGACCGGCGATCTTGACGTGGCCCGTGGGCTGGTCGTCGGTGAGCGTGCCGGGCCGGACGATCGTCCAGTTCAGGCTCGAACGGCGCAGGACACTGTCGGAGATCTGCTTCGCCATCAGGATCGACCGCACCAGGCGATCACCCTGATCCGGCGAATCCGCGAACTGCGCGGAAAGCTGCACGAACCGCGAGACCCCCGCCTTCTCCGCCGCGCGGATCGCGGTCATCACGCCGTCGCGGTCGACGAGGTCGACCGAGGCCTGGTCCGGATCGGGCGCGCCGATCGCACTGATCACCACTTCGGACCCGGCGAGCGCCTCGACGAGGTCGTCCGCGTCGGCGGTGACGTCCGCGACCACGGTCTCGGCGCCGAGCCCGGCGACCTGCTCGGCGCGGCGGCGGCTGCGCAGGCCCGCCCGCACCTGATGTCCCCGCCCCCGCAGGAGCCGGACCACGTGGATCCCCGTCCGCCCCGACGCTCCCAGCACTGTGACCCGCATGACAGAGAGTCTGCCCGAAGGCCACGCTCCCCGCATTTAGTCCTCTGAATGCGGGCAGACGTGGTCTCCTCGCCGATGCGCCGCGTGTTGCGAAAGCCACTTTCGCAACCTTGAGCGTTGCGAAAGTGGCTTTCGCAACGCGGTCGGGCACGCCGACCGCACGCATTTAGAGGACTAAATGCGGCCGAAGCGCGTGAAGGCCCCCTTCCCTCGGCTGAGCCGAGGGAAGGGGGCCATCACGCGCGTTCGGGGCTAGAGGATCTCCGCCGCCGAGCCGACGTCCGGCAGCCCGCCGACGTCGGGGTTCAGCTCCCCGGCCTCGACGAGTTCCGCCTTGACCTCGTGCGGTTTGATCCGCCCGTCGCGGATGTCCTCCGCGTAGTGGCACGCGACCCGGTGCCCGGTGCCGATCTCCCGCAGCTGCGGGCGGTCGGTGTCGCACAGGCTCTGCTGCTTCCACGGGCACCGCGTGTGGAACCGGCAGCCGGACGGCGGCCGCGCCGGCGAGGGCAGGTCACCGGCCAGCAGAATCTGCTCCCGGGTGTCCTCCACCGTCGGGTCCGGCACCGGGATCGCCGAGAGCAGCGCCCGCGTGTACGGGTGCAGCGGGTCCTCGTACAGCGTGTCGGCGTCGGCCTCTTCGACCAGCGAGCCGAGGTACATCACGCCGATGCGGTCGGAGATGTGGCGCACCACCGCGAGGTCGTGCGCGATCACCAGGTACGTCAGCCCGAGCTTCTCCTGCAGATCCTCCAGGAGGTTGACCACCTGCGCCTGCACCGAGACGTCCAGCGCGGACACCGGTTCGTCGGCGACGATCAGGTCCGGCTCGACCGCCAGTGCCCGCGCGATGCCGATGCGCTGACGCTGACCACCCGAGAACTCGTGCGGGTACTTCCGCAGCGAAGACTCCGGAAGACCCACGGCGGCCAGGAGTTCGCGCAGCCGCTTGGCCGTCGCCTCCTTGTCCTTGGCGAGGCCGTGCGCCTTCATTCCTTCGGTCAGAATGGATTCCACCGACTGCCGGGGGTCCAAAGAGGACATCGGGTCCTGGAACACCATCTGCATCCGGCGGCGGGCCTTGCGCAGATCCTCGCCCTTGAGGCCGGCGACGTCGGTGCCGTCGAAGACGACGTTGCCGTTCGTCAGCTCGGTCAGCCGGAGGATCGCCCTGCCCAAAGTGGACTTCCCGCAGCCGGATTCCCCGACGAGACCGTAGGTTTCACCCTTGCGGATGGCCAGATCGACGCCGTCGACGGCATACACGTACCCGACCGTCCGGTCGATCACGATGCCGCGTTTGATCGGGAAGTGCACCTTGAGGTCGTTGACCTCGAGCAGCACTTCCTGCTCCGGTACCGCGTGCGTCATCGGGCCCCTCCTCGTGCGGCCACGGCCGGGATCACCGGGTTGTGGCAGCGCAACAGCCCGTTGCGGTCCGGGGTCAGCTGCGGTGAAACCTCCCGGCACACGCCGAGAGCGTTCGGGCAGCGGGGCGCGAACGCGCAGCCGCCGTCCCACGGGATGTTGTCGGCGACGGATCCCTTGATGGGGATCAGTTTCTCGCCGCGGCCCGCGTCGAGACGCGGGATCGAGGCGAGCAGGCCGTGTGTGTAGGGATGCCGCGGCTCGGCGAACAACGCGTGCCGCTCCGCGCGCTCGACGATCTTGCCGCCGTAGAGCACGTTGACCTGGTCGCAGAGACCGGCGACGACACCGAGGTCGTGCGTGATCATGATCAGCGCGGTCCCGGTGTCCTGCACCAGTTCCCGCAGCAGCGCGAGGATCTGCGCCTGGATCGTCACGTCGAGCGCGGTGGTCGGTTCGTCGGCGATGAGCAGCCGCGGACGGCACGCCAGCGCGATCGCGATCAGCGCCCGCTGCCGCATCCCGCCGGAAAGCTGGTGCGGGTACTCGGAAAGCCGCCGTGTCGGGTCGGGGATGCCGACCTTGTCCAGCAGTTCCGCCGCCTCCACCGACGCCGCCTTGCGCGACATCCCGCGGTGCCGCTCCAGCACCTCGGTGATCTGCAGCCCGATCGGGATGACCGGGTTCAGCGAGGACAGCGGGTCCTGGAACACCATGCCGAGGTCACGGCCCCGGCGGTCTCGCATTTCCTTGTCCGACAGGCGAAGCAGATCCGTGCCTTCGAACGACACCGAACCGCTGACCTGGTTGCCGCGCTTCGCGAGCAGCCGCATGATCGCCAGCGAGGTCACGGACTTGCCGCAACCGGACTCGCCGACGAGACCGACCGTCTGGCCGGGTTCGACGTCGAAACTGACCTCGTCCACCGCGGTGAACGGCTTTTCGCCGCGTCGGGAGAAAACGACCTTGAGGTCACGAACTTCGAGGAGTGCCATCAGAAATCACCGCCTGTTCTTCGGATCGAGGGCTTCCCGCAAGGACTCGCCGAGCAGCGTGAACCCGAGCGCGACGATGATGATCGCGATGGCCGGGTAGTACGCCAGCTCGGGACGGATGTCGAGGAACTGCCGAGCGCTGCGGCTCAGCATGATGCCCCATTCCGCCCGGTTCGGGTCCGGGTCGCCGAGACCGAGGAACGACAGCGCCGCCGCCTCGAGGATCGCGGTGGCCAGGGTCAGCGTGGCCTGCACGATGACCGGGCCGAGCGAGTTGGGCAGCATGTGCCGCAACACGATCGCCCCGCGTTTGACGCCGAGCGACGTCGCCGCGAGCACGTGGTCACTGTTTCTCTGCGCGAGCATCGAACCACGCAGCAGCCGCGCGAAGATCGGCACGCCGACCATCGACACGGCCACGATCACGGTCCACTGGCTCGGCTTCTGGAACAGCGCGGCGACCGAGATCGCCAGCAGCAGCGACGGCACGGACAGCATGACGTCGACGAGGCGCATCAGCACCGTGTCGACCCAGCCGCCGAAGGCACCGGCGAGACCGCCGATGATCATGCCGACCACGACGCCGATGATCGTCGCGAGCACACCGACCAGCAGCGTGTTCTGCGCGCCGACCAGCAGCCGCGAAAGGTAGTCGCGACCGAAGTCGTCGACACCGAGCGGGAAACCGGCCTGGGCGCCGGGGATGATGCCCTGGCCGAGGATGACCTCGCTCTGCAGGTACCGCTCGTACGGGTCCTTCGGCGCGATGAACGGCGCCAGGATCGCCAGCAGCAGGAACAGCAGGGTGATCACGCCACCGGTGATCGCGACCGGGCTCCGCAGCATGCGGCGGACCGCCTCGCCACCGAGGCTGTGCCCCTTCGCCGACGTCGCGGCGAGCTTGTCGATCGGTTCCTTCTTCTTGTTCAGCAATGTGTTCATCGGACACGCACCCTCGGGTCGATGAGCCCGTACGAGATATCGACCAGCGTGTTCACCAGCACGTAGACCAGCGCGCCGAACAGCAGCAGCGCCTGCAGACGCGGGTAGTCACGCCGTTCGATGCCCTCGGCGAGCAGGAAGCCCAGGCCGCGGAAGTTGAACACGCGCTCGGTCAGCACGGCGCCACCGAGCAGTGCGCCGGTCTGCAGGCCGATGACGGTGACCACCGGCAGGAGCCCGTTGCGGAGCACGTGACGGCGCCGGACGATCGGCTGGGTCAGGCCCTTCGAGTTGGCCGTGCGGATGAAGTCCTCGTTCAGCACGTCCAGCACCGACGCGCGGGTGATCCGGACGATCACCGCGAGCGGGATGGTGGCGAGCGCGAACGCGGGAAGGATCAGGTGGGTGATCGCGTCCCAGGCGGCGTCCCATTCCTGGGTGATGATGCCGTCGAAGACCGCGAAGCCGGTGACGGTGGTGGCGTCGAGACCCGCCATCTGACGGCCCTGCGACGGAAGTCCGAGCGGAGCGGCCAGCGCGTCCTGCATCATGTAGCCGAGGAAGAACACCGGCACCGCGACCCCGACCAGCGAGAGCACGATGATGATGTTGTCGACGGCACCGCCGCGGAAGCGGGCGGACAGATAGCCGAACGGGATGCCGAGCCCCACCGCGATGAGCATCGCGCAGAAGCCGAGCTCGAGGGTGGCGGGCAGGAAGTTCCCGATCTCCGACATGACCGGCTGGGCGGAGACCAGCGAGTTGCCGAAGTCGCCGGTGATCGCCCGGCCGAGGAACTTGAAGTACTGGACGAAGATCGGATCGTCGAGGCCGAGAAGCTTGTTCAGGTCGGCGATCTTCTCCGGGGTCGCCTTGTCACCCAGGAGGGCGCCGGCGGGGCCACCGGGCAGGGACCGGAGCCAGGCGAAGATCAAAATGGACAGGATCAAGAGCGTCGGTATCGCTTGTAGCAGCCGACGCACGAGAAAACGGAGCACGTGCGTTCCTTTGTTGCCAGCCCGGGAATGGACTTCAGGGGGTGAGCGCGGTAGCGCCCACCCCCTGAGCCACTAGTGGTGGAGGATCAGTTGACCGTGACGGTGTAGAAGCGCTCGTCGGTCAGCGGGCTGGCCACCAGGCCCTTCACCTTCGGGCCGACGACGATCGCCGGGGGGCCGTAGGAGATCGGGATGGCGGGCAGGTACTCCATGATCTTCTGGTTCACTTCCTGGTACGCCTTGGTGTGCGCCTCACCGGCGGGCGCGGCGTCCGCGGCCGAGATGGCCGAGAACAGCTCCGGGTTGTTGAAGCCGAACTCCGGCTTCTCGCGGCCGAAGAAGGTGCCGACGAAGTTACCGGCGTCGTTGTAGTCACCGGTCCAGCCGAGCAGGTGCACGTCCTGCTTGCCCGCCTTCTGGACGTCGTCCTTGTAGCCACCGTTCCACGGCTTGGCGATCGGCTCGACCTTGATGCCCATGGCCTTCATGTCCTCGGACAGCGAGGTGAAGATGTCGGCCGGGTTCGGCATGTACGGCCGGGTGACCTCGGTCGGGTAGTAGAACTTCAGCGTCATGCCCTCGGCGCCGGCCGCCTTCAGCAGGTCTTTCGCCTTCTGAAGGTCGTAGTCGTACTTGGTGACGTTCTCGTTGTAGCCGTCGATCGCCTTCGGCACGAACTGCGTCGCGGTCTCGGCGCCCTCGGGGAGCTTCGACTTCACGAACTGCGCACGGTTGAGGCCGTAGGCCAGCGCCTTGCGGACGTTGGGGTCCTTCAGCTTCGGGTTGTTCTTCTGGTTGATGCCCAGGTACAGGATGTTGAACGACGGGCGGATGAGCACCTGCTCGCCGTCGTTGCGCAGCAGGCCGTAGTCCGCGGGCGACGGGTAGTCGTAGCCCTGGATGTCGCCGGCCTTGAGCGCCTGCTTGCGGGCGTTCTCGTCCGGGATGACCTTGAAGACCAGCTTGTCGAGCTTGGCCGTCTGGGTCGGCGAGTCGGTGGCCTTGGAGAGCGTGATCTCACCCTTGGCCTGGTCCCAGCTCTCGAACTTGAACGGGCCGGTGCCGGTCGGGTGCTTGAGCGCGTACTCCGGGTAGGAGAACGAGTCACCGCTCTGGGTGACCTGGTCCGCGTTGTACTTCTTCAGCGCGTCCGGGCTCTGGATCGAGAACGACGGCAGCGTGAAGGCGGCCGGGAAGGCACCCTTGGCCTTGTTCAGGTTCAGGACGGCGGTCGACTCGTCCTTGACCTGGCAGTCCTTGAACACCGGGGCACCGGAGGCGTCACCCTCGTTCTTGGCGAAGCCCTCGAAGACGTCGCCGTAGTAGATCATCTGGCTCTGGGCGGCGGCGCCCTTCATGTTGAACATGCGGTTGAAGTTGAAGCAGACCGCTTCGGCGTTGAACGGGGTGCCGTCGTGGAACTTCACGCCCTTCTTCAGGCTGAAGGTCCAGGTCTTGCCTTCGTTGCTGCCTTCCCACTTCTCCGCCAGGCCGGGCTCGAGGTCCGCGGTCCCCGGCTTGTTCATGATCAGGGTGTCCATCATCTGGCGGATGATGCGGAAGGTCTCACCGTCGTCGTTGAAGAGCGGGTCGAAAGTCTTCGGGTTACCGGCGGCGCCGAAGACCATGGTGCCTCCCGAGCCACCCCCTGCGCCTTCTTCACGCTTCGATTCGGCACAGGCGGAAATGGAGACCGCGAGTGCGCCGGCAAGCCCGATCAGGGCCACACGGCGTGCTCGGGTCACCCGCAGTTGCTGCATCTGGCACCCCTTGAGGAGATTTTCGGTGTTTAGGCACCGTCCGGTCGGTCGGTAACTCGAACTCGGCGGACGATCGGTGTGCCCGCCGACACTAGCGGGAACTCAGCCCGCACTTAAGCACGCGAGGTTACGATCGCGCTACACGACGGCCAATACGACCGCAAAGTGTCCGCAATTCCGGACGGAGTGTAATCAATTCCCGACCACTAACGCGCAGAGTGCCGGGTCACTGACTCAAATGGGTGTCCACCACTACAACCAATGGGGCACCGAGGAAACAGGACATCGGCAGGACATTGGGCCGCACTCACGTGATCGAAGGCGGAAGTCACGTGATCAGAGGCGGAACACCCGAGTGCGGCCTTCAATCACGCGAGTCACGTCCCTGATCACGCGAGTCACGCCCTTGCTCACGCCGCGCCCTGTGTCCCGGTCCCGTAGGTACATGGGGGACAGGATTGGCTCTGACCATCTGTGCCGAACGCCGCCCTACCACTCACGAGAGGTGACCACACGATCGGCCGCGGCCCTGGTCCCGTCGACAGCGAACCACCCGCGCTCGAACAGCTGCCAGCGCCGCAGTTCCGCCCTGGATCCCTCGCCGTCCCGCTCGGCGGCGCGGTCGAGACGTTCCGCTTCACTGCCGCCATCGAGCCAGGTCAGCAGGGACAACGAGGGCCGCATCCGCGCGCGGCCACTGGACACGCCTTCCAGCACCAGGACCTCGGGGGCCGGGATCTCGACCTCTTCACCCGGCAGCGGGACCCCAGTGGACCAGTCCACTCGCCGGTAGCGGCCGGGCCTGCCCGCGCGCAGCGGTTCCAGCACGCCGGTCTCCAGCCGCGGCCACCACGAAACGGGTTCGTCCCAGGTGGCGAACTCGTCGGTGCTCACCAGCGCCACCCGGGCACCGCGACCGGCGAGTTCCGCCACGATCTTCCCGGCCAGCGTGGACTTCCCGGAGCCGGAAGGACCGTCGACGGCGAGCACGCGGACGGCGCCCAACCTCGGCGGGGCGGCGAAAAGGGCGGCGATCAGCGTGCGCGTGCGGGGCTCACTTCGGGGAGCCCTTTGACGTTGTCGGGCGTGGCCGTCCGTGCTTCGAGCGCGGCGACGCGTTCTTCCAGGTCACGCTGGGCGTCGGCGAGTTCGCAGCGGAGCAGCGCGATCTCCTCGACGGAGGTCCGGACCTCTTCTTCGAGGTGACCGACCTCGGTCGACAGATGCAACGCGACCAGTGCCAGCACGACACCGGCCAAGAGGAATACGAAGTTCGACGGCGTCTGCACGCCGGTTATCCGCGCCAGGAAGTCGGCGGCCTGCGGAACGAGGGCGAGCACGACCACGCCGACGGCGAGGACGAGCCAAACACCCGCGTACTTTTCCCGCAGTTTCCGCCGCCGCATCATCTCGAGGACGACGAACAGCACCAGACAGGCGACGACGATGCTGAGAATGCGCCAGCCAGCCATAATCAGCTCCTTTTACGCCGAATCCGACGAGTCGACGGCGGGGCGGCGGCGCACGAGCGCCAGCAGCAGGGCGAGTCCGGCACGGCCGAGGTAGACGGCCGATTTCACCGGAGAATGGCTCGGTGTGCCACCGGCCCGTTCCCGCATGATCACCGGGATTTCCTTGATCTTCAGTTCGGCGCGGATCGCCATCACCAGCGATTCGACCGTGTCGCCGAGGTATTCGGCCGGGTAGTACGCGGCGAACAGTTTGATCGCGCGCGGGCCCATCGCCTTGAACCCGGAGGTCACGTCGGTGAGCTTGGTCTTCCCGAGCCGGGAGAAAACGAGCGAGAGCACGACCATCGCGTATTTCCGCGGGCCGCTGGCCTTGTACGAACCCTTGCCGGCGAACCGCGAACCGATCGCGATGTCGGCGTCGTCGAGCGCGTCCAGCAGGGCGGCGACCTCGTCCGGGTCGTGCTGGCCGTCCGCGTCCACCTGCACGACGACGTCGTAGCCGCGGGCGGCCGCGTACCGGAAGCCGGTGCGCATCGCCCCGCCGACGCCGAGGTTCACCGACAGGCGGGCCACCTCCGCGCCCGCCGCGCGGGCGAGCTTGGCCGTGTCGTCGGACGAACCGTCGTCGACCACCAGCACGTCCATGCCCGGCAAGGACTGCTTGACCTGGGAAATGACCGCGCCGACACTGGCCTGCTCGTTCAAGGCAGGCATCACGATGAGTACGCGGCGGGTGGTCACGGACGTACTGGACACTGGATCACTCTATCTTCTTACTGGCCGTGAGCGGTGTCGGACCCGGCGGGGACGCCGGAGGCGACCACACCTTGCTGACCTTCGATTTCGTAAACCGACGCGTCGAGGTTGTGGAAGACGCGCTTGAAACCCGGAGTGATGTCGAGCCGCTGGAGGCCCACCGCGGACTGCGCGTTGGGGGCCACCTTGCCCTTGCCGACCAGCACGTAGCGCACCTTGAGATCGGTGAGCGCCTCGCGCACGCGCGGCTCGCGGTTGATGTCGTTGAGGAACACGCTGAGCCAGCCCGGCTTGGTGGTGAACTCGGCGCCGTAGTTCGTCCACTCGACCGGCTGAACCCCGGCGAGCGCGTACATCCACACCGAGCCGTCGGCCTTGTCGTTCATCACGCGCTCGCCCGGCACGACGTGCTTCCCGAGCCAGGCGTAGGCCTCTTCCTCGCCCTTGCTGACCGAGGGGCCTTCCGTGCCGTAGTTCATCGCGAGCCGCGCGGAGTTGCGGCCGATGTACCCGCCTCGGCTCAGCACGGTGACCACGAGACCGACCACGAGCGCGCCCGCGATGGCCGCGGTGACCGGGTTCAGGTTCGGTTTCCGCTCGCCGATCTTCTCGGCGAACTTGCCCGACGCGGTGTGCACGAACTCGCCGAACGCGACGGCGCCTGCCAGCGGCACGAGCGCGCCGATCCGCCAGTGGTCGTTGTAGAACACGCCGGTCAGGGTGTGGATGAGCGGGGTCTCCAGCGAGATCGTCGCGGCGAACAGGCCGCCGAGGACCACGTACGCGCCGACCATCCAGAGCATCCGCCGGTGCTTGACCAGGAAGAACACGCCGATGATCGCCGGGATGCCGATCCACCACTGCGGGAACGACGCCATCGGTGAGAACGTGATCGTCTGCCCGAGCGCGCCGGACACGCTGGTCTCCGAGGCCCAGAACGCGCTCGTCACGCCGCCGGCGTTGTAGAGCGCGGGAAGGACCTGTGGCACGCCGAGCACGACCGCCATCACGATCGTCGCGACCAGCGAGGCGGCGCTGCGGCGCCAGCCGATCTTCTCGAAGCGGAACAGCACCGCGAGCAGGATCAGCAGGAAGTAGACCATGATCACGAAGATCAGGCTGGTGTGCAGGCCGGCGAGCCCGGCGACGCCGACGCCGATCGCGAGCGGTCCGGCGACGCCGTTCGGCTTGAGCAGCAGGCGGGCGAGCGCGAGCATCGCGGGCACGAGCGCCACGCCGGCGACGTACGGCCACAGCGGGCCGCGCCACAGCGAGTCGTACGGGAACGCGGTGAACCAGGTGGACACGGCCGCCGCGGCCGCGGTCGCGAGGACCGGCATCCGCCAGGCGCGGCACATCGCCGCGACACCGACCGGGACGGTCAGCACGACCATGAGCGCCGCCAGGTTCAGCGTCGGCATCATCGTCAGGCCGCCCTTGCCGAAGACCAGGGCGAGCAGCGCGTGGTAGGTGTCCGGGTAGAAGTAGTCGGTCTGGTTCGGCAGGTTCGCGATGGTGCCGACGGTCGACGCGCGCGCGTCACCGTGTTCGGCGATCCAGCGCACGAGGTTGCCGTGGAACGGGGCGTCCCAGCCCTGCTGGACGTTCTCCAGGCTGTGGGAGCCGCGCAGGAAGGTCACCGTGCCGACGCCGAGACCGACCAGGACACCGGCACCGATCAGCAGGTGGTCGCGCAGGGAACGCTTCGATTCGTCGTCGTCTTCGTCCTCGGCCCAGTCCGGGTGACGCTTCGCGGTGAAGCGGAGCACGAGGAAAGAGAGCGCGAAACCGACGACGGACAGCAGGAGCACCCACAGGCCGACGTTCAGCATCGTCCAGCGGATGCCGAAGCGGCCGAGGATCGGGATGCCGATGGCGACGAGGCCGAAGGTCAGCAGCGGGGCCGCGGCGGCGAGGGTCCAGCCGCGCAACCGGATCGCGGCACCGAAGACGAGCCCCGGCAGCCAGAACGCCAGCAAGACCAAAAGAACGTTCATCGAATTCGCTGTCCAACCCTATTCGGCGTCAAGACGCCACCCGCTCGCGGCGCGCGATGGCGCGGCCACACTATCGAGACGTTTCGGACGGCTTCGCGTTGCCCGCCTCGGGCGTGCCTCTCACCACGAACGCCATCACGACCAGCAGGCCGACGGTGGGTCCGGCGGCGAGCCCGACGACGGCGCGCACGACCGTGTCGCCGGGGAAGAACAGCAGGACCAGCGCGGTCGCGACGACGACGGCGGCCCAGGTGATCAGCACCTTCGTGGCCTTGGCCTGCGCGACCAGGACGGCGGCGAGCAGCTGCATCGCGGCCAGCAGCACCGACGACCAGACCAGCCCGGCCATCCACCAGGCCTCGGGGTCGTTCTTGGCGCTGTAGACCAGGCGCACCACCCACGGGCCGATGAGGTACCCGATCAGCGCGCCGAGGGCCGCGAGCGCCAGCGCGCCCGCCGAACCGAGCGCGAGCAGCTTCCGCAGCCGGTGCTTGCCCTCCTCGGTGCTGGACAGGCGCACCACGGTCGGGACCGCGAGGGCCTGGACCGGCGCCATCAGCGTCAGCGGCGTCCTGGCCACGAACAGGGCGACGAAGAGCACGCCGAGCTTGTCCTTGTCGCCGCCGGGCGCGAGCAGGCTGACCAGCGCCGGGTAACCGGTGATGACGCTGGCGGTGAGCCCCGCGCCCGCCAGCAGCATCAGCATGTTCTTGACGATCGGTTTCGCGGGCTCGTCGGCGTCCAGCTTCGGGTCGACCAGCTTGGCGGCGCCGCGGGCGAACAGCAGCCAGGCGAACGAACCGGTCGCGGCGGCGATGGCGAACCAGTACAGCTGGGTGAGCCCGGCGACCACCAGCGCGCCGACCACGAGGATCCGCACGGCCGCTTCGACCAGGATCAGCCACGAGTAGGACCGGACGTGGTCCTGGCCGATCAGCAGACCGCGCGCGGCGAACTGGAAGGCGAACGAAAGCCCGCCCGCCAGCACGATCACGGCGAGCGCGAACTGACCACCGTAGACCTTGTCGGTCACCGCCGGGATCAGCGTGAACAGCGCCGCGACGGCGACCGCGACCAGGCTGGTCACGAAGGCGATCACCGCGGGCCGCCCTGCCTTGCGGCCTTCGAGCGCGGCGTGCGCGGACTGGCGCGAGATCTCCTGCTCGAGCGGGGACAGGGCGGCGCCCAGCCCCATCAACATGCCCCAGAAGGAGAGCAGGACCGCGTTGTCGGCAGGCGACAGAGTCCGGCCCCAGACCACGGTGAGGACGTAGCCGAGCGCGATGGCGATCAGCAGGTAGACACCGATGCGACCGGCGGATTTCCCGGTGTCCTTCGCCAGTTTTTCGCTGCTCACCGCGCTGCTCATTTACGGAGCCGCGCCCGCAGCGCCATGAAGAGGCCTCGGAGTGCCCCGGCGCCGAAGCCGGCGGCGAAGACCGGGGTGAGCTGGGCGACGGCCTTGGCCTCGGCCTTGGTCGCGCCGAACTTCGTCACCGCGAACCCGGCGGCCGTCGACCCCGCGGCGGCCAGCGCGACGGCGGTCTTCGGGCGCTTCGCGGCGACACCGAGGCCGAGTACGCCGACGGCCATCGCGGCGAACAGGCCGTTGCGCGCGGGCCCGGGCGACGCGAGATACGAATCGACGAACGTGGTGCCGCGGAAATACGACTGCCCGACGAACTTCTTGAACGAATCGCGGCCGTGGTAGGTCGCGGAGAAGTCCGGGGCGAGGAAGATGCGGTGACGTTCCGCGATCCAGCGCAGAACACCCGTGTCGTCACTGGCGAAACGGACGTCTTCGAAGAGCGACTCGAACGCGTTGGACGAATCCTCGAGAACGTCCTTCGGCGCGGAAAAGAATCCGGTGCCTTTCGGGAAGACGTCGAACTCGTCGATACCGAACGACATCAACCGCGGGTTCGCGCAATAACGGCGCCACGGGATCTTGACCAGCCCGGCCATGAATCCCGCGTACGGATTGTGTTCGGACGCGACGTTGATGTGACCGTTCCACACCGTGCGCTCGGGGTGGTCGACGAGCTGGTCGCGGAGGAAGGTGAGCGAACCGGGGTCGACGATCACGCGGCTGTCGAGCAGCAGGATCTGCCGCCCCGACGCCTTCGCGATGCCCGCGCGGCGTGCCTCGAACCGGCCGCTGTTCGGCTGGGTGAGCACGGTGATGCCGTACAGCTCCTGCAGCTTGGCGAGCTTGCCGCCGGTGCCGTCGGTGCTGCCGTCGTCGACCACGACGACCTCGACCGGCCAGTTCGCCACCTGTGCCGACGCGATCAGCGCGCCGACACTGCGGTCGATCCAGTCCTGCTCGTTGTAGACCGGGATCACGACGGACAGGGCCGGGAGGAGCGAATTCGCACTCACCCCGGCGAGGCTACCTTGCGCGGCCCACCAGTATCCTTCGGGCACCGCAGACCCCGACAGAATGGCTCTTCCGGTGATTTCCTTCATTCTCGGCACCACGGCGGAACTGATCAAAATCGCGCCGGTCTACCACGGCATCCTCGAACGCGGGGTCCGGCCGAAGATCTGGTTCACCGCCCAGCACGTCGACGAGGTCTCGGACGTTCTCGCCGACCTGGACCTCCCCGAGCCCGACGTCTGGCTCGTGCCGAAGGAGAAGGCGCACAACCTGGAGTCGCCCGCGCAGGTGCCGGGCTGGGCCGCGCAGGTGCTGCGGACCGCGTGGAGCCGCCGGGCCGAGCTGAAGGCCGCGCTGGTCGAGGACGGGCGTCCGCCGCTGGTGCTGGTGCACGGCGACACCTTCACCACGCCGTACGGCTCGCTCATCGGGAAGCGGATCCTCAAGTCGCGGGTCGGGCACGTCGAGGCGGGTGCGCGGTCGGGCAGCATCATGTCGCCGCTGCCGGAGGAGCTGAACCGGAAGATCGCCGCGAAGATCGTCGACATGCACTTCGCGCCCAGTGCTCGTGAGGTGAACAACCTCCGCAACGCCCGCGGCGTCGTCGTCGACACCGAGGCGAACACCGCGATCGACGCGATGCGGATGGCCATCAACGGGCCGCTGGACGTCGAGGGCCTGCCGGAGAAGTTCGGCCTCGCCACCCTGCACCGCTTCGAACTGGTCTCGCGCGCGGACAAGTACCGCGAGGCGCTGGAGATCCTGCGCGAGCAGAGCAAGCAGATGCCGATCCTCTACATGGCGGGCGCGCCCGAGCGCGAGAAGATCCGCGCGCTCGGCCTGGCGAACCTGTTCGACGAGAAGAACTTCATCATCCAGCCGAAGATGCGGTACCTGAAGTTCCTGCCGCTGGTCGCGCGGGCCGAGTACGTCGTCACCGACTCGGGCGGCCTTTCGGCCGAGTGCTACTACCTCGGCCTGCCGTGCGCCGTGCACCGCGAGCGCACCGAGACGCCTCAGCACCTCGGCGAGACCGTCGTGCTGACCGAGATGCGCGGGGACAAGCTGCAGAACTTCCTC
Organism: Amycolatopsis sp. w19; assembly: GCF_051373225.1. Taxonomy (NCBI): domain Bacteria; kingdom Bacillati; phylum Actinomycetota; class Actinomycetes; order Pseudonocardiales; family Pseudonocardiaceae; genus Amycolatopsis; species Amycolatopsis sp. w19. The sequence goes on along the minus strand of NZ_JBPQFM010000039.1, from coordinate 5,677 downwards.
GACACCTACCAGAACCGCCGCGGTGAGTCCTGGGTCGACAAGTTCCACCCGTCGGAGATCATCGTCGACACTCTCGCGCGCCTGGGTTACTGCTGACGCTTCGCGCTCGCTCACGAACGCCATGAAAGGTCCTTTCCTTGCAAATTTTGCAAGGAAAGGACCTTTCATGGCATCGGGGAGCTAAAGAGCCCGGCGGCCGGACAGCGCCCGGCCCAGCGTCAGCTCGTCCGCGAACTCCAGGTCACCGCCCATCGGCAGCCCCGACGCCAGCCGCGTCACGGTCAGGCCGGGGAAGTCGCGAAGCATCCGCACGAGATACGTCGCGGTCGCCTCGCCTTCGGTGTTCGGGTCGGTCGCGATGATGATCTCGCTGATCTCCGCGCCACCGATCCGGGCGAGCAGTTCACGCATGCGCAACTGCTCGGGTCCGATACCGGACAACGGGTCCAGCGCGCCGCCGAGCACGTGGTAACGGCCCTTGAACTCGCGCGTCCGCTCGACCGCGAGGACGTCCTTCGGCTCCTCGACCACGCAGATGACCGTGAGGTCGCGGCGGGTGTCGCGGCAGATCCGGCAGGTCTCCTGCTCCGAGACGTTGCCGCAGACCTCGCAGAACTGCACGCCTTCCTTGACCTTGCCGAGTACTTCCTGCAAGCGCGCGATATCCGCGGGATCGGCGGCCAGCAGGTGGAAGGCGATCCGCTGCGCGCTCTTGGGACCGACGCCGGGCAGCCGCCCGAGCTCGTCGATCAGATCCTGGACGACACCCTCGTACAAGCTAGCCGCCGAGCCCGGGGAAGCCGCCGAGGTCCGGCATCCCGCCGCCGAGGCCGCCGGCGAGCGGGCCGAGCTTCTGCTCGGTGAGCTTCTGCGCGTTGGCCGAGGCATCGCGGACGGCCGCGACGACCAGGTCGGACAGGGTCTCGACGTCGTCGGGGTCGACCACCTTGGGGTCGATCGACAGCGACTTGAGCTGGCTGTCGCCGGACACGGTCGCGGTGACCAGGCCGCCGCCGGAAGTACCGGTCACCTCCGTGTTGGCCAGCTCTTCCTGGGCCTCGACCAGCTTCTGCTGCATCTGCTGTGCCTGCTGCATGATCTGCGACAGGTCGAAGCCGCCACCGGGTTGCACCATGATCCGATCGGTCCTCTCCTGGAAAATCCCGTGCCGCCTACCAGCCTAGCCGTCACCCGTGTGGCACCGTGGGCGCCGTGCGACGACGGATGGGCCTGGTGCTGGCGATCGGATTGACGCTGTTCACGGCGTGCGGGGTGGACACCCCCGCGTCTTCGCCGTCGAGTCCGCCGCCGCCCGGCACCACCACGGTGTTCACCACCCTTCCGCGGCCGAGCCCCACGACGAGCGCTCCGCCATCGAGCGCGCCTCAGCCGCCTCCGAGCAGCCAACAGCCGCCGAAAACCGGCAAGGTCGTCGTGCTGGACCCCGGGCATAACGGCGGCAACTCCGGCAAGCCAGGCGAGATCAACAAGCAGGTCCCGGCGGGGCGCGGCAAGACGAAACCGTGCAACACCACCGGAACCTCGACGAATTCCGGCTACACCGAGCACGCGTTCACCTGGGACGTCTCGCAGCGGATCTCGCAGGCGTTGGCGGCCAAGGGAATCCGCGTCATCCTCACCCGGCAGAACGACACCGGCGTCGGACCGTGCGTCAACGAACGCGCCGCGATCGGGAACGACGCCGGGGCGGACGCGGTCGTGTCGATCCACGCGGACGGCTCGAATTCCGCCGGAGCGCATGGTTTCCACGTCGCCTACTCGGCACCGCCGCTGAACGCCCAGCAGGGTGAGCCCTCGATGAGGCTCGCGACGGCGTTGCGGGACGGCCTCCGCACGGGCGGTTTCCCGACCTCGACCTACCTCGGTTCGAACGGGCTCGCCCCGCGCGCCGACCTCGGCGGGCTCAACCTCTCGACCCGTCCCGCCGCGCTCGTCGAATGCGGGAACATGCGCAACGCCGCCGAAGCCGCCGCGATGGCGAGCGAAGAGGGACGGCAGCAGTACGCGGCCGTCATCGCGAAGGCGATCGAGGACTACCTCGCGGGGTAGGGCGCCGGACCGAACCGGACGACTCGCGTGATCAGATGGCCGACTCGCGTGATCAGACGGACGTCGCGCGTGTCGTCCGTCTGATCACGCGTGACGTCAGGGTTTGAGCAGCACCGGGCTGCCGGTGACCTCGACGGAGCCCGATTCGATCGCCGGCCGTGTCCCGTCGAGGCGTTCCGCGCTGCCCGGCGCCGACAGCCGCACGGTGCCCGAGGGAGCCCACGCGATCCGGAACTCCATGCCGTTGCGCGTGAACCGGCATCGCCACAGGTTCTCCGGCAGCCCGGCCCGCGTGCCCTCGCCGCAGGACCGGATCTTCGCGCCGTCGAGCCAGCGGCCGAGCCGTTCGACGTGGGCGGCGGCGCGGGTCGGCGGCCCGCCCGCCGGCTGGAGCACGATCGGCACGCGGTCGCTTCCCCAGTTGTAGAAGTACATCCGCTTGAAGCGCGCGTAAAGACCGGTCAGGAAGATGCGAGCGGCGTAGTCCGCGGCGACGGCGGGGCCGACCGGCGGCTGCAACGGGACGTCGAAATCGGGGCCGGTGCTCCACAGGTTCGCGTGCCCGTTGGCGCGGTGGAAACTCCGCTGGATCTCGTCCGCGACGGCGAGCATCGTCTCCGGCGGGTCCGCCATCCTGCCCGGATGCAGTTTGACCGCGGCGGCGTCGCAGCTTTCGTAGCCGCGGAGTTCGCCGAATCGCTCCATGATTCGCCGATACGCGGGATCGGCGAGGTGCCCCATCGACGGGCAGACCACGGTGGCGCCGGGATCACCCGCCTTGATGATCCGGCTCGCCCGCCGGACCATCTCCACCAGCCGTTCGACCGGACCGGTGAAGTACTTGGGGTGGTTGGCCATGTCCCACAGCTCGTAGGACTCGATCCGGCCGCGGTACCGCTCGACCACCTTCCCGACGAAGGCGTCCCAGTCCGTGAGATCTTCGGGCGGTGCCGCCCGGGAGCCGTCCGGGTAGGCCGACGGCGGTCCGCCGGGCGCCGCCCAGCCGGGGGTGCCGCCGAAGACGTACAGCACCGGGAGGCCCGCCTGGTTCGCGCCGTCGACCAGTCTGTCCAAAGTGGACCAAATCGGCCTGCCGCGTTCCGGTTCGAGGTTCTGCCAGCGGGTCTCCGAATCCCAGAGCCGGACCGCGCCGACGCCGAACGTCGGCATCAGCCCGGTCTCGCTGTTGGTCGTCACGCCGAAGAACGCACTGTCCACAGGGGACGGGAACTCGGTCCACATCGGGGCATGGATCGCCGGCGCGACCGGTTCCGCCGCGGGGACCGCGCTCGCCCCGACCACGGTGACCATGACGAGCGACGCCAGCAGCGGCCACCACCCGATCCGGTCACGCCCCCTCGGCTCGGGGACCGGATGCGGGGCGGGAGGCGCGGACGCGACCTCTCCCCGTGCCGCGTCCGCGCGTTCCCACAGCCGGAAGAGCTTCGACAGTTCGTCGCGCTCGGCCTCGCAGACCGTCGCGATCCGTTCCAGCGGTCCGAACGCGGCCGGCACGCTGGCACCGCTGCAGTAGCGGTGGACGGTCGATCGGCTCAGATGCGCCTTGGCGCCGATCCGTTCGTAGCTTTGCCCGCTACGCCGTTTCAGCCCTTCGAGCAGTTCCGCCAAGGCCCGGCCGTGTTCTCCTCCTGCCATGGGTCCCTCCCCCGGATGGTGCCCACGAAGCGTCACCGATGACCCGCGAACGGGACACACCTTTTCGTCCCAGCGAAAACATCACGGGGTCCTGGCCTCCCGGAAACGTCTCACGCGCCCGCGTCTCCGCAGGTCAGCAGAGGCTTGTCGTCCCACCCTCCCGAATTAGGCCGATCGGCTTGTCTCAGCGGGTCCGGCACGTTTGAGTTACCGCCGGAGAAGAAAATGCCGTCTTGAGGGGGACCAGGCATGACTCTGCGCATGATCTTCGATCGGAAGGATCTCCAGGGGATCCGCATAGCCGACGCACCGGACCCGCTGTGGGAGCTGGTCCTCGGTTCGCATCAGCTGAGAGAGGACCGCCCGTCGGCCTGGCGGCAGCGGGTCCAGCAGAACCTGCGTCAGAACGAGGAAGCGGCACGATCGCTGAAGACGCTGTTCACCCTCGTCCCGCCGAAGGGGAACTTTCCCGATTTCCTGACCCCGCCCACGACGGCGGGCTCCTTCGAAAGCGGGCTCGAAGCGGTGGCGTGCACCCCTCGCGGACGGCTGTGCGCCGATCTCCGGACCGTGTTCACCGGCGCCGCCCCGACCTGGGTGAAACGGCTCGCCGACGGCGATCGCGACGAGGTCCACGGGGTCGTCGGCGCACTGCGCGACGCGTATGACCTGGTGATCGCGCCGGTCTGGCACAGCATGCGCGAGACCGTCGCCGCCGACCGGGCCCGGCGGGTCCGCACGCTGGCCACCGAAGGCGCGGGGGCGATGATGCGCGGCATCCCCGGCGTCCGCGGCTGGGACGGCGAGGTGCTGGAGATCGCGTACCCCCGGCAGCGGACCGTCCATCTCGGCGGCCGGGGGCTGACCTTGATCCCGAGCCGGTTCTGCGCGAACACGCCGGTGACCTTCATCGATCCGGCGCTGCCGCCGGTGCTGCTGTACCCCGCCGGCCCGACGAGCGCCCGCCCGGCGGACGTGTCCCCCGAACTGGTGGCGCTTCTCGGCCGGACCCGCGCCGAAAGCCTCGGCGCGCTGCATGTCCCGCGTACGACCAGCAAGCTGGCCTCATGCCTCGGCACCTCGATCGGCACGGCCAGCAAACAGGCCACCGTGCTGCGCGAGGCCGGGCTCGTCACCAGCGTCCGGCAGGGCAGCGCCATCCTGCACCACCTCACCCGGCTCGGCACCGCGCTGCTCGCCGGGGAACTCGACGAGTCACCCTGACCCGCCGACCCCCGCGTTTCGTCCTCTGAATGCGGTCCTTGCGCGTGCAAGGACCGCATCCAGAGGACTACTTGCGTTCGTCGAGCGGGCGGGCGTTGAGGTGGTCGGCGAGCAGCTTCCGGGCGATCTCTTCCGGATCCTTCTCGGGTGGGAGCGGCGGAGGCGGCGGCGCGGGGCTCGCGTCCTCGTTGTAGAGGTCCTCGTCCTCCTCGACCGGCTCGGGCGGGAGCGGGATGTCCGGCTCGCTGGTCGTCACCTTCGGCCGCTGGGGCTCCGGCTTCGGCGCGGGAGGCGCCGGAGGGGCGCTGGGTGCTTCGGCGGACCGGCGGGTGAAGGATCGCTCCGGCGCGGGTGGCGGCGGCGCGGCCTTCGGCGCGGCGGCCTGCCGGGCCTGTGCGGCGCCGTGGACGCAACGCACCTGCCAATCGCCGCCGAAGACCTCCTTGAACGCGGCCGCGACCCGCTCCGCGTTGTGCGGCTCGGAAAGCCGCCGGGCCAGCGGCTCCGCGCTGTGGGTGAGGGTGACGGCGTGGCCTTCGACGCTCACCACGCTCGCCTGCGTGAGCATCGCTTCGGTGCTGCGGCCGCCCGGCACCTTGCGGATCGCGGCGAGCACGTGCGGCCACTTGCCGCGGATGCCGTCCGCGTCCGATACGGGCGCCGCGTCGCCCGAGGCGGCAGCTGGGGCGGGCGCGGGTGCGGCGGGCGGCGGAGTCGGCGCGGAAGG
>NZ_JBPQFM010000038.1:0-35065 GCF_051373225.1 Amycolatopsis sp. w19 | reverse complement strand
CCAGCAGCCCGGCTACGACCAGTACGGCGGCCAGCAGCAGCCCGGGTACGACCAGGGCTACGGCGGCGCCGCCCAGCAGCCCGGCTACGACCAGTACGGCGGCCAGCAGCAGCCCGGGTACGACCAGGGCTACGGCGGCGCCGCCCAGCAGCCCGGCTACGACCAGTACGGCGGCCAGCAGCAAGGCGGCTACGACCAGGGCTACGGCGGCGGCGCCGCCCAGCAGCCCGGGTACGACCAGTACGGCGGCCAGCAGCAGGGCGGCGGCTACGACCAGTACGGCGGTGGCCAGCAGCAGTACGGCCAGCCCGCCGCGGACCCGTACGCGCAGGGTGGCGGCTACGGCGGCCAGCCGGCGGCCGGGCGTCAGCTCACCGCGAGCCTCCAGCTGGACGACGGCTCGAACCGTTCGTACTCGCTCAAGCAGGGTGGGAACGTCGTGGGCCGCGGCCAGGACGCCGACTTCCGGCTCCCGGACACCGGGGTCTCGCGCCGTCACCTGGAGATCACCTGGGACGGCCAGAGCGCGACGCTCGCGGACATCGGTTCGACGAACGGCACGACCGTCAACGGCACCCCGGTGCAGACGTGGCAGCTGGCCGACGGCGACGTGATCCGCGTGGGCCACTCGTCTCTCGTGTTCCGTACGCAGGGCTGACCGGCGGCGTCCGGAGGGGGTATCGCAGAATTGCGGTGCGGGACCTGTGGTGGATCGGCACCGCGGGTCGTACGCGGAGAGCAAGGCCGTTCGGAGCCGACCATCCCGGACGGCACGCGCTCTCCGCGGCGTACAGGAGAAACGGGAGCGGACACAACAAGTGCCAGAGCTGGTCGTTCAACTCACCAGGGTGGGCTTTCTCGTGCTGCTCTGGCTCTTCGTGTTCGCCGCGTTGCGTGTCGTCCGTTCGGATCTGTACGCGGCCTCCGGGCTGCGAGTGGCCGTCCCGACGTTCGGCCGCAAGAAGAAGGAAAACAAGAAGCCGCGCGGCGGGAAGTCTCCGCAGCAGCTGCTCGTGACCCATGGTGCGCTGGCGGGAACCAGGATCGCCTTGGACGGCAGGCCGATCCTGATCGGCCGCGCCGACGACTCGACTCTGGTGCTGGACGACGACTACGCGTCGACCCGGCACGCCCGGATCGCCCTGCGCGGGGAGGATTGGTACGTGGAAGATCTGGGTTCGACGAACGGGACGTACCTCGACCGGGCTAAGGTCACGGCACCCCTCCGGGTCCCGCTCGGAGTCCCCATCCGGATCGGCAAAACGGTGATCGAGCTTCGCCCATGACTCTCGTCCTCCGCTACGCGGCTCGCAGCGACCGGGGCCTGGTGCGTTCCAGCAACCAGGACTCCGTGTACGCAGGTCCCCGCCTGCTCGCCCTCGCCGACGGCATGGGTGGGCACGCAGCGGGTGAGGTGGCCAGCAAGGTCGTCATCGCCTCCCTCGCCCCCCTCGACGACGACGATCCCAGCGACGATCTCCTCGCTCAGCTGAGAGAGGCCGTCCAGAACGGCAACGCCGCCATCGCCGAGCTCGTCCAGCAGGACCCGGACCTCGACGGGATGGGCACGACCCTGACCGCCGTGCTGTTCGCCGGTTCGCGGATGGGTGTCGTGCACGTCGGCGACTCCCGGGCGTATCTGATGCGCGGCGGTCAGTTCTCGCAGATCACGCGGGACGACAGCTTCGTCAACGAACTTCTCGAACAGGGCCGGATCACGCCGGAAGAGGCCGCGGTGCACCCGCAGCGGTCGCTGCTGCTGAAGGCGCTCACCGGCCACGAGGTCGAGCCGAGCCTGACCGTGCGCGAGGCCCGCGCCGGCGACCGGTACCTGATCTGCTCGGACGGCCTGTCCGGCATGGTCAGCGACGAAACGCTGTCCGAGGCGATCCAGATCCCGGATCCGCAGGCCTGCGCGGACCGGATGATCGAGCTGGCGCTCAAGGGCGGCGGCACGGACAACGTCACGGTGATCATCGCCGACGTCGTCGACGTCGACTTCGGTGAGGACGCGCCCATCGTGGGCGGCGCCGCCGGGGACGGCAGCGACGAGTTCCACCAGGGGGACTCCCCCGCCGCCCGCGCCCGTGCGCTGACTCAGCCCGCGCCGCAGCCGCGGCCGGAGGTCCAGCCCCAACAGGAGGACCCCAAGGTCAAGCGCCGGAGGCGATTTCGCTGGCTGGCGGGAGCGGTGGTCGTCCTGATCGTGCTGGCCGCGGCGGCGATCGCCACGCGGTATTTCGTGCTGAGCCAGTACTACGTCGGCGAGGGTCCCGGCGAGGAGGTCGTGATCTACCGCGGCGTCCCCGGCAGCATCCTCGGCATCGACCTGCACGCCTACGAGCAGGGCTCGTGCCCGCCGGGCGGGCTGTGCACCGACAAGCTGCTGGTGCCCGCGTTGCAGGAAGACGCGCGGATCGCGGTGAAGAACGGCGTCAAGAAGGACAACCTCGACGACGCCCGCAAGTACATCGACGACTTCCTGCGGCCGCACAAGCAGCTGGCCGACTGCAAGCCGAACACCAGCTCGACTTCCACGCCGCCTTCCGCTTCGTCACCGCCTCCGGTGTCGTCGTCGGCGGCAGCCCCTTCTACCCCCGCCTCGCCGAGTTCGGCGAACCAGCCAGCGGGGAGGGACTGCTCGACGCCGGCCACGGCAGCACCAGGGGGCGGTAACTGATGAGCACGCCGATCGCCGATCCGGCTTCGGCCCAGTTCGCCACGAACCCTCCCCGCGAGCTGCCCAAACGGCGCGGGACCGAACTCGTCCTCCTGGCGTTCGCGACGTTCATCGTCACCGTCGCGCTCGTGCTGGTCGAGGCGAACCAGGAGCAGGAGCTCACCAGCTCGATCATCTGGCTGGGGCTGTCGTACCTCGGGGTGCTGACGGCGGCGCATCTGGCGGTCCGCCGCTGGGCGCCGTACGCGGACCCGGTGATCCTGCCGTGCGTCGCGCTCCTGAACGGGCTCGGCCTGGTGATGATCCACCGGATCGACCTGGCGCTCGCGGAACGCGCGGTGCAGCAGGGCAAGGAGTACACGCCGGACGTCACCAAGCAGGTGCTGTTCACGGCGATCTCGCTGGTGCTGTTCGTGGTGGTGCTGGTCGTGATCAGCGATCACCGCACGCTGACCCGCTACGGCTACACCTGTGGTCTGGTCGGCATCGTGGCGCTCGCGCTGCCCGCGGTGCTGCCGTCGAGCCTTTCCGAGGTCAACGGCGCGAAGGTCTGGATCAAGCTGCCGTTCTTCTCGATCCAGCCCGGCGAGTTCGCGAAGATCCTGCTGATGATCTTCTTCGCTTCGTTCCTGGTGACGAAACGGGACCTGTTCATGGTCGCGGGCAAGAAGATCGTCGGCGTCGAGCTGCCGCGTGCCCGTGATCTCGGCCCGATCCTGATCGCGGCGGCCGCCTGCCTCGGCGTGCTGGTGTTCGAGAAGGACCTCGGGACGTCGCTGCTGTTCTTCGGCGTCACGCTGGTGATGCTGTACGTCGCGACCGAGCGGGTCATCTGGGTCGTGCTGGGCGTCGGTTTCTTCGCCGCCGGCGCGATCATCGCCTACAACCTGTTCACGCACGTCCAGCAGCGCGTCCGCAACTGGATCGACCCGCTCGCCACCTACGACGACGCGGGCGGCGGCTACCAGGTCGCGCAGGGGCTGTTCGGGCTCGGCACCGGCGGGGTCGGCGGCACCGGCCTCGGCGCCGGACGGCCGGACATGGTCCCCGAGGCCAAGACGGACTTCATCACCACCGCGATCGGCGAGGAACTGGGCTTCGTCGGCCTCGCCGCGATGCTGATGCTGTACCTGATCCTGGCGATGCGCGGGATGCGCAGCGCCCTCGCGGTCCGCGACACCTTCGGCAAACTCCTCGGCGGCGGCCTCTCGTTCGCCCTGGTCATGCAGATCTTCGTGGTCGTCGGCGGCGTCACGAACCTGATCCCGAACACCGGGATCACCGCCCCGTTCCTCTCCCGCGGTGGTTCTTCACTGCTCGCGAACTACATCCTGGTGGCCCTCCTGCTCCGAATCTCCGACGCCGCCCGCAAACCCGCGGTGCGGCCGAAGCCGCAGCAGCCGCAGGCGCCGCTCGCCGAAGCGCACACGGTGATGGTCCAGCGGCCGTCCGTGAACGGTGAGGGGAGCGCTTCGTGAACACCCCGCTCCGCAAGGTGGGCGTCGCCATGCTCGTCATGGTGGTGCTCCTGCTGGCCAACGCCACCTACATCCAGGTGGTCAAGGCCGACGACTACCGCACCGACTCGCGCAACCTCCGAGTGCTCTACGAGGAGTACTCGCGTCAGCGCGGGCTGATCGTGACGCCCGACGGCGCCGCGCTCGCGAAGGTCGACCCGTCGAACGACAAGTACAAGTTCATCCGGACCTACGCCGACGGCCCGATGTACGCGCCGGTCACCGGCTACTACTCGATCAACTACGGCTCGGGCGGCCTCGAACGATCCGAGGACGACGTGCTCAACGGCTCCGACCCGCGACTGTTCGTGCGGCGCCTGTCGGACATGGTCACCGGCCGCGACCCGCGCGGCGGGAACGTGCGGCTGACGATCAACCCGGCCGTGCAGAAGGCCGCGTACGACCTGATGACGCAGAAGGGCTACACCGGCTCGGTGGTCGCCATCGAGCCGAAGACCGGGCGCATCCTGGCCATGGTCTCGACGCCCTCGTACGACCCGAACAAGCTCGCCTCGCACGTCGGCAAGGAGCAGATCGCGGCCTGGGGCCAGTGGCGCGACGACCCGAAGAAGCCGATGCTGAACCGCGCGATCTCGGAGACCTACCCGCCGGGTTCGACGGCCAAGCTGCTGGTGACCGCGGCCGCGCTCGAGAACGGCAAGACGGCGGACATGCCGGTCAACACCGCGCCCAACGTGAAGCTCCCCGGCACGCAGACGACGCTGGAGAACTACGGCGGCGCGGCCTGCAAGGGCAGCACGCTGAAGGAAGCGCTGCGGTACTCGTGCAACGTGCCGTTCGCCGAACTCGCCGGAGAACTCGGCAAGGACAAGCTGAACGCGACGGCGAAGAACTTCGGTGTCGGCGAGGACCTGGCCGTGCCGATGCGGGTCGCCGCCTCCTCCCTCGGGCCCCTCGAGTCGAAGGCGGCGCTGTTCCAGAGCGCCATCGGGCAGCGGGACGTGCGGCTGACCCCGATCCAGGACGCCCTGCTTTCGGCGACCATCGCCAACAACGGGATGGCGATGAAACCGCAGCTGGTGCAGTCGCTGCTGGCGCCGAACCTGTCGACCATCGAGGACTACAAGCCGACCGAGCTGACCGGCGACGCCGCGATGTCCAGCGCGAACGCCGCGATCCTGCGCGACATGATGCTGGCGTCGGAGGAGAACACGAAGGGCGCCGGCAAACGAGGCGACATCCAGATCGCCTCCAAGACCGGCACCGCCGAGCACGGCAACGACCCGAAGAACACCCCGCCGCACGCCTGGTACACCGGGTTCGCGCCGGCGATGGACCCGAAGATCGCCGTCTCGGTGATCGTCGAGTCCGGGGGCAACCGCGGGCTCGAAGCGACCGGTGGCACCGTGGCCGCGGAGATCGGCCGCGCCGCCGTCAACGCCATGCTCGGGGGTGGATAGCGGATGCTGTCCTCGGGTCAGCTGCTGGCCGACCGGTACAAGCTGACGAACCGGATCGCCGTCGGCGGGATGGGCGAGGTCTGGCAGGCCAGTGACACGCGGCTGGACCGGACGGTCGCGGTCAAGATCCTCAAGGCGGAGCTGTCCGGCGACGCCGAGTTCCTGCACCGGTTCCGGACCGAGGCGCGGATGACCGCGTCGCTGAACCACCCCGGCATCGCCGCGGTGCACGACTACGGCGAGACGGTCGCGGACGAGCTGTCGATCGCGTATCTGGTGATGGAGCTGGTCGAAGGCGATCCGCTGGCCGCGATCATCACCCGCGAAGGACGGCTGAACGCCGAGCGCACCCTCGACATCCTGGAGCAGGCCGGTAACGCGCTGCAGGCCGCGCACGAAACCGGTCTCGTGCACCGCGACGTCAAACCGGGCAACATCATGGTGACCCCGGCCGGGCAGGTGAAGATCACCGACTTCGGTGTCGCGAAGGCCGCCGACGCCGCCCCGGTGACCAGGTCCGGCATGGTCATGGGCACCGCCCACTACATCGCTCCCGAGCAGGCGCTCGGGCACAACGCCGAACCGGCGAGCGACGTCTACTCGCTGGCCGTGTGCGGCTACGAATGCCTCACCGGGCACCGGCCGTTCCTTTCGGAGAACGCGGTGACGGTCGCGATGATGCACATCCGCGACCTCCCGCCACCGCTGCCGCCGGACGTGCCGCCGGGCGCCCGCGCGGTGATCGAAGCGACCCTGATCAAGGATCCGAGACAGCGGTACAACAGCGGCGGCGAGTTCGCCGCCGCCGTCGCCGCGGTCCGCGCCGGGCTTCCCCTGCCGACGCCGTCCGGACTGGTGAACGTGGCCTACTCGGCCGGCCAGCCCGTGCTGCCGCAGCAGGTGCCGCCCGGCCCGCACTCCCCGCCGAACCCGATGGTGGCCGTGGGACCGGCGTCGCATCCGGCGATGCACCCGGTCACCGGCCCGCCGCCGATGGCGGTCCGCCGTCTGCCCGGCAGACGGCCACAATGGGGCTGGTGGCTGCTGCTCGCGGTGATCCTGATCGCAGTACTGGTGGCAGGAGCCTTCCTCATCGTGAGACTGGTCGGTTCGGGCAACGGACCGCAGTCGGGCGGCGTGGAAACGAGTGAACACGTGCCGGCTCCGGGTAAGAAGTCCGAAGGTCCTCCGCCGACATCCGCGTACCCCGCGGTTCCGACGGAGGGCGGCACCGAGGAGCCGGCCGGACAGGCGAATCCAGGAATGATGAGCAGCAAACCTTGGACGGAATGGAACGGCACGCAGAGATGAGCACACCAAGACTGCTCAGCAACCGCTACGAGCTGGGCGAGACGCTCGGCTACGGAGGCATGTCCGAGGTCCACCACGGCCACGACGTGCGCCTGGGCCGGGAGGTGGCGATCAAGATCCTGCGTGCCGACCTGGCGCGGGATCCCCAGTTCCAAGAACGTTTCCGTCGCGAGGCACAGAACGCGGCGGCACTGAACCACCCGGCGATCGTCGCCGTCTACGACACCGGCGAGACGAACACCGAGTTCGGCCCGCTGCCCTACATCGTGATGGAGTACGTCGAAGGACGGACTCTGCGCGACATCGTGAAGACCGAAGGCCCGATGTCGCAGAAGCGGGCCATGGAGGTCATGGCCGACGTCTGCGCGGCACTGGACTTCTCGCACCGGCACGGCATCGTGCACCGCGACGTCAAACCGGCGAACGTGATGATCACGAAGAACGGCGCCGTCAAGGTGATGGACTTCGGTATCGCGCGCGCCATGCACGACGGGCAGTCCGCGATGACGCAGACCGCCGCGGTGATCGGCACGGCGCAGTACCTCTCGCCGGAGCAGGCCCGCGGTGAGTCCGTCGACGCGCGTTCCGACGTCTACGCCGCCGGCTGCGTGCTGTACGAACTCATCACCGGCGAGCCGCCCTTCACCGGCGACTCGCCCGTGGCGGTGGCGTACCAGCACGTCCGGGAAGACCCGAACCCGCCGTCGTCGGTGAACCCGGCCGTGGCGCCCGAGCTCGACGCCGTCGTGCTCAAGGCGCTCGCGAAGGGCCCGGCGAACCGGTACCAGTCGTCCGCGGAGATGCGTTCGGACCTCGTCCGCACGCTGTCCGGTCAGCGGCCGGCCGCGCCGATGGTGATGTCGGAGGACGAGCGCACCCAGGTCATGGACTCCGACCGCCGGGTGCCGCCGCGCTACGACCAGTACGAGGAAGACGAAGAGGACCCGGCCGCGAAGAAGAAGCGCCGGGCGTGGCTCATCGCCGGTCTCGTGGTCTCGCTGGCCGCCATCGTGCTGCTGATCATGTGGCTGTCGAACGCGTTCAACAGCACCGGCGCGGAGAGCAAGGCGATCCCGACGGTCGTGGGTCAGTCCGAGGCTTCGGCGAAGGACACGCTGCGGGGCGCTGGGTTCAACTCGTTCGAGCCGACCAAGAAGGTGCCCTGCACCGGCGAGGCCGTCAACGGGCTGCCCGCCTGCGACGAGAACGACATCGACAAGGTCATCGCGATCAGCCCGAACCAGGGCCAGGTGGCACCGACCACGGACAAGATCACGCTGACCGTCGGCGCGAAGCCGGGCAAGGTCAAGACCCCGGACCTCAAGGGCAAGACCGTCACCGAAGCGACGGCGGCACTGACCGAAGCCGGTCTGAAGCTCGGCGCGACCACCGAGGACGAGACCGAAGACACGAACCAGGCCGGCAAGGTCATGTCGCAGAATCCGAGCGCGCAGGCCGAGGTGGACCAGGGTTCGAAGGTCGACATCACGGTCGGCAAGTCCAAGGAACTGAAGACGGTCCCGAACTACAAGGGCAAGACCCAGGCCGAGGCCGAAGCCGGGTTGAAGGCGGCCGGGTTCACCCCGCAGGTCACCAACGTCGACTCCGACCAGCCCAAGGGCACGGTGATCGACCAGACCCCGAACGGTGGCAAGCTGCCTGTCGGCGGAGTGGTCAAGCTGTCCGTGTCGAACGGCAACCAGGAGACCTTCGACATGCCGAACCTGAAGGGCATGACCGAGGAGCAGGCGACGCGGCAGCTGCAGCAGCTGGGTTGGAACGGAACCCTGGACACGCAGGCCGACAAGAACGGTGACCGGGATCAGGCGGGCAAGGTCAGCAAGACCAACCCGCAGGCCGGTGCGAAGGTCGCGAAGAACGCGCCGATCACGCTGTTCATCGTGGAAGGCGACGAGACGTCGACGACGTCGAGCTCGCGGCTCTTCCCGCCTCCGTGATCCAGCGATGACGTGAGCAGGGCCCCGCACGGTTTCGTGCGGGGCCCTTTTCATGTCAGCTTTTCGAGCAGTCCGTGGTAAGCCTGCTGAATCCGCCCGGCGCTGGTCCGCACCACGACCGCCTTCGGTCGCGTGGCGATGAGCGCCACGAGCCGGTCGTACATCTCCGCCAGTCGTTCGGGCCCGCCCAGCATCTCGTGCGCCTCGACGTGTTCGGGCTCCGCCGCCGCGCGCGTGCGCTCGGCGAACCGCCGGAGCACGTTGTCCTTGGTGTCGAGGAGGACGATCTCGTGGAACTCCGCGGCCGTTTCGCCGGCGAGGGTTTCGAGGCGTTCGAGGAGATCGGCGCGGCCGAGGAACTGCGGGATGATCACGTCGTGTCCCGCGAGCAGATGGGTGCGAGCGGCGCTCACGGCGAGGTCGCGGGCGAGCGTTCCGGCCTTCGCGGCGTTCTCGCGCCAGGCGCCGAGCAGGCCGCGAAGCCGGTCGATGTCGAGGTTCAACGTCAGCGGATGGTCGTCGGCGTACAACCGGGCGAGGGTCGACTTCCCGCAGGCGGGCGGGCCGTTGAGCACGATGAGCCGCGTCATCAGGCGTTGCGCCGGAGCAGATACCCGACGGCCGTGGCGCTCAGCAGCAAGGCGGAGACCGCCGCCACGACGGCCACGATGAACGGGCCGGTCAGAGGTTGTTGCGAGGTCAAGGCGCGCAGCAGCGGATTGGCCAGCGGCAGCCACTTCACCAGGAGCACCGCGGCGAGGGCGAAGATCGCGGCCAGGACGGACCAGCCGACACGCGGGACCAGCAGCCGTGAACAGGGCAGGCCGATCGCGATCCCGAACAGCGCGCACAACGCGTGCGCCGAGGCGCCCAGCGCGAAGGTGCCGATCGTGAAACCGCCGGTCCGGAGCCCTGACCACAGCACCGTCACGAGGATCAGCACGACCGCGCAGCCGAAGACGGCCAGCGTGGCGCCGCCGAGGACCGATCGCCAACGTCGTGCGTGGCTGAACGTCACCAGCCGCTGGACCGGGTCTTCGACGTCGAGCATCGCGATGGTCAGCCAGCACGAGACCACGAGGAGCGAACCAGCGCTGATCCCGTACTGCGGCAGCAGCGGTGACTTCGGATCCGTGTAGAGCACGGTGTTCACCGCGATGTAGGCGAGGATCGCGGGCAGATAGCGCTGGGAGTGGCCGAGCAGCGCGAGGTAGTAGCGGGTCATGGCGAGCACGGCGCCACCTCCCGGACCGAAAAGCCCCGGTTGAGCGCGCGCAGCAGGACCGCGTCGGCGTGCCCGGCTTCGACCGTCAGGACGACCTTCCCGTCCTCGGCCACGACGTGGCTCACGCCGGGTTCCGAAGACCAGTCGACGCTGGGGCCGTGGAGGACGATCCTTGTCGCGCTCTCGGTTTTCGCCACCGCTTCGACACGGGTCAGGAGTCCGTCGTCGATCCGGTAGACGTCGTCGGCGTGGGCGTGCACGACCGAGGCGCGGTGGTCGGTGAAGACCACGCTCGCACCCCGCTCCTTGGTCTCGGCGACGAGTTCGCCGAGCACGGTGTGGGCTTCGACGTCGAGACCGGACCAGGGCTCGTCGAGGATCAGCAGGTCCGGCTCGGCGAGGACCGCCTGGGCGAGTCCGACCTTTTGGGCGTTGCCCTTCGACAGCGTCCGCAAGGGCGCGTCCGGGCCGCCGACCAGCGCCAGCCTGTCCAGCAGGGGGTCGATCGCCGACAAGTCGACATGGCCGTCGACGCGGGCCATATGCCGCAGGTACGCCCTGGCGCTCATCCGCTGTCCCGCCGGGAAGCGGTCCGGCAGGTAGCCGACGCGCGGATCGCCCACGACGGTTCCCGAGGTCTCCCGGGCAAGTGCCGCGAGGATCCTGAGCAGCGTCGACTTCCCCGAGCCGTTCGAACCGAGGACGCCGAGCACGCGGCCCGCCGGAACGTCGAGGTCGACGTCGGCGAGCACGGGTTCACTGCGGCCGTAGCGCTTCCCGACTCCTTCGAGCCGGATCAGCGAGGTCACGCAGCAGCGGCCTTCTGCAGCGCGCGAGTCGCCTGTTCGAGTTCGTTGACCGTGGCGTCGGGGACCGGGTGGCCTGCGGAGGCCATCCAGTTCGCCAGCATCCGGTGACCGCCCTGGGTGAGCACGGACTCGGGGTGGAACTGGACGCCTTCGAGCGGCAGCTCGCAGTGCCGCATGCCCATCACGACACCGGACTCGGTGCGACCTGTGATCTCGAACACGGCCTCGTCGATGGTTTCCGGCAAAACGGTCAGCGAGTGATACCGCGTGGCGGTGAATTGCGCGGGGAGCCCGGCGAGCACTCCGTCGCCCGAATGGTGGACTTGACTGGTCTTGCCGTGCAGCAGTTCCGGGGCGCGGTCGACGGTGGCGCCGAAGACCACGCCGAGCGCCTGGTGGCCGAGGCAGACGCCGAGCATCGGGATGTGCTCCTCGGCGCATTTGCGGATGACGTCCATGCTCTGACCAGCGCGTTCCGGGGTTCCGGGGCCGGGAGAGACGAGGACCGCGTCGAACTCGCCGAGCTTGTCGAGCTCCACCACGTCGTTACGCCAGACGGTGCAGTCGGCGCCGAGCTGGGCCAGATACTGGACCAGGTTGTAGACAAAACTGTCGTAGTTGTCGACGACGAGCACGCGCATGAAACCAGCTTAGCGGCTCCCACCAGGTGGACCGTACGCCAGATCACAATGATTGTTAGGGCTGCCTAACTTACCGTGGTAGGAGTGAGCCGTTCTCTTCGTGTAGCCATCGTGGGTGCCGGTCCGGCCGGCATCTACGCCGCCGACATCCTCGACAAGTCCGACGCCGACGTGACGATCGACCTGTTCGAGCGCATGCCGGCGCCGTTCGGGCTGATCCGGTACGGCGTCGCGCCCGACCACCCCCGGATCAAGGGCATCGTCACCGCCCTGCACAAGGTGCTCGACAAGCCGAACATCCGGCTGTTGGGCAACGTCGACTACGGGACCGACCTCAAGCTCGACGATCTGCGTCAGTTCTACGACGCCGTGATCTTCTCGACCGGCGCCATGGCCGACCGCGCGCTCGACATCCCCGGGATCGACCTCGACGGCAGCTACGGCGCCGCCGACTTCGTCTCCTGGTACGACGGGCACCCGGACGTACCGCGCACCTGGCCGCTGAACGCGACCTCGGTCGCGGTCCTCGGCGTCGGCAACGTGGCGCTCGACGTGGCGCGGATCCTCGCGAAGACCGCCGACGAGCTGCTCAGCACCGACATCCCGGACAACGTCTACCAGGGCCTGAAGGCCAGCCCGGTCACCGACGTGCACGTGTTCGGCCGCCGCGGCCCGGCTCAGGCGAAGTTCACACCGCTGGAGCTGCGCGAGCTGGACCACTCGCCGAACGTCGAGGTCATCGTCAACCCCGAGGACATCGAGTTCGACGAGGGCAGCATCGCCGCGCTGCGGGCGTCGAAGCAGATCGACATGGTCGTGAAGACGCTGCAGGAGTGGGCGATCCGCGACCAGGGCGACCGGCCGAAGCGGCTGCACCTGCACTTCCTGCACTCGCCGTGCGAGATCGTCGGCGAAGACGGCAAGGTGACCGGCCTACGGACCGAGCGCACCGAACTGACCGGCGACGGCAACGTGCGCGGCACCGGCGAGTTCCACGACTGGGACGTCCAGGCCGTCTACCGCGCGGTGGGCTACCTGTCGTCGCATCTGCCGGAGATCCCGTTCGACCACACCACCGGGACCGTGCCGAACACGGCGGGCCGGGTGCTGGACATCGACGAGGAGCAGGTGCCGGGCGTCTACGTGACCGGCTGGATCAAGCGCGGGCCGGTCGGCCTCATCGGCCACACCAAGGGCGACGCGGCCGAAACCATCGCGAGCCTGCTGGCCGACGCCGACAACCTCACGGCCCCGGCCGTCGAGGACCCCGACGCGATCCTCGGCTTCCTGACCGAACGCGGCGTTCCCTTCACCACCTGGGAAGGCTGGGGCAAGCTCGACGCCCACGAGAAGTCGCTGGGTGTCCCGCACGGCCGGGAGCGCGTCAAGGTCGTGGAACGCGACGAAATGACCCGCATCTCGCGAGGCTGAGCCAACTGCGCGTGAAGGCCCCCTTCCCTCGGCTGAGCCGAGGGAAGGGGGCCTTCACGCGGAGCCGAGGTAAGCGAGGACCGCGAGAACGCGGCGGTTCGTGTCATCCGAGGCGACGATGCCGAGTTTCGCGAAGATGTTCGCGGTGTGCTTCCCCACGGCCCCTTCGCTGAAGTGCAGCCGTCCGGCGATGGCGGCGTTGGAACAGCCTTCGGCCATCAAGCCGAGCACCTCGCGTTCGCGCGGGGTCAGCGCCGCGAGGGGGTCGGATGCGTTGCCCGCCACCAGTTTCGCGATCACTTCGGGGTCCATCGCGGTGCCGCCGCCGGCCACCCGGCGCACCGCGTCGATGAACTGGTCCGCGTTGAAGACCCTGTCCTTCAACAGGTATCCGATCGCACCGGCCCCGTCGGCCAGGAGTTCCCGCGCGTAGAGCTGCTCGACATGTTGCGACAGAACGAGAATCGGCAGTCCGGGGATGTCGCGCCGTACGGCAAGTGAGACCTGAAGTCCTTCGTCGGTGAGCGTCGGCGGCATCCGGACGTCGACAACCGAAACGTCGGGCCGGTGCGTACGCAGCGCCCGCTCCAGTTCCGGACCGGTGCCCACCGCCTCGACGACGTCGAAACCGTGCGCGGTCAGCAAATGCGTCAAGCCGTCTCGGAGGAGGTACTGGTCCTCGGCGACGACGCATCGGGGTCGAGCTGGCACGGGATCTCCATGATCGCCTTCGTCGGCCCGCCGAGCGGGCTGGTCAGAGCAAAAGTACCGTCGAAGGCGCCCAGTCTGCGTTCGATCCCGCGAATCCCGCTTCCCCGGGCCGCGTTCGCGCCGCCCTTGCCGTCGTCGGTCACGTCGATCCGCAGCAGACCGTCGTCGTAACCCAGTTCGATCGACACCCGCCGCGCCTCGCCGTGCTTCGCGGCGTTGCCCAGCAACTCGCTGACCGCGAAGTACGCGCACGCCTCCGCGGGCTGCTCCAGCCGGGGCAGGGTGCCGTTCACCGAAGCCCGCAGCGGACTGTCGAGCGCCATCGCGCGCACCGCGTCACCGAGACCACGCTCGGACAACACCGGCGGGTGAATCCCCCGCACCAGCAACCGCAACTCGGTCAGCGTCTCGGACGACGTCTGCCGCAGTTCGGCGGCCAGCCGTTTCGCCGCGGCCGGGTCGCTGTCGATCAGCGCTTCGACCGCGCCCAGCTTCATGCCCATCGCGACCAGCCGCGACTGGACGCCGTCGTGCAGGTCCCGCTCGATGCGCCGCAGCTCGGCGGCCTGCGCGACCGACGCGTCCGTCCGTGTCTGCTTCAACCGCTCGACACGCTGTCCCAGCCGCGAAGCCTCTGTCGGACCGAGAAGCAGCTTCGCGAAACGTGCTCCCAGACGGGCGAGCCAGGGTGTCAGGACCAGCCCGGCGGCGGAGGCCGCCAGGGCCACCGGGGTCAGCGCGAGCGCTTGCCCGAACGGACGCCAGATCCAGAGCGCCGCCACACCCCAGAGACCGCCGAACACCAGCGCCGCCGTCGGCACCACCATCAGCAGGAGCACCACGGAGTTGACCACCGCGGCCGCCAGGTCGCGCCAGGTCGCGCGGTCGGATATCGCCCAGCGCAAACGCGCGAGCCGCGCCGGCCACCATGGCGTGTCGTACAGCTGCCGTCCGTACCGGTACATCCCGTCCGCCCGCGGCACGGGGAACGGCGGCTCCGGCAGATACGGCCGGTCGATCCGCACGCCGGTCCAGTTCTTGGCCTCGCGGCGCAGGGTGTCGGTCACCGAACGACCGGCGACGACCATCGCCGGGAACAGCGGCGCCGGCCAGATCAGGACGAGCAGCGTCGGGATCGCCATACCCAGCTGCGCGACGGAAAGCGCGAACAGCCCCAACTGGAAACCGAGCGCTTTCAGCCTCGTCTTGATCCAGCCGTCGCCGGTGCGAGCCGGACGAGGCCCGAGCCACCAGCGCGTCCACGTCCCGTACAGCCGGAGGGCACGCGGCCCGGCCAGCAGGACCGCGGGCACCAGCACCAGACCGGCCAGCGGATTCCACAGCTGCCAGCCGAGATCGCGTCCGGTCGCCGGATCGTCGGAGATCCACTCGAACCGTTTGGTCCATTTGATGAACCATGACCGCTTGAACAGGCTGTTCCCGTCGCGGTACCAGCCGTCGCGCTCACGTTCCGGTTCGGGCGGCGCCGGCCGATAGGGCGACCCGACCTCGACACCGCACCAGCGTCCGGCCAGCCGCCGGGTGAGCGCGGCACGCGGACGCGTCCCTTCGAGCGCGAGTGTGTAGGCGAAGACCAGGCCGACGCAGAGCAGGCAGAAACCCACCAGTTCGAGCAGCAGGTCCAGCCAGCTCACCAGCGCCAAGCCCGCGAGCACGAAGCCCCGGCGCACAGAGGTGAGATAGGTGCGGATCATGCGACGAAGTCTTCCCCACCGCCCCGTCCCGGCACAGTGACCGCAGGCCCCCGATCGGGGTGGGTCCAGCCCCACCCCAGCTGTGGGTTCAGCGCCATTCTGGCCAAGTCCGTTGCGCCATAACGTTTTTCGCATGCCACTCATCGAAGTCACCAACCTCCGCAAGACGTACGGGGAGCACGTCGCGGTCGACGACGTTTCGTTCCACGTGGAACAAGGCGAGATCTTCGGGATCCTCGGGACCAACGGCGCAGGCAAGACCACCACGGTCGAATGCCTCCAGGGACTGCGCACGCCGGACTCCGGCACCATGTCGATCCTCGGCCTCGACCCCGGCAAGGACCACAACGCGCTGCGGCAGCGCCTCGGCTCGCAGCTTCAGGAGAGCCACCTGCCGGACAAGATCAAGGTCCACGAGGCGCTCGACCTCTACGCGTCCTTCTACGCGAACCCCGCCGACACCGGCGGCCTGCTCGCGAAACTGGGTCTCACCGAGCAGCGGGACAAGTACTTCGGCAAGCTTTCCGGCGGCCAGAAGCAGCGCGTCTCGATCGCGCTCGCGCTGGTCGGGCGCCCCGAGGTCGCCGTCCTCGACGAGTTGACCACCGGACTGGACCCGCACGCCCGCCGCGACACCTGGAAGCTCGTCGAGACCGTGCGCGACTCCGGCGTCACCGTCCTCCTCGTCACGCACTTCATGGACGAGGCCGAACGCCTCTGCGACCGCCTGGCGATCTTCGACGCCGGCCGCGTGGTCGCCACCGGCACCCCCGGCGAACTCCGTGACCGCGCCGGTAAATCCACTTTGGACGAAGCCTTCGTGACCCTGACCGGCCGCGACCGATCGCAGGAGAAGAAATGAACACGCTCGCCAAGATCACCCTCATCGAAACGAAACTCGCCCTCCGCACGCCCGGCTTCGTCATCGGCGGGCTCGTGCTGCCGACGGCCATCACGGCCATCCTCGGCGCCATCCCCGCCATTCGCGCGGACAGCGGGACGACGACGGGTATGCGCTTCCTCGACGCCTGGGTGCCGTCGATGATCGTGCTCACCATGGCCATGATGGGCCTGCAGGCGATCCCCGGGATCATCGCGTCCTACCGCGAACAGGGCATTCTCCGTCGCTTCGCCACCACCCCGGTACACCCGGCTCAGCTGCTGGTGGCGCAGCTGATCATCAACGTCACCGTGACGATCGGAGGGGTCGGTTTCCTCCTCGTGACGGCAAGCGTCGTCTTCGACGTCCCCAGCCCGCGTCACCCGCTCGGCTTCCTGCTGACGTTCGTCCTCGGCACGACCGCGATCTTCGGCCTCGGCCTGATCGCCGCGGCGGTCGCCAAGACCAGCCGCGCCGCGGGCGGGATCGCGATGATCGCCTACATCCCGGTCATGTTCCTCGGCGGCGTCTGGCTGCCGCGTCCGTTGCTTCCGGAGGCCGTCCGCGACATCGGCGCGTACATCCCGCCGGGCGTCAAAGCCCTCGAAGACGCCTGGACCGGTACCGGTGCCCAGCCGCTGCAACTCGCCGTTCTGGCGGCTTTCGCGGTGGGCAGTTGTGTCGTGGCGGCGAAGCTCTTTCGCTGGGAGTGACGGCGGCTTCCGCCAAAGTGGTGATGATGATCGTTTTCTCTTGTGGCTCGGGCCGAGGGTGAGTAGTCAGGTAGATGGCCCACGTTCACCGTGTCTCTCTCGGAGGTTCGATGTCTCTGGATGTATCGCCCGCGCTGCTGGAGAAGGCCGAGCGCGGGGAGGTCTCCGACGCCGAATTCGTCGCCTGTGTCCGGGAGTCCCTGCCCTACGCCTGGACCGTGATCACCGGTGTCATCGCGGAGGCCGAGGGCGCGGCCGACGGGTTCGCCGACAACGAGACGCCGCCGCCGAGCGAGGCCGAACGCGGTCAGCTGCTGCGTGCGCTGGCCTCGGACGCCATCCGCGGCGGCCTGGAACGACACTTCGGTGTGAAGCTGGCGTTCCAGAACTGCCACCGCGTCGCCGTGTTCAAGAAGTCCCAAGTGGACAGTGACCGCTACCGCGCGTTCGTCTCCGTCCGCGGTCAGCTGCTGAACCAGAGCCCGGAACTGCGCGACTGCTAACCCCTGCGTAGCACGGGAAGGACCTCTTCCCCGATCCGCGCGATGTTCTCGAGTGTTCCCTCCGGCGTACCGGACGCTTCCACCATCATGATCACGTGGGAGACCCCGGTACGCCGGATGCTCGTTCCCAGCCTGTCGACGCAGTACTCCACTCCGCCGATCGGGTGCATCTCGCACAGTTTGTCGGTGTAGGCCACCGGATCCTTGTCCAGGCCCCGTTTGCCGTCGAGGTACACGTGTCCGGCGAAGCCCTCTTTCAGAGAACCCGGCAACGCGGACCGCACGACGTCCAGCGCGTCGTCCCCGACCTGGCACATCACCGTCGACACGTGCTCGGCGGCGGAATCCCCGTACGCGGCAAGGGTTTCGAGCTTGCCGTCGTCGTCGGTGTGCAGCCCGAGCAGCATCGGCAGCCCACGATCGGCGGCGAGCCGCACCGCCCGCGAACGGGCGTCCCCGCAGGCCACGACCAGCCGCGGGTCGCGTTCCGGCCGCGGCACCATCGGCACCTCGCGGAACTTGAAGTGATCGCTGTCGGCCGAGACCGTGTTCGACGTCATCGCCGCGAGCATCAGGTCGAGGCTCTCCTCGAACCCCGTTTCGTAGCGCGAAGCGCCGGTGCCGAACACCTCGAGGTCCTGCCACGGCCCGCCGCGGCCGACGCCGATCCGCAGCCGTCCGCCGGAAACGGCGTCGAGCAGCGACCACTGTTCGGCGAGCGCCACCGGATGCGCGACGGACAGCACGCTCACCGCGGTGCCGACGGTGATCCGCTCGGTGCGGCCGAGCACGTGCGCGGCGAGGGTGATCGCGGACGGACAGACGCCGTACGGCATGAAGTGGTGCTCGGCGAACCACACGTCGTCGAACCCGGCCCGCTCCGCGGCGATGGCGGCGTCGACCGACCGGCGCAGCACATCGGCGTCCTCCTGGCCGGGAAACCGGCCGGAGACGAGGAAGACGCCGAACCGCGCGGCTACTGGACGCTCACTTCGTTGAACCAGAGGCGCGGTTCCAGCCACGGGAAGACGACGAACATCAGCAGCGCCACGATCCCGAGCGCCAGCACGACCGCCGTCGCCAGTTTCACCGCGAAGGGGCCCGGCAGCTTGCGCCAGATCCAGCCGTACATCAGCGCGCCTCCGAGATCTTGGGCAGGAGTTCGGCGTAGGAGCCGACCTGGTTCTTCGGCACCTGCTGGGCCAGCACCGCGTGGATGATGAGCCGTTCCTTCGCCGAGAACTGCGGGTGACACGTCGTCAGCGTGAGCAGCGAGACCTGCTCGGCCTTCGGGAGGATCTCCGGATCCTTGTACGGCACCGGGTTCACCGTGTCGCCCTTGGTCGGGAACACGATACGGCGGCCGTTGGTCTCGCCGTAGGGCCCGCCGTCGGCGGCGTTCGGGTTGCGCAGCGTCCCGACGTTCTTGCACTTCGGCTGCGCGCCCTTGCCCTCCGCCCAGCCTTCGACCTCGTCCTTGTACGGCAGCACCTTGTAGATGTAGAAGTCGGTCTGCGTCTCGATGACGATCTGGTCGCAGGAGCTGAGGTTGTCCAGGTCGTTGAACGGCGCGCCCTTGCCGACGCGGTGGCCGGCGACGGCGAAGTTGCCCGGTTCGCCCGGCAGCGCGGTGCCCTTGTAGTGACCGGGGCCGACTTCGAGCGCGGCCTCGGTGGTGCCTTCCTGGATCGTGAAGTTGAAGTCGGCGCCGAACACCGGGATATGGATCCTGGCGAACGCCTTCCCGTCGACCAGTTCCGGATGCAGCTGCCGATCCTTGCCCCACTCGCCGTCCAGCTCGGAACTGGCCTCGGACTGTTTGCCCGCGGAGAACAGGTCGGTCACGTAGACCTCGTAGACCATGAACAGCAGCACCACCAGGCCGGCGGTGATGAGGAGCTCGCCGACGGTCCGGATGGCGACGCCGCCCTTGCCCAGCTCGCGCGGCGGCGGACGTTCCTCGGTCGCGGTGCCACCGCCGACCGGTTCGAAGATGACGGTCTCCTCGGTCGACCCCGGCGGCGGCATGGGACGACGGCGCGGCGGGGGCGCTTCGCTCCGGCGGCGCGGCGGAGGACCTTCGTATGCCCTGCCGTCCTGAGGCCTCCGACGCGGTGTCGGCGCTTCTCCCTGGCCGCGACGCGGCGGGATTGAGTCCTCCGGCCTACGCCGGGGGGCCGGACGGCCTCCGCCGGGTGGTCGTTCGGAGTACCGCCGACGGTCCCCGCCCGGCTCTTCCCGCTCAGCCACGCAAAGCTCCTCAGTCTCGAACCAAGCCACTGCCGAACCGTCTGTGACACCATTGTCACAGTGCGGGAAATCGACCGGTCCCGGACGGTGCCCAGCGGCGCTCGTTTACGTTAACGTGTGCACGTGGCGCTGGTTGCGCACCCGAAAGCGGGTCATCGCCACCAGGGAAGCCGAACAGTACGCGAGGAACACGATGCCGAAGTCCAAGGTCCGCAAGAAGACGGCGTACACCCCGCCGACCGATCGCCGCACGCCGGTGAAGGTCAAGGCCGCGGGCCCGTCGAACCTGTTCTACAAGATCGTGATGTTCGGCCTCATGCTGGTCGGCCTGCTGTGGCTGGTCGTCAACTACATCGCGGGCGACAAGATCCCCTTCATGGCGGATCTGGGCAACACGAACTTCGCCATCGGTTTCGTGCTGATGATCGCCGGGTTGCTCATGACGATGCGGTGGCGGTGAGCATTACCCCGGATGGCGGCTTGACGCCGAATTACACCGGTGTGACTCATCCCCAGTGTGGATAACCCCTGTGGATAACTACCCCACCTCGTGGGCGCCGCAGCGGAACGTTGTGGTAGTGGCCTGGGTGCTCACCCTGTTGCTGCTGGCAGGCGTGCTGTGGCTGGCCATCGGCGGCGACGTCGGCGGCACCGTCCTGACCGGGGTCGCGATGCTGTCCGTCGGCGCGCTCGCGTTGCACGGCACCCTGCTCCGTCCCCGGCTGGCGGCAGGCCCCGGCGGACTCCTGGCCAGGACCGTGGGCGGTGCGCACCGCTACTCCTGGACCGAAGCCCGGCTCCGGCTTCGCACCACGCGACGGCTCGGCCGGGACAGCCTGACCCTGGAGGTCGAATCCGGCGACCACCTGCTGGTGTTCGGCCGGATCGACCTCGGTGAGGACCCCCGCGACGTACTGGACGTCCTCACCTCCCTCAAGGGTCAGGCGTTGTCGTAGTAGTGGACGACGCAGTTCCGCAGCGAACCGCTGAACTTCGCTTTGACGTGCCAGGGCCGCTGGTCTTCCACCACCGCCGGGATCGCCGAAGCAGATTTTCAACGCCGAATCGACGTAGGCGACACGGAGCGTGATGGTGCTGCCCGAGCCTAGGAAATAGCGTTTGGTTTAGGTCTGGCAGGTCTCGGCGGCTTGCCCGGCCTGCGCGACCGCGGGTGCCAAATCCGGGTTTTCGGATGACCCACTCGGAGGAAGTGCGGCTACTCCGGGTAGCAGGCGTAGGAGGGCACACCCCGGCTGGTCGCGAGCTCACACGTCGCGGAAATCGTCTGCGAGTCCTTCCAGACGACGAGCCCGATCATCGCCACCACGACGATCGCGATCCCACCGAGCTGCCATTTCAGCCGGTTCTTGTCCGGCGCGTACAACAGCGCGAAGGTGGCCAGGAGGCCCGCGACGAACCCGCCGGCGTGCCCGAGGATCGAGATGCCGGGCACCTGGAAGGTGATGAAGACGTTCAGGCCCAGGATCACCAGCAGCCACGTCGGGTTGAGCCGCAGCTTGATGACGATGACCGTGTACGCGCCGATGAGCCCGAAGATGGCGCCGGACGCGCCGACCACGGGGACGGCGTCCAGGTCGCTGAAGACCAGGTTCGCGGCCGAGCCGCCGAGCAGGGAGACGAAGTAGAGCACCGTGAACGGGACGCGGCCGAGCGCCGTCTCCAGCGGGCGCCCCACGAACCACAGTGAGAACGCGTTGCTCGCGATGTGCAGCAGGCCGTACTGGAGGAAGCCCGAAGTGAGGATCCGCCACCATTCGTCGCCGGCCAGCGTCGCGGGATTCCACAGCTGGCCGTACTGGAACAGCTCGGAGAAGTTGTTGTTCGCGATGCTGCCGGACTGGACGACCGTGATGAGGAAGACGATGACGTTCAGCGCCAGGAGGACCGGCGTCACGACAGCCGTCCGGGCGGGCTGGGCGCCCGCGAGGGTGCGCGAGCCGTAGCCGGCGTCGCGGTACTGCTTCTGCTGGGCGCGATCCTGCTGACGACCGGCCTGGACGCAGTCCGTGCACTGGAAGCCCACGGCGGCTTCGCGCAGGCAATCCGGGCAGGCCGGACGCTCGCAGCGTGCACAGCTCAGCCCGGTCGGCCGGTTCGGGTGCCACCAGCAGCCGGGCATGGCGGCCTGCTGGTACTGGGGATTCGGTGGTTGGCTCACGATGCCACCAACCTACCGAAATCCCCGGTAACAGGCTCTGCGATCAGCGGCTGATGCTGACCTTCTCGATGACGATGTCCTGCAGCGGACGGTCGGCCGGACCGGTCGCCGTGCGGCCGATCGCGTCGACGACGTCGCGGGAAGCCTGGTCCGCGACCTCGCCGAAGATGGTGTGCTTGAAGTTCAGGTGCGTCGTCGGCGCGACGGTGATGAAGAACTGCGACCCGTTGGTGCCGGGTCCGGCGTTGGCCATGGCCAGCAGGTACGGCTTGGAGAACTGGAGCTCCGGGTGGAACTCGTCGCCGAACTTGTAGCCGGGGCCGCCGCGGCCGGTGCCGGTCGGGTCGCCGCCCTGCAGCATGAAGCCGTCGATGACGCGGTGGAAGATCGACCCGTCGTAGAACGGGCCCGAGTTCGTTCCCTGCGCGTTGGGCTGGGTGTACTCCTTGCTGCCCTCGGCGAGCCCGACGAAGTTCGCGACCGTCTTCGGCGCGTGGTCGGGGAACAGGTTCAGGTTGATGTCACCCTGGTTGGTGTGCAGAGTGGCCTTCAGCGCGCCACCAATGAGGGATCCCTTGCTTTCAGTCACGAGCTTCATCGTGCCATCTGCGGCAAGATCTGGGGAAAAGGGGCACGATAGGTTACAAGCAACGAAGCAGAATCAAAACGATTGATGAGGTGAAGGCCATGACCCGGGCCGCAGATTCGGTGAGCGAGTCGGCGAAGGCCGGCGCGCTCGGCCTGCGCAAACGTGCTGTCGAGGCGGGTAAGGAAGCCACCGCCCACGCCGTCGAGGTAGCCGAGCAGAAGCTCTCCGAGAGCGCCGGTGAGATCGCTAAGACCAGCCGTCGCGCGCGCAAGAAGCTCGCGAAGAAGACGGAACTGACCCGCAAGGAGCTCAAGCGGAGCTCGAAGGCGGCTCGTAAGGAGGCGCTGGCCAGGCTTTCCGAGATGCGGAAGCCGGGCCGCAAGGCACGCAAGGCCGCCATCCAGGCCGCGAAGTCCGCCGGTGAGTCCAAGCGCCGGGGCAAGAAGGACTTCAAGGCGGCGAAGAAGGACTTCAAGGCCGCACTCGTCGAGGCGAAGACCGCTGCCAAGGGGACGCGCAAGCGTCGTCGCTGGCCGTGGGTGATCGGTATCGCCGTCGTCGGCGCCGGTGCCGCCTACGCCCTGCGTTCCAAGCAGGAGCCGCCGGTCGCGCCCGCGCCGCCGAAGGCTCCGCCCGCTCCTCCCGCCAAGCCCGCCGCTCCGGCCGCGGCCGCTCCGAAACCGGCACAGCCGGCGAAGCCCGCCGCTCCGGCGAAGCCCGCCGCTTCCGGTCCGGCTCCGGCCAAGCCCGCGGCTCCGAAGAACGGGCACCAGGCTTCGAACGCGGGCTCCGCCGACAAGAAGAACTGACGCCTCACCCTTTTCTGCTTGTCGCGAAGGGCCGCCCAGGACCGCTTCTCCGGTCCCGGGCGGCCCTTTCACGTCTTGGCGACGGGGACGGTGCGAGTGAGCGTGTGCCCCCGGCGCATCCGGCCGTCGGGGGTGAACTCGCCGAAGAAGTACACCTCGATCGTGAGGTCCCTCTTGCGGTTCGTCACGTACAAGGTGCTCCGGGCGGCGATCCGGTCCCCGCCCGCCACCGCTTCGTGCACCTCCCATCGCGCGGTGGGCCGGTTCTTGCGGACCGGGCGGGCGTGCGCGATGAGGTTGTCCCGGTCCATCCGGTGGCCGTCGGCGATCTGCACGATGTCCGGCGTGTGATAGCGGTCGACGATCACTCCCGCGTCCTCGTCGCTGTTCACCAGGTCGTCGTGGAACGACAGGTGGAAATCCGCGATGAACTTCTTCGGGTCCGTGCCGTGGAAAGGCGCCATGGTCGCTCCCAGCCTCGCGAAACATCTCTTACAGGCTGTAAGATATCCACGACCCATCAATTCTGACAAGGTGTAAGAGATGTCTCGACCCTCGGCGCGGAACCGGCGCTCCGACGCACAGCGCAGCAGGGCTTCGATCCTGGACGCGGCGCTCCGGACCCTCGGCGCCGATCCCGACGCCGGCGTCGAAGCCATCGCCACCACCGCGGGCGTGACCCGCCAGACGGTCTACGCCCATTTCCCTTCACGAGGGGAACTGCTGGCCGCGGTACTCGACCGCATCACCGAGGAGGCCGTCGCCGCGATGGACGCCGCGGCCCTCGACGACGGCCCGGCCGCCGAGGCGCTGGTGCGGCTGATCGAAGCCGGCCGCCGCACGTCCGGGCGGTACCCGGCCCTGCTCCGGAAGATCACTTCCCTGCCCGCGAGCCCGGACGACGATCAGCGGCGCCACTCACCGGTCGCCGAGCGGCTCGAACGCGTCATCCGGCGGGGCAAGGAGACGGGCGAGTTCGACGATCGGCTGCCGACGGGCTGGCTGGTGGCGGTCACCGTGAAACTCGGCCACGCCTCCGGCGAGGAGGTCGACTCCGGCCGGATGTCCGCCGACGAGGCGGCGGACGCCTTGCACACGAGTCTGCTCCGGGTATTCGGCGCGACATCGTAAACGCGATGAAGGGGCGCCCTCCACTCCCAACAGGATGTTGAAAGCGGACCGGGCGCCCCTTCGGCGCGCTTTACGTCAGCGCGATCAGACAGACGCAGCGTGCTTGTCGATCAGCTGGCCGAGGCGGGGCAGGGCCTCCTCGACGTTCTTCTTACCGTTCGGGCGCAGCTTCGAGTACACCTTCTTGATGCTGTCGCGGCTGCTCTTCTCGGCGCGCGAGTCGGTGACCGACAGGAGCGCGTCCGAGGCCTCGTCGCTACGGCCGACCAGGTAGGCGCCGAAGTCGTTGCCGCCCTTGGCCTTGTAGTCACCGTAGAACGGCTCGAGCGCACCGGTGAAGTCGTCGAGCAGGGTGTCGACGGCGGCGGGGATGATGCCCGGCTTGATCTTCTTGACGGCGGCGAAGCCGGTCTTCACGACGGCACCCGAAACGCCGCCCTTGTCCGAGACCTCGGCGTCGACGAGGCCTTCGAAGTCGCTCACGACCGCCGGGCGACGGCTGGAGTCGAGCAAGATTTCCTTGAGGGTGTCAGCCACGAAACCTGTCCTTTTGTCTTATGGGGAGAAATGATCTTTTGTGCCGCCGAGCCACACCGCAAGGCGGCCTCCGCCGGATCTGGCGCCCGCGCTGGTCCCGCGAAACCTCGCGCGTGCGGCACAGGGTAGTACAAGATCAACTTCACTCTGACGTGTGGATACCACTACCTAGAGCTTCAGCTCACCGATAGCCTCCTTCGCCACCGTACGTGCCTTGATGCTCTGCTTCTGGTTGGTGGTCACGACTACCGCGTTCCCGCCCTTCGCGACGGCGTAAACGGCGCCTTCGCCGGAGGGTTGGTAGCCGCCCTTCCAGCCCGCCGGTTCGTCGGCGGGGTTGGAGGTGTCGATGGGCGCCGCCTGATCCACCAGCGCCTTCGCCACGGCGGGTTCCCCGACGTACACGCGCACGGTGAGCTGCAGTTTCCCGCTGAGCGCGTAGAAGAAACACGTCGGATGCGGCTGGTCGGCCGAGGTCTTGACCTTGGAGACCTTCTGCCCGTTGGCGTCCGAGACGAACTCGTTGCCGAGGTACGGGCACGGGCCCTTGCCGGTGGGTTCCGGGGCGGGCGGGATGCTGGGCGCCGGGGTGTTCGACGGCGCGGGCGAACTCGCCGCGGGCGGCGGCTGTTCCGTCGGCCCGCAGGCCGCCAGCAGCGGCACGACGAGCGGCAAGATCAGAAGACGTCGCATAGTGGCGTCCAGTGAAGCAGATCGCCGTTCGTGCGACGATGGCCGTGCGCGAGGAGTCTTCGGGAGGCGTCAGTGCTCAGCAAGGAGCAGTACCTGGGTGCGGTGGCAGAGCGCATCCAGCGCAGCGGGGGCAGGCTGAACACGGTCCAGATCGGCCCGAGCGCCGCCGTCGTGGGCCTGTTCACCGAGTCCGTGATGATGTCGACGATGAACTACTGCGTGGTCGCCGCGGCGATCCCGGAGGTGACCGCGCCCGCGTTGTACGACTTCACCGGGCTGGCGACGCAGCACGCGCGCGCGAACGTGATGGGCACGGTCGGCTGGACGGCCGCTTCGGTGGTCATCGCCGGGCTGATCGGCGACCGGGTGTACCCGGACGCCGCGCAGGCCGCGTCGGCGAAATCCGGCAACCAGTTCGGCGGCGAGACCCGCATGGTGGCCGTCGACGTTTCGGCGGCGCAGATGTACGCGTTCGTCGGCGGGAAGCTGTGGGGCGCCGCGGTACAGGGTTCGGTCAACGCGAAGCTGACGTTCTGTTTCCCGCAGCCCGCCGAGGTCTATCAGCAGGTGCAGTGGGCGCAGTCGCAGGGCCAGCAGCCGCCGATGCCACCAGGGCCGCCCATGCCTCCACCAGGACAGCAGCCGCCACCCGGCTGGCAGCCCCAGCAGCCGCCACCGCCGCAGTACCCGGTCGGGCCGCCGCCCGCGCAGGGTCCGCCGCCGGGCCAGCATCCGCCGCACTATCCACCGCCCGCGCCCGGTTACCCGCCGCAGCGCCCGCCGGGGTACTGATGGATCGCACGTTGCGCGGCTGGCCTTCGTTCCCCGAAGAACTCCCGGAGTTCGACACCGAGGCCACACCCGCGACCCCGCGCGAGCTTTTCCTGGAATGGCTCAATGAGGCGGGGGAACACGTCCTGGCGCCGCACGCCGTCACTCTGTCCACAGTGGACGCCGACAGGATGCCGGACGCGCGCGTCGTGATCCTCAAGGACGTCGACGGCGACACCTGGGCGGTCGCGACGAGCTCCGAAAGCCCGAAAGGGGTTCAGCTGGCGAAGAATCCGTTCGCCGCGCTGACCTTCTTCTGGCCGGGACGCGGCCGTCAGGTCCGTCTGCGCGGCCCGGTCGCCGTCGCCGATCCCGAGGTGTCCGCGGCCGACTTCACCGCCCGGCCGCCGGCTTCCCGGGTGGAGGCGTTCATCGGCAGGCAGTCCCAGGTGCTCGACGACCCGGCCGATCTCGACCGTGCGGCCGCGGAAGCGGAGCGGTGGGTCGAGGAGAATCCTGGCGTGGCACCGGAAACCTGGACCCGCTATCTGGTGACGCCGTCCGAAGTGGAGTTCTGGCAGGCGAGTCACGACCGGCGGCACCGGCGGCTCCGCTACCGGCGCGCGGACGGGACCTGGCACAAAGAACGCCTCTGGCCGTAAACGGTAACTGGGAACGACGATCGTCGGGTTGTCGTGGACGATTCACTTCGGCGACGGTGAAC
The DNA here is from genome assembly GCF_051373225.1 of Amycolatopsis sp. w19. NCBI lineage: Bacteria > Bacillati > Actinomycetota > Actinomycetes > Pseudonocardiales > Pseudonocardiaceae > Amycolatopsis > Amycolatopsis sp. w19. The sequence goes on along the minus strand of NZ_JBPQFM010000038.1, from coordinate 7,867 downwards.
CCACCTTGTCCCCAGATCGTTCGGAGGCGAAATGTCCACACGCCGTCGCATCGGGGGCGCCTTGGCCGCCACAGGGCTCGCCCTGCTGGCCGTCACGACGCCCGTCGCGAGCGCCCAGACCGGCGACCCGGCGAGAGGGCTGTATTCGGTGGAGGGCGCGTCCACCCCCGACAAACGCACCGAGGTCGCCCGCACCGGCGTCGACGTCGCGGGCTCGCGCGGTGGCGCGCTGACCGTCGTCGCCACTCCGGGACAGGCCGCCGCCCTGCGTGCGAACGGCTTCGGACTGAAGTCGCTCGGCGACTTCGACAGCATGCTGAAACAGCGCAGCGGTCGGGCGGGCACCGCGGCCGTCGCGGGCGACTTCCCGCCGGGCGACGAGGCGTACCACACCTACGCCGAAACGACCGCGGAGCTGCAGAAGGCCGCGAAGGACCACAGCGACATCGCGACGCTGTCGAGTGTCGGCAAGTCCTACGAAGGCCGTGAGCTGAACCTGCTGAAGATCAGCGACAACGCGGGCACGGACGAGAACGAGCCCGAGGTCCTGTTCACCTGCAACCAGCACGCGCGCGAGCACCTCACCACCGAGATGTGCCTGCGGATCGTGCAGCGGTTCACCAGCGGGTACGCGAGCGACCCGGCCATCAAGAAGATGGTCGACGAGCACGAGATCTACGTGATCCCGAACGTCAACCCGGACGGCTCCGAGTACGACATCACCGGCGGCGAGTACCAGGGCTGGCGCAAGACGCGGAAGCCCGTTCCGGGCAGCAGCGCGGTCGGCACCGACCCGAACCGCAACTGGGACTACAAGTGGAACTGCTGCGGCGGGTCGAGCAACAGCCCGTCCGCCGAGGACTACCACGGTCCGTCGGCGTTCTCCGAGTCCGAGACCAAGGCGGTCGCGGCGTTCATCGACTCCCGCGTGGTCGGTGGGGCGCAGCAGATCAAGACGCACATCGACTTCCACACCTTCTCGGAACTGGTGCTCTGGCCTTACGGCTACACGAAGGCCGAGACCGACACGGGCTTGAACGAGGAGGAAGCGAAGCGCTTCGCCGACGTCGGCAAGCAGATGGCGGGCACCAACGGTTACACGCCCGAGCAGTCCAGCGATCTGTACGTCACCGATGGCGACATCAACGACTGGGCGTGGGGCAAGCACAAGATCCTCAGCTACACCTTCGAGATGTACCCGAAGGACGGTGGGATCGACGGCTTCTACCCGCCCGCTTCGGTGATCCCGGAGCAGACCGCCCGCAACGACAAGGCCGTCGACATCCTCATCAACGAGGCGAAGGCCTGAGATCGGCCACTCGCGACGCCCGGCTCTTCGGCGAATCCAAGCTGAAGCTCCGGGCGTCGCCGAGTTGGTCACGGACGAATTCTTCGGTCCTCGCGATCGTCTCGCGCAACGCGGCGTCCTCTTCGCCGAAGAACTTGTGGACGATCTTCCCGGCTTCGGTGTCGAACTCCCACAAGCCGGCGATGCGGCCCCTGTCGACGATCACGTGACTCGGCGGATCCGCCTGTCCGCCCAGCGTCTCCCCCGGCCGTCCGCCGGGCACCGGGCGTTCGACGTCGGCGTCCGCGAGCAGCCGCGACATCTCACGGTGCAGAAGATGGATGCCGTCGATCCCCGCGAGCAGCGCGTACGACGGCTCCGACGGCACGGTGAACGCGGCGAACTCGTCCGCGAGTTCCTTGGGCATCACCAGATCGGTGCCGTCGAGCGGCACGAGTTCCAGCTGTTCCGCGATCTTCTTCGCGCTCGCCGCGGTGAAACCGGAGAACCAGCGGAAATGCCTGAGCGACGCCGGAGCCGCCCACGAGAAGTACCGCCGGGCTAGTTCGGTCCGCGCGGTGTCCATATCGGACAGTCCGCCGCGCGGGGACGGCGTCCACCGGACATAGCCGTAGCGCTGCTGATCCAGCCGCCCGTTGACCGGTACCCGGCGGATGTCGCCGCGCGCCTGGAGCAGGCCGAGCGCGAGCGGCAACGTCGTGGTGGTGCCGCGTTTGCGGCCCGCCTCCCCCAGATCGCGCACCGCGGCTCCGGCGGCGTCCTTGATCGCGGCCGGACCGAGCGGTTCGTCCGACGCGTCGAGCAGATCGGCGACGGTGACGCACAGCTGCTCGATCTCGGCCTGCGTGACGCCGAGGTACTTCTCCGCGGCCACGAGTTCACCCGCCGGTGCCGCGGCCCCGACGGTCAGGCCGAGTTCGAAATCCGCCGACGGCAGGACGTAAGTGCAGCCGCGCGCCGAAGGCAGCTCGTGGATGGCCAGCCGGGCGACGTCCGCGTCCACCGTCTCGCGATCCAGACGGGCTCTGGCGAACAGCCCGAGATAGGGCGCCGAACCGCCGACCGAGCGCATCCAGCCGGTCCGTTCGAGTACCTCGGCCGCCGATGACCCGGGCAGCGATCCGTCGAGACCCTGCCGATGTGCCCACCACGCGCGCAGCTTGTCGGTCGCCATGAGTTCCACGGTATGGGCACTTGGTGACAACTCGCAGCCTGGCACGATGGACGGATGCTGGTCGAGCTGGCAATCGGCGACGCGTACGGGGGCTCCTTCGAGCACGCGTACCCGAGCTTCGTCGCGGAACACAACAACCTGACCGGTTACGTGCCGCATCACGGGCTGCCCGGCGCCCCGGCCGGTCGCTACACCGACGACACGCAGATGACGATCGCGGTCGCCGAGGTGCTCGTCTCCGGGCTTCGATGGACGCCGCTGCTGCTCGCCGAGCAGTTCGTGCGGGCGTATCACCGCGATCCGCACGACGGCTACGCACCGAGTTTCCATCAGCTGCTCAGCGAGGTCCGCGACGGCGAAGAGCTGCTGCGACGGCTCCGGCCGCAGAGCGACAAGAGCGGCGCCGCCATGCGCGCGGGGCCGATCGGCGTCCTGCCGACCGTCGACGACGTGCTCTATCACGCGAAACTGCAGGCCAGGATCACGCACGACACCCCGGCCGGGATCGCCGCGGCGCAGGCGGCCGCGCTGGCCGTGCACTATTGCCACCATCGGGTGGGACCGCTTTCCGAAATCGCGAGGTGGATCGAAGGGATCCTCCCCGAGGATGTGGGGCACGGCGGCTGGGCGCTGCCGTGGTCGGGCAAGGTCGGGCCGCAAGGCTGGATGAGCGTGCGCGCGGCGCTGACCGTGTTGACCGGCGGCGGAGGACTCGCCCGGATGCTGCACTCCGCCGTCGCGCTCACCGGCGACGTCGACACCGTCGCGACGATCGCGCTGGCCGCCGCTTCACGTTCGCCCGAGGTGGCACAGGATCTGCCGCCGGTGCTGTGGCGCGACCTGGAGAACGGCGAGTTCGGTCGCGACCATCTGGCGAAACTCGACGAGCGGCTGCTGCGCATCTGACGGACAGACTCGAGAGTTAGGGTGACCTAACCTAGACTGATCGCATGGATTCCTTGACGCCGGTTCGCGAAGCCGCCGATCATTTCGGGCTGGCGATCTCGACCCTGCACTACTGGGAGCGCCGCGGGCTCATCACCGCCTTCCGCCGCTCGGGACAGCGGTATTACGACGACGACCAGCTGTACCGCATCGCGCTGATCAAGCACTGGCGGCGGATCGGCGGGCTGGGTCTGGCCAGGATCACCGAGTTGCTCGCCGAACAACACCGCTGGCGGGACGTGGTGACGGGACGGCTCGCCGAGATCGAACGGGAGCGCGCGCGGCTCGACACCGCGCACGACTACCTGGTCGAACTGCTCACCTGCCGCCGTGACGGGAACCTTGAGGACTGCCCCTGGTTCCGCGACCGGGTCGATCTGCCTGCGCACGCGGCGGCGAGCTGAGCCCTGGCATCGTCACCGCCGCGACCACCGCGGCGGCCGCGAGGCAGGCGGCGGAGGCGAGGAACGCGGCGGTGTAACCGTGCACCAGCGCCTCGCCCTTCGGCAGGCCGGACGGCGAACTCGCGGTCACGGCCGCCGCGAGCGCGGTCAACGCGGCGAGCCCGAGCGCGCCGCTGGTCTGCCGGACCGTGTTCAGCAGACCGGCGGCCAGGCCGTTCTGGCGTTCCGGGACGCCGCTCGTGGCGGCCACGGTGATCGGGGTGAAGGCCGCCGCCGTCCCGAAGCCGAAGACCATTCCGGGCACCAGCACGGAAACGACGTAGGAAGCGTGCGCGCCGGCCAAGGCCGCGATCGCGGCGAAACCCACCGCGCCGAGCGCGCAGTACAACGCCGCCGCACGCCGTGGCCCGATCCGCACCGACAACCCGCCCGCCGTCCGCGCGCCGGCGAACATCGCCACCCCCATCGGCAGGTAGGCCAATCCCGCCCGCATCGGCGAGTATCCGTGGACATCCTGCAGGTACAACGAAAGCAGGATCGGGCTGGCGAGGAAACCCAGTCCCAGCAAGAAGATCACCACGTTCCCGCTGCTGACCGAACGCAGCCGGAAGATCCCGAGCGCGACCAGCGGTTCGTCCGCCCACCTGTGCTGGTGCACCAGGAAAACGGCGAGCAGGACGAGCCCGCCGGACAGCGGGAGCAGCACGGACCCGCTTCCCCAGCCGTCGGACGACGAACGCATCACCGCGTAGACCACACCGACGAGTCCCGTCGCCGACAACACCGCGCCGAGCACGTCCAGCCTGCCGCGAGGACGGCTTCGATCCCGAAGCGGCAACACCGTTCCTGCGACGACAACGGCCACCACTCCGATCGGGACACTGACGAAGAACACCCAGCGCCAGCCCGCCCACTGCGTCAGCAAGCCGCCGATCACCGGCCCCGCCGCGGCTCCGGCCGCGCCCACCGCGCTCCAGGTGCCCAAGGCCCGCGCACGACGGGCGGGTTCGGTGAACGTCGTCGTCAGCAGGGACAACGTGACCGGCATCAGCAGCGCGCCGCCGAACCCTTGCACCGTGCGGGCGACGAGCAGGGTTTCCGGGGAACCGGCGAGCCCGGCGGCGAGCCGCGCGACGGTGAACAGGCTCATCCCGAGCACGAAGATCCGCCGGACCCCGAATTCGTCGCACAACCGTCCGCCCAGCAACAGGAACCCGGCGAACGCGAGCGTGTACGCGTTCACCACCCACGTCAGCGTGCCTGCCGAGAAGCCGAGGCCGAACCGGATCGAGGGCAGGGCGACGGAAACGATCGTCGCGTCGAGGATGACCACGAAGGATCCTGCGCAGGCCAACGCGAGCACGGCGCCTTCACGTTTCATACCGGCAGCGTGCACGCTGAAGCACGCTTGAGGGCAAGCCCGCGCTACCAGGAAGGCCGGTACCGCAGGCCTTGCTCGTAGTACTGGTCGTCGGATTCGGGCTGCTCGTCCGGTGCGAGCCCGGCCGGTTCCTCCGACCGGTCCTTGAGCACCACGTTCTCGGCGCTCGCGGGCGGACGGCGCGAAACCGGGACCGGCGGCGTGACGGTCTCCTGGAACGAAGGAGTGAACCCGAGCCGCCAGCGGAGCCTGTCCGTGATGTACCCGGCGTTGCCGATCGGCGCCATCAGCTCCGCGCTGCGTTTCGCGGATCCTTGCTGCGCTTCCTGATAGGTCCGCATCACGGTGTCCGCGATCTCGGCGGGCGACATCCGCGATGCGGCTTCGCCCACCCTGAGCCGCGTCATCACGCCGTCGGTGTTGACCGAAACGGAAACGGCACCGTCCGGCGAGGACGCGTCGACCGAAAGGGCGGCCAATGCCTCGAGCATCGCTTGCCGGTCGGCTGGCGGCTTCTTGGCCGCCGGTTCGTCAGCCACGATCCTCCATCAGTCGGTCGGCAGCGGGGAAAGTTCCATCGGCGGTTCCTGGAACTTGCCGTCGTTCGAGATGTCGACGTTCTTGTCCCGGACCCGCTTTTCCGTTCCCTTGTCGGTGTTTTCGGTTTCGAAGTTGCCGGGATCGAAGGTCTCGCCGGGGCTGACGTCCGGCGGTTCGGGGATGATCGGCAGGTTGTTGATCTCGGTGTTGATCTTCGAGATCAGGGATTCCGACGCGCGGAACATGGCTTCACGGATGTTGACCACACCGTCGTGGAAGCTGTTGTAGATCATTTCGGGGCTGTCCCCGACGATCGCGGCGTTCTCGGAGACCAGGGTCGAGAGCCCGGCACCGGCCGCCGCACCGGCGACCTGCACACCGTTCGCCGTGGTGAAGAACGTCGCCGCGGTGAGTCCTGCCGGTGGCGCGGCCGCCACGAGCAGAGCGGTGACAGCGGCGGCGAAGGTCGCGGCCAACGCCTTCACCAAGGCGGATTCGTCCTGCCGTTCCTTGTCGTCCCGGTATTTTTCCGCCGCGGTCAGAAAGGAGGCGGCGAGAGTGCTCAGATCGGCCCGTGCGGTCGCGATGGCGTCCCGCGCGGCCACGATGTCGGCTTCCAGCACGGTGAGTTTGGTACCCACGCGGGAATAGGTGTTCACGAGACCCTGGATGTAGCTCTTGGCGGTCTCGGCGCCTTCACCGCGCCACTTGAGAAGCAGGACCAACGACCGGTCGAGCGGCGCTTTCGTGTCCTGGAAAGCGTTCCAGAGGCCTTCGTAGGCCTCGATCATGGGCTGCAGGCTGTTCTCGCCGACGAGCTGCGCGTCGGAGAATTCGAGGAAGAAGTCGCGGATCTGTTCCTTGCGCCCACCGCTGAAATCCGCGTCGCTGCCGAACATCCACGGCTGGAAAAGGAGGTCGACGGCCGTGAAGGCCTTCTCGGCGCCCGCTTGGAGGTCGTGGGTGATTCCTTCGAGGAGTTTGCTGTTGTCGCCGAAGCCGGAGTTGGTCTCCGCGTCCAAAGCGTTGAAATACCCGTCCACGCCGCTACCCCTGGTTCCCGTACGCCGCGCGGTTCACTCGCTGCTTGTTGTCCTCGTCCACGGCTTCGTAAAGTTCGGCGACCCTCGCCAGCGCCTGTGAGGCGTCCTGCGTGCTGCGGAGCAGCTTCCCGAGCATCTTCTCGACGGCCTGGCGGTGTTCCTCGTACGCCGCCGAAACCCCGCGCATGCCCAGCGTCTTCCCGAACGCGGTGTCCGGCGCGAAAAGGCCGGGCATGAAGCCACCCGTGACCGGGTCGGGAGCCGGCACGTCCTGCCCCCGCACACCGGCGTGTGCGGTGCTGACGATGTCCGCGGCATTCTGCAGTTCCTTGCTCGACAACCTGAGATCGTCGAGGTCGGTTTCGAAACTGACCATGTTCACCTCGCTGTCCGGATTCCACCCCCATGTAAGCAGCGTTGACTTGGCTGGGCGCGCGACTTTGTCATCCGCGTACGGTGACGAACGTCACCACTCAGACGCAGACCCAGCAGTAGAGGTGATCACCCCGGGTCTTGGCGTCGCGGGCGAGTTCCGCGAGGCCGGTCAGCACGTCGGCCAAGTCGGCGGGGTCGGCCTCGCCGCCGAACTCCTCGGTGCGGGACCAGGGTTCGGCCACTTCCCGCAGGCGAGCCTCGTCGGCGTCGGACAGCGCGGCGGACAGCTCTTCGGTCAGCGCGACGACCAGCAGCGCACCGTCATCGGCCATGGCGACAGGTTCGATGGAGCGCCCGATGACGGTGTCGTAGCCGACCCCGGTCAGCAAGGACTCCAGCGTGCCCAGCTGCACGAACGGGTCCACACCCTTGAGCTGGACGGTCGGCAAGGACGCCTCGGACGGCCCTCCGACGAGGTCGATCGTGGCGGCCGCGGCGTCGTTGTCCGGCGCGGCGAAGTAGTCGAAGAGAACACCCATGCGCGCATTCTGGTGGAAACGAGAAGGCCACCCGCGGTACGGGTGCCCTTCTCGGTTTCAGAGTGGAGCTGAGGGGAATCGAACCCCTGACCCCTGCCTTGCAAAGGCAGTGCTCTACCAATTGAGCTACAGCCCCGGATCGCAGGCGATCATGATA
>NZ_JBPQFM010000037.1:0-43704 GCF_051373225.1 Amycolatopsis sp. w19 | reverse complement strand
CTTGGCGATTCCCCCGTTGACTGACGCTGGCTGCTCGCTTCGCCGGTTACCCGACCTCGGCCATAGCGGGCGCCGGGGCGGCGGTGACCTCGCGGATCGGCGCGCCGGTCCCGTTCCGGCCCGGTGCCGTCGGCCCGCCGCAGCTTCCGTACGGCCCGCGGTTCGCTCAGCCCGCTTTCGCGCCCTACGGCGGATATCAAGCCAAGAAGTCGAACGGCGGGGTGATCGCGGCGGTCGCGATCGTCGCCGTGATGGCGGTCATGGGCGGGTTGCTCATGGTGATCACCATCGCGAACGGCAAGTCGAAACACGTCGCGGACGTCGGCTACTCCAGCTATCCGGCAACCTCCACTTCGGACTACACGACGACCAGCGATACAGCTTCGTCGACGACGACGGCCACCAGTTCGCGTGATTCGACCGGCACGCGCGAGACGTCGGCCGGCTCGACCCGGGAGACGTCCGCCAGCCGCGCCCCGTCCGGCCCGCAGCCGCACCACAAGCTGGCGGACAACCCGCTGTGGCTCGATTCCCAGGTCGGCCTCCCGAACCAGCCGTGCAACCTCTCGCGCTGGGCGAACAACCCGGACGCGGCGGCGGCGTTCTTCGAAAGCGCGCGGCCGTGCCTGGACAGCGTCTGGCAGCAGGTCATGAACTACTCGAAACTGCCGTTCCGGGTCCCGACCGTGAAGTACCCGTCCGGCAAGAACTGGTCGAGCCCGTGCGGTGACGCCAGCGGCGGCTCGGTGGCGGCGTTCTACTGCTCACAGAACGAGACGCTGTACATGCCGTACGAAGGCCTTCAGGTCTCTCAGTACGGCAACCGGCCCGGGGTCTATCTGGCGGTCTTCGCCCACGAGTACGCGCATCACATCCAGGCGCTTTCGGGGATCTCGGAGGCCTACTGGGACGCACGGTACGAAGCGGGCACGGACTCGGCGGCGGGTCTGGAGATGTCGCGGCGCAACGAGCTTTCGGCGCAGTGTCTTTCCGGGACGTTCCTGGGTTCGACGGTGGGGCGCGGCGGCTCGGTCGATCAGGCGATGTACCGCGACGCCTGGCAGACACAGGACCGCGGCGACCACAACGGCGGCCCGCGCGACCACGGCTCCGACGCGCACGCCGTCTCGTGGTGGCAGCACGGCGCGCAGAAGAACCGGATGTTCCAGTGCAACACGTGGGCGGCGAAGTCGGCCGACGTTTCCTGATGCGCGACTGTCCGTGCAGGACCGTGCGGCGGCGGGTTCGCGTGACCAGCGGGACGACACACGTGACTGGACGGACGACACGCGTGACTGGGCGGACGACACACGGTGGCACCCCGGCCGCGCGAGTGTCGTCCGTCTGGCCGCGTGGGTCGTGAGTGGCAACTGTCGTTCTAACGCTCTTTACCACTCACGACCCACCCGAGCGGCGGCTATGCGACGTTGCCGGTCAGCCCGGAGGCGCGAAGGGGTTTTCCGGGGCCGGTTCCGCGGGCGGTTGCGGCTGGGCGACCGGGGCGGGGGCGGCAGGCTGCGAATAGGGCTGCACGGCAGGCGGCCCGTACTGGACCGCCGGCTGCAGCTTCGCCTGGTCCCGTCGCCGCCGCTCGGCCAGCACCGCCGACAGGTACGCCCAGGACGGCACTCCCGGCGGCACCGGCGCGCCGATCGCCGCCGCGACCTGCTGCGCGAGCCCGTACCCGAGCGCTTCGGCCGCTTCGGGGCGAAGCTCGCTCGTGCGGCCCAGGTACTGACGGACGGCCAGCGCGAGATCGTTCGGCAGCCGGGTCAGGTCCAGCTGCGAAGCCCAGTACGCCAGCTGCGGCGGCATCCCGACGTACGGCGTCCGCGCCGCGGGCATGCGTTCCCGGATCACCAGCGTGCCGGCGAGGTAGTCGCCGACGCGACGGCCGTTGGGTGACAGCAGCGACGTGACCACCGCCACGACGCCGAGCATGCCCAGCGCCCAGAAGTCGATGAAGAATCCGGCGAGCCCGCGGACCAGCGCGTGCCGGAACCGCACCGGGCCGCCGTCGGTGCGGACCACCCGCAGGCCGAGCGCCATCTTCCCGAGCGTGCGGCCGCGGCTCAGTGTCTCGAAGATCACCGGGTAGCCGACCATGATCAGCACGACGGTCACCAGGAACAGGGTCAGCGCCAGCGCCTCGTCACCGAACACGGCGACCTGGCTCAACACCAGCATCGTGACGAACAGGACGATCAGCTGGAGGGCGACGTCGACCATCATGGCGAGCCCGCGGCTGGCCAGTTTCGCCGCGCGCACGTCCAGGACGACGGCCTCGCCGGTGACGAGTTCGGACTCTTGTTCCACCCGGCAAGCGTAGTGACGAATAGGCTGGGCGACCAAGGACGATCGCCGGGAGGGCTCCGAGTTGGACGTGGACGTGTTCGTCGCCGCGCACCAGGCCGAATGGAACCGGCTGCGTGACCTCGTCGGCCGCGCCGGGAAGCTCAGCGGCCCGGACGCCGACGAGCTGGTGACGCTGTACCAGCGCGTCGCGACGCATCTTTCGATCATCCGCTCGGTCGCGCCCGACCCGGTGCTCGTGGCGCAGTTGTCCGGCCTCGTCGCGAAGGCGCGCTCGGCCGTCACCGGATCGCACAGTCCCGCCTGGCGCGAGGTCGGCCTGTTCTTCACCCATCGGTTCCCGGCGGCGCTGTACCTGAGCCGTCGCTGGTGGCTGGCGTCGGCGGCGGCGTCGATCGCGGTGATGGCGATCGCGGCGGTGTGGATCGCCGGGGATCCACAGGTGCTCGCGTCGCTGGCCTCGCCCGAGGAGTTCAAGGACCTGACCGCGCCGGGCGGGAAATACGAGACGTACTACTCGTCCGATCCCGCGGGTTCCTTCGCCGCGCGTGTCTGGACCAACAACGCGTGGGTGGCCGCGACCTGCCTGTTCCTCGGCGTGGTGCTGGGCGTCCCGGTGATCTACGCGCTCTGGGCGAACTCCCTGAACCTCGCGATCGGCGCGGCGCTCATGTCCTCCGCCGGACGGCTCGACGTGTTCTTCGGGCTGATCCTGCCCCACGGCCTGCTGGAGCTGACCGCGGTGTTCGTCGCGGCCGGGACGGGGCTGAAGCTCGGCTGGACGGTCATCGACCCGGGACGCCGATCCCGGACGGCGGCGCTCGGCGAGCAAGGGCGATCGGTCGTGGTGATGGCGCTGGGGCTGACCGTGGTGCTGTTGATCTCCGGGGTGATCGAGGGTTTCGTGACGCCGTCGGGCCTGCCGACCTGGGCGAGGATAGGAATCGGAGTAGTCGCCGAGGTCGCATTCTTGCTTTACGTGTTCATTGTCGGGCGTCGCGCCGCGAAAGCGGGCGAAGTGGGTGATGTCGACTGGCGATACGCTGGAGATTCTCGACCGGAAGCGGGCTGACCTGGTTAGCTCCTTTCATGGGGAGAAAACGGTTACGCGCCTTCGCGATCGTCGTCCTGTCCGTACTCGCCTCGACGCTCCTCGTCGGCGCGTCCCAGGCCAGGACCGTGTCCGCGCCGTCGGGCAAGCTGAACTGGGTGGTGAGCGTCGGCGGCTTCCGGACCGACGCCGACCGCAATTACGTCCGCCTCGGCTATCTCGTGTTCAACCCGGCCGACAACACCGTCGCGCACAACTTCTGGACCTGGAGCCAGGCGGGCTTCCCCGTCCCGGTCGACAGCGGCGACGTCTACTACTGCGGTGACTGGGCGCCGGGTACCAATCCCCGCAACAACTGCCCGATCAAGACCGCGCCCGGTTTCACCGGCGCTCCGAACGGTCACTTCACTGGCACCTACGCCGAGAACTCCGGTCAGGTGGCCATCACCTGGACCAGCAGCACCGTCGACGGCACCACCACCGCCGTGAACCTCACGGAGACTTGGGCCGTCTCGGAGACACGGCCCGGTCTCGGACGTCTGCAACTGGCGAGCGACAACTACTCGATCACCAGCGGCATCGCCTACGGCAGCAACGCCTCCCTCGCGCAGACCAGCAAGGCACCGATGAGTTCGGTCCGCGCGACCCAGCGGTCGTACCTGCTCGAAGGGCAGGGCGTGAACCGCCGCGCGATCACGAACTGGACCCGCGGCGGTAGCGGCGCGCTCGGCGTCGGCCCGGGGTGGAACAAGTGCGACGACGGCTCATGCCTCGGGTACGTGCAGTACGACTCCGGATGCGACCCGACCTCCTGTTGCCTCCCCGGCGCCGGATACGAGGCCTGCGCGAAGAAGATCATCGACACCGGCGACAGGCGGTTCTACTACCTGAGCGACGCCTTCGGCGGACGGCGCAACAGCTACGAGTTCTGGTGCGAATGCCTGTCCTACAACGGTTGCTACCTCGGCAACAGTCACGTCCGCCCGCTGCTGCAGGTGATCGACGACGCGGGCGCGTTCCAGGGCTGGGTCGGCGCCGAGGTCAGCCCGGACCGGAGCGGTTCGCGGGATCCGTCGGCTGAGTACTACTCGAGTTTCGCGCTGGTGGCTTAGGTCCGCGTGGGCCGGGTTGGTCGTGAGTGGCGTTTCGGGTTCTAACCCGAAACGCCACTCACGACCAACCCGGCCGAAGCTCAGCAGGTGCAGCTGCCCTCGAAGGTGATGCTGTTCCCGTCCTCCAGGCTCGCGCTGCCGGTGAACCGGATCTCGAACTCGCCCGGTTCGGTCAGCACGATCTTCGGGCTGGTCGCCGAACCGTCGGCGCCGGTCTTGGCCGCCGCCGTCTCGGAGCCGCCTTCGAAGACCAGCACGTTCTTCGGCCGTGCCGCGCGGACGAAGAAGTTCACCGGCACGTCCGCCGCGGGCTGGCCGTTCTCGCCGATCACGCGCACCACGAACGGCTGGCCGGGCGTCTTCGTGGACAGCCGCTGCCCGTTCCCCGACAGGATCGCGAGTGTCCGCACCCCCGCCGCCCAGGTGTTGGACAGCCCCGGTAGCGAACAGACCTCCTGGTACAGACGCGATCCGACGGCGGGCGCCTCCGCGGTCAGGCAGCGCGCGGTCGCCACGTTCGCCAGCAGAACCAGCCCGGGCAGCCCGGCGTTGCGGCGCCACTGCTGGTGGCGGTCCTTGCCGTCGCACGCCACGAGTTTGACGCCGACGCCGTCGACGGGGCTGATCGCCGTCAGGCACTGTCCACTCGCGACATGCTTGTACGACAACGCCGCCTTGTCGTACACCCATTGCGCGTTGGCGTCCTTCGCGTCCGCGAGCGAGAGCTTGCCGTCGGCCGCGGCCAAGGAGACGGTTCCGCCCCCGTCGGCGAGGTAGACGGGCTTCCCGGCGGGCTGCGCGGAAGCGGGTGACACGAGCAGCACCACCGGAAGCACCGCGAGGAACAGCACGAGCTTGCGCAAACCTGGCCCCATCCTGTCGGTCCGGATCTCCTTCCGAGCTAACCGTCCGCGCCCCCGCCCGCCAACCGGCACCACTCCATCGGGTTCAGCCGAACCGCACGTGCGTCTGCCACAGCTTGAACAGATCAAGATCACCGACGACGTCCTCGGCGTCCTCGCGCTGGTAGAGCGCCAGCAACAGATTCGTCAGCGAGCCACGCACGGTCACGGCGGCCCCGCGCCGACCCCGCTCCCAGGTGACGACCGGGCCGTCGAGGCCGAGGAACCACACATGCTCCCCCGACTCGAAACCGACGGACCGGCCGGAACCGAGGATCTCCCGCTTCTCCGGCCTGAACTCGAAATGCAGCGGGAGCGATTCGAGTTCCATCCACTCGTCGATCGCGTCGAGCACGACTTCGGGCGAAGCGCGGAACTCCAGGCCCGCGGCCAGCGTCGCGTCGGCGCGGTGAACCAGCGTCTCGTGGGTGAAACGGCGGGCGTAGAACGACGCGGTCCGGTAGTGGAACGGCACCCAGACTTCGGCGTCAGGCCCCGCGTCCCGCAGCGCCGACGCCAGCGCGGAAGCACCGTCCACCAGCCAAGACGCGGGCAATGGGCCGGAATCGTCGCCGTCCACCCGGCGCACCTGGTCGTCGGGAACCGGCGCCGTCGCCCGGCTCCGGACGATCTCGGCCGCCCAGTGGTGCCCGCCGCCGAGATGCCGCACCAGCGCGCCCAGCGTCCAGCCGGGACAGGACGGCACGGGCGTCGTCAGGTCGGCGTCCGCCAGTTCGGTCGCGAGTAGTTCGGCCTGAGTGACGATCTCCGCGCAGTGCCGGTCGAAATCCATCGTGTCCTCCTGGTGATCGGTTCACCAGGAGGTCGGAGCCGGCGCGCGGCTCTCGACATCAAAGCCGTCCGGCGGCCTTCAGCGCGAGATACCGGTCCGCCAGCCGCGGCGGCAGATCCTCGGGCACGGCGTCGACGACCTCGACCCCGTGCCGGGCCAGCCGCGCGGTGACCTGGCGCCGTTCGGCCAGCACCCGCTCGGCCGCCGCCGCGTCGTAGACGGCTTCCGCGTCGCCACGGCCCGCCGCCATCTCGGCGACCCGCGGGTCCGCAACCGAAGCGATCATCAGCTGGTGCCGCGAAGTCAGCTTCGACAGCACCGGGAACAGTCCTTCTTCCAGCGGTGCCGCGTCCAGTCCGGTCAAGAGGACGACCAGCGCGCGCCGCCGGGTCCGCCGCAGCACCTCCGCGACCATGCCCCGCGCGTCGGTCTCGACCAGCGACGGTTCGAGCGGCGCCATCGCGTTCACCAAGGCGGGCAACAGATCCGTCGATCCCTGGACCGCCGCGTGGACCTGCCGGTCATACGCCAGCAGGTCGACGCGGTCACCCGCCCGGGCGGCGAGCACGGCCAGCAGCAGGGCCGCGTCCATCGCCGCGTCGAGCCGCGGCGCGTCCCCGACCCGGCCCGCCGAAACGCGGCCGGTGTCGAGCACCAGCACCACGTGCCGGTCGCGTTCGGGACGCCACGTCCGCACCATGACATCGGACGCGCGCGCCGAAGCCCGCCAGTCGATCGACCGGACGTCGTCGCCGATCACGTACTCGCGCAACGAGTCGAATTCCGTGCCCTGGCCCCGGATCAGCACCGCGTTGCGGCCATCGAGCTGCTGCAGCCGCGCCAGCCGCGACGGCAGATGCTTGCGGCTGTGGAACGGCGGCAGCACCCGCACGGTCCACGGCACGTCGTGCGAACCCTGCCGGGCGGCGAGCCCCAGCGGCCCGGTCGACCGGACGGTGACCCGGACCGCCGTCCGGTCACCGCGACGGGTCGGCAGGAGTCGTGTGGTCACGACACGGCGTTCGCCCGCGGGCAAGGTGAGGCGGTGCCGGTCCTCCGCGCCGGCGCTGGGCGGCCAGGCGTCGCGGAGCCACGCGCGCACCGGGCGGCCGCCGGGATTGGCCACGGTCAGCGTGACCTCGCACTCCTCCCCCAGCCGCACGGACGTCGCGCCGGACCGCGCGAACTGAAGCCGTCGCACGCTCCCGGCGAGCAGGAGATCCAACACCACCACCAGCAGCAGCACCGCCGCGGCCAGCCCGATCCCGGCCCACGAGGGCAGCAGGAAACCGACCACCGGCGCCGCGAGGAGCGCCAGCAGCCCGAGCCGCCCGGTGACGGCCATCAGCGCGGAACGGGCACGGACGCGAGGACGCGGTCCAGCACGCCGTCGGCGGTCGCGCCTTCGAGTTCGGCCTCGGGCCGCAGGTCGAGACGGTGCCGCAAAGACGGCCGTGCCAAGGCTTTGACGTCGTCCGGGGTGGCGTAGTCACGCCCCGCGAGCCACGCCCACGCCCGCGTCGCCGCCAGCAGCGCGGTCGCGCCACGCGGGGAGACGCCGAGCCGCACGGACGGCATCGACCGCGTCGCCCGGCAGACGTCGACGATGTAGGCGAGCACCTCGGGCCGCACGGTGACCCCGGCGACGGCGCGCCGCGCGGCGTCGAGCTGGGCGATCCCGGCGACCGGCGTGACCCCGGCCGCGCCGAGGTCACGCGGGTCGAAACCCTGCGCGTGCCGGGCGAGGATGCCGAATTCGTCCTCGCGGGACGGCATCGGCATGGTCAGCTTCAGCAGGAACCGGTCCAGCTGCGCCTCGGGCAGCGGGTACGTGCCTTCGTATTCGACCGGGTTCTGCGTCGCGATGACGATGAACGGGTCGGGCAGCGGCCGCGTCTTGCCGTCACTGGACACCTGACGCTCTTCCATCGCCTCCAGCAGCGAAGACTGCGTTTTCGGCGGCGTGCGGTTGATCTCGTCGGCCAGCAACAGGTTCGTGAACACCGGGCCCTCGCGGAAGGAGAACTCGCCGCTGTGCGCGTCATAGACGATCGAGCCGGTGATGTCGCCCGGCATGAGGTCCGGCGTGAACTGAACCCGCGTCGTCTCCAGGTCCAGCGCGGCCGCCAACGCCCGCACCAGCAATGTCTTCGCCACCCCGGGAACGCCTTCGAGCAGCACGTGTCCCCGGCACAGCAACGCGATGATGAGCCCGGTGACGGCCGCGTCGTTGCCCACCACGGCCTTCCCGACCTCGGCGCGCAGGGCGATCAGCGCCGCCCGGGCTTCGGCCGCACCGTCCCGTGTGTCCAAATCGGACTGCTCGCTACTCAAGACCGCTCCACCTCTCGTTCCACGACATCGAGTCCGTCCGCCAGCCGCACCAGTGCGGCGTCATCCGCGGGCGGGTCCCCGTACAACAGCGCGCCGATCTCCGCGGGCGCCCGGCCGGTCCGCGCGGCGACGGATTCCACCAACGCCGCCGGTTCGGCGTCGCGGGTGAGCCCCAGCAACGGCCGGAGCCGCGCGCGGGCCGCCTCACGCAAGGTTTCCCCGGCGTGCGCGGCGGCCTTCGCCTTGCGATACAACCTCGCCCTGCCCTCGGTGGCCTCGGCCGCGCGGACCACGACCGGGATCGGCTCGGTCACCACCGGACCCAGCCGCCGCGAGCGCCACAACGCCAGCAGTACCACCGCGACCCCGGCCTGCAACGCCGCGTACGACCAGCCCGCCGGAATCAGTTCGGACAGCGGCTTCTTCTCGGTCTCCAACGACGGGTCGGCGGGCGTCGGCAGGTACCAGACGAGCCGCTCGTGCTTGCCGAGCATCCGCATCGCCAGTGCCGCGTTGCCCTCGTCGGCCAGCCACTCGTTGGTCAGCGGGGCGGGGGTGCCGAGCACGGTCACCGTCCCTTGTGGACCGGGGACCTCGAGATACGAGCCGCCGTAGCAGTCCAGCGCCCGTGGCTGCGTGGCCGAATACTTCAGCCCGCCCATCGTCGCGCTCCCCGCCGCCACGGGATCCGAGGCCTCGCACTCGGGTGTGCGGGTCTCGATCTCGGCCTGGCCGCTCACCCGCACTCCGGGAAGGACTTCCTCGACCGTGCCCGGGCTCGGCTGCACCAGCACGACGTGCTCGGCGTTCTGCCTGATCTCCGCGAAGGCGCTCTTGGGCACATACTCGGGCTTGGTGATCAAGACCGTCGCGTCCCTCGCGACTCCCTTGGCCTCGGCGGCGGTGCGCACGATCGGGATCTTGACGCCTTCCCGTTCCAGCAACGTCGCCAGCGCGCGGCCGCCGCCGGGCTCGTAGGAACCCGGTTCGAGCGCGCCGGTGGTCTGCTCGCCCTGGAAGAGCACGAGCAGCGTGCCGGTCAGCACGATCAGGAGGACGACCGCGAGCGGGAGCCGCACCCCGCGCCAGATCCGGCGGGCGTCGGGCGAAACCGAGGTCATCCGGCCACCAAGGCGACCGGCCTGGCACGACGGCAGCGTTCGTCCAAATCGGACAGTGACCGATAGCCGTCCGCCGTGGCGGGGATGTCTCCATAGTGGACGTCGTCGAACAGCCGGGCGCCGGCGCGCAGGGGCTCGGCGACGCCGGGAAGCAGCCGTCCGGCTTCGAGGGCGGCCTCGTCGGCGGTCCGCCCGGACTTCTCGTCGAGCAGTGCCCGCTCCTCCAAGGACCGCACCACGGCACGGAACCGCTCACGCACGGCGTCGTCGAAGTCGCCCCGCGCCGCGGCTTCCTCGGCCGCCTTGCGATGTTCGCCGGAAGCCTTGCGCTGCCCGGCGAACACGGCGCGCCCGCTCTTGGCCGAGGTCGCCAAGGGCCCGGACTTCAGCCGGATCACCACGACCAGCACGATCAGCACGACGGCCAGCAGCACCACGGCGAAGATCCCGCCGGGCACGACACCGTCGACCGTTTCGAGGAAGCCCAGCAGTTTCTCGACCACCCAGGTGAACGCCTCGGACAGCCAGCTCGGTTTCGCGGCCTGGTAGGCCTGTCCCGAGAGCTCCTCGGCGGCGCGCAGCCGGGCGGTGTCCCGGTCGATGTCGACCGGGACCTCGGTGAGGAAGCGCGTCACCATGCCTGCGGCGGAGGCGGCGTCTGGATGCCGGCCGCGCGGGCCAGTTCGATGTCCATGCCCTCGCGGCGCATCCGCTGGTCGATGTAGAGGATCACGGTGACCAGCGCGGTGAACGGGCCGACGATCGTCTGGGCGATCACCGTGCCCACCGACTGCAGGATCAGGTCACCGGTCGACGGGACGTAGATCTGGTCCAGGTTGCCGAAGATCGACAGGAAGGCGCTGAAGCTGAACGGGATCGTGATGATCGAGGCCAGGAACGACGAGATCACGTACGCCAGCAACAGGATCCCGAAGACCCGCCAGAACATGCCGGAGACCAGCTTCACCGACCGGCGGAACGCCTCCATCACGGTGCCGCGTTCGAGGATGAACGCCGGGCTGGCCAGCGCCCAGAAGGTGTAGGGGATGATCGCGGGCAGCAGGCAGAAGATCGCCCCGACCAGGATCGCCAGCGTGTAGAGCACGGTCAGCCCGAGCAGCGGCAGCAGCCGGGGCGCCGCCTCCTTCGCGGCCTCTTTGAACGTGACCGGTTTGCCGAGGACGGCCTTGCCCATCAGGACGGTCAGGAATCCGGTCAGGACGGTCGTCCCGAGCAGGGTGGCGACGAGGGTGATGAACGACGTCGCCAGCGTCCCGCCGAGGATGCCGACCATCTGGTTCATCAGTTCCTGATCGGTGGCCGCCGGGCCGAGATCGCGGACCTGTTCGAGGTCGCCGGTCGTGTCGACCAGCAGCAGTCCGACCAGGTTGATGGCCGCGGTGAGCACGGCGGTGACCGCGGCGGCGCCGAAGACCATCCGCCAGTACTTGCGCATGGCCGTGACCGCGCCGTCGAGGATGTCGGTCAGGTTCAGCGGGCGCAGCGGGATGACGCCGGGCCTGCCGAGGCCGACCTTCCAGTTCGGATACTGCTGCTGCGGTGGGGGCTGGTACGACGGCAGCGGAGGCGGCGGCGTCGCCCCGGCGGGTGACTGCCACTGCTGCGCCGCTTGCCCCTGCGGCGGCGTCGGCGTGTCCGACCGCGGCTGTGCCGGTGTATCCGCCTGCGGCTGTGTCGATTCCCCCGCCTGCGGCTTCGGCGTCTCGGTGCCTTCCGGCCCGGACGGTCCGCCGGTCTCCGTCATGCGACAGCCCCTTACCCGTTCACGTTGCTTACGAACACTCTTCCAGAGGGTCCGACACCCAGCCAGAGCTGGGGGGACGACACTGATGGGTGACCGCTCGCCTCACGCTGGATACCCTCTGCAGCCGAGCTGTGGGTGGGGACGCCGTTAGCTCGTTATGCTGAACATCGGACCGGGTGCCCCCGGTTCGCCCCTAGAACCACCGGGACCGACTTGATGACGCAACCGCCCCACGGCCAGTGGCCGCCACGCGGCGCCGTCCAGCCACCGCCGGTGCACGGCCAGCCCCCTGCCCAGTGGCAGGGCGCGCCGCACCACTTCCCGCCTCCGCCGCCGCGCCGGTCCGTTGGCGCGATCGTCGCCATCTGCCTCGGCGCGGTCGCCGTGCTGGTCCTCGGCCTGGTCGCGATCGTTTCACTCAATCGTGACGACTCCGATCACGTAGCGAATGCGGGCTACAGCACCCTCCCGAACACGCCTTCGCAGGCGGGACTGCCGCCGAGCGGGTCTTCGTCGCCCTCGTCGTCGACGGACCCGTTCCCGTCGTCACCGACCAACGCGCCGTCCTCGTCGAGCGGGCCGCAGAAGATCCTCAAACTCGGTGACCACCCGATCCTCCAGGACCCGAACGCCGGCCTGCGGAACCGGGTCTGCACGCTGCCGCAGTGGCAGAGCAGCCAGCAGGCCGCTGAGGCGTTCTTCACCGCGGCGGGCAAATGCCTCGACAACGCGTGGGGCCCGTTCCTCGACGCCTACGACCTGCCGTTCACCCCGCCCGCCCTGCACTTCCCGACCGGGGCCAGCTTCGAAACAGAATGCGGCACCATCCAGGTCGGCATCGCGACGGCGGCGTACTACTGCGAGAACAACCTCTACGTGCCGTTCCGCGGTCTGCAGACCGACCAGTACGGCAACAACCCCGGCGTCTACCTGGCCCTTTTCGCGCACGAGTACGGACATCACGTGCAGGAGGTCGCCGGACTGATGGACGCGGCCTGGCAGAAGATCTACGACGCCGGCCAGAACAGCCCGGCCGGGCTGGAGATGTCGCGGCGCAAGGAACTGCAGGCGCAGTGCTTCTCCGGGATGTTCCTCGGCGCGCACGTCGACCAGGGCGGCACGGTCAGCCGGGACATGTACAACAAGGCCTGGAACGACCAGGAGACCCGCGGCGACAACACCTCGCGCAGCCAGGACCACGGGACGAACGCGCACTACGCGTCGTGGTGGCGGGCCGGTGCGAGCAACAACAGGATCGCCGACTGCAACACCTTCTCGGCTCCTTCGAGCGCCGTTTCCTGAGTCACGAAAGTACGTGAAGGCCCCCTTCATTGCGCTAGACGCCAGGGTCCCGGCAAAGTCGCCTAAGCGCTGGCCGGTACCGCTCTCGGCGAACGGCGGATGGCAGGGGGTTCACCTGGTTTCCATCCGCAAAGGGCGCCGACAGGCGGGTAAAGGTCCGTTTGATATTCATTTGTACGGTTTCCGAGCGGGGTCGTGAGTGGCGATTGTCGTTAGAACGACGGGGGTCTCAAGTACCTACGCGGAGCACGGCTGCGGCTGATCCAACCTGCGTCAGTAGGCACTAGCGGAGTGGTGTGGGCTGAAGGCTCCCTTCACCGAGTCTGACGCGACGAAAGGAGCCTTCGCCCCCGGCCGGCTACGGGAGCGGTGGTTCGGTCGCAGGTGCCGCCTCGTGAGTGTTTTGGGTCGTTAGAACGACCAAAAACACTCACGACCACCCCGGAAAACGCCCAAACCGGGCATGGCAGCCTTGGCGGTGTCCCCTGTGGACGGTCGAGCGATGTGGGGGATCAGTGTGACGAGCCTCCCTTGGTCGCCGCTTGACCAGTGCTTATGCGACTTTGCCGGGCCCCTGGCGCAAGACGCAGTGAAGGGGCCTTCACGTACTTGGAGGTGGGGTGCCGCTCGCCGACGAATGCGGTGCCGTGGGCGATTCCGGCTTGCCCGGTGCGGCCGATCGCGCCAGGACGCCGACTGTGTGGATTTTGGGGCGTTGGATGACCAGAAATCCACACAGTCCCCCATGACCGGTCCGGTCACGACGGGGTGTGTGGAAGTAGGGACATTGAACGTCTCTATTTCCACACACCCCTCACCCGCGGTAACGCTCACGCGCTCTCGACCACGTCGAGTAGCCATAGGAGGCAGCGCGTCGGGTCTTAGCGGCCACTCACGAGCCAGGGATCAGGCCGTCACCGGAACCCGAGGCCCGCGCAACACCAGGAAGACGTACATCCCGCCCGCGAAGCAGCTGAACACCAGCAGCGCCAGCCCGAGCGGCCGCCGCGCGTCGCTGGCTCCGGCCGTCGCGTCGGCCGCGTGCACCGCGATGCCGTCCCCCGAAGCCCCGTCCGGGACGACGACCTCGATGCGCTCGCCCTTGCCGTGTCCGCAGCCGTTGAGCGAGCCCTCCGTCGGCTTGCCGCCGAACTCGAACTTGACCTTCTCGGTGGCTCCGCCGCCCGTGCAGGGCGCGGGCTGAACGACCTCCGCCCGCACGGTCGTCCCCTTGGTCTCGTTCGAGATGCCGAACAGCCCCGGCCCGGCGAACCACGCCAGGAAGATCACCAGCAGGCCGACCCCGGCCGCCACGGCCAGGGAGTTCCACCCCGGGGTGAGCCCTCTGGCGGGGTCCGATCGCTTGCGCACGAACGCCATGCTCCCAGAACCTCGCGGCAAAACACAGGAGCCCGCGAGCGTGGTAGCAAAGCTCCCCTGCTACCGCTCGATCGTCTCCGCCGCGGTCACCTTGCGGATGTACAGCAGCTTGTCCCCAGGCTCGATCGCGTCCGCCTGCGGGGCGTCCACCCGGTACAGCACGCCGTCGCGGACGACACCCAGCACGATGTCCGGCAGATGCCGCGGCGACCCGCCCTCTTCGGACGGCTCCACCGGGCGTTCGGCGATCGCGAGACCGGACTCGGGGGTGAGCAGGTCCTCGACCATGTCGACCACCAGCGGCGTCGACGTCGCCATGCCGAGCAGGCGCCCGGCGGTCTCGCTCGACACCACGACCTGGTTCGCGCCCGATTGCTTCAGCAGGTGGACGTTCTCCGCTTCCCGCACCGACGCCACGATGTGCGACTTCGGCGCCAGCTCACGGGCGGTCAGCGTGACCAGCACGGCGGTGTCGTCCCGGTTCGGGGCGACGACGACGGCGCGCGCCCGCTGGACCCCGGCGACGCGCAGCACGTCGGCGCGGGTGGCCGAGCCGTGCACGGTCACCAGCCCGAGTGACGTGGCCGCTTCGAGGGCCTGCTGGTCGGTGTCGACGACGACGATGTGGTCGGGTTCGACGTTCTCGTCCCCGAGCAGCGCGTTGACCGCCGACCGGCCCTTCGTGCCGAATCCGACGACGACCGTGTGGTCACGCACTTTCGTCCTCCACTTTTGGATCTTGAAAGCCTGGCGGGAGCGCTCGGTGAGCACTTCGAGTGTGGTACCGACCAGGACGATGAGGAAGAGCACCCGCAGCGGGGTGATCACCAGGACGTTCACCAGCCGCGCGGACGGCGTCGCGGGCGCGATGTCGCCGTAACCCGTGGTCGACAGCGACACCGTCGCGTAATAGAGGCTGTCGAGGAACGTGAGCCCGTCGCCGTTCGCGTCGCGGTAACCGTCCCGGTCGAGGTAGACGATCAGCACGGTCGCGAGCAGGGCGAGCATCGCGCCGATGATCCGTTTGAGGATCGACCGCAGCGGGCTGACCGTCAGTTCCGGCATCCGGATCACACCGACGAGCTCGTGGTCCGGGCGGTCGCTCAGCCTGACCGGGAAACGCTTGAGAACCCTCATGCACAGGCTCCGGCCTGGTCCGCGTCACTCACGGTCGGGAGGATAGCCGAAGAACGTTCCGTTCAGCTCGGTATGCGAAGCTCAGGGCATGTCTTCGGATCCTCGACCGTCTCAGCGGCCCGCCCATTTCCTCGCCGGCCTGCTCGGCGCGGCCGGTGTCCTGCACTTCGTCCAGCCGAAACCGTTCGACGCCATCATCCCGAAGCAGCTTCCCGGCTCCCCTCGGGCGTGGACCTACGGCTCGGGCGTGGCCGAGCTGGGCGTCGCCGCCGCGGTCGCCAATCCGAAGACGCGGCGGCTCGGCGGGCTCGCGGCCGCGCTGCTGTTCGTCGTGGTCCTGCCTGGCAACGTGAAGATGGCCGTCGATGCCGACCGCCGGAAGGCACCGAAGCACTGGCGAGCGGCCTTCTGGGCCCGAGTCCCGCTTCAGATCCCGTTGGTGACCTGGGCACTCAAGGTCCGCGACCGCGCTTAGATCGTCGGGACGCTTCGCAGGAGCTGGCGTAGTCCTTCGGCGTCCAGCAGATCCGCCGGGCGGACGGTCTTGTCGTGTTTCACGTAGTGGAACGCCGCCCGCACCTTCTCCACGGGGATGTTCTTCAACGCCGCCCAAGCCAGCCGGTACGCCGCCAGCTGCACGGCCAGCGACTCGACCCGGTCGGCTTCCGGAACGGCGCCGGTCTTCCAGTCGACGACGGTCCAGCCGCCGTCCGCGTCGGCGAACACCGCGTCCATCCGTCCGCGCACCGTCACGCCCACGACGTCCGCCGAGAACGGCACCTCGACCGCGTGCGGCACCCGGTGCGCCCACTCGCTCTTCTCGAACGCGGTCTGCAGCGCCTCCAGCTCGGTGTCGGGTGCCTCGTCGACGTCCGCCGCCCCCGGCAGGTCGTGGATCTCCAGCAACTGCTCACCGCCGAACCGCTGCTCCAGCCAGCCGTGGAACGCCGTCCCCCGCCGCGCGTAGGTGTTGGGGCGCACGGGAAGCGGCCGCCGCAGCCGTTTGGCCAGCGCGGCGGGATCGGCCGACAGCTCGACCAGCTGGCTCACCGAGAGATGCGGCGGCAGGACGACCTGCTGTACCCGGTCCCGCGCCCGCGCCCGCTCCTCCAGCAGCACCTTGGTGTCGGAGATCCAGCCGTCCGGATCGTCCTCTTCCTCCTGCTCGGCATGCTCGGCGTCCTCCATCGCCCCGAGCACCATGTCGACGCCGTTCGTGACGCCCTCGCGCCGCGGCCACAGCGGATCGACCGGCCACCGCGACCGGCGGGAGTCGGCGACCAGCGGGTTCTCGCCGTCGGTCTCGGGCTCGTCGGCCCAGTGCTCGATCCGGCCGACCGAGTTCCCCCGCATCACCTCGCCGATTTCCAGCAAGAACTCCGACGGCCCCTTCGGCCGCGCGCTGCTCTCGTTCCACCAATGGCCGGAGATCAGCATGGTGTGCTCGGAGCGGGTCAGCGCGACGTAGCAGAGCCGCCGCTCCTCATCCGCTTCCCGCGCGACGAAGCCTTCCTCGTGCAGTTCCAGCGCTTCCTGGACTTCCTTGCGGTCCGCACCTTCGGGGATCCGCAGCTCCGGCAGGTCCTCCGAGTCCCCGCGCAACGCGGCGGGCAGCGAGGTCGACGTCCGCAGCCACGACGACGAACGCCGCCGCCCGGGGAAGACCTCCTTGACCAGATGCGGAATCGCGACGATGCGCCATTCCAGCCCCTTGGCCGAGTGCACCGTCAGCACCTGGACCCGATCCGGGACCACCTCCACCTCGCCGGGGGTGAGCCCGTCTTCCGCGTGCGCGGCCGTGTTCAGATAGTCCACAAAGGACAAGAGAGTGGCCGTCGGCGAGTTCTCGGCGAAATCCGTGACGACGTCGGCGAAAGCGTCCAGGTGCGCGCGCCCGGCCGGGCCGGGACGGGCCAGTGACTCGACGTCGAGCAGCATCGTGCGTTCCACGTCGGCGACCAGTTCGGGCAGCGATTGGTCGAGCCGCCGTCGCAACGCCGAGAGCTCGGCGCCGATCTTCCGGATACGCCGGTATCCCTCGGGCGAATAGCGTTCCGGCGTCCCGGGATCGTCGATGGCGTCGGCGAGCCCCGCCTGCTCGACCCGCTCGGTCACCAGCACCGGTTCGTCCACATCGGACTTTCCCGACGGCGGTACCGGCGACGAGAGTTCACCGGCCCGGCGCCACAACGCCGCGAGGTCGGCGGCCGCGATCCGCCAGCGCGCCCCGGTCAGCAGCCGGGCCGCCGCGCTGCCCGCGAGCGGATCGGCGAGCACCCGCAACGTGCTCACCAGATCCGCGACCTCGGGTTCGTCGAGGAGGCCACCGAGACCGACGACCTCCACCGGAAGCCCACGCGCCCGCAGCTCCGCCGCGATCGGCGCCATGTCGGCACGACGACGCACCAGAACCGCCGCGGTCGGTGGCTTTCCGGTCTCCTCCACGGTTTCGAACCAGCGTTTCGCCACCGCGTCGGCCACCCACTCGCGTTCGGCGCGGATGTCCGGCAGCAGCGCGGCGGCGATGTCGGCGGCCCCCGCGCCCTCCAGCGCGCGCAGCCGCGCGACACCGAGGCCGCGTTCCCGCAGCGGTTCCGAGATCTCGTTCGCGAGTTCGAGCACCTCGGGCGGATTGCGGAAACTGGTCAGCAGCCCGAATTCGAGGGCCGGAACGAGCCGCTCACCGTTGTCACGCGGGAAGTCCGTGGTGAACCGGGGCAGGTTCGCCGCGCTCGCGCCGCGCCAGCCGTAGATGGCCTGCGCCGGGTCGCCGACCGCGGTCACCGGCATGGGCGGATGTTCCACCCCGCCGAACAGCGAACGCAGCAGGATCCGCTGGGCGTGCCCGGTGTCCTGGTACTCGTCGAGCAGGACGGCGCCGTAGCGTTCGCGCTCCCCCGCGACCACCGCCGGATAGCTGCTGGCGAGCTGCGCGGCCAGCGACATCTGGTCGGCGAAGTCGAGCGCGCCTTCCGCTCGTTTCCGCGTGTGATACGCCTCGACCAGCGGCAGGAGCGCGAGCCGGAACCGTTGCGCCGTCATGACTTCGGCCAGCTTCTGCGGCAGCGAAGCACGCTGCCCTTTCGCCCTCGGCGCGTTCTCGATGACCTCGCACAGCCAAGACGTGTACTGCGCCAGCCGTTCGGTCTCGACGAGGTGCTCGCCGAGTTCCCCGGCCAGCGCCAGCAACTGCGCCGTCACCGTCGAGGGCACGCGATCGGTGTCGAGGTCGTTGTCCCAAGTGGACACGACGCGATGCGAGAACTGCCACGAAGACGTCTCCGAAAGCAGCCGGACGCCGGGCTGGACGGGCAGCCGCAGGCCGTGTTCGGACAGCAGCCGCCCGGCGTACGCGTGATAGGTGAGCACCGTCGGCTCGCCGGCGGTCACCGTCGCGCGCAGGTCGCCGGTCGGGTCGATCTTGTCGAGCAGCCCCGATCCCACGAGCCGCCGCAGCCGGGTGCGAACGCGTTCGCCGAGCTGACGAGCGGCCTTGCGGGTGAAGGTCAGGCCGAGCACGCGTTCCGGCGGCACGACACTGTTGGCCACCAGCCAGACGACGCGCGCGGCCATCGTCTCGGTCTTGCCCGCGCCCGCGCCCGCGACGACCAGCGACGGCTCGATGGGTGCCGCGATGACCTCGGCCTGCTCGTCGGTGGGGTTGTGCAGGCCGAGCGCGCGGGCGATCTCGCCCGGTTCGACCTGGCGGCGCTGGAGTTCGGAGATCAAGGGCCGGTCACCTGCCTGCCCTCGGGGCGCAGCGGACAGCAACCCCTTGCCGGGCAACGATCACAGTCCGGATTCTCGGTGACGCCGTACTCCGGGCCCGCGGCGGATCCGGCCGCCGAGCGCACCAGTTCGAGCCATTGCTTGCCGCCGTCCTCGTCCAGCGGCGCCTGCTCGCGCTGGGTGGATCCGGTCTTGTTGTTGGACTTCGCGACGTAGACCAGCCGCGCGCCACCGGGTTTCGAACCGCCCTCGACCGCGCCGAGCAATACGGCGAGCTGATACGCGGCCAGCTGCGGATGTTGTTCGGCATCGGCGGCGGAGATCGGGACCTTGCCGGTCTTGATGTCGATGACGACCGGACGGCCGTCCTTGTCCATCTCCACGCGGTCTACGCGGCCGCGCAGGAGCACGCGAACGTCGTCATCGCCGACGGGCAGTTCGACCTCGATGTCCTGCTCGACCCCGGCTTCGATCAGCTCCTTGCGGCTGGATTCCAGCCAGGAGATGAAGTTCCGCAGCATCTGCTCGACCCGCGACCGCTCGCGGCGCGAGAACCACGGCGCCCCGGCGTCGACCCGCACCCAGGCGTCGTCGAGGGCGGCGCGGATCTGCTCGTCGCTGCTGCCGCCGGCGACCGCCTGCGCGAGCCCGTGCACCAGCGTTCCGGTGACCGCGGCGAGCTGCGCGGGGTCACTGCCGCCGTGGCGTTCGATCAGCCAGCGCAACGGACATTTGACCAGAACCTCCACAGTGGACGGTGAGATGCGGATGAGGTCGCCCGGCCCGTGCACGGGTTCGCCGGTGGACGGTTCCAGCAGGCCGTACCAGGTGCCCGGATGCGCGCCCGGCACACCCGCGGAGGCCAGTTTCGCGAGCTGACGTGCCGCCCGCTGCCGCCGTTCCGGGTCGCTCGTCTCGTCGCAGACGACCTCACGCAGCTCACCGACGAGTTCGGCGAGCACCAGCGAACGTCCCGCCGGTTTCATCCGCGAGTCGAGCCCGCCGTCGTCCGCGCCGTTCTCCTCCAGATCGTCGATGAACCGCGAGGGCTGCTCGTCCTCCCCCGCGACCGCGCTGACCAGCAACGTCTTCCGCGCGCGGCTCGCGGCGAGGTAGAACAGCCGCCGCTCTTCGGCGAGGATCGGCGCGGTGGCGGACACCTTTTCGTCGTCGACCCCGGACATGAGGTCGACCAGCCGCTCGACGCCGAGCACGGATCCGCGCAACCGCAGATCCGGCCAGCTGCCTTCCTGGACACCGGCGATCGATACGACCGTCCATTCGCGACCCGCGGACGCGTGCGCGGTGAGCAGCGAAACGCCTTCGCTCTTCATGGCCGCGGGTGCCAGCGTGTCACCCGCGATGTTCTGTGAGGACAGGTAATCCGCGAACGAAGCGACACTCGCCTTCGGCAATCTGTCGACATAACGACCGGCCGCGTCGAAGAGCGCGACGATCGCGTCGAGATCCCGATCCGCCTGCGAACCCAGCGATCCACCACGATCGACCAACCGCAGCAAACGTTGTTCCAGCCCGCTGGCCTGCCACAGATCCCACAGCACCTGCTCGACGCCGTCACCGCGCACCACGGCCTGATGCGCCGCGTGCAGCAGACCGCCGATCCGGCGCATCGGGAGCGACTCGGCCTCGGCGAGGCCGGTGAGAACATCGTTGGCGCGTAAGGCTTCCACCAACAACTCGTCGCTGGACCGTTGTCCACCGCCCGCGAGCTCCAGCCTGCGCAAACCGCGCCGCAGCCGCCTCAGGGCGAGCGGATCCGCGCCACCCAAGGGCGAGGAGAGCAACATCTCGGCGAGGTCGACGTCGAGCAGTTCCGGATCCGCGGCGAGCCGCAGCATCGCCAGCAGAGGACGAACCGCGGGTTGTTTCGCGAGCGGCAGCTCCTCCGTGGCCGAACCGATCGGCACCCCGGCCGCGCGCAGAGCGCGTTGCAGGACAAGGAAAGTACGGGCGGGCGACCGGACGAGCACCGCCATCTCCGACCACGGCACGCCGTCGACCAGGTGCGCGCGGCGCAGCTGATCGGCGATCCAGCTCGCCTCTGAGGCCGGGGTCGGCATCAGGCGCACACGGACGACACCGCCCTCGGCGTCCGGCGCGTCGACGAGTTTGCGCTGCGGCGACGATCCGGGCAGCACGGAACCGAGTTTCGTGACGGCCGTGCGGATGACCGGCGCGAGCCGATGCGCCGTGGTCAGCAGAACCGTGCGCTCGCCGTCCTCGTCCGCGTCGGCGAACAGGCGGGGATCCGCGCCACGGAAGGAGAACACGGACTGATCGGGGTCGCCCGCGACGACGAACTCGTCGGCCGCGTGCCCGATGAGCCGGACGAGCTGGGTCTGCAGCGGGTCGAGATGCTGCGCGTCGTCGACGAACAGGTGCCGGACACGCCGCTGCTCGCGTTCACGCAGGTCAGGGTCGTCCTCCAACGCGAGCAGGGCGGAAGTGACGAGCTCCGCCGCGTCCAGCGCGGGCGCGCTCGCCACACCGAGCGCGTTGCCGCCCGCGCCCTGCAGCAGGGTGACCTCTTCGTACTGGCTCCAGAAGCGCCCGGCCGCGATCCACTCTTCGCGGCCGCGCCGCCTGCCGAGTTCGACCAGATCCTCCGGGCCGAGCCCGCGTTCGGCGGCTCGGAGCAGGAGGTCTCGCAGCTCCTCGGCGAAACCGGGCACGCCCAGCGCGGGGCGCAGCTGCTCCGGCCAGTCGAGCGCGCCTTCCTCGATGTCGCCGGCGAGCAGATCGCGGACGACGACGTCCTGCTCCGCCCCGGCCAGCAGGCGGGGTGGAGGGAGCTCGTCTGCCTGAGCCTCCATCCGCAACAGCGCGTACGCGTACGAATGCACCGTGCGCACGAGCGGCTCGCGGATCGTGCGCGGCAGCGGATCCTCTTCGGGATCGGTGGTGAGCCGATGGGTGATGTCGGCGCGCAGGGCCTCGGCCGCCTTGCGGGACGTGGTCAGGATGAGCACGCTCTCCGGATTCGCGCCCTCCGCGATACGCCGCGACGCCGCCGACGCCAGCAAGGCCGTCTTACCGGTGCCGGGGCCACCGAGGACCCTGCGGAACCCGTCCGGGGCGGCCAGCAGGCGGCGGGCGCCGGAATCCCACTGGAAGGACGGCGTGCCGGTGACCGGCGTGCGGACCAGCCGCGCGTCGGTTCCTGCCGCTGTTCGCCGCCCGTTCACGCCCACGATGGAACCACGCCCCGCCGACACAACCGCGCAGCGGCACGGCAAAGTGGTCCCATGGATGACGAACTGCACGAGCGGGTGCGCGAGGTCATCGCGAGCGTGCCCGCCGGCTCGGTCGCGACTTATGGGGATATAGCGTCGGTTTCGGGAGCGCCGTCACCGCGGCTGGTCGGCCGGATCCTCGGCGAGGACGGCCAGGACCTGCCTTGGCACCGCATCCTGCGGGCCGACGGGACGCCGGCCCCGCATTTGGTCGACGAACAGCTGCAAAGGCTGCGCGCGGAAGGCGTCATACCCGACGGACAACGCGTCGACCTGCGAAAATACCGCTGGCAACGTGATCCCGGCGACGACGCCGGTCCCGGCGCGCTCTTTTAGGTTAGCCTCCCCTAATGAGCTACATCGAGGCGAAGGTGACCGGCGTCAGGCGGCTCACCCCGCATATGAGCAGGGTGACCTTCTCGGGGGCGTCACTGGTGGACCAGGCGCCCGACCAGTACCTGAAGGTGTTCTTCCCGCAGCCCGGCCAGGCGGAACCCGTGCTGCCCGCGCCGCTGAGCGGCGACGAAGTGCTGTCCTGGTACCGGACCTACCTCGCGATGCCCGACGACGTCCGCCCGCCGATGCGCACGTACACCGTGCGCGCGCTGCGGCCGTCCGTGCAGGAGGTCGACATCGACTTCGTGCTGCACGGCGACGAAGGCCCCGCCTCCGCGTGGGCTTCGCGCGCTTCGGAGGGCGACAGGGTCGCTTTCCTCGGGCCGCACGGGCTCTACGACGTGCCTTCGGAGACGAACTGGCAGCTGCTGATCGGCGACGAGACCGCGATCCCGGCGATCGGCGCGATCGTCGAGGCGCTGCCCGCCGGAACGCGAGCACTGGTCTACATCGAGATCAGTGATCGCGAAGACCGGCAGGTCTTCGAAACGCAGGGCACCGTGGAGCTGCACTGGGTGGTGCGCGGTTCCGGCGACGTCGGCTCGGCGGTTCTGGAGGCCGTGCGGAAGGCGGAACTGCCGGGCGGGACGGCCTACGCATGGATTTCCGGCGAGGCGAACATGGTGAAGCTGGTGCGGCGGCACCTCGTGCGGGAGCGCGGGATCGACAAGCGGGCGATCTGCTTCACGGGGTACTGGCGGCAGGGGGTCAGCGAAGAGGCCGCTGGGCGTGAGGCGATGCGGCAGGCGGAGGCTGGGGAGGCTCCGGCGGCCGAGGAGGACTGAGGGGCTTCTCGCGTTGTGTCATGAAAGGGTCGTTCAGGACGTTTTATGTCCTGAACGACCCTTTCATGACATGCGGCACGCCCTGACCTGCGGAGGAGAGCAAGGGACCTTTGCTACCACCTGCGCTCGCCGAAGCCGAAACCCGAAGCGCGCTCAGTGCGGCACCCAAAGCGTCACCCGGGTCCCCCGCCCCGGATGCGAATCGATCGTCCCCCGCCCGCCGACCTCCGCCAGCCGCGCCATGATCGACTGGCTGATCCCGAAGCCCGGCGGCCGGTCCAGCATGCTGAAGCCGGTCCCCTGATCCCGCGCGATGACCGCGACGCCGCCTTCGCACTCCTCGACGCGAAGCACGACCTGTTTCGTCCCGGCGTGCTTCACAGTGTTTCGAAGCGCTTCGCGGACGGCGTCCCGGATGGCGGTCCGGCGCGCGTGCGAGAGGCGGTAGTCCTCTTCGGTCTCGGCGGCGACGAGCTGGGTGCGGAGGCCGTCGCGCGCCATTTCGGTGGCGACCTCGGCGAGATCCGCCGCGAGGCCCCGGGCCGAGGGCGCGTCGGGGCCGGTCAGTTCACGCCGGAGTTCGGCCGCCTGCGCCCGCGCCGTCGCGCGCATCTCCGCGAGCCGTTCCGAAGCGGCGGAATCGTCGTCCGGCGCTTCGAGTCCCATCGCTTCCAACGTCTGGAGCACGGAATCGTGCATCACCCGCTGGGTCCGCAGGCGTTCGGCGCGCTGCCCCCGCCGCATCCCGATGCCCAGCGCGAACCGGGTCCCGACGCCGAGCAGGATCAGGATCCCGGCCGTGGTCACCATCGCCACGACGAGCGCGACCATGCATCCCACCGACCGGCTCAGCGCGAGCGGATGATCGAGCGGGAGCCCGCCGACCCACGTCAGGAAGGCCCGGAACGGCACGGCCGCGATCAGCAGCAGACAAGCCGCGGGCAGCCCGAACGACAGCGTCCACAACGCCACCGTCCCGACCATCCACGTCCACGCGACGTCGATGGCGAACGGCTGGATCTCGGTGGGCGCCGCGGCGGCCACGATCGTCGTCAGCACCACGCCCACGGCGAGATCCGCGTACATCAGCCGTCCGGACGTCTTCGCCCGGATCCCGCGGCCGCGCACCACCCACCACACCGCGAAGACGTTGAGCAGCATCCCGAGGATCGTCGTGCTCAGCACCGGCACTATGCCCGCCGAGCCGTTCGCGACCAGGAAACCGATGTACACCTTCGGAAACGCGGCCACGCGGTAGAAGATCGGGCCCAGCGCCGAGTACCGGATCGCGCGCATCAGCAGCGTGTCCGCGGAGTCCTCGCGATAGCGCCAGTCCGGCACCGAATCCGGGTCGGGTGCTTCGTCGGCCGGGCTGGCGCCCAGTACCGAAGAGCCCTTTCGCAACATCGCGCGCACGAAGGTGACCGATTGAGACTCGGACATCCGCCGCCCTCCCCGCGTCCGATGTGTCGAGCCTGGCAAAGCGGACTTCCCGCGTCAAGACGGCCGAATGCGCAGTTCCGCGACGAGAAGTTTGACCAACGCGCCGAGCCGCTGACGTTCGGGCTGGACGGTCGGCACCCCGGCGGCTTCCAACGGCGCCGCGGTCACCGGTCCGACGCACGCGCACAGCACCGGACCTCGCAGTGCGGCAAGAAGGTCCTCACGGCGCGGGCCCGCCAGCGTGAGCAGGTTCGCCGCGGCGGGAGCGGAAGTGAAGGCCAAAGCGTGCACCCGTCCGGCGATCACGCTTTCGACGAGTTCGTGCACAGGTGTGACGTCCGCGGGCGAAAGCCAGCGATACGGCTGTGCCTGGACGACGTCCGCGCCCGCGTCCCGCAACGACGCGGTGAGCTCGGGCAGCAGGGTGCCGTGCAGCTGGACCGCGACCCGTTCGCCGCGGACCCCGGCGTCCCGCAATCCTTCGAACAGTTCGGCGTTGCTCTCCTCGGGCGCGGAAAACTCCTCCCGGAGGCCGAAACCACGCACCGCGCCCACCGCCTTCGGCCCGCGCGCGAAGATCCGCGACGCCGCCAGCCGCTCCAGCAACGGTTCGCGCAGCCCCCAGCCTTCGGCCGCCGAAAGCCAGCCACGGAATCCGGCGCCCGTGGTGACGGCGGTGAACCCGACCGGCCCGGCCAGCACGGCGTCCGTCGCCGCACGCAGTTCGGTGTCGTCGGGCAGCGGGACGATCCGGATGGTGGGCGCGTGCAGCACCGTCGCGCCCTGCCGGGTCAGCGCGCCGATGAAGTCTTCGGCCCGCCGCTCCGCGGTGATCCCGATCGTGATGCCGTCCAGGTCAGCCATAAACCGCGCCCATCTTCCTGATCTCTTCCGCCAGCCGCTCGCGCAGCTCCGGCGGTTCGAGCACTTCGAGGTTCCCGCCGAACCGCAGGAGTTCGCCGACGGCCGATTCTCCCGGTTCCACGGGCAGTTCCATCGTCAGCCAGCCGCTTTCGTCGGGCTCCGCGGGTGTTTCCCGCAACGCCCGCGCTCCGACCGCTCCGAGGTAGAACGGCAGCAGTATGCGGGCGAACTCGTTCAGCCGCACCACCGCCGTCCTTGAGTACATCCGCTTTTCGAACTGCTCCGACCATTCGTGCCAGTAGCGCGCGAGGTCGAAGTCCGACGGCCGCTCGAAGGTCTCGCCGAGATCTTCGAGTTCTTCCATACGGGAGATGCGGTACGTCCGGTCGGTTCCGTCGCACCGCGCCGCGAGATACCAGTTCCCCGCCTTGAGGATCAGGCCCAGCGGGTCGAGCACCCGGTCGACCTTCCGCTGCCCCCAGCGTTCGTACCGGACCTTGACGCGCCGCCCGTGCCAGACCGCGTCGGCCAGTTCGGACAGTCGCGGCAGGCTTTCGATCCCGCGATGCCAGCCGGGGACGTCGAGGTAGAACCGTTCGGAGATCTTGCTCGCCCCGGCACGCAGCTCCGACGGCATGGCCGCGTGCAGTTTGAGCTGAGCGGCGGCGAGGACCGTGCCGAGCCCGAGTTCGGTGGCCGCGCCGGGCAGACCCGCCAGCGAAAGCGATTGCGCCTCCTCCTCGGTCAGCCCGGTCAGCCGCGTGCGATAGCCGTCGACCAGCTGATAGCCGCCGGTGCGCCCGCGATCGGCGTACACCGGCACGCCGGCCGCGGACAGCGCCTCGACGTCGCGGTAGACCGTCCGGACCGACACCTCCAGCTCGGTCGCCAGCTCCTCGGCCGTCATCCGGCCGCGGTTCTGCAGCAGGAGGAGGACCGACAGGAGTCTGCTCGCGCGCATGAATCCAGTATCCCCTAAAACCTGACACATCCTGACAGGTATGGCTGACAGGGTGAACCCATGAACACGTTCGCCATGAAGAACTGGGAAGAATCCGTCGTCAGCGGCACGGAGGGCGCGCCGCGAGTCGCCTACGCGCACGCCACGCTCGCCTACAGCGGGCTGATCGAAGGCGAGTCGGTCCTCGACTACCTGCTGTACTACGCGGGTGAGGGTTACGACGGCGGCGACACGACCTCTCCCGGCCTCGAACGGATCGAGGGCAGCGTGGACGGACGCAAGGGAAGCTTCGTGATCAAGCACGACACCGGGTTCGACACGCAGGGGATCAGGTCGGCGTTCACGGTGGTCGAGGGCTCCGGAACGGGTGAACTCGCCGGGATCACCGGCAGCGGCACCACGACCGGCGCCCTCGGTGAGCCGACGATGTCGTACACGCTCGACTTTGAGGTGTGATTGCCAGGCACAGCCTGTCCGTTGAGGGTGGCGGCGGGGCGGGGTTCGGGTTAAGGAGGACAGGTGCTCGAGGTCGATCGCGAGCAGGTGCTGGCGTACCGGATCGCCGCGCACGGCCTGCACCGTGAGGAGACGGATCCGGCCGCGGCGGCCGTGTTCGACCTCGGGCTGCAGGATTCCGTGCGGGACACCGCCCTGCTGGGCCTCGCCGCCCGGATCGACGGCGACATCACGCCCGGCGTCTGGGACGACGACCGTTTCGTGCTCGCGTGGACGCATCGTGGCGCGCCGCATTTCCACCGCCGTGCGGAGCTGGACGCGATCCGGGCCGCTCTCGTGCCTCTCGACGAGAAGGACGCGATGGCCCGGATCCTCTGGCAGCGCAAGCAGGTCGACGACGCGGGCATGTCCGCGACGGACGCGTTGTTCACCGCGGCGAGGGCGATCCGCGAGGTCGTCACCGGCGTCCAGACCAAGGGCACGGTGAGCGGCGCGGTCACGAAGCTGATCCCCGACGGCCTGTCGTACGCCTGCCGCGGCTGCGGTGTCGTGCACATCTACGAGCAGTTGATGCGGGTCGCGTCGCTCCACGCCGGGGTCCGGCTGGAGGCGGGCGCGACCCCGGCGACGTTGGCACCACTGGAAAAGCGGGGCAGGCTCAAGACGTCGCCGGACGCCAAGGCGGCCACCCGCGTGGTCGAGGGTTACCTGCGGATCAACGGTCCCGCCGCTCCCGGCGACGCCGCCGCCTACGTCGGGACCACCCGCACCGGGGTCGACGCGATGTGGCCGGACGGCCTGGCCGAGGTCCGCGTCGACGGCAAGAAGGCCTTCCTGCCGGAAGACCGGGTGGCGCTGCTGGAGAATCCGCCGGAGCCGGACGTGGTGCGCCTGCTGCCTCCGCTCGACCCGTTCGTCCAGGCACGCGACCGTGCCGTGCTGGTGCCGGACAAGGCCCGGCAGAAGGAGGTCTGGAAGATCCTCGGCAGCCCCGGCGCGCTGCTGGCCGACGGCGAGATCGCCGGCGTGTGGCGGGCCAAGGCGAGCGGGAAGAAGCGGCTCGACTTCACCATCACCCCGTTCGACGCCCTCCGCCCGGCCGTCCGGAAGGCGGCCGAAGCGGAGGCGGCCCGTGTCGCCGCCGCCCGGGAATTCCCCGGCCACCGCGTCACCTGGTCCTGAACGCGCGGCAAGCACGCATGAGCCGGAACCCGCGGTAGCCGACAGGCTTCCAGGGGCCACAGCGGCCCGCGAACTTGTCCATGGACTTGACTTGCCCGAGTGGGGCAAGTTGCAAGATCGGGCAAGTTTTGGCGACGACAGCGATGTCCACCTGGACCATTGGCCAACAAGGCTGCCGGTGACGTCTCGGCTCATGAGGGCCTTCTTCCCTGCCTTCAGGGGCAGGGCCCCGGCAAAGCGTTCTATTGAGGAGTAAGGCAAACGTGGCCTGATGCCAAGGCGTGTCGCGAAAGCCACTATCGCGACGTCAGATGTCCCGAAAGTGGCTTTCGCGACACGGCCGCTGGGTGGTCGTGAGTGTTTCGGGTCGTTAGAACGACACATGACACTCACGACCCCAAGCGAATCTGCGTGTCCCTTGTGGACATTCAGAGCTGTCGCTCACTCCCTGCACCAGCCGGATCACCACTCATCACGACATGCCGCAGCGCCGGCACAGACCAGGCCACTACGGATGCAGGGGACCGTCTCCGCATGCGATGCGGCGAAAGTCCCCTTCAGCCCCCGTCGACGGCCAGGCGGTAGCCGCGTTTCACCACCGTCTGGACCAGTTTCGGCGTGCCCAAAGAGCTCCGCAGACGGCCGATGGCGGTCTCGACGGCGTGTTCCTCGCCGCCGTCGGGGAGCGCGGAGACCAGTTCCCGCCGGGAGAACACCCGCCCCGGCGATTCCGCCAGCGCCCGCAGCATGGCCATCGGCGCGGGCGCGATGTCGCACCACTGACCGTCGACCAGCGCCGCCTGACCCCGCAGTTCGATACTCCGCCCGCCCGCCGTCAGCCGCGGCGAACGGGCTTCGAGCGCGTCGGACACCGTCCGCGCCAATGCCCCGATCCGCGACCTCGTCGGCTGCACCGTCGGGATCCCGAGCGCGGCCAACGGTGCCGCGGTGATCGGCCCGACGCAGGCCGCCACGACCCGTTTCTCCAGTGCTCCCACGACTCCCGGCAGCCGTCCGGTCCGCTTCGCCACCGCCAGCAGGGACGCCGCCGCGGGCGCGCTGGTGAACGGCAACGCGTCCACCGAACCGTCGAGGACACCGTCCAGCAGCCGGTCCAGCGGCCCGGGATCGGACGGCCCGACCCACCGGTACACCGGCACCTCGATCACTTCGGCGCCCGCGGAACGCAGACTGTCCACAAAGTACGGAAGCGGCTCGCCGTGCAGCTGCACCGCGATCCGCTGACCGTCCACACCGGAATCGAGCAGATGTCTCAGCACCTCGGCGTTGCTCTCCGACGCGGGCGAGTAGTCCTCCGAAAGCCCGGCCGCGCGGATCGCACCCTTGGCCTTCGGGCCGCGCGCGAGCAGTGACGACTTCCCCAGTCTGTCCAGCAGTTCCTCCCCCAGGCCCCAGCCTTCGGCCGCCTCGACCCAGCCGCGGAAGCCGATCCCGGTCGTCGCGACGACGACGTCGACCCGGTCTTCCAGCAGGCGCATGGTGGCCGACCGCAGTTCGGTGTCGTCGGCGAGCGGCACGATCCGGATCGCCGGGCCGTAGCGCACGGTCGCACCCTTACGCACGAACAGCGCGCCGAGCTCGTCAGCCCGTCGCGCCGCCGTGATCCCGATGACGAATCCCGCCAGGGGAAGAACGTCCGTCACGGCGAGAATTCCACCTCCACCACACCCCCGGCGACCCGGACCCGATACGCGGCGACCGAGACTCCTTCGGCATCGAGACAGGCGCCGGTCCGCAGATCGAAGCGTTCCTTGTACACCGGCGAAGCCACCACGGGAACGCCGCCCGCGTCACCGACGATGCCTCGCGAAAGCACCGCCGCGCCGCTGATCG
Source organism: Amycolatopsis sp. w19 (assembly GCF_051373225.1). Taxonomy (NCBI): domain Bacteria; kingdom Bacillati; phylum Actinomycetota; class Actinomycetes; order Pseudonocardiales; family Pseudonocardiaceae; genus Amycolatopsis; species Amycolatopsis sp. w19. The sequence continues at coordinate 13,570 of NZ_JBPQFM010000037.1, read as the reverse complement.
GGTCTACATTGGACAGCGCGTACCACCGGTCGCCGGGGAGCCGGAAGATGGCCACTTGCGTCCCGCCGTCGAGCAGGGCGGCGACACCGGACCATTCGGGGACGGCGCCCGCCGCGCAGACGGCGGTCCAGGTGCGCTCGATCGACGTCGTCACTGTTTCACCTCCGGGATGCCCAGCAGTACTGGTACGTTCTGGTCGCGTTCTCGTCGGAACGAGATCGTCGGATCCGGTGTGCCCGGCGCGTTGACGAACGAGCTGAACTTCGCCAGCTTCTCCGGATCCTCCAGCACGCCGCGCCATTCGTCGGCGTAGTCGCCGACGTGTTTCGCCATCGCCGCGTCGAGGTCCTCGCAGATGCCGAGCTTGTCGTCGACGATCACCGCGCGCAGGTGGTCGAGCCCGCCTTCCATCTCCTCGACCCACGGCGCGGTGCGCTGCAGCCGGTCGGCCGTGCGGACGTAGAACATCAGGAACCGGTCGATCGTGCGGATCAGCGTCTCGGTGTCCACTTCGGACACGAGAAGATCCGCGTGCCGCGGAGTCGCGCCACCGTTGCCGCCGACGTAGAGGTTCCAGCCCTTGTCGGTGGCGATGACGCCGAAGTCCTTGCTCCGCGCCTCCGCGCATTCCCGCGCACAGCCCGAAACGGCCGACTTCAGCTTGTGCGGCGAGCGCAGGCCGCGGTACCGCAGCTCCAGCTCGATCGCGAGCCCGACGCTGTCCTGCACGCCGTAGCGGCACCACGTCGAACCGACACAGGATTTGACCGTGCGCAACGACTTCCCGTACGCGTGCCCCGACTCGAACCCGGCGTCGACGAGCCGCCGCCAGATCAGCGGCAGCTGGTCGACGGTGGCGCCGAACAGGTCGATCCGCTGCCCGCCGGTGATCTTGGTGTACAGCCCGAAGTCCATCGCCACCTGCGCGATCACCATGAGCTTCTCCGGCGTGACCTCGCCGCCGGGGATGCGCGGGACCACCGAGTACGTCCCGTTGCGCTGCAGGTTCGCGAGGAACTTGTCGTTGGTGTCCTGCAGGGTCGCCTGCTCACCGGCGAGGATGTGCCCGTTGCCCAGCGTGGCCAGGATGGACGCGATCGCCGGTTTGCAGATCGCGCAGCCGGTCCCGGTGCCGTAGCGGTCGATCATCTCGCTGAACGTGGTGATCCGGGTGGCCTGCAGGATCTGGAACAGCTCCGCGCGCGACTGCGTGAAGTGCTCGCACAGCGCCTTCGACTGCTCGACACCGCACGCCGTCAGCAGCTTGCCCAGCAGCGGGACGCACGAGCCGCACGCCGTTCCCGCCCGCGTGCAGCCCTTGATCTTGGCGACCGAATCGCAGCCCTCTTCGGTGATCGCGTGCGTGATCGCGCCCTTGGAAACCGCGTTGCACGAACAGATCTGCGCGGCGTCCGGCAGCGCGTCGACGCCGACCGCCGCTCCACCACCGGCCGGGGCGAGGATCGCGCCCGGTTCGGCGGGCAGCGGCCTGCCGACCATCGCGCGCAGGGTGTTGAACTCGCTCGCGTCGCCGACCAGGACACCGCCGAGCAACGTCTTCGAGTCGTCCGAGACGACGAGCTTCTTGTACGTCCCCGCCACGGCGTCGTTGAACGCGACCTCCAGCGCGCCTTCGGTCGCCGCATGCGCGTCGCCGAAGCTGGCGACGTCGACGCCCATGAGCTTGAGCTTCGTCGACATGTCCGGCTCGGGGAACGTGCCCTCGCCGCCGGTCAGCCGCGCCGCGACGATCTCGGCCATCGCGTAACCGGGCGCCACGATGCCGTACACCTTGCCGTCGACGGCCGCGCATTCGCCGATCGCGTACACCGCGGGATCGGCCGTCCGGCAGGTGTCGTCGACCAGGATCCCGCCGCGCGCACCGACTTCCAGCCCGGACGAACGCGCCAGGTCGTCGCGCGGCCGGATACCGGCGGAGAAGACGACCAGATCGACGTCGAGCTCGGTGCCGTTGCCAAGCCGCGCGATGTAGCGTTCGCCGTCCGGTTCGATGGCGTCGGTCGACGTTCCCGTGTGGACGGTCACGTCGAGGTCGGTGATCAGCCGCCGGAGCAGGCCGCCGCCGCCTTCGTCGACCTGCAGCGGCATCAGTCGCGGCGCCATCTCGACCACGTGCGGCGAGAGACCCATGTCCCGCAACGCCTTCGCGGCTTCCAGCCCCAGGAGCCCGCCACCGATGACGACCGCCGAACGACGTCCGCGACCGGGCCGCTGAGCGGCTTCCCGGATGGCGTCGAGGTCCTCGATCGTCCGGTAGACGAAGCAGCCGGGGAGCTTGTGTCCCGGAACCGGCGGCACGAACGGCCGAGAACCGGTCGCGAGGACCAGCGTGTCGTACGGCTGCTCGTGACCCGCTTCGGTGACGACGATCTTGCGCTCGCGATCCACCGAAGCGACGGTGTCGCCGAGCCTCAGCTCGACCAACGGATCACCCGCGTAGTCCGCTCCCTCCAAGGCGAGGGAGGCCGGATCCCAGGTGTCCACATAGGACGTCAGGGCGACCCGGTCGTACGCGGGGCGCGCCTCCTCGGCGAGCACCACGACCTGCCACTGGCCGGCCTTGTCCTCCGCGCGCACGGCTTCGACGAGCCGGTGCGCGACCATGCCATGTCCGACGACGACGAGTTTCCGCATCAGACCTCCGCTCCGGCGAGCGCCAGACCTCGGGTGCTCGCCACCTCCGACTGCTGTTTGCGCAGATACACCGCCCACGTGACGGCGAAGCACAGGCCGTAGAAGACCAGGAAGGCGACGAACGCCGGCACCCCGCTCTTCGTGTCCGCGAACGACTGGCGGAAGGCCAGGTTGATGAACAACCCGCCGAGTGCGCCGATCGCGCCGGCCAGCCCGATCAAGGCGCCGGAAAGCTTGCGCGCCTTGAGCATCTCCAGCGTCTCGTCCGCGCCCTCGCTGATCGCGACCTTCGCCTTGGCGCGGAAGATCGCCGGGATCATCTTGTACGTCGAGCCGTTGCCGATACCCGTGAGCACGAACAGCACGATGAACGCGACGGTGAACAGCGCCAGCGAGTTCGACGTCGAGGCCAGGATCAGCACCACGGTCGCCGCGGCCATGCCGACGAACGTCACGAAGGTGATCTTGCCGCCGCCGATCCGGTCGGCAAGCCAGCCGCCCGTCGGCCGCGAGAACGAGCCGAGCAGCGGTCCGAGGAACGTCACCGCGGCCGCCTGCAGCGGCGTGCGGCCGAACTGGTTCTGCAGCACCAGGCCGAAAGCGAAGCTATAGCCGATGAACGAACCGAACGTGCCGACGTAGAGGAACGACATCACCCACGTGTGCGGATCCTTGACGACCTCGCGCATCGCCTTGGTGTCGCCCTTCATCGAGGCGAGGTTGTCCATGAAGAAGTACGCGCAGGTCGCGGCGACCACGATCAGCGGAATGTAGATGTAGAGCACCACCCGCGGCGCGGTGGCGCCGACGGTGCCGATGACCAGCAGGCCGATCAGCTGGATCGCGGCCACACCGAGGTTCCCGCCGCCCGCGTTCAGCCCGAGCGCCCAGCCCTTGTGCTTCTCCGGGTAGAACGCGTTGATGTTGGTCATCGACGACGCGAAGTTCCCGCCGCCGACCCCGCCGAGCGCGGCGATCAGCAGGAACGTGCCGAGCGAAGTGCCCGGCTCCATCGCGATCGCCGCCAGGATCGTGGGCGCCAGCAGCAACAGCGCGCTGACGATCGTCCAGTTCCGGCCACCGAACTTCGCCACCGCGAACGTGTAGAGCGGCCGCATCAGCGCGCCGATCAGCGTCGGGGTCGAGACCAGCAGGAACTTGTCGGCGGCGGAGAAACCGTACTGCGGGCCCATGAACAGGACCATGACCGACCACAGTGTCCAGACGGAGAAACCGATGTGCTCGGCCAGGATGGAGAACCAGAGGTTCCGCCGGGCGATCTTCTTCCCGGTCTCCTCCCAGAACCGCTCGTTCTCGGGATCCCAGTGCTCGATCCAGCGCTTTCCACGAGCTTCCATGAGGTCCTCCTTGGTGGATGCGTTCGGGTTCACTGGGCGGCCAGCCATTTCGCGACCCCGCTCACGGCGTCCTTGCAGCCGCCGCAGCCGGTCGTCGCGCGGGTCGCCCCGGCGAGGGCGGGGACGTCGGTGGCGCCGCCACGCCACGCTTCGACGAGCCGCCCCTTGGTCACCGCGTTGCAGCGGCAGATGACCGCCGACGCGGGCAGATCGGCCGGGCTCGACGCCGACGGCGCCCCCGGCGGCAGCGAGCGTCCTAAAAGGACAGCGAGCCGGTCTTCGGGCACCGGGGTGCCCCGGTCGTAGAGCTGCGTGATCGTCGCGGCAGCGTCGGGCAGGCCGAGCAGGATCGCGCCGGCCACCCGGTTCTCGCGGACGACGAGCTTGCCGTAGCGGCAGCCCGCCGGGTCGCTGAAGGTGAGCACTTCGGCGGTCGGGTCGTCCGCGCCGGTCATCGTCTCGCCGAGCGCGGTGAGGTCGATGCCGCGTGCCTTGAGCCTCGTCACCGCTTGAGTACCGCGGTACCGCGACGCGGATTTCGCGCCGGTGACCAGATCCGCGACGACGGCGGCCTGTTCCCACGCGGGCTGCACGAGCCCGCCGAACGCGCCGGGATGCTTGGCGCAATCGCCGATCGCGTGGATCCGGCCGTCGCTGGTGCGCAGCAGATCGTCGACGACGATGCCGCCCTCGACGGTCAGCCCGGCGTCCACGGCCAGTTTCGTCTCGGGCCGGACGCCGGTGGAGACGACGATGAGATCGGCGGGAACGTGCGTGCCGTCGTCGAGTTTGAGCCCGTCGCCGCTGACGTAGCGCGCGGCTCCGACACCGAGCCGGAAGGCGACGCCGAGTTCTTCGAGCTTCCTGGTCAGCACCCGTGCCGATTCCGCGTCCAGCTGACGTTCCATGATGTGCGGCATCGGGTGCACGACGGTCACGAGATTCCCGCGTCCGGCGAGACCTCGCGCGGCCTCCAGGCCGAGCAGCCCGCCGCCGAGCACCGCGACCGGCGCGCCCAGCCTGGCGGCGTCGAGAATCCGGGCGCAGTCGTCGAGGGTGCGGAACGCGACGACGTCCGGGCCGGGTTCGAGCCCTTCGACCGGCGGCATCCACGGGTTGGCGCCCGTGGCGAGCACCAGCGCGTCGTAGTCCACAGTGGACCCGTCGTCGAGATGGACCCGCCGCGTGTCCCGGTCGATCGACGTCGCGGAGACACCCCGGCGCAGGTCGGCGCGGGTGCGCGACGGCCATTCGTCGTCGTGCAGCCGGACGGCTTCGGGCCGCATGGTGCCCGCGACCACCGACGAGAGCAGCACCCGGTTGTAGGCGGTGTGTTCCTCCGCGCCGACGACGGTGAGCCGCACTCGCTCGCCCTCGGGGTCGCGGCGCTGGATCTCGTCCGCGAGCCGCGCGCCCGCCATCCCGTACCCGGCGATGACCACCGACCGGGGGCTCACGCGACGACCTCGGCCGGGGCGAGCGCGACCGCGCACACCTTGAACTCGGGCATCCGGCTCGTCGGGTCGAGCGCCGGGTTGGTCAGCAGGTTCGCCCTGCCCTCACCGGGGAAATGGAACGGCAGGAACACCAGGTCGGGGCGCAGCGACGCCACACAGCGGACGCGTGCGACGGTCTCCCCGCGGCGGGAGCGCACGAGCGCGAGGTCGCCCTCGGCCAGCCCCGCGCGGGCAGCGGTGTCGGGATGAACTTCCACGAAGGCCTCCGCCACGACGTCGTTGAGTTCCTTGACCAGGCGGGTCTGCGCCCCGGACTGGTAGTGCTGCAGGACCCGCCCGGTGGTGGCCTGCAAGGGGAATTCCGCGTCCGGCAGCTCGGCCGGGCCGACGTGGTCCACCGGCACGAACCGCGCACGGCCGTCCGGGTGGGCGAAGGAGTCGAGGAACATCCGCGGCGTACCGGGATGCGATTCCGCCGGGACGGGCCAGTAAAGGGCTTCGCCGTCGCGGAGCCGGTCGTAAGTGATGCCCGAGTAGTCGGCGACGCCACCCTTGGACGCGCGGCGGAGCTCGGTGAAGACGGTCTCGGCGTCCGTCGGGAACCGTCCGTCGGGCTGACCGAACCGGCGAGCGAGTTCGGAAAGCACATAAAGATCGGTCTTCGCGCCGGACGGCGGATCGATCGCCTTGCGCCGCAGGAGGATCCGGCCTTCCAGGTTGGTCATCGTGCCGTCCTCCTCGGCCCACTGGGTGACCGGTAGGACGACGTCGGCCATCGCCGCCGTCTCCGAGAGGACGAGATCCGAGACCACCAGGAAGTCCAAAGAGGACACCTTGTCCTGGATGTTCCCGGCGCCGGGCGCGGAAACGACGAGGTTGCTGCCGAACACCATCAGCGCGCTCGGCCCGTCTTCGGTACCGAGCGCCTCGAGCAGCTCGACGGCCGAACGGCCCGGCCCCGGCAGTGATTCCGGCGGCACACCCCAGACCCCGGCGACGTACTCGCGGGCGGCGGGGTCGTCGATCTTGCGGTAGCCGGGCAGCTGGTCGGCCTTCTGCCCGTGCTCGCGACCGCCTTGACCGTTGCCCTGCCCGGTCAGGCAGCCGAAACCGGATCCCTTGCGCCCCGGCAGGCCGAGGGCGAGCGAGAGGTTGATCCAGGCGTTGACCATCGCGGTGCCGTTGGCGTGCTGTTCGGTGCCGCGCGCGGTGAGAACGTAGGCGTTGCGGGCCGCGGCGAGTTTGGCGGCGACGCGCCGCTGGTCCGCGGCGGACACGCCGGTGATCTGCTCGACGCGCTCCGGCCACCAGGCCGCGACCGAGCGCCACAGCTCCTCGAAGCCGTTCGTGCGCTTGTCCACATAGGACTTGTCGAGCAGGCCGTCGGCGACGACGGCGTGCAGGATGCCCTGCGCGAGAGCGAGATCAGTGCCCGGCGCGGGCTGCAGGTGCAGGCCGGCCAGCTCGGCGGTCGGCGTGCGGCGCGGGTCGACGACGATCAGATCCGCGCCCCGCAGGTGCTGAGTGAAGGGCGGCATCGTCTCGGCCGGGTTCGCGCCGATCAGCAACACCGCGTCGGCGTCGGCGAGATCCGTGACCGGGAACGGCATCCCGCGGTCGGCGCCGAACGCCTTGATCCCGGCGGCGGCCGCCGACGACATGCAGAACCGGCCGTTGTAGTCGATCTGCGAGGTGCCCAGCGCGACACGGGCGAACTTCCCCAGCAGATAGGCCTTCTCGTTGGTCAGCCCGCCGCCGCCGAAGACGGCGACCGCGTCGGCACCCTTGGCCGCGCGGATCTCGGTGAGCCGCCGGGCGACGAGGTCGAGCGCCTCCGTCCAGGTCGCGGGCCGGAGTTCGCCGTCGACCCTGATCAGCGGCGTCGTCAGGCGGGACGGCGAAGTGAGCAGCTCCCCCGACGTCCAGCCCTTCTGGCACAGGCCGCCGGCGTTGACCGGGAAGTCGCGCGGGGCGACCCGGGCGCCGTCGAGGCTCATCCCGCACTGCAGGGCGCAGTAGGGGCAGTGCGTGTCCACCGCGGTCACGGTGGGGGCGGCGAGCGGCACGGGCACCTCCTCCAGGCGTCGATAGCGCTTGAAGGTAGGTAGGCCGTGTTACCTGAAAACTCCTGAATGTTTCAGGCGTTTGACATTGCCCGCCGCCGATGGACGTCACACCGTGAGGTCCGGGCAGGTCCGTGAAGGCAACCGATGCCCCCAATGTGGCATCGGAGACGCTCAGCGTCCCCAATGCCACATTGGGGACACTCGACCGCCGACGAGCCGAACCAAACGGTCATTCAGTCGAAATCAGGCAAGATCTCCCCAAGGCTTCGGTGATCCGACACAGCCAGCGAACTCCTCGACACGGCTCCGCCCCCCTTGTCTCCCGGATCGCGCGCGAAAGCCACTTTCAGGACATCTGACGTCCCGAAAGTGGCTTTCGCGACACCTCCCGATGCGGCACAGATCCCATGAGGGCTGAAGGGGCCCTTCACCGCATGCCACGCGGCGAAGGGAGCTTTCACCACGTCACATGCGGCGAAAGGCCCCTTCAGCCACTATGCACCATGTGTATAGACCGTGCGTATACACACTGTGTATAGTCGCCCGCATGTCCATCGGGAACACCCTGCTCGGCCTGCTAGAAGCCGGTCCGAAGCACGGTTACGACCTCAAACAGCTCTACGACAAGCAGTTCCGCCAAGACCGCCCACTGCACTACGGGCAGGTCTATTCGACGTTGAACCGGCTCCTGAAGAACGGCCTCGTCGAGGAGAACGGCGTCGAAGCGGGCGGCGGTCCGGACCGGAAGCGGTACGCGATCACCGACGCCGGCGTCACCAACGTCGAGGAATGGCTGAAGAGCCCGGAAAACCCCTCCGTCTACCTGCAGAACACGCTGTACACCAAGGTCGTGCTCGCGCTCCTGTCCGGCCGCGGCGCCCAGGATCTGCTCGACGCGCAGCGGAGCTCCCATCTGCGCGCCATGCGCGAGCTCACCGCCCGCAAGACCGCCGGAGACCTCGCCGACCAGCTGATCTGCGACCACGCACTGTTCCACCTGGAGGCGGATCTGCGGTGGCTGGAGCTCACCGCCGCCCGCCTCGACGACCTCGCGCGCCAGCTGACGCGCTGATCTGGGGACCACACAGTGGAAACACCGTTGTTACACGGGCTGGGCCTGCACAAGGCCTTCGGTCCGAATCAGGCGCTGGCCGGGGCCGGGTTGACGCTCGAACCCGGCGAGATCGTCGCGGTCATGGGGCCGTCGGGGTCCGGGAAATCGACCCTGCTGCACTGCCTGTCCGGGATCGTCCGGCCCGATGAAGGTCAGGTCTCCTTCCGCGGGCGTGACCTCGCGAGCATGTCCGACGCCGAACGCAGTGCCCTGCGGCGCACCGAATTCGGTTTCGTCTTCCAGTTCGGGCAGCTCGTGCCGGAGCTGACCTGCCTGGAGAACGTCGCGCTGCCGCTGCGGCTGAGCGGGATGAGGCGCCGCCCCGCCGAGCGGATCGCGCGCGGCTGGCTCGACCGGCTGGCGGTCGGCGACGTCGACGACAGCACGCCCGGCCAGGTTTCCGGCGGGCAGAGCCAGCGCGTCGCGATGGCCAGGGCACTGGTCACCGAACCGTCGGTGGTCTTCGCCGACGAACCGACCGGCGCGCTGGACACGCTCAGCGGAGAACTGGTCATGCGCCTGCTGTCCGAGGCGGCGAAACAAACCGACGCCGCCGTCGTCCTGGTCACCCACGAACCGCGGGTGGCCGCTTACTCCGATCGGGAGGTCATCGTGCGCGACGGCCGGACACGGGAACCGGTGGTGACCCGATGACCGGGCGCGAAGACCTGATGCTCGGGTTCCGGCTGGCCGTCGGGGGCGGCCGGGGCTCGATCGTCAGGCTCGTCCTGAGCACGGTCGGCATCGGGCTCGCGGTCGCGGTCCTCCTGATCGGCGCCTCCGCGGGCACCATCAAGGAGAACCGGGACCAGCGCACGTTCGCCGCTTCCGTGCGGAGCGAACCGATCCCGGGCGTCGCGCCATTGGACTACAGCGCGACGACCACCGACTTCCGCGGCCAGGCGATCTCGCTAGTCCACCTGCGGGCCACGGGGTCGAGTTCCCCGATTCCGCCGGGCGTGGACCGGCTGCCCGCACCGGGCGAGATCTTCCTTTCGCCGAAATTGGACGAACTCGTCGCGTCCGACACCAGCGGCCTGCTGCGGCCGCGTCTGCCCGGCAAGCCGGCCGGGCTCATCGCCGCGGAGACCACGCTCAATCCGAACGACCTGGTCGCCTACGTCGGCACGGACGCGATGCGGGACGCACGCACGGTCTACGGCTTCGGCGCCGAGCCCGGTTATCACGAGCTGATCGAAAACGGGATCCTGATCCTCCTGCTGCTCGGGCTCTTCGTCCTCCTCACGCCGGTGTTCATCTTCGTCGGGACGGTCTCCCGGCTCGGCGGCGCGGCCCGGGACCGGCGGCTCGCCGCGCTGCGGCTGGCGGGCTCGTCCCTCGCGCAGTTACGCCGGATCACCGCGGCGGAATCCCTCGTGGGCGCCGCGGCCGGGTTGGTCGCCGGTACCGCGCTGTTCCTGCTCTTCCGCGGCACGGCGGCGAACTTCCAGGTGTTCCGGTTCGGGTTGTATCCGGACGACCTGACGCCGTCGTGGCCGCTGGTGGTGCTGATCGTGCTCGCGGTCCCGGCCCTGACCGTGGCGACGGCCTGGGCGTCCCAGCGGCACCTGGTCGTCGAACCGCTCGGCGTCGTCCGCGAGACCGCACCGCCGAAGCGCCGGTTGTGGTGGCGGCTGCTGCCGGTCGTCATCGGAATCCTGTTGATCGCCCCGGATTTCGGTGTCGCGAGCGAACTCGGCCGCTGGGCGCTGATCGGCGGCGCGGCGCTGCTGCTGGTCGGGATCCCCGCGCTGCTGCCGTGGCTGCTGGAACGCGTCGTTTCCCGGATCAAGGGCGGGCCGCCGTCGTTCCAGCTCGCGATCCGCCGTCTGCAGAGCGACAGCGGGACCCCGTCACGGGTGGTCGCGGGTCTCTGCGTGGTCCTCGCCGGGGCGATCGCGCTGCAGAGCCTCCTGGCGGGACAGGCCGCGATGGAGGCCGATCGCCACGACGACACGGGAGGCCGGATCACCGTCTACGCGGACGGTTCCGTGGCCGATCGGGCGATCGCCGCGGTCCGCACGGTCCCCGGCGCGGCCGATTTCCAGGTGTTGCGTTCGCTGTTCGTCGAGGGGAAGCGCCAGGACGGCATGCTCGTACTGATCGCCGTCGCCGACTGCGCCACGATCGAGGCGACGACCACCGCTACCGGTTGCCGCGACGGCGACGTGTTCGCCGACCCGTCCTTCCTCCACATAGGACAGTCGGCGAAGATCACGGACAACGACAAACGGGAGCAGCCATGGACCGTTCCGGTCACCCCGCGACCGTTCGAGGTGAAGCCATCGAGCGTCACCGAGACTCTGGCGCCACAAGTGCTCGCGACGCCCGCGGCGGCGGCGGGTGTCGACCTGGCCGCGGCCTTGGTCACGGCGACCCTGCGCGGGACGACCGGGAATCCGGACTTCGTCGAACTGGTGCGGAACTCGGTGGCGCCGTACAGCGGGCAGGTCACCGTGGCGGCCTACAAGGGGGAGCGGGCCTCCACCGAGGCCCGGATGTTCGACGACGCGCGGGACATCCTGCTCGGCGGCGCGCTGTTCGTCCTGCTGCTGGCCGGGGTGAGCCTGCTGGTGCTCGCCCAGGAACAGGTCCGTGAACGGCGGCGGGCCCTCGGCGCGCTGTCCGCCACCGGCGTCCCGGTGCGCGTGATCGTCCGGTCCTTGCTGTGGCAGAACGGAATCCCGCTGCTGCTGGGCATCGTGCTCGCGACGGCGACCGGGATCGCCGTCGCCGCGCTGGGCAAGCGGCTGTTCTGGGACGGGCTGTACGTCGACTGGTCCGCGGTCGCGCTGCTCGCCGCGGCGGCCGTCGTGATGGTGCTGCTGGTGACGGCGTCGACGGTGCCGTCCGTGCGCTCGGCGGCGAAGACGGAGAACCTGCGCACCGGGTGACCTACAGCACGGCGCTCACGTCCCGGGCGGCGGCACGAAGTCCGTCGTGCGCCGCCCGGGTCGATCGCGGGTCGAGGGCGTTGGCCGCCAGGCGGAAGAGGACGGCCCGCAGGAGAAGCTGCGGCCATTCGGGGAGATGTGCCCAGCGTTCGAGAAGATCGATGGTGGCGCCGCCCCAGGCCAGCGCGTCGACCGCGACGATCGCGGCGCCCCATTCACCCGGCCGGTAGTACGGCACGAAATCGACGATGCCGGGGGCCGCGTCGCCGTCGAACAGCACGCCGGCGAGCAGCTCCCCGTGGACGACCTGGTCGGGCAGTTTGACCGGTCTTCGTGACCCCGCCAGTACCTCGAACCAGCGGCCGCCCTTGTTCTCGTCGAGGGACATGTCCGCCTCGCCCCAGGCGAGTTTGTCGGCCAGCGCCTCGAGATCGCTGCGCCGTCCCAGGAAATCCGGCCGGGGCAGACCGGCCGTCGCGCGATGCAGTTTGACCGCCGCGTGCACGACCTCGTCGTACCGGTGCTCGGCCGTGCCGGACACGAACCGGTTCGCCGACCAGCCGCCGACCACCCAACGGCCGTCGCTGGACCGGACCGGTTTCGCGACCCGCAGACCCGGCTCGTCGACGGCTTCCAGCGCACGTGCCGTCCACAGGGTCCGGGACTTGTCCACGACCGGCTTGAGCACGAGATCGTTGTAGCGCCAGGAATCGGTGCCGGGCATCGGTTCCGCGTCACCGGTACGTCCGCCGAACGCCGAACAGACGTGTTCCGGAGGGCTCTGAAGGGTGGCACGCACGGCTCGGCACGTTACCCCGTCTTACGTGCCACGAACGAGAAGACGCGCTGGTCTTGAGTAGCGATACTCATGACACGATCGCTTCTGACCTGCCATTCTTCGACCGTGATCCCCCGAACGGCGCAGCGCCGCCTCACCGACGGGCAACTCACCGCCCTCGCGCTCGGTTCACTGTGGCTGCTCGGCACGCTGGGCGCGGTCACCATGGGCCTGTTGCTCCCGCTCGCCGCGTTCCTGCACGTCCCGTGGATCGCGCTGCCGGTTCCGCTCGCGTCGATCGGGATGGTCTACATCGTCGGTCTCGCGGCGCCAGAGGCTTTTCCGGCCGTCGCGAAGCCTTGGCCGCGGCTGGCGTGGGCTTTCGTGGCCGGGGTCTCCGGCGTTTTCGGCGCGATCTTCGTGCTGGAGGTGGCGGAGGCGTTCGATCCCTGGTTCGCGTTGCCGTTCTTCGGGGTGCCGGTGCTGCTCGTCGCGGGTCTGTCCGCGCGAGGACTGGGCGTCCGGGTGGGCGCGGGAGTCCTCCTGGTCGCGCTGGTCGCGGGCGGGATCGCCGTCCCCGCGTCGCTGCCTCCGGACACCGCCGCCCGGCGGCTCGCCGCGACCGGCGTCCCGCACGACCGCACCCTCGCCGCGGATCTCGGCGCTCAGCGGCTCCCGACCAAGACGACCGAAGACTCCGGGTCGCTGATCGTCGAGTACGCGCCTCAGCTGTGGATCTCTCCCGTCTGGACCTTCGCGACTGACGTCGTCGAGAGCTGCGAAACCGCGGTGAAGACCGCTTGGCGCCTCGAAAACGCGACGTGCACCCAGGTCGGCGACGGCGAGTTCGTGCGGCGCGACGCCGAGCGGATCGAGTTCGTCCAGCGCCGTGGCGCGCTGTCGGTGCACGTCGCGGGCAACCACAACTGGAAACCCGAGGAACTACGGGAACTGGCCGGGAAGACCCATCCGCTGACCGACGCCGAGATCATCGCCGCGGTGCCGAAGTCGCGCGGCGGGAACCGGACCGATGTCTTGGCGGGGTTCGCTGCCTTCGTGCGGGCGATCTTCACCGGCCGCTCGATCGGCTACTGACGCTCGGGGGAGCAAGGGACCTTTGCTACCACTCGCGCCTAGGTACATGAAGGCCCCCTTCCTGTACCTAGGTGTACTGCCCCGGGAGGTTGTGAACGGGGAGACACGTAGTCAGATGATCTTGGAATGAGGGAGGGCCTCCGGGTTCGGTGT
>NZ_JBPQFM010000036.1:0-44353 GCF_051373225.1 Amycolatopsis sp. w19 | reverse complement strand
CGGCCTCACGGGCGGCGGCCCGCGCGGCGGGCGCGGCGTAGGCGAGCGGATCGGCCACGGCCTGGGCCCGCGGTACGGCCGGGGCGATCGGGGGAAGCGGCGGGGGTGCCGTGGGATACCGCCCGTCCGTCCTCGCCGCGCCGAGATCGGTCATCGTCCTGCCTCCTCGAACCGGGTCGTCCCAGCGTCCCCGGCGAACATGAGGTTTCGATGACACGGCGCCCGCGAGCACGGGACAGGCTGTTTCATCGAAATTTCATGGTCGCTCTCTAGCTTGATCGCGTGAACACCGACGAGCGGGGCACGAAGCGGTTCAGCGTGGTCGCCAGGACGAGAATGGCCGTGGCGCTGGTGGTCGCGGGCTGCCTGGCGCTGATCGGGCTCGCCGTGACCGGACAGGCGGCGACGCCGGAACGGCTGGAGTTCGTCCAGGTCGGCCACTGGGTCTACAACGACGCCGCCCAGTCCGCGTTCCACGTCGACGGCTCGACGAACCGCGTCGACGCGCGCGCGGACGTGCCCGGCGCGAACGGCAGCCAGGTCGCGCAGGGCGACGGCTCCGGTTACGTGGTCGAGCGGAACCGCATCACGGAGTTCGACAAGGCGACCTTGAGCGTGGAGGAGTCCACGCCGCCGCCCGCACCGGAAACGCCGTTCGTGATGGAGATCGCGGGCGGCCCGTACCTGGTCTACCGCAACGCCGGGCAGATCGTGCGGCTCGGGGACCCGGCCGCGACAGTGCCCGCAGGGGGGCCACTGTCCCGGCCGGTCGCGACCACCGACGGGACGGTGTGGGCGCACCGCGTCGACAGCGGCGCGATCTGCGATCTGCCCAAGGGCGCCGCCGTCATGACCTGTCCCGCGCAGCTTCCGCCAGGGCACGGCGGCGGGCTGACCCTCGTCGGCGACCGGCCGGTCGTGCTCGACACCACCGGCGACAGCCTCCACCGCGTCGGCCCGGACGGGCTCGGCGACGGACTTCCGCTCGGTATCAAGCTTTCGCCGTCGGCACAGGTCGCCAACAGCGCGGTCGGCGACCGGCTGGCCATCGCCGACCCCGAGCGCAACCAGCTCCACCTCATCGACATCAGCGGCCTCGACCAGGACCGCCCCTCCGCGAAGCCGATTTCGGTCGAGCTCACCAAGGGCAGCCGGTTCAACGGCCCGCTCTCGTCCTCGAACGTCGTCGCCATGGTCGACGAGACCCGCGGCGAGGTGCTGACCTACGACGCCGCGGGCAAGCTCAAGTCCACCGCGAAGGTGCCGGGCCAGGGCACGCCGCCGAGGCTCGCCAAGGGCGAGGACAACCGCATCTACGTCGACAGTTCCGACGGCTCGCACGTGCTGGTCGTCAACGGTGACGACGGCTCGGTGGTCGACGTCGACGTCGACAAGGCGGCCAACACCCAGACCGCCGGTGCGCCGTCGGCCGATCCGGAACCGTCCGGCGACCAGCCCCCGCCTCAGCAGGACCAGCGACAGCAGGCGCCGCCGAACACCCAGCAGGCGCCCCCGCCGGTGGCGAAGGCGACTCCGCCCGGCGCGCCGAGGAAGCTGAGCGCGAGTTCGGGGGACGGCTCGATCAAGGTCTCGTGGAGCCCGGCGGCGGACAACGGCGCGCGGATCACCGGCTACCGGGTGTCCTGGCCCGGCGGTTCGACCCGGGTGGGCGGATCGTCGCGGGGGACCACGATTTCGGGGCTGACCAACGGAACCCCGTACGTGGTCACCGTGGTCGCGGAGAACTCGGCGGGCCTCGGGGTCGGTGCGAGCGCCAAGGCGGTCATCCCGGGACCCGTGAACAGGCCTGCCACGGCACCGGTCGTCACCGCGAACGCCACCGCCGCCGGCAAGGTTTCGGTGAGCTGGACCCAGCCCGACCTCCGCGGCGGCACGCTCGTGCACTACCTGGTGAGCGTGACGGGCAAGGGGCAGCGCACGGTTTCGGCCACCTCCGCCGAGTTCACCGGGGTCACCGGCACCGCGACCGTCACGGTCCGCGCGGTGACGAAGTTCGGCTCGGGAGCGGCGATCAACGGCGCCGCCGGGAGCCGGAAGGTCACCGTGCCGGTGGCCTCGGGACCACCGACGATCACGATCACCCAGGTGCGGAGCAAGGACAACGCATTGCTGGTTTCCGTGAACGCCAACGGGAAAGGTGTCTCCGCGACCTGCACGGCCGAGTTCTTCAGCGAGACCAAGCCGACGGCCTGTTCCGGGGCAACGACCCTGACCATCTCCAACGTCGCCTGGATCGGCTCCATCACGATCACCGCGACCATCAAGACCTCCGCGGGTACCGCCACGGACACTTGGCGAGGTGTGCCCACGGTGAACGGCGGCGCGCTCGTCTGGCTAGGCCCGATGGCGTTGGTGGGCCTGCGCCGACGAAAGGAAAAGGAACTTCTGTGACGCTCACACCCAGGGTCGCCTTCGAGCAGATCGCCGAGAACGTGCAATCGGTGGTGCGCGGGAAACCGGAGGTCGTCCGGCTCACCGTGGCGGCGCTGTTCGCCGAAGGACACCTGCTGATGGAGGACGTGCCCGGCGTCGGCAAGACGACGATCGCGCGCTGCGTCGCCGCCAGCATCGGCGGCCGGTGGAGCCGGATCCAGTTCACCCCGGACCTTTTGCCCGGCGACATCACCGGCGTGATGGTCTACCACCAGAACAACGAACGTTTCCAGTTCCACCCCGGCGGCATCTTCGCCAACGTGGTGCTGGCGGACGAGATCAACCGGGGAACGCCCAAGACACAGGCCGCGCTGCTGGAGGTGATGGCCGAACGCCGGGTCACCGTCGATTCGGTCGGCCAGGCGGTGCCGAGGCCGTTCCTCGTGGTGGCCACGCAGAACCCGATCGAGCTGGAGGGCACCTACCGGCTGCCCGAAGCGCAGCTCGACCGGTTCCTCATGCGTATTTCGGTCGGCTACCCGGATCTGGAATCCGAGATGCGGGTGGTGATGGGGGACTGCGCCGGGGTGACGCCGGACGAGCTGAAGCCGGTGCTGAGCATCGCCGACGTCCAGTCGGTCATCGACGAGGTCCGCAAATCCCATCTGGCACCCGAGATCGTCAACTACGCGGTCCGGCTGGCCGCGGCGAGCCGATCGCATCCCGACGTCCGCTACGGCGCGAGCCCGCGCGGCAGTATCGCGCTGATCCGGGCGGCACAGGGACTCGCCGCCACCTTCGGCCGCGACTTCGTCACCCCGGACGACGTCAAGGACGTCGCGCATCCGGTGCTCGACCACCGGCTCGTGCTGACCCCCGACGCCGAACTCAACCAGCGGCGGACCGCGGACATCGTCGACGAACTCCTGGGCGCGACGGCCGCTCCCATGGCCGCGATGGGGAGGTAGGCGTGCGGCTCACCCGCCGCGGCGTCATCGTGCTGGCCTTCGCTGCCGGGTTCTACGCCCTCGGCGAGCTGGCCGGGTACACGTTTTTCCGTGCCTTCGCGGGGATCGCGGCCGGCGCGGTGCTGATCGCGCTGGCCACCACCAGGTTCCGGCCGAAGGTGGAGATCGGCCGGACCGTCCAGCCGGACCGGGTCGAACGCGGGAAACCCGCGCTGGCCTCGCTCGTCGTGCGCAACACCGATTCGCGGCGGCACGGCGGTTTCGCGGCGGCGGACGGCATCGGCGGCGAGGCGCATAGCCTGCGGGTCCGCCCGCTCGCGCCCGGCGCGGAAGCGACGTACCACTACGAACTTCCGACGACGAAACGCGGGAAACTCCGGGTCGGCCCGCTCGTCGTGTACCGGCCCGACCTGTTCGACCTCGCGCGCGGCGACCAGACCGTCGGGGATTCCGCGTGGTTGTGGGTGCATCCGCGACGGCACGCGGTACGCGCGGCGCAGGCCGGTCATCCGCGCCACCACCACGAAGGCCCGATCACCGACCCGCCGCTGCGTGGTTCGGCGGATCTGCGCGCGGTGCGGGAGTACGTGGTCGGTGACGAGGTCCGGCATCTGCACTGGAAGGCGACCGCCAGGACCGGGCGGCTCATGGTGCGTGAATACGCCGACCCCGCGCAGCCCCGGTTCACCGCCGTGCTCGACACGCGGCCCGCGTCGATGAGCCCTGCCGTTTTCGAAGAAGCCGTCGAGGTGGCGGCCTCCCTGTTCTACGCGTCGGCGTCGGCGGGGCAGCACTGCCGCTTCATCACCTCCGCCGGCGCGGACACGCCGACCGACAGCGGGGTGCGCGCGGCCAGGGCGCTGCTGGACGAACTCGCGCTCGTCACCCAGGACGCCGCGGACGACGCGCCGCTGCTTCCCTCGGCGCTGGCCGCCGCCGAACGTCCCGGCGGGGTGCTGGTGCTGATCACCGGACCCGACGCCGATCTCGGTCATGCCGCCCGCTGGCGGCCCGACACCGTGGTCCGGATCGGTGATCTCCGGCCGTCGGCGGGCTCCCGCGGCCTGATCGTCGCGGTCGACGCCGCCGGTGCCGCGGCACAGTGGAATTCCTTGGTGGGCAAGTCATGAGCGACCGATTCGACCGGATCGCGGTCGCCGCGCTGCTCGCCGCGACCGGGATCGCCGGGCTGCTGTTCGCGCCCGTGTTCGGCTGGGCGGCGCTGCTCGTCCCGGTGCTCGTGGTCGTTCTCGTCGCGTACGGCTGCGCCGAGCTGACCGCGAAATTCCCCAAGCTGACCCCGTACCGGCCGCTGCTCGTCGCGCTGCTCGGCCTGCTCGGGCTGATCGAGACGGTGCTGACCTCGACCACGCTCGCCTTCCTGCCGACCGGCGCTTCGCTGCAGGGGCTGGCGCGCGGCCTCACCGAAGGCTGGCGGCTCACGCTGCAGTCCACCTGGCCCGCGCGGCCGATCCCCGAACAGCTGTTGTTCGTGCCACTTTCGGTGCTGCTCGCCGTCGTGCTCGGACTGGAACTGTTGCTGCGTCTCAAGAAGCCGCTCGTGGCGCTTGTGCCCAGCCTGGCCGTCGCCTGCCTCGCCCAGGCGTATCAGGCGTTGACGGGGGTTTTCGCGGTGGTGGCGGCGCTGGGCTACGCGCTGCCCGCCGGGCTCCTGCTGTGGTCGGGCCGTCGGGTCCGGTCGGTGAGCCGGGCACCCGGTGGACCTCGGTTCTCCTGGCGGCTGACCGGCTCGGCGGTCTGGCCCGCACTGTCCACTGTGGTCGCCCTCGTCGCCGGGGCGGTCGCGCTCGCCGGGCTCGATCCGGTCGGCCGGGATCCGTTGACCCTCAAGGACACCCAGGCCGCGCCGCCGCCGAGGAGCCGGATCGGCAACCCGCTGGACGAGATCGCCCAGCGGCTCATCCGGCCGGGCGAGGAGGTGTTCCGTTACCGCGGTGACACCCCGGTCGACCAGTGGCGCCTGATCGTGCTGAACGGTTTCGACGGGGCGAACTGGCTGTCCGACTCCCGGCTCCGGAGGCTTGGGGCGGGCCTCGAAGGCGCTCCCGGCGTGAGTGGCAGCGCGGAACTGAAGGTGCGTGGGCTCTCCGGACCGTGGCTGCCGAGCCATCAGGATCTGACCGGTGTGGACGGTCTGACGCCGTTGGTGGACGAGTCCGCCGGCACCCTGATGACGGAATCGCCGTCGACGGGCCAGGAACGGAACTACCGGCTCAGCTGGTCGTCCCCCGAGGTCGACCTCGGCTCCGGGGAGATCGACCCGCGGGCGCCGCTCGGCGGGCTCGGCGCGGTGCCGCCCGACGTGGAGAACGTGGCGAAGGACGCCGTGCGCGGCCTGCGCCCGACGTTCCAGTCCGCCTTGCAGCTGGAACGGTTCCTCAGCACGAACTATCAGGTCGCGACGGGCACGGAGGAGCTGCCGACCGGGCACGGCTGGCCGCAGCTGAGGCACTTCCTGCTGGAGAGCAAGCGGGGGACGAGCGAGCAGTTCGCCGCCGCGTACGTCGTTTTGGCGCGGATGAGCGGCATTCCGGCCCGGCTCGTCGTCGGGTTCCGGGGTTCGGCCGAGACCGACGGCGGGATGCACGTCGTCCGCAACCGCGATGTCCTGGCGTGGCCCGAAGTCGCGGTCGCCGGAGCGGGCTGGGTGGCACTCGACCCGACCGCCGCGGCGGGCAAGGCGGAACGGAGCCAGGCAGGTCCAGGCAAGGCGGTCGCCCGCGCGCGGGCGCAGCTGCCCGCCGAACAGCAACTGCGGCCGCCCCAGCTCCCACCGGGCACGCCCGCGGACTCCGGCGAGGATCAGAGCACCGAAGCGGGGATGAGCTGGTGGTGGCCGTCGCTCGTCGCCGCGATCGTCCTTTTCGGACTCCTGTGGCTCGTCGGGGTTCCGGCGGCGAAGGTCGTCCGCGCCCGGCGACGTCGTCGGCGGTCCGGTGCCGAAGGCGTGCTCGGCGCGTGGGACGAGATCCGCGACCGGTTGCGCGCGCACGGCGTGCCGTTCCGGATCGGGATGACCCCGCGCGATCTCGCCGAATCGGCCGGATCGCTTGCCGGGGACGGGATCCGCGAGCCGGTCGCGCGGCTGGCCAAGGTGCTGGACGTCACGCTGTGGTCCGGGGTCCCGGTGGGGGACGGTTCGGTCCGGCGGGCGTGGCAGGAGGTCGGCGAGCTACGCCGGGGGCTGGCCACCAGACCGTTCGCGGCTCGGGTGCTGGCGGCACTCGAGCCGCGGACCCTGGTGCCGATCCGCGGCCGGGGCTCTCGCGAGGAGTGAAGGCCCTGAGTGTCTTGGATTCCTACGGGCGTGACCTCTTGCTGGGTGCCGGCCTTGACCGGGGTTGCGAAAGCCACTTTCGCGACACACCTCCCGGACCTTCACGGACCGAAGCAGGCCATAGGCGGTGGGGGTCGTGAGTGATAAAGAGCGTTAGAACGACCATTATCACTCACGAGACGGAACGCTCACGGGTTGCAGCGGGCGCCGCGGATCGCGACCGGCTCGGTGGTGTAGATGTGCCGTCCGTCGGTCGCCCTCAGCTGGAAGCAGTACCGGCGCGCCGGGTCGACGGGGACGTCCAGGCTGCGCTGACGGTGGGCGACGAGCTGTTTCGTCTCGAGCCGCTCGCCCGCCATGATCACGACGAAATCCAGTTCGCCTTCCGCGGTCCACGTCAGCTGCACGTGATCGCTCTGGTCCTGCGGCGGCGCGAGCGCCAGCTTGACGTCCGGCGCCGGCGCGGAAGCCGCTGCGGGAGAAGGGATCGCGGCCGCCACCGGGACGGCCTGCCCGCCGATCTCCGCCGGGCCGAGGACCAGCGGCAGCACGGCGAGCCCGGCGGCGAGCACGCCGCCGCCCGCCAGCACGACGGGTTTCCAGGGAAACCCGCGTTCGGTTTTGAGCGGACCGCTGAACTCGCGGATCAGGGTGCGGCCACCCCTCGGCGGCGCCTGCACCACCTGGACCGGCGCCGGGGCCGCGTGGACCGGGGCCGCGGGCCGGTGGACCTGGGCGAAGTCGTCGAATTCGACCTCGACGTCTTCTTCTTCGCTTGGCAGGTCTGAGGAATCGCCCGTGACGATCTCGCCGCCGGGACGGCTCAGCTTCGTGAACAGCCGTGCCAGCGACGCGACGTCCTGCGGCCGGTCGGCCGGTTCCTTGGCCAGCAACCGCAGGATCGTGGCGGCGAGCTCGCCGGGGACGGCCGGATCCTGGATCGGCGCGACCGGTTCCCGCAGGACCTGGAGGATCCGCTCGCCGGGCTGCTGCCCGGTGTGGCGGGGGAACGGAGGCGTCCCGGTCAACGCGACGTAGAGCACCGCGCCGAGTCCATAAAGGTCGGACGCGGGGGAAAGCGTGTCGTCGCGCAGGGTTTCCGGCGCGGTGTACTCGACCGCGTACATCGGGTCGCGCGGGAATCGCCGCCGCAGGGCCACCCCGAAGTCCGCGAGCACGAACTCGCCGGACGCCCGGTACAACACGTTGTGCGGGCTCACGCCACCGTGCAGGACGTCCGCGCCGTGCGCCGCGGCGAGCGCCGACGCGATCGCGGCGCCGAGGGCGAGCACATCGGGAACACCCAGCCTGGCACCGGAATCCAGTACACCGGCGAGTGAACCCGGGCACAGTTCGCGGCGGACACCGGACCGGCCGTCGGGGTGGGTCAGGACGTCGTCGATCTGCAGGACCGAACGCGTCGAGCGCACCGCCGCCAGCGCCTTCCGCTCGCGTTCGAGCCACGCGGAGGTCTCGCGGTCGAAGGTGCCGGGGAACATCTTGATCGCGAAGTCGTTGCCCGTGGCGGGATCCTTGCCCGCGTACACGGTCGCGATGGGGCCCTGGGCGAGCAGCCCTGTCTCGATGCTCATGACCCCATTGTCGCGCAAGAAGTCCGGATCCGGAGTACTTTCACGGCGGCAGGTTCCTGCCGCCGGTGCCCGGCGGGCCCGTCGCTGGCCGACCCTTTTCCCATGCAGACTGCCGGCCTGGTCAGGGTCACCATCACCACTCCGCACCGGCGCATCGACATGGCGCTGCCGGAACACGCGTCCGTCGCCGAAATCCTTCCCGGCCTGCTCGCGCGGGCGGGTGAGGGAATGGCGGACGACGGCGTCGCCGGCGGCGGCTGGCAGTTGCGCCGCGCCGACGGGACGGCCTTCGATCTGGACCGGACGCTGGGCGCGCACCGGGTCCGGGACGGGGAGATCCTCCATCTGACGCCGCGCCGCGCCGAATGGCCTGAGCCCGAGTACGACGACCTCGTGGACGCCATCGCCACCGGCTCCGGCCGCACCGGCAAGGCCTGGGGGCCGCGGCACACGCGGCAGGCCGGACTGGCCGTCGGCGCGGTGGCGATGTCCTTCGGCCTGCTCGCGGTACTGCGCGCCGGTCCGCCGTGGACGTCACCGGCGGCCTGGGCGCTGGCGGTTTCCGCGCTGTTGCTGGCGGCGGGTGTCCTGCTCGCGCGGGCACTGCGCGACGCCGGTGCCGGGGCGGTACTCGCCGCTGTCGCGCTTCCGTTCGCCTTCACCGGCGGCGGTCTGCTGCTGGCGGGCGACGATCCGATCGGCGAGCTGTCCGCCGGGCACCTGTTGCTGGCGAGCGCGGCGCTGTTGCTCGCGGCCGTCGTCGGCCACCTGGGGGTGACGGCCGCGCCCGCTTTGTTCGCCGGAGCCGCCACCGTGGGTCTGCTCGGCGTGCTCGGCGGCTGGCTGGCCACCTTCGACGATCTGGCGGGCTACCGGTCGGCGGCGGTGATCGGCGGCGCGGTGCTCGTGCTCTCGACCACGTTCGCGCCGCTGTCGCTGCGGCTCGGCCGGGTGCCGATGCCGGTGCTGCCGCGGTCGACCGCGGATCTGGTCCGCGACGATCCCCAGCCACCGCTCGACCTCGTGCACGCCGCCGTCGCCAGAGCGGACGCGCTGCTCACCGGGATGCTGGGCGGGGCGGCGATCGTCGCCATGTACTGCCAGCTGCACCTGATCCGCAGCGACAGCGAGGCCGCGGTGGTCCTCGTCGCCCTGCTCGCGGCCGGATTCCTGGTGCGGGCGCGGCTGTATCCGATCCTGCGGCAACGGACGCCGATCCTGGTGGCCGGGATCTTCGGCGCCGGCTGCCTGCTGGCGGGCCCGCTCATGGCGGACCGCTCGCTGCTGCTCGTGCTGGCCGGGCCGCTTTCCTTGGCGGTGGCGGCGGGCGTGATCGCCTCCGGTGTCGTGCTGAGCACCCGCGCCGCCAACCCGTATCTCGGCCGGATCGCCGAGTACTTCGAGATCCTGGTGACGATCGCCGTCGTCCCGGTGGCGTGTTCGGTGCTCGGCCTGTACGGCTACGTGCGCGGACTGGGGGGCTGAAACCATGGCGTCCAAACGGGATCAGCTGCAGGCTTACCAATTCCTGGTGCAGCGCGCGATTTCCGCGCTCGTGACGAGGGAGACCGACCCGGAGCAGCCGCCGTTCCGCCGCCCGTCCGGTGCCGCTTTCGCCGGTGTCGCACTGGCGATCGTGGCGCTGGCGTGCGTCGGGGTCTACGGGATGATCGTGCCCGGCGGGAACAACGCGTGGCGCAAGAACGCCGCCGTCATCGTGGAGAAGGAGAGCGGGACCCGGTACGTCTACCTCGACGAACGGCTGCATCCCGTCGCGAACTACGCGTCCGCCCTGTTGCTGCTCGGCGAACACGGCACCACGGAACGGGTTTCGCGCGAGTCGCTCGCCGGAGTCCCGCGAGGACCCCGGATCGGCATCGCCGACGCGCCGGACGGCTTGCCCGGCCCCGAAAAACTGCTCACCGGATCGTGGTCGCTGTGCTCCGCGCCCGCGAGCGACCTGGCGGGCAGCAGGATCGAGGAATCGGTGCTGCTGGCAGGCGCCTCGCCGTCCGGCGGCGCGGAACTGGGAGACCAGGCGCTGCTGGTGGAATCGACGTCGACCGGCGACCGGTTCGTCGTTTGGCGTGGGCACCGGCACCGGATCACCGACTACGGCGCCGTCGGCACCGGACTCGCGCTGACCGCCGAGCCGTGGGCGCGGGTCGGCCGCGCGTGGCTCGACGTGCTCCCGGAAGGCACGCCGATCGGCCCGCTGCCGGTGGCGGCGCCGGGCGAGGTGTCCACCGCTGTGCCGGGCCGGACCGACATCCGGAACGGGATGCTGCTGATGGTGCAGACCTCCGGCGGGGGACAGCAGCACTATCTGGCCGAACGGGACGCCCTGCGGCCGATCAGCGAACTGCAGTACGACGTCCAGCGCGCGAGCGCCCAGATGCTCGCCGCGTATCCCGGCAGTGAGCCGAAAACCGTGCCGCTGCCGCCTTCACTGGCGACCATGTCCCGGCAACTGGACCCCGTCCAGGCCGATGTGGGCGCCGCGCCCGCCACGCGTCCGGCCATCGCGCGCCTGCGTGACCAGGACACCACCGTGTGCGCGACCTTCGGCGACGGTTCCGCGGCTCCTTCGCTGACCGTCGACCCCTCGATGCCGCCCGCGGATCCGATGTCCACCACCGCCCGCCGGACCGCCTCCGGAACCCCGCTCGCGGACCGCGTCCACGTGCCGCCCGGCAGCGCGATCGTCGTCGAAGCGATGCCCTCCCCTTCCGCCGCTGTCGGAACGCTCACCGTGGTGACCGACATGGGGCGCCGCTATCCGCTGGCTTCGCCCGATGTGCTGAAGATGCTGGGGTACCCGTCGGCGCGTCCGGTGCGGCTTCCCGCCGGTCTGGTGGCGCGGCTGCCCGAGGGCCCGAGCCTCGACCCGGCCGCCGCACGGCGCCAGACCCTGGGCGGCTGAAGGGATCCCTGACGCGATGAAGGGAGCTTTCCCCGCATGTGATGCGGGGAAAGCTCCCTTCAGCCATGTCCGGGTTCAGCGCCGCCACAGATCTTCGTCGAGCAGCTGCACCGAACCCGTGTCCGACTCATCCGACCGGCGACCGCGCGCCAAGGTGAACTCGCCATCCGGATTACCGCTGGCGGCCCGGCCGCGCAGCTTCGCCGGGACACCGTCGCTCCGGCCGGAAGACTCCCTCCGCGCCGCCCCGTTGCGTCCGGTCGGCTGGTCGCCCGAGCCGGGCCGCAGCGTGCCCGCGGTGGCCTGACCGCCGCCGTGTGGTGGCGTCATCGGGGGCATCGCCGTGCTCGCGGACTTCGCTCCGGTGGGGCTCGCCGTGCCCGGCTGGACCTCCGACGCCAGGCTGGGGGCCCGCTTGCCGACGACCGGCTTCGCGGAGACGGGAAGACCACCGGCTCCAGCGGCCGCCCCGATCCCGCCCAGCAGTCCCGCCGGCATGGGCGGAGTGCCGGTACCACCCGGCAGCCCGCCGATCGGGGGAACGACGCCCGCCGTGGGCACCGTCGGCAGGGAGCCGAGACCGGCCAGCGAGAGCCCGGACGAGCCGGTGCCCGATCCGGCCCCGT
Source organism: Amycolatopsis sp. w19 (assembly GCF_051373225.1). Classification (NCBI taxonomy): domain Bacteria; kingdom Bacillati; phylum Actinomycetota; class Actinomycetes; order Pseudonocardiales; family Pseudonocardiaceae; genus Amycolatopsis; species Amycolatopsis sp. w19. Next base: position 32,552 of record NZ_JBPQFM010000036.1, on the reverse strand, counting down.
CGCCGGTCGTCGGCAGGTCGATGCCCGACGATCCGCCGTCGGCGAACGACCCCGCGGTTTCGGCGAGGCTCTGGAGTTCGGTCAGCGCGGTCATTCCGGCTTCGGCGGCGGCGATGAAGTCCGCGGGGGAGTTGCCCTCCGCCGAGACGGCTTGCTGCGCGGGCAGCAGATCGGCCGGTGATTGGATACCGGCCGCCGCGCAGACGCTGAGCATCGAGAAGTCGAAGTTCCCGCCCAGTTCGGTCATTTTCATGCCTGACGCCTGCTGGAGGGCGAAAGCCGCTGCCGCGCCGAACGGGGTGAGAGTGGCGATGCGGTACTCCGCGTAGAGTGTCGCCACCGCGGCCGCGGTCGCCGAAACGTCGGAGGCGAGCGTCGTCAGTTTCCCGGCGGGGTCGGCCAGATCGATCCGGTCTCCCCAGAACTTGAGCTCGGCCAGGGTCCGCTGGACCTTCTCTTCGTGCTTCCGTCCGGCTTCGTCCGTCCACTCCGGAGTGAGTTCGCCGACCCGGGTGCTGATCTCCGCGGCGGTGGTGTCGATCCAGCCACGCACGTCCCGCCACATGGTCGCGGCTTCGAGCAGGGCCGGGACTTTTTTGGCTTCGGCGCGGGCCATCACATCGTGCATCTCGATGGGGAGCAGCTGGTAGGGGATCATCGATCGCTCCTCACGCTTGGGTCTGCGAGCCGTCGGCCGCGGACGTGTCGGTCTTTTCCTCGGTGGATCCGGGTGCCTGGCCGATGGAGCCCGACGCCTGCTTCAGCAGGCTCAATCCCTGCTTTGCGAGCTTGATGGTCGACGTGGCGAGCGTCAGCGCGCTGGCCGCGTCCGCGGCGGTGTAGTCGGCGGCGATCGCCTTGACCGTCGTCGAATCGGTGGCCATGTCCTCGGTGATCTTGGCCAGCAGCGCCGCCATCTCGGCGGCGGCGGCCTTGTCCAACAGGGACATCGCGATCCCTTCGAACATCCCGGCGATGTCCGCCGTCCCCGGCCGGGTCAGTGACGACGGCTGGGCCGGAGCGGTGAGCTTGGTGGAATACGCGCTCATCGCCGTCGTGTTGCCGTTGATCTCGGTTGCGGGCATCTGCCCCTCCTCATCGTCCCGCGTGGAACCGCGGCTCTTCCTGGTTCTTGTGCACCGGGTCCACTTGCCACAGTTCTTCGTCGAGCAACTGGACGCCGTCGTTCTCCGTGTCCCAATCCCGCCGTGCGCCGGGTGGGGCGGACGGTGCCGCCGCCCCCTTCGCCGCCCGGCCCTTTCCCGCACGACCCATCAGGGACACACCTGGCGTGCCACCGGGCTTCCGCTCACGCTGCCTGCCGGTGGCCCGGTCGGCGTTTCCGGGATTCACCCCGCCGCCGCTTCCCCGCGCTCCGGCCGACTGCGGTGGATACATCGGCGGCATCGCGCCGGAGCCCGCCGTCCCGGCCGCGGACCGCGCACCGGTCCCTGTCGCGACGGGCGGCAGGGCCGTTCCGACTGGACCGGTTCCGGAAGGCGATACCGGGTTCGCCGCCGTGGTGCCCGCTCCCAGACCGGTACCCGGCCCGCCGGCACCGCCGCCGCCACCGGGTAGATCGCCGCCACCGCCTGCCAGGCTCGGCATTCCCGACGGGTCACCGAGCCCGGACGGCGACATGGACGACGGATCCCACGAGGGCAGCCCGCCCGTCGGATCCGGCAGCGCCGCCGGCTCGGGGACGCTCTGTCCGCCACCTGCCAGCTGTTGCAACGATTCGAGCGCACTGGTCAAGGCGTCCAGTGCCCCAGGTGCCGCCTCGAGTGCGTCCTGCAGCGGGTCCTCGGTGGGGCTCTGCGGCTGGTCCGGGTTCGCCGGCGTTTCCTGGCCGGGGGCCGGATTCGACGGCGAGGTGGGGGACGCCGGGTTTTGCGTGCCCGGGCCTGCCGGAGACGAACTGGTGTCGACGCCGGGGTCGACCTCGCCCCGTGCCCCGTTCCAGGGGCGGCTGCGAGCGGCGAGCATGGCCTGCCCGGTGCGTAGATACTGCGTGGCCATTTCGTCGAGTTTCGCGCCGACGACCGACCTGGCCGTTTCTTCGTAGTCGGGGTCGTTGACCGCTTTCGTAGCCTCCGAGGCGAACGTGAACGCGTTCAGGATGAGCATCGCGGTGAGCTTGTCGATATGTTCCACGACATGGGATTCCGCGGCCGCGCGTTCCCACGGACCCAGCGAGCCGGTGTGGGTGTCGCGCAGCCATTGGACCATCCGGCGCCCGGCTTCGTCGTCCCAGAACGGTTCCAATGCGTTGGTCGAGTCACGCAGGGAACGGCTCGCGGGGTTGAGCCAGGTCTGCACGGACTTCCACATCTCACTCGCCTGTTTGAGCGCGGGATAGGTGTGCGCGATCTCGCCGCGGAGGATGTTGAGCTGCTCGTCGAGGGAAAACCTCGTATAACTGGCCATTTCGTTTCTCGTCCCGGTCAGAGGCTGGGCGCGTAAGGGTTTCCGAGCAAGGGGATGTCCGGCGCGGGGGCGGAAGGTGGCTGCGGGCCACGGTTCACCTTGTCGGACAATCCCTGGATCGCCGTCGCGGCCGCTTCGCCCGCGCTCTGGTATTCGTTCGCGCATCGCCGGGCGAGGTCTTCGAAGGTTTGGAATCCTTCGGCGGCCGCGGTCATGAAGGCTTTGAGTTCGCCGGTCACGAACTTGTCCGCGGCGGCCAGTGCCTCGCATTCCTGCATGAGCGTGCAACCGGCACCCGGTTCCCGGTCGATCGTGGGCGCCGGGATGGCGTTGACCTGCTGGTGCAAATTGTTGGCGAACGTCCGAAGCGCCGGTATCCAAGCGTCGACCCTGCCACTCATGTTCCCTCCCTTTCCGTGCTCGCGTCGGTCTGCTGATCAAGCCCACCACCCCAGCCGGGCCGCCGGGGGTGGGCGGCCGGTTCCGGCCAGCCGGTCTACGCCCGCGGCTCGAGCCAGGCGAGCTGGACGAGTCCCTTGCCGCCACGGCGATCGACCAGCCAGCCCCGTCCCGGCGGGAGTACCTGCGCGCGCATACCGCCCAGCAACGGACCTTCGTCCCGGTCGCCCGACATCATCAGGCCGGGCGTGCCGACCTCGCGAAGGCGAGACAGGAACGGCTCGAACAACCCGGCTCCGGCGCCGCCCGAGCGGCGCGTGAGCACCACGTGCAGCCCGATGTCGGAGCCCTGAGCGACCAGCGGGAGCAACGGCATCAGCGGATGCTGCTTGTGCGTGGCGACCATGTCGTAGTCGTCCACCAGCACGAAGATCTCCGGCCCCTCCCACCAGCTGCGCGCGCGCAGCTGTTCGGGCGTGACGTCCTTGCCCGGCAGGCGTTTGGTCATCGCTTCGGCCACCTCCCCGAGCAGTTCGCGGCTGTGCGCGTCGTTGGTGCCGCTGCCGAGCAGGTGGTCGTCGCCGATCTCGCCGAGCAGTCCTCGCCGGTGGTCGACCACGACGATGCGGGCCTGGTCGGGCCGGTACGCGTTTTCGATCCGGCGGGCCACCGTGCGCAGGAAGGCCGTCTTCCCGCTTTCGGTGTCCGCCAGCAGGAAGAAGTGCGGGTCGGCGGCGAAGTCGAGACGCATCGGGGACAGGTCCCGCTCGTGGATGCCGACCGCGAGTCCGGCGTCGGCGCCACTCAGCTCATCCGTGGCGGGAAGTTCCTCGTAGGCGAGCAAACCCGGCAGGAGCCGCACCGACGGGGCCGGCGGCCCCGGCCACGCGGCGCCGATCGCCCCGACCAGTTCGGCCGTGCCCTCCGCGAGGTCTTCGGTGGTGTTCCGGCCGTCCGTTCGCGGCAGGGCCAGGAGAACCTGATGCTTGCTCATCGAGACCCCCCGTCCGGGTGCGTCGGCCGGGACACTCATCGCGGCGCGCCGGTCGATGATCGAATCGATGGGATCGCCGATCTTCAGTTCCAGCCTGCTGCCGAACAGATCCCGGACGTTCATCCGGAGATCGAACGAACGGGCGGTGGCCGTCACGACGTGTACGCCGTACGACAGCCCGCGGGCGGCGATGTCACCGACCATGTCTTCGAGGCCCTCGAAGTCCCCCCTGAGTGTTTGCCAGCCGTCGATCACCAGGAACACGTCGCCGTGGGGCTGATCGCCGAAACGGCCCTCAGCCCGAAGCTTGCGATAGGTCGCGATGCCGTCGATCTGGTGCTCCGCGAACAGCTTTTCCCGGTTGGCCAGCACAGTGGCGACCTCGGCGATGGTCCGCCGCACCGCGCCGGTGTCCAGCCTGCCGGACACGCCCGCGACATGGGGCAGGCCACCGATCGAGGCGAGGGTGCCGCCACCGAAGTCCAGACAATAGAACTGGGCCTCGCGCGGGGTGTGGGTGAGGGCGAGGCTGAGGATCAGCGTGCGCAGCGCGGTGCTTTTCCCGGTCCGCGGCGCGCCGAGGATCAGCACGTGCCCGGCCGCGCCGGAGAGGTCGAGGGTGAGCGGGTCGCGCCGCTGCTCGTAGGGCCGGTCGACGATCCCGAGCACCGGCCGCAGATTCGCGACCGCGTCGGACCCGCCGGGGGCCAGCCCGCGCCGGGGATGGGCGATCAGGCCGGGCAGCAGCCCGTCGAGCGTCGGAGACGCGTCCAACGGCGGCAGCCACACCTGGTGGGCAGGTGTGCCGCGACCCTCAAGCCGGTCGACCAGGATGTCCAGCAGGGTCTCGCCGACCGCGGTGTCCGGATCCTCCGCGGGTTCCGGTTCCTCCTCGTCGGCGGCGAGTTCGGCGGCGACGTAGGTCGTCGTGTACTCGTGCAGCACCAGGTGCTCCCCGCCCATCGCGACAGCGGCTCCGCCGTCGCTACCGCGCTGGTACACCCCGGAGACGTAAGCGGAGCGGAATCGGTCCATCTGTTCGGTCCCGACCTTCAGGAAGCCGTGTCCGGGAGCCCGTGGCAGTTTGAACGCGTCGGCGACGCCGAGCACCGCCCTGCTCTCCATTTCGGAGAACGTCCGCAGGCCGATCCGGTAGGACAGATGGGTTTCCAGACCACGAAGCCTGCCTTCCTCCAACCGTTGCGAAGCGAGCAAGAGATGCACTCCGAGCGAACGACCCACCCGTCCTATTTGGACGAACATGTCGATGAAGTCGGGTTTCGCGGACAGCAGTTCGGAGAACTCGTCGCAGATCACCAGCAGGGTGGGGACCTCGGGCAGTGGCGCACCCGCCGTCCTCGCCTTCTCGTAGTCGCGCAAGGAAGAGAAGTTTCCCGCCGCGCGCAGCAGTTCCTGACGGCGGATCAGCTCGCCGTTGATCGCGTCGGTCATCCGGTCGACCAGATGCAGTTCGTCGGCGAGGTTGGTGATCACCGCGCTGGTGTGCGGCAGCGCGTCCAGCCGGGTGAAGGTGGCCCCGCCCTTGAAGTCGACCAGCGCGAAGTTCAACGAGCTCGGGGGGTGGGTGATGGCCAGGCCCAGCACCAGGGTGCGCAGCAGCTCCGACTTCCCGGAGCCGGTGGCCCCGATCAACAATCCGTGCGGGCCCATCCCGTCCTGTGCGGACTCCTTGAGGTCGAGCTCGATCGGGGACCCGTCCGGCTGGATACCGACCTTGAGCCGCAGGCGGTCCCGGTTCGGCCTCGGCTCCCAGGTGTCGTCCGGGTCGAACCGGTACGGGTCACCCAGTTCCAGCAGCTCCGCCAGACCGAGCTCCGAGGTCATCGGGGCGTCGCCGCGCAGTCCCGCGGTCAGGCGGAGCGGGGCGAGCTGACGGGCGAGTCCCTCGGCCGCCGCCTGGCCCAGCCGGTCCGCCTTGCCGAGTGTGGCCTCGCCGTCGATGGTCTCGCTGAGCAATTCTCCTCCGGCGTCCACGGCCAGCACCACGGTCGTCCGGTCCAGCGCCCTCGGCGGCATGGTCGTCAGGTCCACGACGGTCACGCCTTCGACGCCGCCGCCGGTCATCAGATGGTCCGAGCCCGCTACCGAACCACCGTCGATCACCACCACCAGATGCGGGCCGGGTACTCGGCCGTCGGACTCCGGGTCGAATCTAGGCCGTTTGACCAGTTCCTCCTCCAGCATGGATTCCAGCGCCGGGACGGTGGGGGCCACCAACCGCAACGGGCCGAGCAGGTCGGTGCGTTCGGAGTGCTGGGCGTGCGGCAGCCACTTGACCCATTCCCAGTCCGCGCGGCGATCCTCGCCGGTGCACACGGCCACCCGCAGGTCGTCCGGGGAGTGCAGGGCGGCCAGCTGCGCGAGCATCGCCCGAAGCACTCCGAGTGCCGCGTCCCGGTCGCCGCGGAGGTAGACCCGGCTGAACCCGTTGACCGCGATGGCGATCGGCAGATCGCGGATGCTGGAGTAGGTGGTGAGGAACCGGCGCAACGCAAGTGCGGACAGCGGTTCCAGCTCCTCGAGCGGTTTCGTGTCGGGCGCGATCAGGGTGGCGGCCGGGTTCTGCGGGCCGCGTCCGATCCGTGCGACGCCGAAATCCACATCGTCCTTGCGGCGTTCCCAAAGCCGGTAACTCGACACCAGGGACCACAGCGACGCCGGGTCCGGGTGCAGATATTCCATCGCCTCCCGCTGGCGGCGCACCGAACGCCGCAGCCGCAGACGGTGCTGGGCGAGGTGGCGCAGATATTTGCGCCGGGCGTAGGCCATCTCCCGCTTGCTCGGGCCGCCGCCCTGCAGGAAACCCATGACGACCATGCCGAGCATGGCGACACCCATCATCCCGTAGATGACGAAGCGCAGGGATCCGGTCATGCTACCGGAGTACATCAGCAGCATCGCCGCCATCATGGCCACCATCGGCAGCACCGTGAGCACCTGCGCCCACTGCCTGCCCGGTGGGGGCGGGATCTCCGGCGGGGCCTGCAGGATCAGCTCGCCCGCCGGCATTTCCGGAGCGGGCCTGCGCATCGGTCTCTTCACCACGACTGTCGCCACCCACCCGATGGTTCGCGTCCGAGGGCCGCGAAAGGGGACGGTGGCAGGAACGTGCCGTCCGCCGGGGCGGAGCCTCTCCCGGAACTAGCTTCGGTGACACAGACATTTCACGTCAGAACAAGGAGGGGCGAAGAATGCCCGAAGTCAATATCGATTTCGCGATGGCGCGAGGTGGCATCAGCTTCGGTGACACCAGTCAAAGCGAACAGCTTGCCGGGGCCGACTCCCTCGGCAGGCAGATCACCGAGCTGGCCTCCGGCGGGATGGCGGGCGTCGTCCAGTCCGCGGCGTTCAGCACCAACGAGGTGACCGGGGACAGCCACAGGCGGCTCCTCAACTGGGGCCAGCAGGCCCTCGTCGAAAATCCGACGACCGCGGTGAACATCCTCGGCAGCGGTCAGGACGGTGCCCAGAACTCGCTGCACAACAGCGTCTCGCAAGTCTCGAAGGTCATCGGGAACCAGGCCTGAAAGGGGTAGGAAATGTCGGTAGACGGTCACTTCAAATGGGACTTCGCCAGCGGGGAAGCGGGCGGCCGGACGTATCGCGACGGTGGTGACAGCATCGAGAACGCCTCCGCCGAACGACTTCAGCGGGCGCGTGCCCTCGCCACCGACGGCTGGTACGACGAAAGCGGCCAGCAGTACCTTCAGGTGAACCAGCGCAGCCACAACCAGAACCTCGAAACCGCCGACGGACACCGCGCCGTGAGCCAGGGCTGGGGCAAGGCCGGCGTCGAATGCCAGGACGCGCTCGGCCGCGCGTGCAACGCCCTCGGGAACGCGGGTATGGCGTAACACGGAACACCGAATGCCCGGCGCGTCGCAGCGCCGGGCATTCGGCATGCCGGTAGGACGGAAGCCCTTCCTACCGGCCGGAAATGAGGAAAACCTGCTCCGGTGGCTCGATGATCCGCGGTTCGACGGGCACCGCTCGGGCCCGGCCCGCTCGCCAGCGGCGACGCTTGCCGCGCGGCACCACCAGCGCCATCAGCAAGGCCAGGGCGAGTGCGCCGACCACGGCCACGGTGCACCATCGCGCCGTTTCCGCGATGCTCTCTTCCGACGCGGCCCGGTCGAGCCGCGCCTGATCCGGTGGGCGGGGGGCATGGGCGGGCAGCACGTCCGGTGCACGGGTGTCGAGACCGTCGGTCACGGCACGGTAGGGATCGACCAGACCATGGCCGTAAGCCGCGCTGCCGTTCCCGCCGCGCGACGGTGCGGCCGTCGCGATCAGCCGCCGGGCGACCTCGGGTGCGGACAGCCGGGGCCAGGCGGCGCGCACCAGTGCCGCGGTGCCCGCCACGAACGGGGTGGCGAAACTGGTGCCGTCGACGTAGGCGTGGCCGTCCACTCTCGCCACGGTCAGAACCTTGGCGCCGGGGGCCACCAGGTCCACATAGGACCCGATCTGTGAGCCGGTCATCCTGGCGCCGTTGATGTCCACCGCGCCGACGCCGAGTACGCCGTCGTAGGAGGCCGGATAGGACGGGAAGGCGATCGTCGCGTCCCGCTGGCCGTTGCCCGCCGCGGCGACCACCAGAGCGTCCCGGGACACCGCGTACGCGACGGCGTCCCGGATGACGGCGAAGTCGTCGAATCCGGCCAGCGAAAGGTTGATCACCTTCGCACCCTGGTCCGCGGCGTAGCGAACGCCGTTGGCGACGACCTGCGGGTCGATCCGCAACTGCTCTCCCTGATCGCCGAGATCCCGGTCGCTCACCCGGACCGGCAGGATCTCCGCGTCCGGGGCCACCCCGCGAAAACCGATGCCGGGCAAGGGATCCGCGGCGATGATGCCGGCCACACCCGTGCCATGCGAAACGCAGTCGAAAGCGCCGGGGTGGCCACCCGAAAGATAGAAATCCCTTCCCGCGCGGACTTTCCCCGGCCTGCGCAGCTGGGGATGGTCGGCGTCCACCCCGGAATCGACCACCGCGACCAAAACACCGGCTCCCCGGCTGTGCGGCCAGGCTCTTTCGGGGGCGAGGACCTGCTGCGCCCAGGGTTGCGCGCGTACCTGGGCGCGGGCGGGAGCGGCGTCATGGCAGGCCCCGGCGGGCGGAGCCGCGTTCGCCACGCTCGTGCCGCCGAGCGTCTGAGGGACAGTCATGGTCAGCACGGCGACGGCAGCCGCCATCCGAAGTCGTCTCATCGCCGTCATGTTCCGCTTGCGGGGCACCGGTTCACGCACTCGTGGCAGAAACAGGCCACGGACGCCCCGGCCCCGGTCGTCGTGGCGACACTGGACCGGAACCGATCGAGGAGGGCCGGTGGACACATCTTTGCGCCTCGGCATGTACGCCGAGTACGAGCGGATGGCCGAGGACGTCAGGGCGATGAAGAAGCGCATGGCCGAGATCCGGGCGACCGCGGAATCCGATGACGAACTGATCAGCATCACCATCGGTGGCACCGGCGAGGTGCACGATCTCTGGCTCGACCCCCGTATCTACCGCACTCCGGATTCGGTGGCGCTGGCGCGGGCCATCGTGGAAACCTTCCAGCGGGCGGTCGTTCTGGCGAAGGAAGAGGGAGTCGCCATCGCCGCGGACTACCTCCCGCCGGACGCCACCGCCGAGACGACGGATCTGCGGCTCGACCCGTTCCTGCACGAACTCGACCGGCAGGTCGCCGGAGGCACGCGATGACGGGCGTCGACTGGAACGCCGACGGGTTCATCGACATCTATCCCGTCGAGACCCAGGGCAAGCTGAACGAACTGAGTACCGCGAGCACGAATCTCGCGAACGGGTGGAAGAGCGCCCAGGACCGGATCAAGGCGCCGGGCGCGCTTTTCGGCGGCCCCATGGGTATCGCGTTGAAAGGCGTATTGGAGACGCCGTCGAACGAGCTGAGCAAGATCGTCGACCAGATGCCCGGCTTCTATCAGGGAGCGGCGGACGGCGGGAAGAAGGCCGTCGGGTACTACCTGGACGGCGAAGCCGCGGCGACCGACGCCCTGTCTTCCTGAGGGACCACCGAGACCATGAGCGGCGAGGGCGACATCCGCGAGCCGGGCGGAGACCTGTGGAACGCCGTCCTCACCGAGGGCGGTTACGCCAAGGACAGCCTTTGGCCGCCGGACAGCGAGACGGCCGCTCGCGCGATGGCCACGGCGTGGAAGGACGGCGCGGCCGCGCTGAAGACGGCCGTCGACTCCTCGAACCTCATCGCGCAGGGCTTGCGCACGTCCTGGCCCGATCCCAACGGCTATGCGCTGTATGACGGCATAACCAGGATCAACAACGGCACCCTGGAAGGTCAAGGCGGTGTCAGGGAGGTCCCGCCCGCCATGGAGGGGCTGGGAAAGGCCTACGACGGCTACGCGGAGATCCTCGGCTTCGTCAAGACCCAGATCCGGGAAACGATCTCCTACCACAGCTTCATCTACAGCCATCTGGACGATGGCGGCTCCTTTCTCAATCCCGGCGGTGAGGCGGCACAGCGGTTCTTCGCGAGAGCCATAGCGAAGAACATCGCGGAGCTGGTGACGGCCGCGGCGGCGCTGATCACCGACCCGGACAGCGCACCCGCCGCCACGCCCAAGATCGCCAACCCGGGTTTCGTCGGTGGGATCTACGACGGCCTGGTGAACCTGGCCAAGATGATGGGTGGCCTGATCGGCTACGCGGACGGTCCCTTCGGTGGTTCCAGCTGGAGCTTGTCGAACGCCGTGCTCGCCTGGGGCGGGATGGCCAAGCTCGGCGCGGCCGTGCAGGCGTACACCCATGGCCTCGGCTGGGTGGATCTCGCCGTCGGTCTGCCGGGGGGAGAGCGCGGCGAGCTGGGCGGGGTGCTGCTCGACTTCGGGAAGCAGTTCATCCATTACGGCGAGTGGGGCGAGGACCCTTGGCACGCCCTCGGTGGAACTGTCGTGAACGTCGGCGCCCTCATCGGCCTGCGCGGAGCCGGAGCCACCACGCGTGCCGCCGGGGCGGGCATCTCCTGGGTGGGGGCAAAGGCCGGCCGGGTCGCCGGCCTTTCGGGCGTCGGCAAGGCACTGTCGGGCGCCGGAGCGCGGCTGGGCCGGGGCGGGGAGGCTCTGGTCAAGGTCCCCACGGTCACCGAACTGGCCATCAGGCACGCGCCCCAGGCTCTCGAGAAGGTCCGGAGCGTCGTCAGGGGCGACCGCGGGATCAGCGCGGAGACCGCCGCGCAGGTCATCCGGAACCCGCTCGGACCGCTGCCGGGTTCGGTCGGGGAAAGCCTGGCGAGGCATGCCGGCCCCGGCGCCGATGTCCCGGTGGCCCGGCCGCACGACACCGGAGGGAACAGTCCGCGCGATCCGGACAGCGGCGTCGCAGGCGCCGGCGGCCGCCCGCCCCATACACCGGATCCGCCGTCGACCCCGCCGAAACAGTCACTCGCGGCCGAGCCGCCGCATGCCGGTCAACCCGCCCGGAACGCCGATCTCGCCGAGACACCCGGGCCGGGCGGCCGTCCGGAACACCACGCCCCCAACGGGCCGGGCGACAAACCGCCTCCGCCGCCTTCGCCGCAGCGACAGGAATCCCCGGTGAAGGCCGGGCATCCGCCGACGAACGTGTTCGACACCGTCGGCATGCACGAGCTGGCCAACGGCAAGCTGGGCGAGGCCGGCCGTGCCGGTGCGGCGGAGGCCCACGCGAGCGGAAGGTGGAAGGGAGACCCGCCGCCCGAGGTACCTCGCGGTGTGGAACCGTCCACTCCGAACACCGGGAAGGCCGACAACCCTTCAGGGCCGCCGTCGGACAACGCCGCCGCGCATCCCGTGCATCGTGAGCGTCCCCCGGCGAACACCGAGCGACTCGGTGATCAAGGCAAACAAGGGCAGCCACCGGCGAAGTCGCTCACCCCGCGAGGCGGTGACAACGGCAGGACCGTTCCCCAGCACAGCAGTCACGAGGGAGGCCGTGCGCCGGGGGAGCACGCCGACGGCGACGGTCCTCGCCACGGCGACGACGGACCTCCCGTGAACCCCCGGGACGTCCTCCGCCTGGACGACCTCGCGCGAGGAAAGCTGGGCGAAGCCGGGCACGTGGGCATCGAGGAGGCGCGGGCGAGCGGGCAGTGGAAAGGCGACGGCGAACCCGGGCCGCGCCGTCCTGGAGACTCACCGGAGGAAGGTCCGCCCGGCGCGCTCGACAGGACGCCTGATGAGCCGCCGCCCGCTGGTCCCGGTGGTTCCGGTCACGCACGGACCGACGACGGGTCGGGTCTGTCACCGGAAACCGGGGGAGGCGGTGTCGCGACCGCGGTGCGGCCGGATCCCGTCACCCCCGCGCTTCAACGCGCGGCCGAGCCGTCGCCCGCGGGCGCGCGGGCGGAGGCACCCGCGGCGCGGGCCGAGCACGCGCCACCGGCCCACACCACTCGGTCTTCGCCGAGCCCGGCCACCGCTCGGCTCGCCGAACAGGCCACCATCGGCGACGTGATTTCGGGCGCTCCCAAGCCGCTTTCACATCCGGAGGCGGAGCCGCTGACGGTGAAGCCCGATCCGGACAAGGTGCGCTCGGGTGAAGCAGGGGGCCTCCCCCGGGTGACCGATCCGAAGCTGCCCGCCATCGGCGATCCGGTCCGCCCTCCCACGAGTTTCCCGTCGCGGCCGGTCGTGGGGACCCCGCCAGCGCCGGTGGTGGGCTTCCCGCCACCGGCCACCGTGGACTTCCCACGTCCTCCCGGCGAAGTGCGGAACCCGCCGGGCCGGACGACGGTCCCGGTGGCACCCGTCGGCCCGGACCGGCCGGTGTACCCCGAACCGCCGCGTGTACCGGAGCGGCCGCTGGAGCTTCCCGCCGTTCCGGACCGCGTCGCCGATCCGGTTTCCCCGCTGACCCCCGGCGGGCCGGATCGCCCGCCCGTGGAGATCGTCCCGCCCGTCGACCCACCCGACGTCACCGTTCGCCCGGTCGACCCGGCTCCCGTCGAGCTGCCCTTGCCGCCGGACGAGTCGGTTCCCGTGCTGCCGTCGGCGAATCCGCCGTGGCCCGGCGCGCCCGTCACCTCTCCACCTCCGCGACCGTCCGCGGTGCCCGAGCACGCGGTGCCCGCCTGGCCGGTGGAGATCCCGTCCCGGCACCAGCCGATCGCGCCGGATTTCCCTCTTGGCCCCAGGGAAGACCAGCCGAGCGTGGTTCCTCCCGAAATCCGGGAATTGCTGACCGAAACCGAGCGCGACCTCCTCGACGCACTCGCCGCCGCCGGAGTGAACATCGCGTTCATCCTGGAACGCGTCCTGACGGAGTTGACGGGGAAGCCCGGTATCCCGAACCGAACCGGACTCCCGGACCGGCTCGCGTCGCTGACCGACGCGCAACGGGCGGCCTTCCGTGAACGGCTGGAGGGAATCCTCGACGCACAGCCGGTCAGGCCACGACCCGCGACCGAGGGAAAGCCCAAGCCTGAGTACCAGATCCTCGGTTCGCCCGAAGGGCTTTGGTTCCCCTACACGATTTCGCTGAACTCCGACACGATAACCGCTTACGGCAAGGCGGTCCGGGAGCACGAAGAACTTCTCGAGCAGCTCATGTGGGCGGCCGGATTCCTGCCGCCCGAGGAGGTCGAAAAGCTGCTCGAAGCGACCGGGGACCTGCCGCGGCTCAAAGAACTCCTGCGGAACCTGCGGGACAACGTGCAATCCGCCCTCGTCGCAGCCTGGGAGCTCGCCGCGAAGGGACCGCGGGGGATGGCGATCGAGGGCGTCCGGGAACCGGTTTTCTCGGCCGAGGGCGAGCTACTCGGCACCATCGACATCAAGGCACGGCTCGCCGATGGAACCGAGGTGTGGGTAACGGTCGGGCGGCTCGCCGGGCCCAGTGAGAAGGACGCCGCGAGCTTGCTCGACAGCGCGGCGAAGTCGGTCGCGCCGTCGTCCGCCGCCGTCAAGCGGTACTTCGTGCTCAGCGCCCCGGCATCGCTCGAAGGCACCGCGGGGATCAAGCAGGTCGCCGGGGACCTGGGCGCGCTCGGTTTCGACGCGGTGCTGCCCCACGGGCGGGAAAGCCGGGTACCGGACGAACTTCCCTTGCTGGACCCGTTTTTCGCCCGCAACGTCCGGCCTCGCCACCCCCAGCGCCACGAGCCGCATCCGGCTCGGCCCGCCGCCCCCGCCCGTCCCGCCGATCTGCCGGACGAGCTGATCCCGCTCTGGGAAGAGCTGAAGGCCCGAGAACAGCGAGCTCTCGCCGATCTGGCCGCGACCGTGGGACCGAAGGCCGGCCGCTACGCCCTGGCGAATTTCGTGACCTGGCTGGCACAGGAGAAGGGGCTTTCCCGCGACGTGTCCGCTTCGCTGGCGGAGTGGCTGGCCAGGGTTCCGCCACCGGACAACCTGCCCCCCAAATTCGTTCCGGCCTGGCACAAGATGCCCGTGGACGTGCAGCAAGCGTTCGCGAAACTGATCGAGACGAAAGGCCTGCAGGTCGCGCTGTCCGAGTTCAACAACCGGATCGGGGAGCTGACCTCGGTACGAGGCACCCCACTGCAGCGGGTCGCGGACCTGGACGCCACCCGGTTCGACATCCTGCGCCGGCTGTTCACCGAACAGGTCACGCCGACTTCCGCCGCCGAGATGGGGCGCACGCTCTTCTTCCACGACGTTCGTCCCATCCTCGACAGGTGGCTGGTCCTTCACCAGGTCATAGACAGGCTTGCCGGACACGGAGTCACCAACGTCGCCGAGCTGTACGAGGAGCTGCACCGCAACCTGAGGCTCACGTTCGAGAAACTCACCGGTCTGGATCCGGCGGGCAAGATCGCCGCGAAGGACGTGGGCGGCAATCCGGAGAACCTCAGGGGTTTCGAAGCCACTCTCCGCAGTGCGCTCCGGCTCGCGGACCTGAGTCACACGGATCCGGAACGGCTGGCGCGGCTCGGCCTGCCGGGGCTGAAGATCATCGCCTTGGACCGCAAGATCTACCGGCCGAACGGCGAAGAGTTGTCCGACATCGACATCCTCGGCGAGCTCACGGACGGCACGAGGGTGTGGATCGAGGTCAAGCGCAGCAAACTGGACTACGGGACCAAAAGGTACGAGGACGATCTGGCGGTCAAGCTCCGGAACCAGGGCGCTCATCAGGACTTCACCGCCCGCCCCACGAAGCTCTTCGTGCTGTTCGCGTCGAAGGTCGACGTTCCCTATGCCAAGCAGGTGATCTCGGACGGCGCCCACGCGGTCCTGCACCTCGATCCCCTGCAGAACGTCGATTTGGTCGCGAAAAGCAAACCGGCGCTTCCGATCAGATGGAATCAAGGACGCCGGGACCAGCTCTTCGCGACCGGTCTGGCCGACATGGACCTGCAGGCTCCATTCGGGCCGCTGGGCGGTAAACGGCAGAAGCACCCGCAGCGCCAGTGGCCGCACCCCGAGCGTCCGCCCTCTTCGGTGAAAGCCACCACCGTGCCGGCGGCGAGGCCTCCCGAGCCGTCGCTTCCGTCGAGGCCGGCCCAGGTTCCGGCCAAGGTGTGGAAGCAACTCTCCGCTGACGGTCAGGCGGCGATGGCGAAGGCGGCCGCTTCGGGGCATTCGGACATCGTCCGGCTGTTGGGTGCGCACGCGGCGGAACTGGCGGGGGCGAGCAAACATCCCCAGCCGCGGCGAATCCCCAAGCTGCTCGCTTCCTTGACACCTGAACAGCACCGCGATCTCGCGTCGGCGCTGGACCGCGCTGCCGCCGAGGCGGCGAAGGCCCGCCCGGCCAGGCCGGCTCCGCCACTCGGTAGCGGCTGGACGTCGATCGAAATCGGCGGTGCCGCCGTGGTGACGCCGGGGCGGCCGGAACTGGAAGGCGAGCTCGCGCGCGCCTTCTTCCAAGCCGTCGAGGACGCCGGGCTGACGGTGCTCGCGGAGTACGTCCGATCGTCCATAGTGGCCGGTGACGGAGATCAGCGGTTCACGGTCGTCGCCGAAGTCGGCGACTGGCTCGGGGACCGAGCGGCGATGTGGTCGGTATCAGCCCGGGGACCGGTCGGGGACCCCGCGAGGAACGTCCTCCGGATCGTCGTGTCGGCACGGCTCGCTCCCGGTGCCGTTCCCCGGGCGCTCGCTCACGCCCTCGCCGCCGGCGCGGCCGATCTCGCCGACGGCGGGTCCGCCACTCCGGGATATCTCGACCCGGAGGGAGATCTCGACCGCAGGCCGGTGCTGACTCCCACCGACCGCGGACATCTCGCGCAGGTCGTCGTCCTCGACCGCGAATTCCAGCGGACCGCGCTGAATCCACCGGCGCGTGCCCGCACGCGCAAGGCGATCGTGGAACTGCTGGGCCGCCTCGGTCTCGATCCGAACCAGAGCGGGAGCGACTACCGTATTGCGGCGCTGGCGGGTGAACCCGGTAGGTGGGAGGTCCGGCGCCACCTCCCGCCGAAGGTGACGGACGGCTACCTCGCGACGAAGACCCACGCGGTCACCGGCCTCTACACGAGTGTCCTCCCGTCGGGGATCTCGGCGGGTGTCTTCATGATGCTGGGCTCCGGGAGAGGTGGCATCGCCTGGGCGGTTTTCGGTCTGGTCAACGCTCTGCTCGGTGCGGGGATGGCCCGGAAATGGGAGATCGCCAAGGACGAACAGGTAGCCAAGGGACGGGTGTACGACGCCACGGCACGCAGGATCGACGCCGGCGCCGCGTCGGCCGGACAGGTACGTGGTCACTTGGCTCAGGTCGGCGTGCCCGCCCACCACGGGCCGTCCGCGCCCTCCGAACGACAGGCGGGTCTCGCACGGCTGGGGCCGCGGCCCGATCTCGCCCAGAGTCTGGGGAAGCACGTCCGGCGGTTCGCCCTGCCGCCGTTGACCGGTGCGGGTGTCGGGATCGGCGTGGGCATCCCCCTCGGACTCGCGGGGACGTCCGTGCTCAGCATCGTCGCTCTCGCGGGGGTCGCCGCGCTCTTGCAGCCTTTCGCCGAACGGCGGCGGACGCAGATCCAGAAGGGAGAAGAGCTCAGGAAGATCGATGACAACGCCAGGGAGCTGGACCACCTGCTGGCCGCCTACGACGTCCAGGTCTATGTGGACCTGGCGAAGCGTCTCGGTCTCGACCCCGGCCCAGAACCGAAGAGCCTCAGTCTCGCGCACCGCGATCCGAAGCCGCTCGGGCTGGGGAAGGCGGCCAACACACCGGACATCCTGCCCTACTTCAGTGAGATCGTCAGGCGGACGTTCCGGGGCACCGCCGCGGGGACGCTCGACCAGAGCGCGTTCCTCGCGCGGCATCTGACCCTCTTCGAATCCATGTTCGCCTATGGCGCAGGCCGCAGTCTCGCCACCTTGTTCATCGCGGTCTGGCAGTTGAACAAGCTCGACCAGACCGAACTGGAGCACACCGTCGCCAGACGGACCTTCGATGAGCGGCAACTGCGTTATCTCGCGAGTCCACAGGTGGCGAAGGAACGCGAAGGGATTCTGAAGCTGGCCGAGTCGGCGGTCGGGCCGCGGCCCGGCTTCTGGGGGCGGTTGCGTGACGCGGCGGTTCTCTTCGGATCGCCGAAGCCGCCGCGGACGGAGCCGCGATCGGTGTCCACATCGGACGAAGCGGCGATCCGTCCCGGATTCGCTTCGAAAGCGGACTTCATGAAGGCTTACACGAGGGTTTCGGCGATCGGCGCCGCGGCCACCGTCGGGGCCGTCGAGCTGTCCGGGGCGAGTCCGGCGCTCGCGGTCTCCGCCGTCGCGGTCGCGGCCGCCGGGCCGGTGATCGGCTGGCGCAAATGGTGGCACCGGAAGGCCGAACTCGAAGCGAGCGACAAGAACATCGCCGCGACCAATCAGCAGAAGGCGGACAAGAGGGCCGCGGAGCAGGCGGAGACGGAGCGGTTCGTCACCGCCAAGGTGACCATGTCCGCCGAGGCGGTCGCCGCGGAGGCACGACGGGCCGACCGGCCCGCGGTGCTCGGCCTGGCCCCGAAGGCGTTCGACGCCATGCGGCAGGTCGCCGCGTTCATGGCGGCCCGGCCGCCGGAAAAGCCGCCCACGCCCCTCCGGAATCTGAAACCGCTCGAGATCGCCGAGTATCTGTGGCCGAACCTGGACTGGGCGGCTCCCTACGAGGCCGCACTCCTCGAAGCGCGGCGCTCCATCGCGGCGGAATCCACCCGGCTCGACACGACGAAGGACTGGGGCGACTACGAGACGATCGGTGCGCGGCGACTGGCCGTCGTCGAACTCGCGCGGCTCGCCGACCGAGTGGTCACGCTGCTGGAACATCATCGCCGGAGTGGCAACGGCGAACCGGTCTGGGTGGGGAACGCGGACCTGAACAACGCCATCGTGAGCTACCAGCGGCTGAGTTCGGCGGACTGGGCGAAGGCGACTCAGGAACCCGCCCCGGACTGGCCGTCCGGTCCCGGCAAGACCAGCGCCGCGGCGGCGCTCCCCGCACCGTGGAGTTCGCCACCGATACTGGACACACTGGACTGGCCGGCCAGTACCGGTTGGGGGACCGTGCCCCGGGGTGCGGGGAGCTGGCTGCCGCCGTGGCGGAACCGCACCGAGGCATCGGCGTCGTCACAAGCGGACTTCTCGAAACTGGCCAAGGCGACGCCGCTCACCTCGTCGCCGTCGATCCACGACGGCTCCGTGCGACGGGCCGACGCGGAACGGCTCATCGCGGCGGAGTTCCCCGAATTGCCCAAGACGAATCCGAACGCCCACTCGGCCGACGCCGAGCGAGACGGCTACCGGACGAACTGCACCAAGGCGGTGGTCGCCTTCGTGCTGCGCCTGCGTGGTGAAGAGGTGACGGCCGGTCCGGTCCTGCCGGAGGAAGCCGCGACGCTGGCGTATGTCTCCGACCGCCTCGGAGGCGTGTGGGAGACCGGTCACGGCGTGAGCTACGACAGTGTCATCGCCGCGATGAATTCCCGTCCGGTCGGCGCGATGGCGGCCATCGACATCGTCCACACCGGAGACGACGGACTGGCACGCGAGCACGTCGCGCTGGTGGTACGGCGGCCATACGGGATCGTGTTCCTCGACCCGCAGACGGGCTGGTTGCTGAAACTGCCCGAGCGGCCGGTCGCCCTCGCCCTGCTGCCGTTCACCGACGTTCCCTTCGAAAGCGCGGCGAAGGGCTTGAGCGGACTGAGCTCCCGGCGGCTGGCGGCGCTGGGCTTGCCGGGCCTGAAGATCGAGAAGACCGTGGAGCTCGTGGCGGGGCTCGACCTGCACGGGCGGCTCGCCGACGGGACCGAGGTCCGGGTCTTCGCCAGAGGTGCCGTCTCACCGGATTCCCGCCCCTTCGACCGCGGGGTCGTACCACCCGGTGGCAAGGTGGTGTACCTCTACGTGGGGGCGGAAGGGAAACCGGCGGACGGGTTTCTCGAGGCCGGGGCGGACCTGGTCCTGAGATACGGCGGAAGCCCGGATTTCGAGCTGATCGCGGACGCCGATCCGGCGCCGCCGGGCGCCCCGGCGCGATACGGTCCGTTCCATCGGCTGGAAAGCACGAGCCAGAACGCCGGCGTGGCCGGGATGCAGTCGGCGTCCCGCGAGATCTGGGGCAGGGCACCCGTCTACGGGGACAGCGCGCCGGTGGTGCAGGCCTACCGCGGCCCGTTGCCGGAAGGACGCAGGGGAGTCGAGTTCTGGACCGACATCAAGCCCAAATGGCACGGCACCAATGTCGCGATGCGGGCCTGGTACCCGACGCAGGGGGTCCGGATCGAGGACGACTTCGCCAAACTCGAAGTCGTGGTCACCAAGAACACGCAGACGGAGGAGTGATCGTGCACGCTGGTGAGGCGATCGCGAAGGCACAGGCGTGGCTGCGCTTCGGCACACCCGTGGATCTGACGACGGGGGAGCACGCGGTCCGGATCGAGCATGATCGGGTGCGCGAGGTTCCGGACGGCTGGCTGGTGCCCTACAACACGATTCGCGCGCTGGACGGCGGGGACCGGCTCGCCTCGCTCGTGCCGCGACCGATGCTGCTCGTGCGGGAAAACGGGGAGCTGCGCCGTCCGGATCCCGATCCGGACGGTCTCGGGCCGAGCGTCCCGGTCCCCTTCGCCGGACAGGAGGACTGGCGAGAGATCCTGGAACCCGAGTTCGCGCGCAGCGGGGTGGCCTATCTCGGAGTGCCGGCGAGTGCCGTACTGGGCTGGCGGAAGCACGATCAGGCGGGCCGGCCGACAGAGGAGATCCGGGCCAATCCCGGCTACCGGCCCGGTCCCGAGCGGCTCGGACATCCAGTCATGGAGACCCGGCTCGAACAACTCCTCGGTTGCCTTGAGACCCGTCGCTTCAGTCGTGAGCGCTACCTCGCCGGCCTGCTCACCGCGACGGTCCACATCCCGGTCGACCCGCGGACGGAACGACCGCTTTCCTCTTTGTGGCGGGAGAATCCGCGAGCCTTGGCGGTGTTCAGTTCCAGCAGGCGGGTTCCGGCGGGGACGGTGAAATGGGTGCGGATGGACGCGCTGTCGTTCGCCGCCGAGTTCCCAGGGACCGGCCTGGTCGTCAACCCCGGTTCGGTTCCTTCGGACTCCGTCACCGTCGAGGAGCTCACTTGGGCGCGAGCGCGGTGGCCGGTCCTCCGCGCGATCACGCGGGTCGTGGAGGTCCCCGCCGAGTACTCGGCGCCGGTCGTGGCCGTGATCGAACAGATCCGTGCGGCAACGGAGGGGATCGACCCCTCAGCCGGGCTCCGTGACGCGGCGGGAAAGGCCAGAACGGCCGGATTCGAACTGTCCGTCGAGGACTGCCAGCGGTTCGTGCTCGGCCGGGCGTGGGAACAGCGCAACGGGGTGGAATCCGGCGGGATCGCCTCCCCTGACGACGACATCGAGGGACAGTCCTGGCCCGAGGACCTCGGCGCGAACGGTCTCGTCGCCGGATACGACGCCGCGGGCCGGGTCCGGCCACACGCGTCGGCATCCGGGAAGGTCTTTCGCCAGGACGCCGACGGAGTCCGGTTCGCCTGGCGTCGTATCGCGGGCGCGTTCGCCGGGTTCGCCGCGGGGGAGGCGTTGGGTTCGGCCGTGGACACGGTGACCTGGCCCGAAATCAAGACGAGGTTCGGCGAGGAAGGGGTCGTCGAACCGGTCTCCGACGGACGGCTCGGCCCGTTGACCCGGCGACTGCTCTTCCACACCGAAGGGCTGCTGCGCGCTTTACCGCCGCGGTTCGGTGGCGCCGCCTCAGGCAGGCTGATGGCGCTCGGCGCGCTGCTTTCGCGGCCGAGCCCGGACCTCCCCGAAGGCTGGCTCTCCCGTGTCCCGGAAATCCAGGACGGCCGGTCGGAACCGCCCCCGGTCGCGAACGACGTCACCTTTCTGGTGCTGGGAATGGTGGCGGCGCTCTGTGGTGGCGGGCCCGACTCCGATGCCGCGACCGCCGCGCAGGTCGGCAGGCTGCTCGCGGCCGGTGCCGGTGCCGACGGACCCACCGCCGAGGCGGCCGGTGTGACGGCCGAGCTGTTCACCGGGCTGTTCCACACCGACGCGCCGCCGCCGCAGGTCGTCTGCCGGCGGGTGGCCGAGCGTGAAGGCGCGCGTGGCCCGGCGGTGGCCGCACTCGCCGCCGCGGTGCGCGCTCAGGCAGAGCAGATCCGTCCCGATCCCGAGGAACTGGACGGTTTCGGAACCGGCGACACCGCCGTCGACGCGCTGGGCCGTGCCATGATCGCGGTGTCGCGGCGGTTCTTCGATCCACGCTGGGCGATGCGGGCCGCCGTCAATCACTCCGGGCGCAGCGCGATCACCGGGGCGATCGCCGGCGCGGTGGTGGGGGCACGGGCCGGGGTTCCCGGGCTGCCACAGGAGTGGCTCGGCGGGCTGGGAAGACCCGGCTTGGTGGAAACCGTCGCCGGCGACGCGTTCTGGCACTTCTCGGCTCGCTCTCCGGCTGAAGACGAGCGTTTCGCCGACGAGTGGGCGAGGCGGTATCCGCGGATCTGGCCGCCGTCGGACGCGGGCGGGATGGGCGCGGGCCTCGCCGGTGGCCGGCCTGGAACCTGACGACGGCGCCTTCGATGATCGGCAGCGGGGCCTCTGAACGCCGACCTCAGCCCTGATCCGGCATACCGTAGTGGTGCAGGATGGCGGCCATTTGCTCGTACGGAGGGCGCTGTCCGCCGTCCAGCCTGCACCATGCGGCCTCATGGCCGACGCCGCCGAGGATCGCCACCTTCGCGACCGGTGTCCGTTCGGCGTGTGCGGCACCGTTCCTGGCGACCAGTTCGTGTCCGATGAGGACACCGTAGGGCAGGGCAGGCGGGGTCGGGCCGCTGACCCGCAAGCCGTCCGGCCTGCCGGGGTGAGCGGCGACCACCATCATCCGGGCGAAACCCGCGGCTTCGGCGGCCAGCGTCTCGACGGCGGCCCGCGGAACCGTTCCCGCGGGAGGACCGCTGAGCTCGACCTCCTCCTGCACACCGGCCTCCACCTTCCGCGTGCGCAATCGTCCCACCACTCCGGGGCCGGTCACGATCACTTCCGTGGGGGCGGGCAGCCGGTCACGGCAGAGGTTCGTGAGGGTCGCCGCAGACCACGGCTCGGTGACCGGTTCGGCGGCGCCCCATCCCGCTGGTTCGCCGTCGCCGAGCGCCGACGTCACGGTTTCGACCGCCCTGCCGAGCCGGAGTGTCGCGCCGCCGTCGTGCAGGGTGGTGATCCGCACCTCCAGCGTGCCCGAGCCGGGTATCGGTTCCGCCGGTTCCGCCGCCGTGGCATCCGGTTCGGGGGCGAACCGGGTTCCGTTCCAGCGCAAGGGGAATCCGCGCGTCCCGTCGCGATGACCACCACGGGAGTCCCGGACCACCCATTCGCACCGTCCTTCGCCGAGAAGCAGTTCGAGTGGATACGTGAGACCGCTGTGTTCGGAGGTGACCACTTGGAGCAGCCGACGGCTCGCAGCCGCTTCCCCCGCGGCGGCGATGAGCCGGGGAGAAGCCGAGACGACGGCCCGGAGCTGTTCGACGACGATGGCCTCCGCCGTCTCGATGTCGGCGGTGGGGGTGCCGGTCAGCGGTTCGACCACGACAGTCCTCCTGTTCTTTCGACAAGAGCCCCGATGAAGGCCCTGGCGACCGTTTCCGCTTCCGCATCGTCATCACGCGTGCGGCATTCCACCCACCACACCGGATGCGGGACCTCCACTTCGGCGTCGAGGCCGAGCAGGCGTTGTGCTTCACCGGCGACCCGGACGAACCGGATGTCCTCGATGACCACCAGCGGCCGCCCATCGGGATGATGCAGTTGCGTGACACCGTCTTCCGCCTGCTCCGCGACCAGCAGTTCCGGGCCCGCCACCAGCAGTGCCTCGATGGTCTCCTCCGCGCCGGGTTCGTCGCGGCACAAGCCGATGATGTCGAAGGTCATGCCACTCCTCAGTTCGGGCTGACCGGGAACCGCAGTTCGAAGATCGCGCCGCCCTCGTCGGCGTTGTACACCGCGAGCGTGCCGCCGTGCGCCTGCGCGACCCACCGCACGATCGACAGCCCGAGCCCGGAAGAACCGCCGGTGCTGGCGAACCGGTCGAAGGCATCGCCCGCCATGGTCGTGTCGATCCCCGGGCCGTGGTCGGCGACGGTCACGGTGCCGCCGGCGACGGTCAGGTGCACGAACGCCTTCGCGCCCGGGTGGCGGCCGTAGCGCATGGCGTTGTCGAGAAGGTTGCCGATCGCCCGTTGCAGCAGCGCGGGATCGGCGTTGACCTTCGTGGGCGCGGCGGTGACGGTGACTTCGGCGCCTTCGGTCGCGGTGTCCTCGACGATGCCCACCACCAGCTGATCGAGCCAGATCGGCTGGATGCTCAGCTGTTCCACGCCCGCGGCGAGCCGGGCGCGGACGAGCAGGTCGTCGATGATCCCGCCCATTCTCGCGGCGAGCCGGACGGTGCGCGGCAGGAGTTCCGCGGACTGCGCGGGGTTGGCCATGGCGGTTTCGGCGAGCGCGCGCAGGGCGGCGACCGGGGTGCGGAGGTCGTGCGCGGTTTCGGCGAGCAGGACCTCCTGCTGCTGCAAGGCCGCGGCCGCGGGGCGGATCGAGCGGCCGGACAGCAGGTGGCCCGCGAAGCCGAGGATCGCGACCAGCAGCACGGTGCCGCCGATCACCAGCAACGTGAACCGGGTGTGCGCGGAGTCCTCGGCCTCGGTGGACTGCACCGCGACGACGGCCGCGAACGTCTTGCCGTCGCCGTCGCGCAGCGGTTCGGCGCGGACCTTGACCATGGCGCCGTCGGACGCCTTTTGGTGACCCTGCACCAGCTTGCCGGTCTTCACCGCCTCGGTCGCCAGGCCGTTCAACAGCTGCGTGCTCATCGGGACGCAGTTCGCCCGGGAGAAATGCGGCTGGAACGCGGGCGCCCCGCCGGACAGGATCGCGAACTGGGGGCAACGGTCGTTCAGCACGTCGGTGTTGACCAGACCGAAGCCGACGGTGCCGTCGTATTCGACCAGCCTGCTGACCGAGGACGTGACCTGGGTCAGCGCGGCGTCGATCCGTTCGTCGCCCTGGTCACCGTCCTCGTTGATGAGCAGCCACGCGAAGACGACCAGGCCGAGCGTGTTCATCACGGTGAACAACACGGTCAGCGTCCAGCGCAGCCTGCGCAGCCGGTCGGCCGAGGAATGGGTGTTCACCGGGCGCCCAGCCGGTAGCCGAGGCCGCGGACGGCGTGGATCAGCTCGGGCTCCTTCAGCTTGCGGCGCAACCGCTTCACCACCACATCGACCACATTGGACATCGGATCGGCCTGCGCGTCCCAGCAGTGCTCGATCAGGTCGGCCCGCTGCACGGGCAGGCCCGCCCTGGTCAGCAGGTATTCGAGCACCGCGTACTCCTTGTTGGTCAAGGTGAGCAGCACGCCCGCGCGCCGCACCTCACGCCGCGCGCAGTCCATCACCAGGTCTTCGTGCTGCAGCACCGAGGGCCGGTCGAACGCGGATCGGTGGCACAGGTTCGCCACCCGCTCGGTCAGCTCGGCCATCACGAACGGCTTCACGAGGTAGTCGTCGCCGCCGTGCTCGAAACCCGCCACCCGGTCGGCGAGCGCGTCGCGCGCGGTGAGGAACAGCACCGGCGCCCGCCAGCCCAGCTGCCGCCGCATGTGCACGTATTCGATCGCGTCGCCGTCCGGCAACATCCGGTCGAACACCACGCAGTCGTGGTGCGTTCCGCGCAGCAGCCGGTCCGCGGTCGCGATGTCGCCCGCCTCGTCGACGACGAAGCCGGCCGCGCGCAGCTGCGTGACCAGTGCGAGCCGCAGATTCCCGTCGTCTTCGACGACCATCACCCGTGTCATCAAAACCTCATGTTCGGACAGCGAAAGTAGACGCGTGCAGTTCCCGGTGCCCCTGAACGCTAACGCGTCGGGTGCCCGTGACCGCCCCGGTGGCGGGGAACTGGCATGAACAGGACGTCGTCGGCGGCACCGCGCCGGGGGAAGAGGGAGGTACCTGCGATGACCGTGCAGACCGGCCAGCTCAGTCTGGTCACGGGAGCGGGCCCGGGCGGCGACCGGGCGGGGCTCGGCGAGCTGCTCGCGGAAGCGACCGGCGAGGTGCTCGTCATGAGCACGGGAACGGACACCGCGTTCCAGCGGATCGCGCTCGGAGGCGTGCGCCCCGGCGTCCGGCACAAGGTGCTCTTCCCCGACTCCGCACGGATGTCCGGCGCGCTGAACCGGATGTCGCGGGCGGGCGCCGAGGTGCGGACCGACGCCGAGGTCCCGATGGACGCGCTGGTGATCGACCGGACCTCGGTCGTCCTTCCGGCGGAAGGCAGGCAGGCCGGTTCCGCGGTGTTCCGCCTGCCCGGCGTGGTCACCGCGACGGTCGGGCTGTTCGAGCGGATCTGGCAGGCCGCCGCCCCGCTCGTCCCGCTGGACCTCCCGGAACCCGAGAACGCTTCGATCCTGACCTGCCGCGAACAGGAACTGCTGACGCTGCTCTTCTCCGGCACGACCGACGAATCCGCCGCCGCGCGGCTCGGCGTCTCGGTGCGGACGGTGCGCCGGATGGTCGCCGACATCATGAACCGGCTCGGTGCCCGCAGCCGGTTCCAGGCAGGCGCCAAGGCCGTCGACCGCGGCTGGCTGATGGCGAAGGCGGGCTGATGACCACCTCGACCTCCGGCCGGGTCCTGCTGGTGTCCCAGCGGCCAGGCGCGTACCCGACCATCGGCGACGCCTTGGTGGACGCGTCCGACGGCGCCGTCATCACCATCGCTGGCGGCGAATACGCCGAGACCGTCGAACTCGCCGGTCTCCGGGTGACGTTGGCCGCGGCGGACGGCGCCACCGTCGTCGTCGACGGCCGAGGGGCCGACCGGCCGGTTTTCCGCACCACAGGAGGAGCTCTCACGCTCGACGGGATCGAAGTCCTGGCCGGCGGCGCGTCCGCGATCCAGGCCGACGACACGGAACTGGCCGTCCGGAACTGCACCGTCTCCGGCGGCCGCGGTCCGGCGATCGCGATCCGCGGCACGACGGCGTTCGCCGTGACCGGTTGCGTGATTTCGTCGGCGGAGCAGGGGATCCTCGTCGACGGTTCGCCGGGGAGGATCGAGGACACCACCGTCGAAGACGTGCTGGGGGACGGGATCACCGTCGGGCAGGGCGCCGATCCGGTCGTCACCGGGTGCACGGTGACCGGCTGCGGGCTGAGGGGCGTCTACGTCTACCAATACGCCCGGCCGGTCGTCGAAGGCTGCACCGTCTCGCACACCGGTCACGAAGGCATCGCCGTGGCGCACCACGGGGTGCCGGTGATCAAACGGTGCACGGTCACCGACACCCGGGGCCCGGGGATCTCGTTCGCGTCCGGTTGCGGTGGCGAGATCTCCGCTTGCCGGGTCTCGAACACGGCGGAACCGGGGATCGCCATCGCCGAGGGGGCGACGCCGACGGTCGGGGAGACCGCGGAGCCCGGCGCGGTGGGGGACGACGCGTTGGAGGAGATGCTCGCCGAACTCGACTCGATGATCGGCCTTCCCGGGGTCAAGGAAGAAGTCCGTTCGCTGGTCGACGAGTTGCAGGTCAACGAATGGCGCCGCCGGGCCGGGCTGCCGGTCGGGGCTGCCGGGCACCATCTGATCTTCGCGGGCGCGCCCGGCACGGGGAAGACGACGGTCGCGCGGATCTACGGCAAACTGCTGAAGGCGTTGGGAGTCCTGCCGGTCGGCCAGTTCCGCGAGGTGTCCCGCCGGGATCTCGTCGGGCAGTACATCGGGCACACCGCCGAAAAGACCGCGACGGTCTTCGAGGAGGCCAAGGGTGGGGTCCTGTTCATCGACGAGGCCTACACGCTCACCCGGCTCGCCGGTTCCGGCGGCGATTTCGGCCAGGAGGCGATCGACACCCTGGTGCCGTTGATGGAGGAACATCGCGACGAGGTGGCGGTGATCGTGGCCGGGTACACCGGCGAGATGGTCGATTTCCTCGCCGCCAACCCCGGTCTCGCGTCGCGCTTCGGCAAGACGATCGAGTTCGAGAACTACAGCCCCGACGAACTGCTCGCCATCTTCGGGCGGATGGCGTCGGCCGGGGATTACGAACTCGATCCCGCCGCGGGCCCGGTGCTGACCGGCCATTTCCGGCGCGTTTCCGGCGACGTCAACTTCGGCAACGCGCGGGACGCGCGCCTGCTGTTCGAGAAGGCGCGTACGGCTCAGTCGCAACGTTTGCGGCTGCTGGGCCGGATGCCCGCGATCGAGGAACTGCGCGGGTTGCACGTGGCCGACGTGGAGGCCGCCATCACGCGATAACGTTTCCGTGTGCGGGTGCTGGTGACCGAGGACGACGAGAACTTGCGGGTGGCGCTGGAATTCGCGCTGCGCGGCGACGGCTTCGCGGTGGACACCGCCGCCGATCTGCCGGGCGCGGACGAGGCGTTGACGGTGAACGCCTACGACTGCGCGGTGTTCGACCGGATGCTGCCTTCGGGTGACGCGCTGGCCTATGTCCGCAACCGGCGCAGCGCCGGATGGCCGATGCCGGTGCTGTTCCTGACCGCGCGCGACAGCGTCGCCGACCGGATCGACGGTTTGCGTGTCGGTGGCGGCGATTACCTGGTCAAGCCGTTCGCGATGCCGGAACTGATCGCGCGGGTGCGCAGCCTGTGCCGCCGGGACATGGCCGGGCAGGCGGTGATCCTGCGCTGCGCCGACGTCGAACTCGACACCGGCAGGCACCAGATCTCGCGGGCGGGCGTGCTGCTCACCGTGACCCGCAAGGAGTATCTCGTCATGGAGCGGCTGATGGCCGCGACCGGGCGGCCGGTCTCGCGGCGGGAGCTGATCCGGTACGCGTGGGACGAGATGGCCGATCCGGCGTCCAACGTGCTGGACGTCGTGATCGCGCGGCTGCGGCGGAAGCTCAAGGACCCGCCGCTGATCCACACCGTGCGAGGGTCGGGTTACCGCATGGCGCCGCTTCAGTAGGCCGCAGGATTCGTTGCCTCACCTGTCCCCGGCGCCTCGTGAGTCACAGGGGAGCCGCGGCGACGGGACGGCACGCGTGATCCGACGGACGACACGCGTGATCAGATGGACGCCACGCGTGTCCGCGCGGACGGCTCGGCGCGAACCCGGCCGCGCCCCGTGTCGTCCGTCCAGTCACGCGTGTCGTCCATCTGATCACGCGTGCCGTCCCTCCCGGGACCCCGCCCGAATGAGACCGTCGACACCCCGCGCGTCCCGGATGTGCCATGCTCGACAGCGCACGAGGCGGCGAAACCGAGAGGTGACGAGGGTGTCCATCTGGGCAGGCGTGATCAATTTCGTCCGGGCACGGTACGAAGTGCTCGAAGAGCGGGGGGACTGGCTCCGGTTCCGGGTCGACACCGAGGACGGCCGCGGACAGCAGGTGTCCTTGCACCACCTGCCCGACCATGACGGCGCGGAGTGGGTGGAGATCTCGTCTCCGGTCGGCTGGGCCGACAAGATCGATCTGCGGCGCCTGCTCGAATTGGCCGGTGGCGGTTCGGTCGGCGGCGCGGCCGTCGTGGACGGCGTCGCGCTGCTCAAGCACACGGTCCCGCTGGTCGACCTGAACCTGGTCAACGAGTTCGAACATCCGCTGAAGTCCCTCGTCACACGTGCCGACACCCTCGAACACGAGCTGACCGAGGCCGACGAGTTCTGAGCCGGCCGGTCCTTTCGGGACGGAAACGAGTGAAGGCCCCCTGCGCCGCAGGGGGCCTTCACTCGTTTCGAGGGTCAGAGGCGCTCCTGCAGCGCGTCCGCGGCGGCGAGGAGGTCCGCGGCCCAGCGTGCCCCCGGCTTACGCCCTATACGTTCGATGGGCCCGGAAACCGACACCGCGGCGACGACGGTGCCCGTCGAATCCCGTACCGGCGCCGAGACGCTCGCCACACCCGGTTCCCGTTCGGCCACGCTCTGGGCCCAGCCGCGACGGCGGACTTCGAGCAGGGTGCGCTCCCCGTACACCGCCTCGGTGAGGATCGTGCGCTGGGTGTGCGGATCCGACCACGCGGCGAGCACCTTCGCGCCGGAGCCCGCGGTCATCGGCAGCCGTGAACCGATCGGCACCGTGTCACGCAGCCCGCTCGGCGGTTCCGCCGTCGAAACGCAGACGCGCTGGACGCCGTCGCGGCGGTACAGCTGAACGCTTTCGCCGGTGATGTCGCGCAGTTTCGGCAGCACCGAACTCGCCGCGTCGAGCAGCGGGTCGGTCGAACCGCCCGCCAGTTCCGCGAGTGCGGTACCCGGGCGCCAGCGGCCGTCGGGGCCGCGCCGCAACAGGCGATGCACTTCGAGGCCGACCGCGAGCCGATGCGCCGTCGCGCGCGGCAAACCGGTCCGCGTGCACAGTTCCGCCAGGCCACAAGGATCTTCGGCCACGGCCTGAAGCACGGCCACGGCCTTGTCGAGTACTCCGATACCGCTATGCTGTCCCACAAGCCGATACTATCTTCCCGAAGTTTGAGATGTCCAGATGGTGGGAAGCACCTATTCCATCGCATGTGAGGAGCCGGAAATGCCCCGGACACTGGCCGAGAAAGTGTGGGAGTCGCACCTGGTGCGGCGCGGCGAGGGGGCCGAGCCCGACCTGCTCTACATCGATCTCCACCTGCTGCACGAGGTCACCAGCCCCCAGGCGTTCGACGGACTCCGCCTGGCCGGCCGGAAACTGCGCCGCCCCGACCTCACCATCGCCACCGAGGACCACAACGTCCCGACGATCGACATCGAGCTGCCGATCGCGGATCCCGTTTCCCGCACCCAGGTCGACACCCTTCGCGCCAACTGCAAGGAGTTCGGCGTCCGGCTGCACCCGATGGGCGACGCCGAGCAGGGCATCGTGCACGTCATCGGCCCGCAGCTGGGCCTGACCCAGCCCGGGATGACCGTGGTGTGCGGTGACAGTCACACTTCGACGCACGGTGCCTTCGGCGCCATGGCGTTCGGCATCGGCACCTCCGAGGTCGAACACGTGATGGCCACGCAGACCCTGCCGCTCCGTCCATTCAAGACGATGGCGATCACGGTCGACGGGCAACTGCGGCCCGGTGTCACGGCGAAGGACATCATCCTCGCGGTGATCGCGAAGATCGGCACCGGCGGCGGGCAGGGCTACGTCCTCGAGTACCGCGGTGAGGCCATCGAAAAGCTGTCGATGGAAGCCCGGATGACGGTGTGCAACATGTCCATCGAAGCCGGCGCGCGCGCCGGGCTCATCGCGCCGGACGAGACGACGTTCGCGTATCTGAAGGGCCGTCCGCACGCGCCGCAGGGCGCCGATTGGGACGCCGCCGTCGAGAACTGGCGCGAACTCCGCACGGACGACGACGCCGTCTTCGACGCCGAGGTGCGCCTGAACGCCGACGAGCTCACGCCTTTCGTGACCTGGGGCACGAACCCGGGCCAGGGGCTCCCGCTGGGCGCCGAGGTGCCCGACCCGGAGCGCATCGGCGACGAGAACGAGCGCATCGCCGCTGAAAAGGCCCTGTCCTATATGGACCTGAAGCCGGGCACGCCGCTGCGCGAGATCGCGGTGGACACCGTCTTCCTCGGCTCGTGCACGAACGGCCGGATCGAGGATCTGCGGGCCGCCGCGGGCGTCCTGCGCGGCCACAAGGTCGCCGATTCGGTGCGGATGCTCGTGGTCCCCGGCTCGATGCGGGTCCGCCAGGCGGCGGAAGCCGAAGGGCTGGACCGGGTCTTCACCGAAGCGGGCGCGGAATGGCGTCAAGCGGGCTGCTCGATGTGCCTCGGCATGAACCCGGACCAGCTCAAGCCGGGCGAGCGCAGCGCGTCGACCTCGAACCGCAACTTCGAAGGCAGGCAGGGCAAGGGCGGCCGGACGCATCTGGTGTCGCCGCTCGTGGCGGCCGCCACGGCCGTGCGGGGAACGCTGTCCAGCCCCGAAGACCTCCAGCCCGCCGCCGCTCGCTGACGGCACTGACATCGCTGACATCCGCGAAGGAGTTCCCAACATGGACGCGTTCACCCACCACACCGGCGTCGGGGTCCCGCTGCGCAGGTCCAACGTGGACACTGACCAGATCATCCCGGCGGTCTACCTCAAGCGCGTGAGCCGCACCGGCTTCGAGGACGGGCTCTTCGCCGCCTGGCGGTCCGACGAGTCGTTCATCCTCAACCAAGAGCCCTTCAAGAGCGGGTCGGTCCTGGTCGCGGGCCCGGACTTCGGCACCGGTTCTTCCCGTGAGCACGCGGTGTGGGCCTTGATGGACTACGGCTTCCGGGTCGTGATCTCCTCCCGGTTCGCGGACATCTTCCGCGGCAACTCGGGCAAGCAGGGCCTTGTCGCCGCTCAGGTCGAGCAGGCGGACGTCGAACTGCTGTGGAAGCTGCTCGAAAACGAGCCCGGCACGGAGGTCACGGTGGACCTCGAGTCGAAGACGGTACGGGCCAAGGACTTCACCGCGCCCTTCCAGATCGACGACTACACCCGCTGGCGGCTCCTCGAAGGGCTCGACGACATCGCCCTGACACTCCGCCACGCGGATGAGATCGACACTTTCGAGACCGGGCGCCCCTCCTGGAAGCCGGTGACCCTCCCGGCAGCCTCCTCCTAGGGCAGGTCAAAGGGGGCGGATTCCCTTGCTGAGCAGGGAATCCGCACCCTGGCCGGGAGTCCTCGGCACAGCCCCGAAACCACACCGAACGGCACCTCCGGAGGCCCTCAAGGGGTCCCTCGGGAGGCGGAACAGCCCCCGAGACAAGGGAAATTTCCGCGCGTCGTTTGGAATTTGTGCTGCATTGGTAATACCGTGTGCGCTAAGTCGGCCGACGGGGCCGTGTACAAGTAGTTCTTCTTGGAGGACTGGAATGGCCAACAAGGCCCAGCTGATCGAGGCGCTGTCGGAGCGCCTGGGCGACAAGAAGGTCGCGTCGGAGGCCGTCGATGGCCTTGTCGACATCATCATCCGGACGGTCAACAAGGGCGAGAAGGTGAACATCACCGGCTTCGGTGTGTTCGAGAAGCGCGCCCGCGCCGCCCGCACCGCGCGGAACCCGCGCACCGGTGAGACCGTTCGCGTCAAGAAGACCAACGTGCCCGCGTTCCGCGCCGGCACGACCTTCAAGGACGTCATCAGTGGTTCGAAGAAGCTGCCGAAGGCCACCGCTGTGAAGCGCGCGACCGCCGGCACCGCGACTCGCGCCACCGCCACCCGCGCGACGACGACCCGGACGGCCGCCAGCCGCCCGGCCGCGACGCGTTCCACGACCACGCGGACCCGCGCCGCCGCCAC
>NZ_JBPQFM010000035.1:0-57158 GCF_051373225.1 Amycolatopsis sp. w19 | reverse complement strand
CGGGGCGGGCGCGGACTGCGCCACCGGAGCGGCCTGCGCCGGAGCAGCGGCGACGGGCGCCGGGGCCGAAGCGGCGCGGCGCTCAAGCCGTTCGAGGCGGGCGAGCAACGCGTCGGTACTCTCGGCGACCGACGGCAGCAGCATCCGCGCCGTCAGCAGCTCCAGCACGAGCCGCGGCGAGGTCGCTCCCCGCATCTCCAAGAGTCCATTGTGGACGATGTCGGCGTAGCGCGAGAGCGTGGCGGGCTCCAGTTTGCCCGCCTGTTCCTTCATCTTCTTGAGCTCGTCGTCCGGCGCGGAGACGAGGCCGCGTTCCCCCGCGTCCGGCACCGAACGCAGCAGCACCAGGTCGCGCAGGCGGTCGAGCAGGTCGGTGGCGAACCGGCGCGGGTCGTGCCCGGCCTCGGCGAGCCGCTCGACGGTGCCGAACACGGCGGCCGCGTCGTCCGCGGCCAGCGCGTCGACCATGCCGTCGATGAGCGCGACGTCGGTGACGCCCAGCAGCGACACCGCGCGCGAGTAGTCGACGCCGTCCGGCCCGGCTCCCGCCAGCAGCTGGTCGAGCACCGACTGCGTGTCCCGCGCCGAACCCCCGCCCGCGCGGATGACCAGCGGATACACCGCGGGCTCGACCGTCGCGCCCTCGGCGGCGACGTTGCGTTCCAGCAGCTCGCGCATGGAGCTGGGCGGGATCAGCCGGAAGGGGTAGTGGTGGGTCCGCGACCGGATGGTGGGGAGCACCTTGTCCGGTTCGGTGGTCGCGAAGATGAAGATCAGGTGCTCGGGCGGCTCTTCCACGATCTTCAGCAGGGCGTTGAAGCCCTGCGTGGTGACCATGTGCGCCTCGTCGATGATGAAGACGCGGTAGCGCGAGTCGGCCGGGGCGTAGAACGCCCTGTCCCGCAGCTCGCGGGCGTCGTCGACACCACCGTGGCTGGCGGCGTCGAGCTCGGTGACGTCGACGCTGCCGGGGCCCTCGGGCGCGAGGTTGCGGCACGAGTTGCACTCGCCGCACGGATCCGGCGTCGGGCCCTTCGCGCAGTTCAACGACCGCGCCATGATGCGGGCGCTGGACGTCTTGCCGCAGCCGCGCGGGCCGGAGAAGAGGTAGGCGTGGTTGATACGACCGGCGGCCAGCGCGATGCGCAGCGGATCGGTCACATGCTCCTGCCCGACGACCTCGGCGAAGGTAGCCGGACGGTACTTTCGGTACAGCGCTAATGCCACGGCGTTGAATCTAACAGTGGCGCGTAGCGTCTCCATTGAGGGCGGCGGCGGGGGCATGGATGGATACCGGGAGGGCCCGACAGGTGAGACCGGCACCGACCCCCGGCAGGTATCCGGTGCGCTTCGGCACCGCCGAACTGCTCCAGGACGCCGACCGTCCCAACGCCTGGATGATCTCGGTCGACGGCGTCGCCCAGTCGCACGTCAACCTCGACGACCCCACCGATCTCGAGTTCGACTACATCCGCAGGATCGCCGACGTCGTCGACTGCCTCGGCGAAGGCCCGCTCGACGCGCTGCACGTCGGCGGGGCGGCATGCACGCTCCCCCGCTACCTCGCCGCGGCGCGGCCGCGATCACGGCAGCTGGTCTTCGACGCCGACGGTGAGCTCGTCGCGCTCGTCCGCGAGCAGCTGGGCCTGAAGGGGCTGAAGGTCCGTGTCGGCGACGGCCGCGAAGGCGTCTCCGCCAGGTACGACGCTTCGGCCGACCTGGTCATCGTGGATGCTTTCGAACGCGGGATCCTGGCTGGCGGGCTCGCGACCGTCGAGTTCACGAACGAGATCGCGCGGGTCCTCCGCCCGGCCGGTACCTACGTCGCCAACGTGTCGGACGGGCCGAACCTGCCGTTCCTCCGCCGGTTCTTGGCGACGCTGGCGAGTTCCTTCCCCCACCTGGCGATCTTGGCCGAGCCGGGCGTCCTGCGGGGCCGCCGGTTCGGGAACATCGTGGTAGCCGCTTCCCGCGTCGAGCTTCCCGTCGCGGACCTGACCCGGCGCGCCGCTTCGTCGGCGTACCCGGCGCGCTGCGTCGCGGGAGAAGACCTGCGGCAGCTCCAGGGCAAGGCGAAACCCATCACGGACGCGGAAGCCCTGCCGTCGCCCGTGCCGCCGAAGGATGTGTTCGGGATCTTCTAGCCCCAAAAAAAGGGGACCCCGCGCACCCGTCAGAGCTTGCTTATCCTTGCTGCCTTCCGGCCCTGGGGAGGTTCACAAGATGGACGCCGCGCGGGATCCGAGGACCAGTGTAGTCACTCCCGTCCCGGCATGGAGGACAGTGGGGGGTATGAGTACTCCGACCTGGGAAGATGTCCTCAAGGCCGCCGAGGCCGTTCATCCGTTCGTGCGGCGCACGCCGGTGTTGCGCGCGGAAGTCGACGGGCGGCCGCTGGTCCTCAAGCTGGAGCATCTGCAGCGGAGCGGATCGTTCAAACTGCGGGGCGCGGTGAACGCGCTGGTGAGCGGCCCGTTGCCGGAGCGGGTGCTGACGGCGTCCGGCGGCAACCACGGGCTGGGCGTGGCGACGGCGGCTTCGCTGCTGAATCTGCCTGCGACGGTGTACGTGCCGGAGTCTGCTCCGCGGGCGAAGACGGTCCGGATCGAGGCCACGGGCGCGAAGCTCATCCGCCACGGAGCGACGTACGCCGAGGCGGCCGCGAAGGCGCTCGAAGCCGCCGCTGAGCCGGGTACGCGGTACCTGCACGCGTACGACGATCCCGCCGTCGTCGCCGGTCAGGGCACCGTCGCGGCCGAAGTGGTCCAGGACGCGCCGGACGTCGACGCGTTCCTGGTCGCGGTCGGCGGTGGCGGGCTGGTCGCGGGGACGTCGCTGGCCGGGTTGCCGACGTTCGCCGTCGAGCCGGAGCGGTGCCGCGCGCTCGGCGCCGCGCTGGAGGCGGGCGAGCCGGTGGACGTGGAGATCGACTCGGTGGCCGCCTCCGCGTTGGGCGCGACCAGGGTCGGGAACGTCCCGTTCGCCGTGCTCCGGGATCGGGTGACGTCCGTGCTGGTCAGCGACGAGGAACTGCTCGCCGCGCGGGACCGGCTCTGGGACGAGTTCCGCCTCGCCGTCGAACCGGCCGCCGCGGTCCCGTTCGCCGCGTGGCTGGCCGGGCGGACCGAAGGCGAGCTGCCCTGCATCATCCTCTGCGGCGCTAACAGTGAGTGGAGGCCCTGAGCATCACCCGGAACTCCGTGTGTCCCGGGCGGCTGGCGACGCCGACCTGCCCGCCGTGCGCGGCGACGACGGCCGCGACGATGGCCAGCCCGAGCCCGGTGCTGCCCGCAGCCCGCGACCGTGAGTCGTCGCCGCGGGCGAAACGTTCGAAGACCTCCGGGAGGATCTCCGGCGGGATCCCCGGCCCACCGTCGACAATGGACAGCGTCACCGTCGAGTCCACTATGGACAGCGAGGTGGTGACCTCGGTGCCTGCCGGGGTGTGCGTGCGCGCGTTGCCGAGCAGGTTGATCACCACCTGATGCAGCTGATCCGCGTCACCGAGGACGGTGATCGGCTCCGGCGGGACCTCCAGCAGCCATTTGTGCTCCGGCCCGGCGACATGCGCGTCGGCGACGGCGTCCGCGACCAGGCGGGAGAGGTCCACCGGCCGGCGCACCACCGGACGGCCGGAGTCGAGCCGCGCGAGCAGCAGCAGATCCTCGACCAGGCCGGTCATCCGCGTCGATTCCGACTCCACGCGGCCCATCGCGAACGCGATGTCCGGCGGCACCTCGGAGCCGGAGCGCCGGGTGAGTTCCGCGTAGCCGCGGATGGCCGCGAGCGGCGTCCGCAGTTCGTGGCTGGCGTCCGCGACGAACCGGCGCACCCGGCTTTCGCTGGCCTGCCGGGCGGAAAGCGCGTTCGAGATGTGGCCGAGCATGCGGTTGAGCGCGAACCCGACCTTCCCGACCTCGGTCCGCGGATCCGTGTCCACTTCGGACACTCGCTCGGACAACGCGACCTCGCCGCGATCCAGCGGGAGTTCGGCGACCCTGGTCGCGGTGGCGGCCAGGCGGTCGAGGGGTTTCATGGTGCGCCGCACGGTCACCGCGCCGAGCGCGCCCGCCAGCAGGATGCCGCCGACGGCGACCCCGCCGAAGATGAAACCGAGGTTCCACAACGTATCCGTGACGTCCTTGGTGGGCAGGCCGGTGATCGCGACGCCGCCGCCCGCCGTTTTCTTCGCCACCACGCGGTATTCCCCGAGCGACCCGAGGTTCACGTCGGTCGGCTTGTCACCCGTCGTCGACCGCAGCAGGGTGCCGATCTGGGTGGGGCTGATCTCGTCGTGCGGGAACGGATCGGTGACCTTCGCGTCGTAGCTGGACCGCAGCACAGCCGCGAGCACGCGTCCGTCCGGGAACACGTTCACGAACAACGAACCGGTGCTCTGCCCATACGCGCGAAGGCCCTCAGGAACCCTTTCCCCGCCGGGGCGGCCCGGTGGCGGCGGGCGGCTGGCACGCTCGCTGGTCTCGGCGAGGCGGGCGTCGAGCTGGTCGATCAGGAAGTTCCGCAACGCCAGTTCGGTGACCACGCCGACCACCAGGCAGACGAGCGCGAGCAGGCCCGCGACCTGCGCGATCAACCGTCGCCGCAGGGACCACGGCCGCCTACCCCGCGGGTTTGAGGACATACCCGGCGCCGCGCATCGTGTGGATCATCGGTTCCCTGTCGGCGTCGATCTTCTTGCGGAGATAGGAGATGTAGAGCTCGACGATATTGGCCTGGCCGCCGAAGTCGTAGCTCCACACCCGGTCCAGGATCTGCGCCTTGGACAGCACACGCTTCGGATTGCGCATGAGATAACGCAGCAGTTCGAACTCAGTGGCGGTCAACGGCACCAAGTCGCCACCCCGGTGCACCTCGCGGCTGTCCTCGTCCAGGGTCAGGTCGCCGACGACGAGCGTCGACCCGCTCGGCCCGGCGACCCCGCCCGCGCGGCGGAGCAGCGCGCGCAACCGCAGCGCGACCTCCTCCAGGCTGAACGGTTTGGTGACGTAGTCGTCGCCACCCGCGGTGAGACCGGCGATCCTGTCCTCCACCGCGTCCTTCGCGGTCAGGAACAGCACCGGCAGGTTCGGCACCTCGGAACGCAGGCGGCGCAGGACTTCCAGGCCGCTCATATCCGGCAGCATGACGTCCAG
Organism: Amycolatopsis sp. w19; assembly: GCF_051373225.1. NCBI lineage: Bacteria > Bacillati > Actinomycetota > Actinomycetes > Pseudonocardiales > Pseudonocardiaceae > Amycolatopsis > Amycolatopsis sp. w19. The sequence goes on along the minus strand of NZ_JBPQFM010000035.1, from coordinate 52,005 downwards.
CACCACCGCGTCCGGCCGGAATTCCCGCGCGACGCGGACGGCCTCGGTGCCGTCGGCGGCGGTGCGGATGTCCCAGCCCTCCATGCGCAGCGCCATCGACACGAGTTCGGACAAGGTCGCCTCGTCGTCGACGACCAGCACCCGTACGGGGCTGCCGTCGGCACGGCGCAGGCCGGCCTTCGCGGAACCGGACGAAGGGACGTTCACACTGGTCATGGTGCCATCCTGGGCGGCGCCGATGAGGCTTCTCTGTGTGCCGCCTGTGCGTTTCCTGTGAACGATCACCCTGCCGGGGTGCGAAACACAGCGCGTGCCCACCGGCGGCACAGCTTCCGCACAGCGACGGCGCCGACCATGGCCGCAACCGAGTACAGGGAGGCGTCCAGATGACCGAACCGACCGAACCCGCCGAATGGGGTGCGCCCGCCCCGGAAGGCGAACCGAAGAAGACCTGGTCGGGTCGCAAGACCGCGATCGCGGCCGGGGCGGCGGTCGTGATCGCCGCCGGCGGTGGCGCCGCGATCTGGGCCGGGACCGCCGCGAACGGCGCCGAACGGGGCACGATGACAGGCGGTCCCGGCGGCGGCCGGGTGCTCATGGGCCCCGGCGGGGGTATGCCTCGCGACACACTGCACGGCGACTTCGTCGTCTCCGACGGCAAAGGCGGCTACAGCACCGAGCGGACGCAGACCGGGGAGGTCACCGAGGTCAGCGCGACCTCCGTCAGCCTGACCAGCAAGGACGGCTACAAGCAGGTCTACACGATCGACGCGTCGACCATGAAGACCGGCGAGCCCAAGGTCGGAGAGACGGTGATGGTGACCGCCAAGGTCACCGGGAACACCGCGACGGCGACGACCATCGGCAAACCAGGACAGAACCAGCGCGGTGGGCCGCCCGGACAGGGCCAGGACGGTCAGCGGCGCTACTGAGCCAGCTCGGCGAGCAGCGCGGCGGCCGTTTCGGCGGGTTCCTGCCCTGAGGTGTCGAGGACGACGCGATCGCCGCCGGAGCGCCGCATCCGCGCCGCTTCGGCGACCGCACGCGCGGCCACCCGGTCCCGTACGCCGGGTAGCGCGCCGCGAAGTTCATCGCCCGCCAGCAAGGCGGACTCGCCTTCGGCCCGGCGCCGGACTCGCTCGGTGAGCGTGGCGTCGTCCGCGTCGAGGTGGACGACGGTGACCGCGTCGAAGGCCCGCCGGTGCTCCGGGCGGAATTCCCGGGCCACGACGATCAGCCGCTTCGCTCCCGCGTCGCGATAGCCGCGCCAGACGGCCGAAAGGAGCGCAGCTTCCAGTGCCGGATCCGGGCCGGGGTGCGCGAAGCCGAGTTGCGCGAGATCGACGTAGGCCACGGGCATCCCGCGCTCCCAGAGATCGCGGAGCGCGCTGAACGCGGCGGTCGACTTGCCGACCGCCGTCGGGCCGGTCACCACGGTCACCGGTCCGGGCTGAGGCTGTCCCGCGTCCGGCGTGCGAACGGTTCCGGCGTCCAAGGTGCAGCGGCGGAACAGCGCTTCGACGGTCTGCTCGGGCCGCTGTCCGGTCGTGTCCATCGCCTCGCCGAAACCGGCGCGGTCGTAGACGTCCGCCACCGCGAAGAGGTCGGGCAAGGCCGCGGCGGGTGAGCCACGGCCGAGGAAGCGGCTCCGGAGTTCGTCGCGATCGCACGTCAGCCGGATGAGGGTGAGGTCGAAGTCCGGGCCCTCGATGTGCGGCTTCGCCGGGTCCACCACCCCGGACACGACGATCTGCGCGGTGCCTCGCAGGACTTCCAGTACGCGCAGCAGATTGGCCGCCTTGATCGCGTGCGCGGCGTCCCCGCCGCCGGGCGGCGGGCCGATCAGCCCGAGCTGGTCGATGTCGACATACGCGACGCTGCCGCCCGCTTGCGTCAGGCGGGTGTACAAATCCCAGGCGGTGGTCGATTTCCCGGTTCCCGGTGCCCCGGTCGTCCAGAGCACGGGTGTCTTCGCTGCCCCCATGGGTTTCGATCTTAGGAACCCCTGTCCAGCGAAATAGGGCAGAGTTGAGCGCGTGCGGGACATCAGCGGTTCGTTGGCGAGGCAGGCGTGCGCGGTCGCGGCGGTCTGCCTGATCGCCGACGCCGGGCTGTTCCTCATCGCCGGTCCGCCGCTCTCGCTGGGCTGGCAGGCTTGGGTTCTCCTGATCGGCGGCATCCTCGCGAACGCCGCGCTCGCCGGGCCTTCGCGGTATTCCGGCTGGGTTTCCGCCGCACACGGCGCGTTGCTGGCCGCCGCGCCGCTCCTGCTGTTCCCGTACGACCATTACCTGCAGGCCACCAACGCCGGCGTGCTGATCGCGGGTTACCGCGCGGGCGCCTGGCTCGCGACCAGACCCGCGGTGGCCGCCCTGGTGACGATGCTCGCCGGGCTCGTCGCCTGCAATCTCATCCCGGTCGACCGCGGCGACCGGGACTGGCGCCTGCTGGTCATCGACGTCGGCGTGAGCGGTTTGCTGCCGTGGATGGTCGGCCGCTACACGACCGCGCGGCGCGCGTACATCGCCGATCTCCAGCGCGCGGAGGAACAACGGCAGCAGCACGAAGCGGAGGCCGTCCGCCGTGCCGTCGTCGAAGAACGCACGACGATCGCCCGCGATCTGCACGACGTGATCTCCCACCACGTCAGCGCGATCGGCGTGCACGCCGGTGCCGCACGGCTCGGGCTGCCGGAGGGCGAACCCGCCGTCCGGCGTTCGCTCTCCGCCGTCGAATCGTCGAGCCGGGCCGCGATGGCCGACCTGCGGCGCCTGCTGGATCTGTTGCATGGCAAGGAGAACGGTGCCGTGCAGCGACAGCCGGGGCTGGACAACCTCGACGAACTGCTCGACAACCTCCGCACCGCCGGGCTGCCCGCGCGGCTGACCAGTCACGGCGGACCGCGCGAACTCCCGGGTTCGGTGGACATCGCGTTGTACCGCATCGCGCAGGAGGCGCTGACGAACGCGCTCCGGCACGGGGCCGGTGGGATCGTCGAGATCGACCTCGCCTACCGGCAGACGGAAGTACTCCTCACGATCACCAACGAGATCGGCCGCCCGAACGCGTCGGCCGAGTCGACGAAACGCGGTCTCGCCGGGATCAGGCAGCGGGTCGCGTTGTTCGGCGGACAGGCCGAATGCGGACCGCTCGACGACGGGCGGCACTGGCGGGTTCGAGTCGGTTTTCCTTTGGAGGCACAGTGATCCGGGTTCTGCTGGCCGACGACCACGCGATGTTCCGGTCCGGGATGCGCGCGGTGCTCGACACTCAGGCGGACTTCGAATGCGTCGGCGAGGCGGCGGACGGACGCGAGGCCGTCGCGCAGGCGGCCTCGCTGCGGCCGGACGTCGCCGTCCTCGACGTCCGGATGCCCAAATTGGACGGTCTGGCCGCGACCGAGGCAATCATGTCCGCGCGCGAGCTCGACACCCGGGTCCTCGTGCTGACGACGTATGACTCCGACGAGTACGTGTATCGCGCGCTTCGCGCCGGTGCGAGCGGGTTCCTGCTGAAGAGCCTCGCGCCCGAAGAACTCGTCTCGGCCATGCGGGTGGCCGCGCGTGGCGACGCGCTGATCGACCCGACGGTGACCCGGCGGCTGGTGTCGACCTTCGCCACCAGCATCGAACCCGCGGCCGCCGAACCGGCCGAACTGGAACGGCTCACCTCACGCGAACGCGAAGTCCTCCTGCTCGTCGCCGACGCCTCCAGCAACGCGGAGATCGCCGTGCGCCTGCACGTGGGCGAGGAGACGGTGAAGACCCACGTCTCGCGGATCCTGGCGAAGCTCGGGCTGCGGGACAGGGTGCACGCCGTCGTCTACGCCTATCGCAACGGCTTGGTGGGGAACTGACCCCGCCGGGCTTGATCGGTTCGCCGGGCGGGACACCCGATGCCAGAATCGCCACAGGGCACGTCGACGCGGGGAGCTGTGGATGAAACGCTGGGTCACGCTCACGATCGGGCTGGTCTTCCTGCTGGTCGGCGGTGTCTGGGTGCTGCAGGGCGCCGGTGTGCTGACCGGCAGTTTCATGACCGGGCAGAAGCTGTGGTTCCTGATCGGGCTCGTCGCGTTCCTGGTCGGGGTGGTGCTGGTGGCGGCCACCGCCCGCCGCACACGGCAGACCTCCGGTGAGGACCGGGCCGACTAGCCGGGGCCGTCACCGCCGGACACGCGTGCTCAGGCGATCTTGAAGATCGGGTAGCCGGGCGCGATCTCCAGCAGCTTCTCGTCCGACGCCTTCGCGTCGACACCGTCGAAGAACACCCCGACCTCGAACTTCCAGCGCTTGAGGTACGCGCGCAGGATCTCGGGCTTCTCGTGGTCGGCGAGTTCGGTGTAGGTGAACGTCTCGGTGCGGCGTCCGACGCTGAGCTGCCCCTCGCCGGCGACGCGCAGGTTCCGCACCCACTGCGTGACACCGCGCGGAGCGACCAGGTAGCGCTCGCCGTCCAGCTTCAGCAGGTTGACCGGGACGGAGCGCAGTTCGCCGCTCTTGCGACCGCGGACCGAGAGCACCCGGCTGCCCAGGACGCTGACGCCGAGCTTCGTCAGCTTGAGCACGAACTCGTTGAACGCGTTGGTCGCCTTGGCCGGCTTGACGTAGCGGATCGCGGCGGTCTCCGGGGCGGCTCCGGTGGTGGCGGCGGCGTTGGTGGTCATCTCGTCTCCTCGAAGTCTGCGAGAGCAGTGCTCTCTGTTAAGAGCAGTGAACACCAGGGCGGTGCGCCATGTCAAGAGCAGTGCTCTCATTTAGGTGCGATGCTCTACAGTGAGAGCATGGCCGCCACTCAGACCGCGCGCGAACGTGCCCGCGCCGAACTCACCCGTGAGATCAAGGACGAAGCCCGCCGCCAGCTCGCCGAAGTCGGCGCGCTCGGCCTCTCCCTCCGCGCGGTCGCGCGCGAGCTGGGCATGGTGTCGTCCGCGCTCTACCGGTACTTCTCCAGCCGCGAGGAGCTGCTGACCGCCCTGATCGTCGACGCCTACAACGCCGTCGGAGAAGCCGCGGAGGCCGCCGACGACCCGAAGAAGAGCCCGCTGGCACGGTGGGACTCGATCTGGCACGCGGTTCGCGCCTGGGCGAAGGCGCATCCGCACGAGTACGCGCTGATCTACGGTTCGCCGATCCCCGGCTACCAGGCTCCGCAGGACACCGTCGCCCCCGCCGGTCGGGTGGCCTTCGCCCTGGTCGCGGTCCTGCGCGACGCGAACCTCCGCGTCGAGACCGAGGTCGGCGAGATGCCGGTCGAGCTGCTGCACCAGCTCGACGCGCTCACCGAAATCCTCAAGGTCAACCTGGGCCCCGAGACCGCCTCCCGGCTGATCATGGCCTGGACCCAGCTGTTCGGGATGATCAACTTCGAGCTGTTCGGCCAGTACGTCGGCTCCGTCGACCCGGCGGACGCCTTCTTCGCGCACGGGGTCCGTCAGATGGCCGAGTTCACCGGGATCAAGATGACCGGCTGAGCGCGGTCCACGAGCGCATCAGCAGCTGGACGGCGTCCACGACGTCCTCGTCGCCGGTTCCCTCCGGGCTGAGGAAGCGCTGCAGCAGGAGACCGTCCTCGAGCGCGTGCAGGATCATCGCGAGGAAGGCCGGATCGGCGGGCGGTTCCGCGCCCCGCGCGGCGAGCTCGGTCCGGATCGAAGTCTCCAGCAGCGCCCTTGTCGACTTCTCGCCTTCGCCGACGAGCGGGCGGGCATCGGGATTCCGCAACGCGTAGAGGGCCAGCTCGGTGCGCAGCGTCAGCCAGCCGGCGAGGTGTTCGGCGCGCTCGACGTTCCAGGCGCGCAACCGGTCCATCATCTCGGCGAAGGACCCGACGCCGTCACGCAACGCGGCGACCTCCTCGGCCTCGCGCTGGGTGCGGCGGCGCAGCAACTCGACGACCAGCTCGTGTTTGCCGTCGAAGTTGCCGTAGAAGGCGCCGCGCGTGAAACCCGCCCGCTCGGCGATCTGCTCGACGGACGTGCCGTTGACCCCGCGTTCGGAGAACAGCTCGGCGGCCGCCGCGAGCAGGCGCTGCCTGGTCTGCTCGCGGCTCTCCTCCCGCGTCAAGCGTTTCGCCGTCACACGGCGATCTTAGAGTTCGGTCGCGGGCTTCCGTCCGGACAGCCAGACCCCGCCCGCGAGGACGGCGGCGGCGACCACGACGGCCAGTGCGGTGAGCGACCACAACGCCTGGCTCGCCAGGAACGCGGCGACCGCGCCGAAGAGAACGGCGACGAGGAGCAACGGCGTGGTCCGGACGGCTGCGGCGGCGGGGACGGTGGCCATGGGAGGTTTCCCTTCGGGGGTGGTGCGCGGAACACTCGGTTTTCGCGGAGGAGACCTCGGCGGCTCGGTGGCCTTACGCCGAGTGGCGCACGGATCACCCGTCCGGGCGAGATACCGGCGTGGCGGCTAGCGTCACGACGGGACTACATCGACGGAAAGGCGGCTCGCGGTGGAGAAGTGGGCGGAGCAGGTCGGCAGGATCCGGGTCATCGGAACCGGGGTGATGGGCCGGGGCATCGTCCAGCTCGCCGTGACGGCGGGGCTCGAGGTCGAGCTCGCCGACGCCCGGCCGGAGGCGGTCGGCGAGGCCATCGACCACGTCGGCGCGATGCTGGGCAAGCTCGCCTCGAAGGGCAAGATCACCGAGGAGGCAGCCGACTCGGCGAAGGGCAGGCTGATCGCGGCCGAAGGCCCGCTGGCCCCCGCCGACGGCGTCGACCTCGTCGTCGAAGCGGTTCGCGAGGATCTGGAGATCAAACGCGCGCTGTTCGCCGAGCTGGAACGCGTGTGCGGCCCGGACACCGTGTTCGCCACCAACACCAGCTCGCTCTCGGTCACCGAGATCGGTGCCGCGCTGACCGATCCCGGCCGGTTGCTCGGCCTCCACTTCTTCAACCCGGTCCCGCTGATGCGGCTGGTCGAGGTCGTGCCCGGCGCGCGGACCGCCGCGTGGCTGCCGCCCGCCATGACCGAACTCGTCCGCGGCTGGGGACACGAACCGGTCCTCGCCCGCGACGCACCGGGGTTCCTGGTCAACCACGCCGGCCGCGGGCTCGGCACCGAGGCGCTGCAGATCCTCTCCGAAGGGATCGCGAGCCCGGCCGAAGTGGACCGCGTCGCCCGTGACGTGCTCGGCCTGAAACTCGGCCCGTTCGAACTGCTCGACCTCACCGGTCTCGACGTCTCGCACGCCGTGCTCGAAAGCATCTGGAGCGGTTTCCACGGCGAACCGCGGTTGCGGCCGTCGTGGCTGACGCGCCCCCGCGTCGCCGCTGGGCTCTTCGGCCGCAAGAACGGTGAAGGCTTCTACAGCTATGTCGACGGGCAACAACAGGTCGAGCCGGAACCGGCCGCGCCGGAGGCCCCGAGCACTCCGGTGTGGGTCGACGACGAACGCCTCGGCACGCTGCTCTCGGCGGCGGGTATCCAGGTGGTGCACTCCGCCTACCCGGACACGGTCCTGATCGTCAGCCCGATCGGTGCGTCCACTGTGGACACCGCGCTCGCGGCGGGTCTCCCGCCGGAACGGGTCGTCGGCGTCGATCCCCTCGGCGGCTACGGGAAACGTCTGACGCTCTCGGTCCACCCCGCGCTCGACCCGGCCGCCGGCCGCACCGCCTGGGGCGCGCTCGCCGCGACCGGACTGCCGGTGACCGTGGTCCGCGACGGCCCCGCGCCGATCGCGCAGCGGCTCCTCGCGTCGATCGTCAACACCGCCTGTTTCATCGCCGGGCAACGCCTCGCGACGCCGGAGGACATCGACACCGCCGTCCGCCTCGGCCTCGGCTACCCGCGCGGGCCGCTGACCTGGGGCGACGAAGCGGGCGCGGATCTCGTGTTGCGTGTGCTGCGTGGTCTCGTCGCGAGCACGGGCGACCAGCGCTACCGGCCGAGCGCCTGGCTCACCGAACGGGTCGCGCTCGGCCTGCCGCTGACGTCGACGGGCACGTCACCGGCGGACCTCCTGCGCTAATACGTGAAGGCCCCCTTCCCGCGGCTCAGCCGAGGGAAGGGGGCCTTCACGCGCGTTTACCGCCTACCAGGCGCCGTCGGTCACGGTTCCGTTGGAGGCGTTCCAGAACACGTAGCCGCCCTGGAAGTTGTTCTGCCGTCCGCCGGTGACGACCATCTCGTCGGTGGTCGGGTAGCGCAGGTACGAACGCTCCCAGCCGCGCGCGGCCCAGCGTTTGCGGATCTCGCCCCACACGCCGTGCGCGTCGGTCGCCATCGACCAGTAGATGGAACCGGCCTTGGTGAAGTGGGTGTACCGGCCGGCACCGTCCGGCGTCGCCGCCTCGTCCATCGTCGGATAGCCCATGGGACCGGATTCCCAGCCGAGCGCCGCCCACCGGACACGGATCCGGCCGTAGATCGCCCGCGCGTCCGTCTGGACCGTGTAGTAGATCGACGCGGCGTTGCTGAAGTGGTTGTACCGGCCGAGCCCGTCAGGAGTACCCGCCTCATCGGTGCTCGGGTAGCCCAGCGGTCCCCGCTCCCAGTCGAGCGAAGCCCACTTCTGCCGGATCCTGCCGTAGATCGGGTGCGCCCCGGTGTTCACGGTGTAGTAGATCGACGTCTGCAGGACGCCGGGCCAGACCGGGAAGTGGTTGTACCGGCCGACACCGTCCGGAGTGGACTGTTCGTCGGTCGCGGGCGGCCCGAACTTCACGTGTCCGCCGGCGGCGAGGTACTTCTTGAGGATTTCGCCCTCGATCTGCTTCACGCCCGTGTCCTTCGACCAGTACAGCCGCCCGCGCTCGTAGGTGCGGAAGCGGACCGTGCCGTCGACGGCCTCGGGCGCGGTCGGCGCGCCGAGTCGTTGCGCCAGCGCGGGTTCGTCGCGGTAGCGCTTGTCGATCGGGGTGATGTAGTTCGCCGTGATCGTCAGATCCGTGGTGCCCATGGTGATCTCGGTCAGCCGCCCGGTCGCGCCGTTCGACCAGCCGGTGAAGGTCGAAGCGCCGTCCGAAGCGACCTCGGCCGCCTGGATCTCCACCTTCGCGCCTTCGACCACCATCGCCGACGAGGCCCCGCCTTCCGGCGTGATGCCCAGTGCCGCGGCGACGTTGCTGGTCAGCGTGAGCCGGTGCTCGCGAGGCTTCGCGACGTAGGTCTTCGAGACCTTGACGCCGGCGCTGTCGGTCGCCGTCGCGGTGAACTCCAGGTTGGAGTCCGTGTGATCGGTGAACGGCATGGCGAACTCGGGTCCGGTGCCGCTGTGGTCCGGATGCGCGTGGCAGACCGCGTTCTCGGGGCAGTGCCGGACCAGGGTGGTCCAGGTGACCGGGAGTGCGCCGTCCTCGGTGTCGGTCACGGTCGCGCCTACCTTGACCTCCTCGCCGACGGCGAACAGCCGCTCGCCGGGGTCGGTCATGGTCAGCTTCGGCGAGTGGTTCCCGGGCGCCACGGCGATGTCCGTGCTCCCGGACGCCTGCAGGCCGTCCTTCACCGTCAGCTTGGCGGTGAACTTCTCGGTGCCCGCCGGGTAGGCGTGGCTGACCTTGGCGCCGGCGCCGGTGGTGCCGTCACCGAAGTCCCACTCGTAGGTCAGCTGGTCGCCGTCGAAGTCGTAGGAACCGCTGCCGTCGAACGTGACCGTGCGGGTTTCGGGATTCGTTTCGGAAGTGGCGACCGCGACGGGCGCCTTGTTCCCGGTGGTGTAGCTGAGCCGGCGCAGCAGACCGCTGTAGATGTCGGCGTAGACGATGTCGCCGTTGGCCGCCGCCAGGAACTTGACCGGGCCACCGATGCCGGTGAACTTCGGCGGCGTCTCCTGCGGGCGGACGACGCGGCCCTGCGTGTCGTACTTGGCCGTCCACAGCTTCTGGGTGGCGTAGTCGCCGAAGAAGTACGCGCCCCGGTATTCCTCCGGGTACGACTCTCCATTGTAGACAATCCCGGCGGTGATGCTGTTGCCGTTGTCGACGCCCTGCCCGTGGCTGATCGCCAGCATCGGCGGGGTGTTCACGGCCGAAGCGCACTGCGGCATCGCGGAGAAACCGTCCGCGGGCTGGTTGCCTTCGAAGCAGGGCCAGCCGAGATTCGCGCCCTTCTGGACGAAGTTGATCTCTTCCCAGGTGCCCCAGCCGACGTCGCCGACCACCGGGAGACCACTGCTGGCGTCGAGGCTGAACCGGAACGGGCTGCGGAAGCCGCTCGCGAACACCTTGGAGCGCAAGGAGTTCGGGTTGGCCGCGGTGTAGTACGGGTTGTCGGGAACGCCCGCACCGTCCGCGGTGATGTGGAAGATCTTGCCGAAGATCTTGTCGAGGTCGTACACGTTGAGCGCGAACGGGTCGGCCGCGCCCTGGAACCGGGAGCTGTCGCCGGTCGAGACCCACACCGTGCCGTCGGGGGCGGCCACGACACCGGTGATGCCGTGGATGTCGGTGTTGGCGGCGCCCTCGATGAGCACCTTCTCGGCGGTCAGCCCGGTCGGCTGGGCGGTACCGGTGACCGTCCAGCGCGAAGCGCGCAGCGCGATCCCGCCGCCGGCGACGTCGACCGCGCGGGCCGTGTAGATCGTGCGGGAGGTGGCGTAGTCGGGCGCGATCGCGATTCCGACGAGCCCCAGGTCGCCTGTGCTGCGCACCGGCAGGGTGGCGATGCTCTGGGCCTGCCCGGTGGTGGACACCCAGGCGACGTTGCCCTGCTTTCCGGTGGTCAGCATCGAGCCGTCGGGCAGGTAGGCGAAGTCGGTCAGGTCGTACGGAGCCTGCCCGCTCTGCTGGTCACGCAGGACGAAGCCGGGCGGGAGCACCGGCGCCGCGGACGCGGATGTGGACGTCAGCGGCACCAGCAAGGTCACTATCAGCAACGTCACGAGGGCGTGACAGAGCGCACGGAATCTCGAAGGCATGCAAGGGCCCCTTTCCCCAGTCGAACGTCTCATCGAAGGGGCCTAGGTGGACATTTCACACTTTCGAGTGCCTTTATCGAACTGTGATCACCACCGTCGGTCGATCACCTGCCCCGTGGTCCGGTTCCAGGTGATGCAGCCGCTCTGGAAGCTGCTCTGCCGTCCGATGGGGATGCCGAACTCGTCCGTCGCCGGGTAGCGCAGGTACGACCGCTCCCAGCCGAGCGCGGCCCACCGCTGCCGGATCGCACCGTAGACCGCGTGCGCATCGGTGGCCATCGTCCAGTAGATCGAGCCCGCCTTGGTGAAGTGGTTGTAGCGGCCGACGCCGTCCGGGGTGGCGGATTCGTCCGTCGTCGGGTAGCCGAGCGGGCCGGTCTCCCAGCCGAGCGCCTCCCACCGGACCCGGATGCGGCCCCAGATCGCGTGCGCGTCGGTCTGCACCGTGTAGTAGATGGACGCCTTCTTGCTGAAGTGGTTGAACCGGCCTGCCCCGTCGGGAGTCGGGAGCTCGTCGGTCGTGGGGTAGCCGAGCGGGCCCGCCTCCCAGCCCAGCGCCGCCCATTTGACCCGGATCCGCCCGTACACCGGATGCGCGCCGGTCGACGGCGTCCAGTAGATCGACGACTGCATGGTGCCGGGCCAGGTCGGGAAGTGGTTGTAGCGGCCGACGCCGTCCGGGGTGGCGGTCTCGTCGGTCGCGGGCGGCCCGAACTTCCGGTGCCCGCCCAGCGCGAGGTACTTCTTGAGGATCTCGCCCTCGATCTGCTTCACGCCGGTCTCGGCGCTCCAGTAGAGCCTGCCGTTCGCGTACGGCCGGTAGCGCACGGTCCCGTCGGCGACCTCGGGCCCGACGGGTGCGCCGAGTCGTTGCCGCAGCGCGGGTTCCGCCTGGTAGCGCTTGTCGATCGGGGTGAGGTAGTTCGCGATCAGGGTCAGGTCGTTCGCCGGAACGGTCACGGTCACCGTGCGCGACGCCCGCCCGTCGGACCAGTTCGAGAACGTCGAGACGCCGTCCGCGGCGATCTCCTCCGCCACGACCTCGAACGTCGCGCCTTCGGTCACCATCGCGGTGCTGACCCCGCCCTCGGCCGGGATGCTCAACGCCGCCGCCACGTTGGCGGTCAGCGTCAACCGGTGCTCACGCGGCATGGCGACGTACGTCTTGCTCGCCGTCACCCCCGCACTGTCGGTCACCGACGCGGTGATCTCGACGCGGGAGTCCTGGTGGTCGGTGAAGGGCACGGTGAACGCCGGTCCACCGCCCGGCGAGCCGGGATGCGCGTGGCAGGTCGCTTCCTCCGGGCAGTGCCGGATGAGGGTGGTCCACGAGACCGGCAGCACGCCGTCCTCCGCGTCGGTCGCCGTCACCTCGACGACGACCGGTTCCCCGACCGCGAACGTCCGGGCGCCGGGATCCGTCATCACCGGTTGCGGCGAATGGTTTCCCGGCACCACGACGACGTCCGTACCGCCGGACGCGCCGAGACGGTCCGTGACGGTGAGCCGCGCCGTCGCTCTCGTGAGCCCGGCGCCGTAGGCGTGGGTCACGCGGACGCCGGTCTGGCTCGTGCCGTCGCCGAAATCCCAGTGGTAGGTCAGCGGATCGCCGTCGAAGTCGTAGGAACCGCCGCCGTCGAAGGTGACCGTGCGGGTTTCGGGGTTCGTTTCGGAAGTGGCGACCGCGACCGGTTCCGCGTTCGTCCCCGGATAGCTGAGGCGCCGCAGGTTGCCGGTGTGGATGTCGGCGTACACGATGTCGCCGTTGGCCGCGGCCGCGAACTTGACCGGACCGCCGACGCCGGTGAACTTCGGCGGCCGCTCCGGCGCGCGCACGAGCCTGCCCTGGCTGTCGTACGTCATCGTCCAGATCTTCTGCGTGACGTAATCACCGAAGAAGAAGGCGCTTTTGTATTCGTCCGGATAGGACGATCCACTGTAGACGATCCCGGCGGTGACGCTGTTACCTTCGTCGACGCCGGAACCGTGGTGGTACGCGGTGATCGGCGGCGTGTTGACCACCCCGGCACAGCCCGCCAGCCCGGAATACCCCGGTGTGGGGGCGTTTCCTTCCCAGCAGGGCCAGGCGTGGTTCGCCCCCGGCCGCACGACGTCCACCTCTTCCCAGGTGTTCCAGCCGACGTCGCCCACGACCGGCAGGCCGAGCCGCGGGTCGAGGGAGAACCGGAAGGGACTGCGGTAGCCACTGGAGAAGACCTTGGAGCGATTGGCATCCGGGGCCGCGGCGGAGTAGTACGGATTGCCGGGAACGCCGGCGCCGTCCGAGGTGACGTGCAGGATCTTGCCGTAGAGCTGATCGAGGTCGAGCGAGCGCAACGCGCCCGGATCCATCCTGGTGAAGTCGGCGGCGTCGCCGATGGAGATCCACAACGTGCCGTCGGGCGCCGTGACGAGCCCCGTGATGCCGTGGACGTCGTAGAACCCGGGAAGATCGACGAGCACCCGTTCGTTCGCGAGACCGGTGGGGACGTCCGTTCCGGTCACCGTCCAGCGCGCCACCCGCATGGTGAACGCGCCGCCGGCCGTGTCGAACGACCACGCGAGGTAGATCCGGTGCGACGTGGCGTAATCCGGCGCGATGGCGAGACCGACCAGTCCGAGGTCGCCGCCGTCGTGGACGGGAAGGTTCGCGATCGTCCTGGCCGGACCGGAGACCGGCACCCAGGCGACCTTGCCGCTCTTGCCGATGCTGAGCACGGAACCGTCCGGCAGATAAGCGAAATCGGTCAGATCGAAGGCGGCCTGACCGCTGGGCTGGTCGCGCAGGACGAAGCCGGACGCCCACGTGGGCGCTCCGGTCGCTTCCGGAGCGCCCACCCATCCCGGGAGAAGCAGGATGGAAACCGACAGTGCGACGAGTACCCGGCTCCAGATCATCGGCACTTCCCCATTTCCGGCGTGTCCTGGGCACGTCGCCGGGAGCGGGGAAGTCATTGCCGCCGGGAGCTTTCCTTTATCTCAAAGCAACCGAACCGCAATGATCCGCAGGAGAACGATGGCGCATGGCGATTCGGGTCAGGGCCGACGGCTTCTCCGGCATCTACTGGATTTGGGTGCGGCTTGATCGCGGGCCAGGTCGCCACACTCGCCCCAGATACACCAGCAGCCGCAACGGTCACAAGCGCCGCGCGTGAAGGACCCCATCCCTCGGCTCAGCCGAGGAAACTCGACCTTCACACCTTCCCCAGTACATGAAGGCCCCCTTCCTTGCGCCTAGCGCAAGGAAGGGGGCCTTCATGTACTGGGGCGTGACGTGACGCCCAGCGGTCCCGAAGCGGATCAGGCCACGACCTGCACCACATCGCCGTTCTGCAAGGTCGTGAAGTACTTCTGCGAAGCCGCCGCCGACAGGTGGATGCAGCCGTGCGAGTACACCGAGAGGCTGCCGGTGTGGAACGCGATACCCGGCAGGAAGAACACCGAGTTCGGCATCGGCGCGTCGAAGGCCTTCGAGTGGTAGTTCTTGACCTTGGCCGAGACGTGGAACACACCGGTCGGCGTGGCATGCCCCTTCTTGCCGGGCAGTTGCTTTACCGGCCCGTAGATGACCTTGCCGTCCTGCAGGAGCCACGTCTTGAGCGCGGAGAGATCCACGCAGGCGCTCACGCCCGGCGAGGCCAGTGCGGCCTTGCAAGGCACGTCGGCGGCGTTCGCGGCGGGCTTGGGCGCCGGTTTCGGCGTGGGCTTCGGCTTGGGCTTCGAAGACGTCGGCTTCGGCGTGGAACTGCTGCTCGGCGTCGGCGTCGGGGACGACGTGGCCGGGGTCGAAGACGGCGCCGACGTGGTCGTGGGCCCGCCGGCCGGGTCGCCTTGCGCGACGGCTCCGCCGCCGGGCGCGCTGCCGCCGGCGTTGCCCGAACACGCGGTCAGCACCAGCGCGGTGGCCAGTGCGGTCACCCCCACCAGGAACTTCTTCACGACCCGTACCCCCGTTTGTCCGTAGTCCGTCTGACATGGGTAAAGACGGAGCTCACCCGGTCGGGGTTGTTGATCGGCAGGTCACGATCGAGTCTCAGGGCACGCGGCCTACGACCCTCGCGTACATCCGGCCCGGGTTGGCACCCTCGTCCAGATATCCGGGCAGCGGCGGCAGGTCCCGCGCGAACACGGCCAGCCGTCCGAACAGTTCGTCCGCGTCGCGGGGCCGCCGTTCCGGGTCCTTCTCCAGCAGATCCGCGAGCAGCACGTTCAGTCCACCCGGGACACCGTCCACTTCGGCCGGGCTCTCCTTGACCTGCTTCTCGAACACCGCGTACGCCGTCGGCCCGGTGAACAGCTGCCTGCCGGTCAGCATTTCGTGCAGGACACAGCCCAGCGCGTACAGATCGCTGCGCGGCCCGGCGATCCCGCGCTGGATCTGCTCCGGCGCCATGTACGCGGGGGTGCCGAGGATCTGCCCGGCGCGGGTGAACTGGGCGACGTCGGTTTCCCGCAGCATCGCGAGCCCGAAGTCGAGCACCTTCACACTGCCGTCGGGGCACAGCATCAGGTTGGTCGGTTTGAGATCGCGGTGGCAGATGGACAGCGCGTGCGCGGCGGACAGCACGGCGCACGCCTGCGCGGCGATCGCGGCCGCCCACGGCACCGGCAGCGGCCCGTGTTCGGCGGCGAGGTCGGCGACGGTCACGCCCTCGATGAACTGCATGACCTGGTACAACCGCTCGTCATAGGTGCCGAAGTCGTACAACGTCGGCGCGCCCGCGTGTTCCAGGGTGGCGAGGATCCGCGCCTCCCGGATGAAACGCTGTTCGAGTTCGGCGTCCGGGCCGCCGGGAAGCCCGAGGAACTTCACCGCCACACGGCGGCCGAGATGCCGGTCGTGGCCCGCGTACACCGCGCCCATCCCACCCCG
Organism: Amycolatopsis sp. w19; assembly: GCF_051373225.1. Lineage (NCBI taxonomy): Bacteria > Bacillati > Actinomycetota > Actinomycetes > Pseudonocardiales > Pseudonocardiaceae > Amycolatopsis > Amycolatopsis sp. w19. The sequence goes on along the minus strand of NZ_JBPQFM010000035.1, from coordinate 36,269 downwards.
CCCGAGCGGCAGCTCGTCGAGTTCGTAGCGATCGGCGATAAGCACTAGTTCTCCGGGATCAACTGTCCTTCGGTAAGCCCCGCCAAGCCTAGCCTCACCAGCTCCAGACCCGATTCGGCCGCCTCGCGCAGGGCGTCCTCGAAGGCGGCGAGCCGGGTGAACGCCGCCCCGTGCGCGCGTTGCGTCTCGATCGGCAAGCGCGGGATCCGGGTGCGTTTGAGGTCGATCCTGGTCGAGGAGGTCGGCGCGATCTGCCCGGCCGCGCGCAGACAGCCGGCGAGGAACGCTGCGTCCAGCCGTTCGGGATCGGTGCGGTACTTCGACATCGTCGGCTCCGCCGTGAAGGTCTCTCCATTGTGGACATACGCGGGCACGGCGGGCGACGCGACGACGTCGCCTTCCTCCACCGATTCCGGCACGGTGAGCACCCCGGACTTCAGCAGCTCGCCGATCGTGACGTACGAGGGCTTCTCGTCGGACACGACCAGCGATGGCGGTTCCGGCCGAACACCCTCGAAACGCTTGAGGACTTCAAGGAAGGCTTCGCCCGCGTGTTCACCGCGCGCCTGATGGCGAACCGGGGAAAGGTCGATCTCCTCGTCGAGCAGATCGATGATCCGGACCGTGCCAGGTACGTCGGCACCGCGCAGATATCCCTCCACAGTGGACGGGTCAGTCGTCAGAAGAAGCCGGGACGGCGGTCGTTCCCCGGATTCCGGCCGCCGCAGCAACCAGAGATCGGCGCCGCCGACCGTGACCACGGCGCGCAAAGCACCGGCACGCAACAGGTTCCCGCGAATCCTCCGCCCCGTGCGACGGCCGGCCGCGGCGGGGGGCATGCGGATCGCGACGAGCCCGCCGGGTTTCACATGCGCGAGACAGTGCTGCACCCAGGCCAGTTCCGGCTCGCCGCGCGGCGGCTGGCCGTACACCCAGCGCGGGTCGCCGATGAGTTCGTCGTACCCCCATTCCCTTTCGTTGAACGGCGGATCGCAGACGACAGCGTCCGCGAGAACCCCTTCGTAGGAGTCCATCGACAGGGCGTCCGCGCCGTACATCTCCATGTCCGCCCCCGCGAGCAGGAGCCGGTGCGCGGCGATGCACGAAGTCGCCGGATCGTCGACCTGGCCGAGCAGCCGGGTCCCGCCGGAGGCCAGCAGCAGCGTCCCGAGCCCGCACGCGGGATCGAGCACGACACCGGGTTCGGGGCCGATGAGCCGGGACATCAACGCCGCCACCGGTTCCGGCGTGACGGACAGCTGTCGCGAGTGCGCCTCGACGTAGCGTTCGCACAGGAACTCGTAGGCCTCGCGCGCTCCTCGCTCCTCGGCGAAGCGGTCCAGCAGTCCGAGCAGTTCCGCGTCGTCGTAGCGCGGCGAGAAGCTCCACACGCCTCGACGCGAGAGATACGACCCCACCCGGCCGACGCGGTCGCCGAGCGCCAGATCGTCGCCGAGGTTTCGCAGCCGCTGCCAGACCCGGTCGCCGAGCGAGATCTCGACCGGTTTTCCCCGCTCACGCAGCCAGCTTTCGACGGCGAACAGGGAAAAGAGGGGGCTCGACGCCGTCCCGCCGACAGGCGGCGGAAAATCGCCGTAACGTCGGCGCCAGTTGCTGACGGCGGCGCGGCCGACGCCGGCGATGCGCGCGATGTCCGCCGCGGTGACGGTGGCTTGCTCCTCCATCGCCGCATCGTAACCGACAGCTGGCTATTCCAGCCCTTTGTTTGTGAACTCAGTACACAGCTGCTTTACTGGGGCTCATGAGGTACACCCTTCGGTACGCCGCCGGCTCGGACGTCGGACGGCGCCGCCAGGTCAACCAGGACTCGGTCTACGCCAGCGCCAGGATGCTGGCGGTCGCCGACGGCATCGGCGGGCAGCCGCACGGCGAAGTGGCCAGCGCCGCGGCGGTCGGCGTCCTGTCCCGGCTCGACACGGACCTCCGCGGCTTCGACCTCGCGGACGTCGACCTGGTCGAGGTACTCACCGGCGGCCTCCGCACCATCGACGACCGGCTCGCCGCGACGGCCGAGCAGGAGCCCGAGACGCGGGGCATGGGCACCACACTGACCGCCCTGCTGTTCGACGGCTCGCATTTCACGGCCGCCCACATCGGCGACTCGAAGGGTTACCTCCTCCGTGGCGGCACACTTCAGCGCTTCACCCGCGACCACACGCTCGCCCAAGCCCTCGCGGACGACGGGCGCATCGACCCGTCAGAGGTCGAGGGACATCCCCGCGGCTCGCTGTTGATGAAGGCACTCCTGAGCACCGGCAGCGGCGAAGCGGACATCTGGACCTTCGACGCCATCCCCGGCGACCGTCTCCTGCTGTGCTCGGACGGGTTAACGGCAACGGTTGTCGAAACCGTTATCAAGGACGTCCTCGGCGCCTTCCAAGATCCCGCCGAGACCGTCCCGAGGCTGATCGACCTGGCCAACGAAGGCGGCGGGCCGGACAACATCACCTGCGTCGTGGCCGACGTCCTCACCCCTGCGGCCGCCTGAGTCGCCGAAGCCGCAAACGCAGGTCAGACCCACCTTCGAGGGGGCGAAACGGCATCCGGTATCGTTCCCCACGGAGGATTGGCCGAGCGGCCTAAGGCGCACGCTTGGAAAGCGTGTTGGGTTCACGCCCTCGCAGGTTCGAATCCTGTATCCTCCGCCGTCAGCAAGGCCCCGGACGTTCCGACGTCCGGGGCCTTGTTGATTACTTAGCAGGACCTTCACTTAACAGAGTCAGTTGATCACGCTAAGTTTAATAGTGGTCGTTCCAGCCCCCGACGTCCCAAGGAGTCCGCCAAAATGGCCGGAGTCGAAGAGATCCGCGCTGGTATCGCGCTCGCGAACGAGAAGGCATCCGCGAGCATCGCCGCACTTCAGCAGGCAGCGCAGTCTCTCGAAGAAGCCCAGCTTTCGCTTTCCCAGGCCACCCAGGGCAGCACCCAGCACGAGGTGAGCCAGGCACACGGGCTTCTCGCCGAAGCCCTGCAAGGCATCACCGGCATGCAGAGCACCATCCAGGCGGGCATCTCGTCGGCCGAGTCGTACTCGACCCGTCTCTGACATGTACCTCGAGGAACTGCACCAGCTGCTGACGGCCGTCCAAACCGGCCTCGCCGACGGACGCGCCCATGCCGAGCGGGCCAGGGGCCTGCTCGAAGAGTCCAGACGCGCCATCGTGGAACCCCAGGCCCAAGCCGTGCCGTGGGTGCCGCCGCAGCTGGCGCAGGCCGACGAGGGAATGGAAAACCTCCTGACGCGCCTTTCCGCCGCTGACGACCTGGTCAGCGGTTACCAATCCCGTCTCTGAGATTGGCCAGCCGGTATGGGCAGCAAAGCGAGTGAACAGCGCAATCGGGTCGCCACGGCGCTCGAACGGGTCCGGCATCAGATCGGGCTCGTCCTCGGCGCCGCTGCCGGCGCCCGCCAAGCCGCCGAGGCGGAACTGGCCAAACTGCAGCTGGAACAGCACATCGTCCGGGTGGGGATGAACAACTCCACCTCGGAGCAGTACACCGAATGGTCGCGGCATCCCGCCGCGAACGAGGTGTTCGGCCTGCTGGGCAGCGTGCGCGGCCAGTTCTACGCCGACTGGGAAGCGGGCCCGAACGCGTTGCGCGAACTCGTCGCGAACAACGCGCCGGGGCCCGCGAGCCAGCAACCGGGCAACTGGCTCGGCCGCGTCGGCGGGAATCCCGGCATCACCGCGCCCGGGCTGTGGTGCGTCGGCTCGGCGACGGTGCCGGGCCAGGATGTCCCGCGCACCTTCGACGTCGCGATCCCCTTGCTCGACGAGTCGCATCTGTCCATCACGTCGGCACCGAAGACCAGGGCCGCGGTGGACGGCATCGTGCAGAACCTGCTGATGCGGATCCTGAGCACGTTCGAACCCGGCGCGGTGCGTATCCATCTGTGGGACGTCGGGCAGCTGACCGCGATCCTCCCCGACCTGTATCCGCTGAGCCGCACCAGTGCGCTCACCCTGTACGACCCAGGACGGCTCGAGGACCTCCTCGACGAACTGGCCGGGCACATCCGCCGCATCCACGCGACCGGGATGCAGGCGGGGCACACGTCGTTGCGGGAGATCCGGCGGGCGAGCGGCCAGCGCGTCGAACCGTTCCGCGTCGCGGTGCTCTACGGCAACGGCGAAACCCTCGAACCGGAGCGCGCCCGCGAACTGAAACGGGTCGCCACCGGGGCGCTGGCGGCCGGGATCTGCCTGATCCTGATCGACGTGCCGACCATGCTGTCGACGTCGGTCGAATCGCTGAGCCTGCACGACGAACGGCACGCGACGAGCAGCATGACCGGCCCCGACCTCGTCGTCGACCTCGATCCGCCGATGCCGTCCGGGCAGGTCATCCGCGCCGCCGGGCGGATCGCCGAGGCGCTGATCGCCAAACAGGGCGGGCCGCGCGCGTTCGCCGACCTCCTGCCCACCGAACTGGGCAAGGAGAGCTCGGCGCGGGAGCTGCGGGCGCCGGTCGGGTTCTTCGAGGGCGAGGCGGTGGAGGTCGTCATCGGCGACGCCAGCCCGCACGTGCTCATCGGCGGGCCGAGCGGTTCGGGAAAGACGAACTTCCTGTATTCGCTGCTCGGCAGCCTCGCGGCGCGGTACTCGCCGGACGAACTCGCGCTGTACCTGCTGGACTTCAAGGAAGGCGTGTCGTTCGCCGGGCTCGCGCCGGGGCGGCGGGACGCCAGCTGGCTGCCGCACGCCAAGCTCATCGGGGTCAACGTCAACACCGACCGCGAGTTCGGCCTGGCGCTGCTGCGGTACCTCGCCGACGAGCTGCGCCGCCGGTCGGCCGCCGCGAAACTGCACGAGGTCACCAATCTCGCGGATCTGCGCGAGCAGGACCCCGGCGGGCACTGGCCGCGGATCGTCGCGGTGATCGACGAATTCCAGTACCTGTTCGCCGGCCGCGACGGCGTGACGGCGACCGCGACGCAGCTGCTGGAGGACATCGCGCGGCGAGGCCGGTCGCAGGGCATCCACCTGGTGCTGGCGAGCCAGGACGTCGCCGGGATCGAGGCCTTCTGGGGCAAACCGGCGGTGTTCGAACAGTGCACGCTGCGGATCGCCATGCCGAAGGCGCGGCGGGTGTTGTCCGAGACCAACAACGCGGCCGTCTCCGCGCCGAAGTGGCACGCGGTGATCAACCACGATTCCGGGGTGGCGCACGGGAACCAGCTCGCCCACGTGCCGGACGCGAGCACCAAGGACGTCTTCAACAAGCTGCAGCACCGGCTCTGGGAGCAGTACTCGGAGTCGTTCAAGCGGCCCCGGTTGTTCGACGGCGCGCATTCCCCGGTGCTGGAACAGTTCCCGGCGTTCACCGATCTGAAGCCGACGGACAAACCGCGGGCGTTGCTCGGCCAGTCCATCGACGTCGACGAGGCCGCCTGCGGGGTCGAGCTGCCGAAGGCACCAGGGCGGAACGTCGCCGTCCTCGGCGCGGCCACGGCGGAGGCACTGTCCATCATGGACTCCGCCGCTCGTTCGCTGGCCCGCCAGTATCACCGCGAGTCGGTGGAGTTCGTGCTCTCGTGCCCCATCGAGGCGTCCGTCCCCGCCGTGGCCGAACTGGCCGAGCGCCTGCGCGCGGAGGGACACCAGGCGACCCTGGTCGACGATCTTCCCGCCCGGGTAATCGATATCGCGGAGAATCTGTCCTCTTTGGACAAAGCGCGGGTACTGCTGCTGTACGGCGTCGACGCGTCGATCCCCGCGCTGGAGGCGAAGGCGCCCGGACAGCTCAAGAGCGGTTTGGATCAGTTGCGGGTGCTGCTGAAGCAGGGCCCGACGCACGGTGTCCACACCATCGGCTGGTGGCGCAGCATCGCCCGGCTGAAGGACACGCTCGGTTTCGCGGGCACCGACGACATCGGATCCTGGGCGGCGTTGGACGTCCAGGGCAACGAACTGTCGCCGTTCGCCGCCGGGCAGGTCGTGCACTGGTCACCGCGGCCGGGCCGCGCGCTGTTCTTCGACCGCACCACGCACGGCGCCCCTGAGGTGATCATCCCGTTCCAGCGTCCGGAAGGGCTTCTCGATGGATGACGGCATCACCGCGGCCATGCGGTACAAGGAGATCGTCGGCCTCGCGCGCGCTTCGGCGGAGAACCTCCGGAACTGGGAGATCGGCCGCGCGGACGAACTGGAGGCCCGGCTCGCCGAGGTGCACCAGGCCGTCGCGGACGCCGCCGAACGCGAGCAGCGTGCCGTCGACCGGTGCACGCGCTGGTGGAAGATGGCGCAGCACAACGTCGAAGGTCTCTCGTGGCTGCCGGAGGACGAGGAACCGCGTCCGGTGCCGACCGCGCGGGCCGGGTACCTGGAGAAGTACCTGGAAGAGGTCAAGCCGAGCTACCAGGAACTCGTCCAGGCCGTCCTTTCCCTCGGGTGGCGCGCCAAACGTTCCTGACCGCACCCGCGTTTCGTCCTCTGGATGCGGTACTTGCGCGTGCAAGTACCGCATCCAGAGGACTAATTGCGGGTCAGGGGCGCCCGAAGATCTTCTCCAGGTAGTCCGCCAGGTCCCAGAACGCGTCCTGGACCGGGTTGCCCGCGCTCGGCCGGAAACGCAGCACCTGCGGGTCGTGGTCGCTCGCCTGCTTCGCGAACTCGGCGTTCAGGTGCACGACGTCGTAGTCGAGACCGCGTGGTGCGTTCGACGCCAAGATGTGGTCGAGCACCTGCGACTGGCCCTCGAAAACGTAGCTGTACCGCTCGTTTTCGGGCAGCGACGCGATGAGGTCCTTCAGCGCCCCACCGGCGGTCAGCGTCTTCACGGCGGGAGAGAACGGGTAGTCGTTCAGGTCACCGGCGACGACGATGTTCGCGTTCTTGTCCGAAGCGAGCAGCTTGTCGACGAAGCCGCGGAGCAGGGTCGCCTGCTTGGCCCGCTGCACCTCGGAACTCCGGACCGGCGGCTGGTTGCGGCCGTGCGTCGGCTGGTCGCCGCCCTTGGAGTTGAAGTGGTTCGCGATGACGAACACGGTGCGCCCGTGGAAGACGAACTCGCCGACCAGCGGTTTCCGGCTGGCTTCCCACGCCTCGTTCCCGGGCTCGACGCGGCCGGGCGAGACGGTCAGGTGGGTCTTGCCGCGCTCCTTGACCACGCCGACCGGGGTGGTCGCGTCGCCGCCCGCTCGGTCCACAAAGGACACCCGAGTGGGGTTGAACAGGAAGCCGACACGGATGTTCCCGCCGGGCTGGCCGCCGTCCTTGCCGTTCTCCGGGTCGATCTGACGCCATTCGTAGCGCGGGCCACCGGCGGCGACGATCGCGTCGGTGAACTTCTTCAGCGTCTGGTCCGCGGCGACGGTGCCGTCGTTCGTCGGCCCGTTGTTGTCCTGGATCTCTTCCAGGTTCAGGATGTCCGGCTTCGCGAGGTTGGTGGCGATGGCCTTCGCCAGCTCACCGAACTTCTCGTCACTGTCCAAAGCGGACAGATTCTCGACGTTGTAGGTCGCCACGGAGAGCTCACCACTGCGCTGCGCACGGGTGCTCTCGCGCTGCAAGCCGTTGTCCTTGGCGGCGCCGAGCTTCGTCGCGAACAGTGTGTAGCCGCCGAAGTTGCTGTACTCGACCGGGCCGGACGTCTCGCCGGTGAGCACGTCACCGGTGTTGACCTTCGGGAACGGCTGCTGGGCGAACGGGATCAGCGAAGCGACCTTGAGTACGCCGGTGTTGAGCCGGTCGTAGTCCAGGTACACCGCGCCACCGCGGACGCTCGGGTTCTGCTTCGGCTTGGTGGTCACGTAAAGCTCGTTGAACGACGACGTCGGGCCGACGACGCGTGCGTCCGAGACGCTGACGATCTCGCTCTCGTGCGTCTCCCAGAAGTCCAGCGAGTACTTCGCGGGCTCCAGCGGCAACGGCTCGATGCTGCCGCCCGGCGCGGGCGCGACGGTGTCCGGGACCGTGTCCGGAGTGACGACGGTGGGCGCGGGCAGGGCGTTCCCGCTGGAGCCGACCGTCCACTGTGCACTCGTCAGCTCGGTGAGCGACTGGTACGGCGAGCTCGCGGGCGCGTCCGGGTAGAACTCGCGGACGGTGCCGGTGGCGGTCACCGCGTCACCGACGGCCACGGCGGGCGTGGTCGAGCCGGTGAAGACGAACAGCCCCTCGCTGGTGCGCGGGTCGGCGTCGGGCGCGAGGTCGGTGATCCAGAACCCGCGCGCCGAGCCGAAGCTCCGGATCGCGGTGACGACGCCGGTGACCCCGGCGACCTTCCGGTCCTTGAGCGGCGAGATCCGCGTGGTGCCCTGGATGTCGTGGATCTTGGCGTCGACCGGCGGCGGGCCGGTCTCGCCCGGCGTCTCACCCTTGCCGTTGGTCGGCGTGGGCGCGCCGGAGGTGAAGTCGGCGGCGTTGTCGTCGGTGTCCGCGAGCGTCGTACCCCTGGCGACGGACGCGGTGTTGGACGGCGCGGGCGCCGCGGCACCCTCACGGATGACGGCGGTGGAGCCGAAGCCCACCAGATCCTTGATGCGGCTGTCGGCGGCGCAGTCGGCGGCGGTCTTGCAGGTCAGGGCCGTGGTGCCCTGGACGAGCGCGATGGTGCCGGCGGTCGCGGACAGGGCCAGCGAACCGGTGGCGTCCGGCGTCGGCAGCGCGACCGTGCCGCCCGAGCCCTTCGCCTGCGCGATGAGGTACCGCGCGCCCGGCGCGACGCTGCCGGTCAGCGGCGTGACCTGCCAGCTGTTCCCCGACGCGGGCGCGTACTGGACGCTGAAGCCGTCGAGGCTCACGGCGGCCGCGCCGCGGTTCGCGAGTTCGACGAAGTCGTTGGTCAGCGTGGCGCCCGAGTTGCCGCCACCGCCGTAGACCTCGGCGATCACGGCGTCGGCGCTGGGCGCGGCGAGCGCGGCCGGAGCGGTCATGCCGCTCACGACCAGGCCCGAGGCGACGGCCACGGTCAGGGCCCGTCTCCGGGCAGCACGTCGGGATGTGGTCACGCTGAGTCCCCTTTTCGCAAGATCGGTCGAGGCATACTCCCCCGAACAAGTGAAATGAGGAAGACGTCAAGACAACGATTCGTCACCACTAGCCCGTTCGGATCCTCGCGTGAGAAGATCGAACTCCGCCGCCTGCCACACACCAGGAGGCGTTTTTCATGCGCGGACTGCTTTGCGCGCTCGTCGCGGCCGGTCTCGTGATCCCGGTTCCCGCGGCGACCGCCGCACCACCACCCGGCAAGGTCGCGTTCGACGTGATGACCCCGGCGAGCACCGTCGCGTCCCGCACCGACCGGCGGCCGAACGCGGGCGGGGTCTTCGACCCGGTCGCGCGCAAGACCTTCATCTCGTGGTCCGGCAAGGCCGCGGACACCTACGTCCAGGCCTACGACCACCGGACCGGCGTCTGGACGGCGCCGAAGAAGATCGCCGACGGCGAGTCCGATCCGCACAACTACCCGACGATGCTGCTGGCGGGCGACGGGCATCTGCTGATCTTCCGCGGCATGCACAACACGCGGACCGTGATCAGCCGCGCGCCGCGCGCCCATTCCCTCGACGGCACCTGGACCGACACCGAGGTGCCCGAGGGCGATTCGGCGAGCTACCCGATGCCGGTGAAGACCGTCGACGGCACGCTTTTCCTGTTCTACCGCGAGACCACCAACGAACTGGACCCGGCGGCGAACTCCGACTTCCGCCCGATGAAGTACCTCGTCTCCCGCGATCACGGGAAGACGTGGAAGAACTCCGTGCAGCTGACGGGAAAGCCGTGGGCGTTCGGCTCGCTGGGCCGGGCCGACCACATGGACGAGATCTACGTCGGGCAGCTGCGGTACGTGCCGTCGTCCGGGCGGATCCACTTCGCCTACACGCTCGCGGGCGGCGGGCCGTCGCAGCACAAACACGACGTCTACCACCGGAACGTCTACCACCTGTCGTTCGACGTGCGGAGCCTGCACTTCTTCTCCGCGGCCGGCCGCGACCTCGGCACGCAGGTCGACGACGCCGAGCAGGAGCGGTATCTCAAGGTCGTCGAAACGCCGCTCGAACTCCCCGGCGGGCTCAAGTCGCCGGACTACATCCTGCAGGTCGGCACCCAGCGCGACGGCAAACCGTTCGTCACCTGGTTCCAGTTCGACGCCGCGGGCTCGCCGCGCGATTTCGCGGGCGCGTGGAACGGCCGCAACTGGGAAGTGCGCGAAGTCGCGAACGGACTCCGATTGCGTGAGATCGAGCAGCTCAATGGCGGCACTTGGCGCGTTTACGGAACACGCGACGGACAACCGGGCATCGAAACGTTCTTGCTCGGGAACGGTCGCGGCTGGACGCCGGAAACCTTGATCACCACGCCGAAACCGGTCCAGCGCGTCGAAGTGATCACCGGTTTCCGGGACCCCGCCCGCATTCTGGCGACCGGCGCGTCCAGTGCCCGTGACGTCTCCGTGGCCGACGGTGACATTTATGTCGCGGGAGCCCCGCGGAAATAGCCCATTGGTGTTCCGCTGCCTTAAATGAACCTCAAGTCCGGGTCCAACCCGGCATTTCCGGAGCTACCTTGGCGACGTGAGCGAGGACACAAATCCTCCCTCACGTCGCCGGAGGAGGTGTCCGATGAACTGGCTCATCGTCGGTACGGCACTGGTTCTGCTGCTGACCACCGCCTTGGCCGTCGACCTGCGCGACCGGAAACGCGGCGGACGCCCGGTGGCCCCGTTCGGCGGGGCACGGCTCGACGCCGTCCTGCGCGAGGCCGACCTGGGCGAACGACTTCTGGACGCTCACCGGGGAGGGTGAGCCGGGGGAACTGGGGGCGCACCGCCGGTGCACGGGACCCGTCGGGGGAGGACGGAGCCCGTACACCGGCGGTGCGTCATTTCCGCCTCGCGGCACACGCGTGACTGAAGACGTGACTCGCGTGATCAGAGCCGGATCTCGCGTGCTTGGGCGCCGCACACACGAGATACGCCTCCAAGCAGTCGAGCTCTCCGGATCCGTCATGTCCATCGAGGCTGATCCGGTTTTTGAACCGCCGGAAGGTCACAGCCGTATCACAGGGCGGAGGGGCCGGTTTTCCCTGACTACGGAGGTATCGATGCGACGGCGACTGCCGATGGCCCTGTTCGCGCTGGTCGTCTGGGTGCTCGCGGGCTGCTCGACGGCCACGGGCGCCGCCCCGGCGACACCGGGCGCCAACCAGGCCGACATCACCTTCTCGCAGCAGATGGTGCCGCACCACCAGCAGTCGATCCAGGTCGCGAACCTGGCCGCGGAACGCTCGGCGTCCGAGTACGTGAAGGCCACCGCGGCCAAGATCGTCAAGGCGGAGTCGGCCGAAGTCCAGACGATGACCGCGTGGCTCCAGTCGTGGAACGCGGCCGTGCTCCCCGCGGCGGGCCACGCCGGGCACGCGATGCCGGGGATGATCACCGAAGGGCAGGTCGCGTCGCTGCAGAACCTGACCGGCGCCGAATTCGACAAGATGTGGCTCCCGCTGATGGCCGAGCATCTGCGCAACGGCGTCGCGATGGCCAAGACCGTGCTCTCCTCCGGCGAGCACGCCGAGACGAAAGCGCTGGCACAGGAGATCGTCGAGAACCAGACGGCGGCGATCGACGAGATCACCTCGCAGCTTTCTTGACCCCCTGAAGACACCGGAAGGCCCTCCGGTATTGTTCTCGGCGGTGGCGTGTCCGAGCGGCCGAAGGAGCACGACTCGAAATCGTGTGACGGTTAATACCCGTCCGTGGGTTCAAATCCCACCGCCACCGCAGCGAAGAGCCGGTCTCCACGGAGACCGGCTCTTCTGTGTTCGCGGCTACTTGTTGAACTTGTCCTTGAGGTCCTGCACGCCGCCTTCCGCGCGGTCGCGGAGGTCGTGCCCGGCCTCCTTGACCTCGCCCTCGGTCTGGTCGGCCCGGCCGGAGTTCGCGAGGTCCTGGTTGTCGGTCTTCTCGCCGAGCTTCTCCTTGGCGGCGCCGATGGCCTGCTCGGCCTTGTCCTTCGCCTTGTCGAAAACGCTCATGGCGGATGTTCCTCCTTCGACTGCGGCCACCGTCTGCGGCCACCTCTCCGGAGGGTTACCCGTGTCCCGGGGTCCGACACATCCTTCACCCGGTGCGGTTACCCCGCTGCCCGTGGAAGAAGTCTTCGAGCAGGGCCGCGCATTCGGCCTCCAGGACCCCGCCGACGACCTCCGCGCGGTGGCTGAGCCGCCGGTCGCGGACGACGTCCCACAGTGACCCCACGGCCCCGGTCTTGGGCTCCCAGGCGCCGAAGACGACCTTCGCGACCCTCGCCATCACGAGGGCGCCGGCGCACATCGTGCACGGCTCCAGCGTCACCGCGAGCGTGCAGCCTTCGAGCCGCCAGCCGTCGCCGTAGATCTTCGACGCGGCCCGCAGCGCGAGGATCTCCGCGTGCGCCGTCGGGTCGCCGAGTTCTTCGCGGGCGTTGCGCGCGGAAGCGAGCGGGGTCCCGTCCGGAGACAGGACGACGGCGCCGATCGGCACGTCTTCGCCCGCACCTCGCGCCGCGACGATCGCCGCCCGGACGGCGGCGATGTCGGCGGTGGAGGCGGCGGGGCTCAGATCTCGTCCAGGATCTTGGTGAACTCGGCGGCGAAGCCGCATCTCTGCGCGACCATCTGGAGTTGTTCGTCCGGATAGAGGTCGACCTCGCCGACGATCACCTGCAGCTCCGCCCCGGGCAGTCCGAGGTCGGACAGGATCTCCAGGTCGCCTTCCGGCCAGACCGCGTCGTCGTCCTCGTCCGGCGGGTCGACTCTCAGCACGTCGAGGACGTCGGCGGCGATGTCGTAGTCGAGCGCCGCGGCGGCGTCGGACAACAGCAGCGACGGGCCTCTGGGGCTCGGCCGGACGATCACGAAGAACTCGTCGTCCACCGCCAGCAGCCCGAACGCGGCCCCTGTCGAACGCAGTTTGCCGAGCTCGGTGATCGCAGCGTCGAGCTCGCCGAGCGCCCCCGGATCAAGGGAACTGCACCGCCACCGACCGTCCTCCCGCACCACGGCCACCGCGAACCCCGTGATCGGCTCTTGCACCGCCATGCGCACACCGTATTCCGCCCGCATTCGGAACGCACGCACGGTGCACCCGAAGCGCCGCATGCGCCACTATCGAGACATGACCGGACCCACCGACCTGCCCACCCTCCCCGACGCGCGCTTCGCCGGTTTGCTGGACGAAGCCCGCGCTCTCCAGACGAAAACCGTAGAGCTCCGCCGGGAGATCCACCGGAATCCGGAGATCGGCCTCGACCTGCCGAAGACCCAGGCCTCGATCAAAGCCGCCCTCGATGGCCTGCCGCTGGAGATCACCGAGGGCAAATCGACCACCTCGCTGACCGCCGTCCTCCGCGGCGGGAAGCCGGGCCCGGCGATCCTGCTCCGCGGCGACATGGACGCGTTGCCGCTGCACGAGGACACCGGGCTCGACTTCTCTTCCGAAGACGACGGCGCGATGCACGCCTGCGGGCACGACACCCACGTCGCGATGCTGGCGTCGGCCGCGCGGCTGCTCTGCGAGCACGTCGACGAGCTGGCCGGGTCGGTGGTGTTCATGTTCCAGCCCGGCGAGGAGGGCGAGCACGGCGCGCGCCACATGATCCACGAGGGCGTGCTCGACGCCGCGGGCGAACGTGCCGAGAAGGCGTTCGGCCTGCACATCTTCACCTCGGCCGCGTCCGGCGTCGTGCAGACGCGACCGGGCCCGATCATGGCGTCGGCCAACAGCTTCCACGTCACCGTCACCGGCAGGGGCGGGCACGGCTCGGCGCCCCACCAGGCGATCGACCCGGTGCCGGCGGCGGCCGCGATGGTGAGCGCGCTGCAGACGATGGTGACCCGCAAGGTCAGCGTGTTCGAGCCCGCGGTGGTGTCGGTGACCCGCATCGAGACGGGCACGACGACGAACATCATCCCGGAGACGGCGTTCCTCGAGGGCACGATCCGCACGCTGTCCGAGCGGACGCAGGCGTTCGTGCGCGAGGAACTGCCGCGGGTGTGCGAGGCGGTCGGCGCGGCGCACGGCGTCAAGGTGAGCGCCGAGGTCCTCCCCGGCTACCCGGTCACGGTGAACGATCCCCAGGTCGCGGCCCGGGTGCTGGAACTGGCGGGCGAGGTCCTCGGCGCCGGGAACTCCGAGCTCATGGAGAACCCGGTGATGGGCGCGGAGGACTTCTCGTACGTCCTGCAGCGGGTGCCGGGCGCGTTCGCGTTCCTGGGGGCCTGCCCGCCCGGCGCCGATCTGGCCACGGTGGAGGCGAACCACTCGAACCGGGTGGTCTTCGACGAGGACGCGATGGCCAACGGCGTGGCGATGTACGCCGCGTTCGCCCTGGACGCCCTTCGCTAGTCATTACACAACAGCGTTGATTTAATGGGTGCCATGAGCGATGACACCCTGGCCGTCCTGGCCGCACAGGAGGAGCGTCTGGTCTTCAGCCGGTTCGACAACGAGACCGCGCTGAAGCTGGGCGCCCACCTGCTCGCGGCCGCACGGGACCGCGCCCTCCCGGTGACGGTCTCCGTGCGCCGCGGCGGGCAGCGGCTGTTCCACGCGGCGTTGCCGGGCACCTCGGCCGACAACGACGCGTGGATCGACCGCAAGAGCCGCGTCGTCGACCGTTACGGGCACAGCTCGTTCTTCGTCGGCGAACAGTTCCGCGCGAAGGGCACGACGTTCGAGGCCGACTCCCGCCTCGACCCGGATCTGTACGCCGCGCACGGTGGCGTGTTCCCGGTGATCGTCGAGGGAGTCGGCCCGGTCGGGACCGTCGGCGTCTCGGGGCTGCCGCAGGCCGACGATCACGCGTTCGTCGTCGAGCAGCTGGAGATCTTCCTCGCCACATTGTCCTAAGTGGACTGTCCGGCTCCGTATGGTGGGTCGTGAGTGATGGCGCGACTCGCGTGATCAGGGACGTGACTCGCGTGACCGGAAGCCGCACTCGGGGTGTTCCGCCGCTGATCACGCGACATCCGGCTCCAAACACGCGAGTTCCGGCTTCGATCACGTGGATCCGGCGCCACTCACGACCCACTTGAGTCAAGCGTCCCAAGATTCAGGACAAGCGTCCCGTCGTGCTACCGTGGGACGTCACATCATATATCAGATCGGACATGCCAGTGACCTCACGGTTCGACGAGCGGAAACGGCGGCTATCCGGGGTCGTGGCCATCCCGGTGACCCCGTTCGACGCCGGCGGCGCCGTGGATTCCGAGGCCTACGGGCACCTCGTCGACCGCGTGATCAGCGCCGGCGTCGACGTCGTGACGCCGAACGGGAACACCGGCGAGTTCTACGCGCTGGACGAGACCGAGGCGCGGCACTGCCTCGAAGTGACGGTCAAGGCCGCGGCGGGGCGGGCGAGTGTGGTCGCCGGGGTCGGGCACGACGTCCGGACGGCGATCGGCGCGGCCCGGCACGCCGGGGACGCGGGCGCCGGCCTGGTCATGATCCATCAGCCGGTGCATCCGTACGTCTCGGCGGAGGGCTGGGTCGAGTACCACCGCGCCATCGCGGCGGCGGTCCCGGAGCTGGGCGTCGTGCTGTACGTGCGCGACGCGCGCATCGAAGGCGAGCAGCTGGCCAGGCTCGCCGATGCCGCGGAGAACGTCATCGGCGTGAAGTACGCGGTGCCGGATCCGGTGCGCTTCGCCTCGGTCGCGCGGGGCGCGGGGATCGACCGTTTCGCGTGGATCGCCGGGCTGGCGGAGCTGTCGGCGCCGGGCTACTTCGCCGTCGGCGCGACCGGGTTCACCTCCGGGCTGGTGAACGTCGCGCCGTCGCTTTCGCTGGAGATGTTCCATGCGCTGCGAAACGGCGACTTCGCCGGGGCGATGGTGGTTTGGGAGCGGATCCGGCCTTTCGAGGAGCTGCGCGCCGCGGACGGCAACGCCAACAACGTGAGCGTGGTCAAGGAAGCGTTGGCACAGCTGGGTTTGTGCCGTCCCGACGTCCGGCCGCCGAGCCGCGCGCTGACCAGCGCGGAGCGAGAGCGGGTCTCCTCGGCGCTGGACGGCTGGGGCGTTTTCTGACCGTGTCCGCGCCCACTGGGGCGGGCGCGGACACGGTGACAGGTCAGAGGTCGTGGCCATCGACGATCGCGGCGTGGCCCTGATGGGCGCCTCGGGGCGCGCCGTGCGGCGCGGCGGGCGGCTGCTCACCGGCGAAGCCGGTGGGACCATGAGCGCGAAGAACGATGTCTGGCCGGTGCTCCTGTCTCCGATCGATTCTCGCGACCGGACGGAACCGGGGGAAATTTCCCTCGATGTCTTCGACTGTACGCCAGATCGTGCTGCTTTGGTGAATTGCTTCCGCTCCGCCGTCGTGGGACGCTGGAAGAAGACCACGGAGCGTCCGTGGCGTGTTGCGGTACCAGTGCCTCTTCTCGGCCGAACCAGACCCTTTCGGTGTCTTGAAACCCGTTGCTGGATTGCCCACCTTCACGAACCAGAACGGTGTGATCTCCCATGACCTCCACACAGACGAGGCAGGGCAGCGACTTCGCCGAACTGTCCAAATTGGTCAAGGAAGCAGGCCTCCTCGATCGGCGGCGCAAGTACTACGCGGTGAAGATCGCCTTGAACCTGCTCGCTTTCGCGGGCGGCTGGGTCGCCTTCGCACATCTCGGGGACTCCTGGTGGCAGCTGTTCATCGCCGCCTTCTTCGCGATGATGTTCACCCAGCTCTCCTTCATCGGCCACGACGCCGGGCACAAACAGATCTTCCGTGGCCGCAAGGCCAACGACATCACCGGTTTCGTCCACGGTGGACTGACCGGGCTGAGCTACGGCTGGTGGATCGGCACGCACAACCGCCATCACGCCAATCCCAACCACGAGGACGAGGATCCGGACGTCAACCTCGCCGCGCTCATCTTCACCAAGGCGCAGGGCGCCGAGCGACGTGGTTTCCTGCGCTGGATGGCGAAATACCAGGCGTTCCTGTTCTTCCCGCTGCTGTTGCTGGAAGGCCTGAACCTGCACGTCTCGAGCGTGACGGCGATCTTCCAGCGCGGCTTCAAGCGGCGGAAGATCGAATCGGCGCTGATGCTGGCCCATGTCGCCGCGTACCTGACCGCGGTGTTCGTGGTCCTCTCGCCCGGTGTCGGCTTCGTCTTCATCGCCGTGCACCAGTGCCTTTGGGGCGTGTACATGGGCTGCTCGTTCGCCCCGAACCACAAGGGCATGCCGACGCTGTCGGCCGGTCACAAGCTCGACTTCCTGCGCAAGCAGGTGCTCACCTCGCGCAACGTGCGCGGCGGTCCGGTCGTGGATTTCGCGCTCGGCGGGCTCAACTACCAGATCGAACATCACCTGTTCCCGAACATGGCGCGGCCGAACCTCAAGCACGCGCAGGTGATCGTGCGCGAGTTCTGCGCGAAGCACGGCATCGACTACGCCCAATGCGGCTGGGCGGCGTCCTACGGCTACGTGCTCCGGCATCTGCACGCGGTCGGGGCGCCGTTGCGCGGTCACCCGGTGGCGGCACGATGACCTCCGTCCAGTCCCTCGGCGACGTCGCCGAGCCGGCCGCCGACGACCGCTGCCCGGTCTGCCCGCATCCGCTGTCCGCGCACGACACGATCGCCCGCCGCTTCTGCACCGCGACCGCGGCAGGCCACTTCAGCCGCGGCTGCACCTGCGCCACGAACCCCGAAACAACCGAATAGAGGATCACCATGAACGCCGACACCGTCCCCGTCTCCCGCTACGAGATCCGGGTCGACACCGTGAAGAAGATCGTCAACGAACACACCGACCTCGACAACGAGGCGGCGTTCGCGCTGGCCGTGCACATGGTGCGGGCGCTCGACACCGTCCCGGAACCCGTGCGCTGACCCTGTGGCCGGGGTTACTCGCGCGTTAACAAGGCGTCAGCGAGGCCTCGCGAAGCGTCAGGGAGACGTTGCCGCGGCGGCCGGGCCGGGTCGATCGGAGTTGTGCTGAGGAGGCACTGACCGATCGACGCGGAGGTAACCGTGACGCTCAGCGAGCTCCTGCCCAGCCTCGGCTGCGAGGCCGCCGACCACCTCGAACCCGGGATCTGGCCACGGAGCACCCGGCTCGGGCCCGGCGGGGAACTGCTGTTCGCGGGCGCGCCGGTGTCCCACCTCGCCGCGAGGTTCGGGACACCGGCGTACCTGCTCGACGAGGACGAGGTCCGGCAGAACGCCCGCGCGTACCGGAAGGCACTGCCCGACGCCGAGGTGGCGTACGCGAGCAAGGCCCTGTGCACCCGCGCGGTCCTGCGCTGGGTCGCCGAGGAAGGCCTTTCCCTCGACACCTGCTCGGCGGGTGAGATCGCGGTGGCACGATCGATCGGCTTCCCCGCCGAGCGGATCCTGCTGCACGGCAACGCGAAAACCCCCGAAGACCTCAAAGCCGCGTTGTCCTACGGCGTCCGCCGGATCGTGGTGGACTCGCTCGACGAGATCGAGCAGCTCGGCGCGCTGGCCACCGGCGCGCAGCAGGTGCTGATCCGCGTGACCCCCGACGTCGCCGCCGGCACGCACGCGGCGATCACCACCGGCACCGAAGGGCAGAAGTTCGGCTTCTCGCTGCGCGAGGAGGTCCGCGACAACCTCGGGCGTGCCGTGTCCGCCGTGCTCGCGCAGCCCGGGCTCCGCCTGGCCGGGCTGCATTGCCACATCGGTTCGCAGGTGTCACGGGTGGACTTCTACGAACTGGCCGCCCGCAAGATGATCGGGGTGCTCGTCGCACTCCGCGAGAGCCACGGTGTCACCCTGCGCGAACTGGATCTCGGCGGCGGGCACGCCGTGCGCTATCTGCCCGGCGACACGGGTTTCGACATCGACGGTTATGTGCGCCGTCTGCGTGTCGCGCTCGCGTACGAATGCACCTCGCACGGCTTCCCCCTGCCGAAGCTGACGATCGAACCCGGCCGCGCGATCGTCGGTCCGGCCGGGATCACCGTGTACCGGGTCTGCGCGGTGAAACGCGGCTCGCGCACTTTCGTCGCCGTCGACGGCGGGATGAGCGACAACGCGCGGCCGGCGCTCTACGGGGCGGCGTACACCGCGCGTCTGATCGGCAGGCGCAGCCGTTCCGCCCGTCGGCCGATGACGGTGGTCGGACGGCACTGCGAATCGGGCGACGTCCTCGCCGACGGGCTCTCGCTCCCCGACGACGTCCGCCCCGGCGATCTGCTCGCCGTCCCGTGCACCGGGGCATACCACCACTCGCTCGCGTCGAATTACAACCTCGTCGGCAGGCCGCCGGTGGTCGGCGTCTCCCGCGGCACCGCGACGCTGCTCGTCCGCCGCGAAACCGAGGAAGACCTGCTGAAACGCGACCTCGGCTGACGCGTCATCCGAAAACCTCGGCACCCGCCCTATCGCACGACAGAATCCTTCGCGCGAAGGCGCCGAGAAAGAGAATCACGACAAACAACTTAACGGCGGTAGCATTCTGGACACTTATCGATACGCTGCGCGACAAGAATCGCATGCCGAAACAAAGGGAGGGACGGCATGGGTGACGAACCACGCGCGCAGATGGAGCAGCGCACACCTAGAGGTTTGGACAATACCGATCGCACTCTGATCGCTCTACTGCAAGTCGACGGGCGGGCCTCGTTCACGGCCTTGGCCAAGGCCGTCGGGCTGTCGGAGGGCGCCGTGCGGCAGCGCGTCCAGCGACTGCTGCGGGACGAGACGATGCAGATCGTCGCGGTCACGGATCCGGCGAACGTCGGGCTCGGCCGTCAGGCGATGGTCGGGATCAAGGTGCAAGGCGATCCGCGGGCGGTCTCCGACCAGCTCTCCGGAATGCCGGACGTCCACTACGTCGTACTGACCGCGGGAGGCTACGACCTGCTCGCCGAGGTCGCCTGCCGGGACGACGAACACCTCTTGAGTGTGCTGAACGACGACATCCGGCCCATCCCGGGTGTCGTCAGCACGGAGACCTTGGTCTACTTGAAACTCGCAAAACAGACATATGCCTGGGGCAACCTGACCAGATAGGCCCTGTTGGGTCGTGAGTGGCAAGGACGGTTAGAACCGTCCTTGCCACTCACGACACGTTGGCACCCGCTAGACGCAGTGCAGGTAAGCGTCGGGAGTCCGCCGCCCGGAATCAAGACCGCGGAGGACTTTCGGCAGCAACCCGCTGTACAGGACCCCGAGCCGCTGCGTCGCCCGCGTCAGCGCGACGTACAGCTCCGCCTCACCGCTCGGGCCTTCCGCGAGGATCCGCTCCGGCTCGACCACCAGGACGGCGTCGTACTCCAGCCCCTTCGTCGCGGACGGCGCGATCGCACCGGGCACTCCCGGCGGCCCGATGACGACCGACGTCCCCTCGCGTCCCGCCTCTTCGCGGACGAACTCGGCGACGGCGTCCTCCATGTCCACTTCGGACAGTCGGCGCGCCCACGGGCGAATTCCGCACGAGCGCACCGATTCCGGCGGCACGACACCCGGCGCGAAACTCGCCAGCAGTGACGCCGCGACCGCCATGATCTCCGACGGCGTCCGGTAGTTGACGGTCAGTTTCCGGTACACCCACCGATCGGCGACGTACCGGGAGAGCATCGCGTCCCACGACCGCGCGCCGGACGGCGACCGGCGCTGCGCCAGATCCCCGACGACGGTGAACGACCGGCTGGGACAGCGCCGCATCAGCACCCGCCAGTCCATTTCGGACAGTTCCTGTGCCTCGTCGACGACCACGTGCCCATAGGTCCATTCCCGGTCGGCGGCGGCGCGTTCCGCCAGATCCCGCTCGTCGCGTTCGGCGAACCGGTCCGCCAGTTCCTCCGCCATCAGCACGTCCGTCGGCCGCAGCGCGAACTCGTAGTCGTCGTGGTCGTCTTCGACCTCGACGATTTCCAGCACCCGCTCGGCGTATTCCTTGCGCGCCAGCCGCCGCCGTTCCTCCGCCCGGCGCTCGGCGGTGCGGTCCCGGCCGAGCAGTTCGACGGCTTCGTCCAGCAACGGCACGTCGGACACCGTCCACGCGTCCGCGTCCTCACGGAACAGCGCCGGATCGGCCCCGGCGGCCCGCAACCGCTCCGGCGACGCGTAGAGGTCGGCGAGCAGCCGCTGCGGCGTCAGCGACGGCCAGAGCCGATCGAGTACCGCGCCGAGCTCCTCGCTCGCTTCCAGGTCCCGGCGGGCGTTCTCGAGCATCTCCGGCCGGGTGTGCCGATCGTCCTCCGGGAGCCAGCCCGCGCCGATCCGGTCGACCGCGCGCACGGCGAGGGAGGCGATCACCGTGCGTTCGAAGACGGCCTTGGCCTCGTTGTGCAGCAGGCCGCTCTCCCTGGCCACCCCACGCGCGGCGGCCGCGATCCCGGCGTCCAACGGCACGGTGACGTCGTCGAGCTCGATCGGCTCCGGTTCGGCGGGCAGTTCCTGCCGGTCCGCCACCGCGGCCGCGAGCACGTCCAGGATCGCCAGCGAACCCTTGATCCGCTGGACCGCCGGCGGGTCCTCACGTTCGGCGCGCAGACCGGCGACGAGGTCGCCGGGTGTCGCGAAGACGGCGCTGGTCTCGCCGAGCGACGGCAGGACCCGGCCGATGTGGTCGAGGAAGCCGCTGCTGGGCCCGACCACGAGCACGCCGCGGCGTTCCATGCGCTCCCGTTTCGTGTACAGCAGGTACGCCACGCGATGCAGCGCCACCGCCGTCTTGCCGGTGCCGGGACCGCCTTCCACGACGACGACCCCCGGGTGATCGAGCCGGATGATCTCGTCCTGCTCGGCTTGGATCGTCGCGACAATGTCCCGCATCCCCTCGCCGCGTGGCGCGTTGACCGCGGCCAGCAGCGCGACGTCACTCCGTTCCCCCGCCGTTCCCGGACGGCCGAAGACCTCGTCGGTGAAGTCGAGGACCTCGCGCCCGAGGGTGCGGAATTGACGGCGCCTCGCCATTCCTTCCGGCGACGCGCCGGTCGCGCAGTAAAACGCGCGCGACGCCGGCGCACGCCAATCCAGCACCAAGGGTTCGTAGTCGTTCTCTTCGTCGAAAAGGCCGATCCGGCCGACGTACGAACGTTCTCCCGAAAGGGCGTCCAAACGGCCGAAACAAAGACCCTCGTCGGCGACCTTCAGCCTGGCCATCTCGCGAGCCTTCGCACCGACGGACACCTCGCGGTCGGACAGCGCGAAGCCTTCTCCGCGCAGTGCACCGGCATACGCCTCGCTCACGCGCACGCGTTCGGTGTCCAGCCGCCCGTAGAGCGACGCCACGTACTGCCGCTCGGATCGCAATTCCTCGTCGTACCCCTGATTTGACAAGTTCCCCTCACAGCGGTTAGACTGACAACACATTCGGCGTACTGATCAGTGAATCTGAATCAGGCGCCGATTTTTTATTGTCCCCCGCTTGTCAAGAGACCCCCCGCATTCCCCCGGAAACGACCGTGCGCGATAATGGGGACGGTCGTCCACCATTACCGCGCACGATCCGCGCGAAACTCAGCCGAGCATGAACTCACGGGGGTCCAGCGCCCTGCCCACCACGCGCACGTCGCCGAGCCAGCCGTGGAACGCCTGCTCGACGATCGAGTCATAGGCGTAGGCGCCGATCAGCCACGAGCCGCCGGGGTTCGCGATCCCCGCCGCGGTCGTCTTCGGATTCCGCAGCACCGGGCAGCCGTCGACGTAGAGCGTCGTCCGCCTGCCGTCGTTGACGGCCGCGACGTGGATCCATTCCCGCAACGCCAGTTCGTGCCCCCAGCAGGTGGAGATCCCGTTCTGGTTCACCGGGAACACCGCCCACTGGAACGCGGCACCGTCCGAAAGGGACAGTGTGGCCGACGGCTCGCCGGGATCGTCGCCGGTCTTGCCCGCCTTGCCGCCCGAGCCCTGCCTGCCGAAGATCGCCGCCCAGGAATGCTTGCCGTCCTTGAAATCCTCGGGCAGTTTCACGAACGCCTCGACGGTGTAGCCGCGGGCGAACGTCTCCGCGTTCATCGGCGCCGAGTCCGCCGTGCGCAGATACCCGCCGCGAGCCGGTTTCTTGCCGCCGTCGAACCGGAGACTCGACCTCGACGGCTGCCGCGTGGAGAACTCGCCGGAGAACCGCAACGCCTCGGGCGCACTCCCGGGCAGGGTCACCCGGACCAGGTCGTTGCCCCGGCCCGAAAGGTCACGGACTCTGTCGACAGGCGCGCCGTCACGGCCCTCGAACCGCCAGTACGCCACGGTCCCGCGGATCAGCTGGCGTTCGGCAGGCCGCGCGGGCGGGACCGGGACCGGCGCGAACCCCGCGAACCTCGACTCGAAGTCGATCTCCAGGCTGAAGTAGTCCGCCGGGCCGGTGCGTTCGATCTCCTGCCGCTGCAGCTCGTTCAGCCGCGGCGCCTGGTCCGCGAGCCACGGCGAGACCGTGCGGACGTCGATCACGTTGCGCGCGAGGTCGAACCGGTAGAGCCGGATCATCGCGCTGCCGCCGTAGTACCGGTCCTGGTAGTTGGTGATGTGCAGATGGACGTCGTGGCCCGCATTGTTCTGCTTCACCATGCGTCCGGGCGGCCAGTAGTGCCCGTTGAGCGTCAGGAAGATCTGGTCGTTGCCCGCGACCAGTTCGTCCCACACCTTCTGTCCGAACTCCGAGAACTGCGCCTGCCCGGCCTCGTCGGCCCATACCAATTCATGGATGGTCAGGATCGCCGGAAGCCGCGGATTCCGCGCCAGCACCGACCGCGCCCACTCCAGCCCGCCCGCCGACGGCCGCCAGTCGAGCGCGAGCAGCAGCCACTCACGCCCGCCCGCACGGAAAACGTGGTGGCTGTTGTAGCCGTCCGGGCTCGCGCCGCGAAAGGTCCGCGAACCGCGCTGCCGCTGCGGCCCGAAGGCGTCGAGGTACGGCGTGCGGCCGCGCTGGTCGTCGGTCGAGGACTTGATGTCGTGGTTGCCCGCGAGGGTGCTGTACGGGAACCGGCGCCGGTCCAGATGCTGGAAGGACCGGCTGATCTGGTCGAACTCGCCCGGCTGCCCGTTCTCGGTGAGGTCGCCGAGATGCGCCAGGAAGACGATGTTCTCGTCGCCGCCGGTGACGTACCGCAGCGTGGCGTCCAACGGCGCGGGGTCGCCGCGGTCGGCGTCGAAGAGGTACTGGGTGTCGGGCAGGACCGCGAGGGTGAAGCGGCCGTCTTCGGTGTCCGGGCCGCGACCGAAGGCCGCCGAGGCGGCGGGGGCACCGAGCGCGGGTAACGCGGAGACCGCCGCACCGGCGCCGAGCAGGCCCGCGCCGCGCAGGAAGGTCCGTCTGGATGAGTCGTTCACGGCCGCAACCTACGGTCGCGGAGGCAACGTGTCCCGAACCGCGGGTGAACACTTGCCCCGCTCGGTAGCTTCGTCCCATGGGGAACGTCAAACGCTGGCCCGTGCTCGCCGGGGTCGGTGTGGTGGTGGCCGCGGCAGGCTGGTGGATCGTGGACGAGATGCCGACGGTGGACGACGCCGTCGCCCGCGAGGCGCTGCCGCCGATCGACGAGCATCTGCGCGCGTGGACGACGGCGGCCGCCCACTCCGACGACCCGGACGTCCGTTGGGTGTGCACGCAGAAGGTGATCGAGACCAGGCCGGACGGCGACCGGGTCAAGATCGGCCTGGTCGCGAGCTGCGACGAGGTCGCGAAAGAGGGCGGCGGGCTCGTCACGCGCGGCGGATTCCGGCGGCAGGCGATGGTCTACCGCGTGGAACGGACCCCCGGCGGGTTCCGCGTGCTCGACCGGAAGTTCGCGGAGGACGGCGCCGGCTACTCACGTTCGGTCAAGGAGATGTTCTCCTGGGTCGGCGCCCGCCGGGTACTCGACGGCGCGAGCCCGGACGATCCGAAGTCGGTGTCGGCCGCCGCTTTCGGCCTGCCCGAAAGCACGCCGGTGCGCACGGGGCGGTGATCAGTCGCCGTTGCGGTCGATCTTCTTCGGCACGACGAACCACATGACGACGAACAGCACCGCCGACACCACGCCGAGGATCGTCATCGCGATCGGGCCGTAGACGACCTTGGCGATGAGCGCGACGGTCGTGGTGATGGCGGCCGCCAGGCAGGCGAGGCCCGCCAGCACGGAACGGTTGCCGACGGTGAGGATCCGCTCACGGTTCCCGGTGCGGAACAGCAGCCGGTGCCACGCGGCGGGCGCTGTCAGGAGCACCGTCGAACAGACCGTGAGCAGGACCGCCGTCAGATGGACGGCCTTCTCGAACCCGCTCGCCTCGTGGAACTCGTCCGTGAACACCACCGTGAGCAGGAAACCGAAGAGGATCTGGACACCGGCCTGCGCGACCCGCAGCTCCTGCAGGAGCTCACTGACGTTGCGGGTCAGGCGTTCGTTCTTCGTCTCGCCGGTGTGCTCGACCATGCGGCGGCTCCAAGACCATCGGTTGACGCCTGACCTTTTCATGCCAGCCGAGCGACGTGACCGACACGACCACCACGGCGAGGCCCAGCCACTGAGTACCCGACAAATCGGCGTTCAAGCACAATACGCCGATCACGGCCGCGGTGACCGGGAACGCGAGCTCGGCCAGCGTCGCCCTGGCGGCCGGAGTCGACCGCAGGCCCAGGTAGTACAGACTCAGCGCCAGCAGGCCGGGGACGAAGGCGAGCAGGCCGAGCCCGAGCGCGTTGTCCCAGCCGACCGCGAACTCGCCGCCCTGGTAGGCCACGATGCCCGCCGCGACCGGGAGCCCGACGGTGAAGCGCAGGGTGGTGACCTCCTTCGGTGCCAGTTCGGTGGAGAGCAGCCGTCCGAGCACCGTGCCCGCCGCCCACAACGCGGCCGCGCCGATCGCCAGCAGCGCCGCCTTGGCCGCGGCGAGCTGGATGTTCAGCGGATCCTTGAACGCCAGCAGCCAGGCGCCGAGCAGCGCCGGGATCGCGAAGAAGGCGTAACCGGGGCGGACCCGCTCACTGAGTACGAAATACGCCGCCAGCACGGCGAACACCGGCTGGAGCTTCTGCAGCACCAGCGGCGTCACCGGGTCGCCCAGTTTGAAGGCCGCGGTGAACATCGCGGTCGCGAGCGCGGAGGATCCGCCGCCGATGGCGAGCACTGCCAGCCATTCCCGCGGTCCGGTCCGGCGCAGCGCGCGGAAAGCGCCGGGAATGAAGGGACTCAGCACGAGCACCACCAGCAGGTGCTCCCAGAAGACCACCGTGGCCGCCGGAAGCGCCTCGGCCAGCGGAAGCCGAAGAAGCCCGTCGGTACCCCAAAGCGCGGCGGCGACCGCGACCAGCCAGGTGCGATCCGGAGGATTGCTACTCACTTGTCCTGCCCATAGTTTGAGAATGATCGCCCGACGGAGTGACCGCTCTGGCGTGTCCGATTCGTGCCGACTAGGCAAGGGGCATGCGCCCCGTCCCCGCACTCGCCCTCGTCCTGTCCGCGGCCGCCTTGGCCCTGACCGCCGGCGCCGGGCCGGCCACCGCCGTCCCCGGCTCCCGGGTCCACGTGATCACCGCCAAGAGCGGTTTGACCATCTACAAACCCGAACTGGTGCCACCCGGCGCCCGCGCGCACGTCTTCGGGTTGACGTCCAAGGCCCATGGCACGTCGACCGCGGTCCTCGTGACCGGCCTGCTGCCCAACCGCGAATACGGCGCCCACGCGCACACGAAGCCGTGCGGCGCCACCGGTGATCTCGCCGGCCCGCACTACCAGAACGTCGAAGACCCGGTGAAGCCGTCGGTGGACCCGGCCTATGCCAACCCCCGCAACGAGATCTGGCTCGACCTCACCTCCGACGCCACCGGCCGCGGCGTCGCCGTGTCCAAAGTGGACTGGACGTTCACCGACCGGCGCGCGAACTCGATCGTGATCCACGAAACGCATACGCACACCGACCCGGGCCACGCCGGGACCGCGGGGGCCCGGCTGGCCTGTGTGACGGTCGGCTTCTAGCAGTGTTTTCTAAAAACCCCAGGTACGTTCGGGCCGGATCCTGATCCGGACGCTGTACTCCCGGTCGAACTTCGGGACGTCGTAGTCGATCGCCGGGTAGTGCTTCTCGTACTTGGCGAGGAAGCCCGGCTGCTCCGACGCGAGACCGTCCGGCAGGATCTCGGCCTTGCCGCCGATCACCAGGATCGAGCCCCCGTGCTCGTCGCTGTTGAAGTGGAGGCTGACCTCGGAGTTGGCTTCGATGTGGCGGGTCTTCGCCGTGTCCGGCTGGCTGAAGACGATGAAATCGTCACCGTCGAGCACGAACCACACCGGGCGGGGCGAAGGGCGTCCCTTCGGGCTGATCGTGGTCAGCCAGGCGACGTTCTCCTTCGCCCGCTCGGCGAGCCGCGGATCGGGTTGGTAGGTCATGAACCGACCAACCACGATCCCGCGGCTTTTCTTCCACGTCCGCTCAGCGAGACGCGACGAGCTTCGCGTACCGCGTCCCCGCGCCGAGCAGCACCAGCCCGGCGATGAGGAACGCGGCGACCCTGGCCAGGCCGTCGAGCGCGGAGAGGTCGAACAGGACCAGCTTCAGCACCGCGGCGCCGACCAGCACGAACCCGATCACCCGCAGGTTGATCGCCGAGATGCCGCGGATGAGCAGGACCAGCGCGGCGACCGTCCACGACACCGTGATCACCACGTGGCCGACGAGGAAACCCGACCGGCCGGGAACGGACAGGAGCGCGCCGCACAACACCAGCGCGCCCGCGCCGTAGAGCCCGCAGACCCCGGCGAGGAGCCACGGCACCACGTTCTCGGCCGCGGCCTTGAACAGCCCCAGCCGGTGCGAGACCCACGGAAGCGTGATCGAGGCGGCCAAGATCGCCAAGGCCACCAGGAACGCGGCGGCGAGGTCGGCGTCCGGACGGTTGCGGACCAGGAAGAACAGCGTCGGCGGGACGTCGAGGACCAGCGCGATCATGCCGCCGATGACGGCGAAGCCGAGGCCTCCGAAGAGCGCGACGTGCTTCTTCGTCCACAGCGCGACCAGGGCCAGCAAGACCGCTTCGCCGATGAGGATCCCCGAACGGGCACTGCCGTCGAACAGCGTCATCGTCGTCTGCAGGGCCGCGACGAGCCCGGCGGCGCCCGCGAGCTCGCCCGTCCAGCCGTCGAGCCACTGCCCGACGGCCCACACCGCGAGCAGCACCAGCGCGACCGAGGCGGTGACGAGCACGGCCTGGGTCTTCGGCAGGAACAGCGCGGCGAGCAACGACGGGGCGGGGGCGACGGCGAGCAGGGCGAGCC
The DNA here is from genome assembly GCF_051373225.1 of Amycolatopsis sp. w19. Classification (NCBI taxonomy): domain Bacteria; kingdom Bacillati; phylum Actinomycetota; class Actinomycetes; order Pseudonocardiales; family Pseudonocardiaceae; genus Amycolatopsis; species Amycolatopsis sp. w19. The sequence goes on along the minus strand of NZ_JBPQFM010000035.1, from coordinate 8,099 downwards.
CGGCGGCGTCTCCCGGCCGCTTGAGGGTGACGATCAGGGCCAGCGCGAGAGCGGTACCGCCCGCGGCCAGCGCGGCGGCGGTGTTGGCCGTGCTGCCGCCGAAGCCGACGAAGGCCGTGCTGCAGACCGAGGCGAGCAGCGGCGGAATCCCGGCCGCGACCGCGACCGACGGCCAGGACTGGCGCAGCTGCACCGGCGTCGAAGCGACCTGGACCACGAGCAGGAACGCGACCAGCTGCGGGGTGAACCCCTGCGTGATGATGGGCGCGCAGATCACGCAGCCGAGCACGACGGCCGTCGCGAGCAGCGACGACTCCCACCGCACGGCCAGCAGCAACCCGCAGACCGCGATCACGAGCCCGATCGCTAGACCGGCGTAGGCCGGGAGGTACTCGTACATCGTCGTCGCGGCGATGGCGTCGAGGTACAGCGCGCCGATCCCGGTCGCGGCGAGCGCGAACGCACCCGTGCGGCCCGCCGGCGTGCGGTGAAGGCGGAGGCCGATCCCGACCAGCGCCGCGCCGAGCACGGCACCGCCGATCACCCGCGGCACCGGGCCGAACCAGCCACGCTGGATCGCGAGCACGAGGAACAGCACGATGCCGAGCAACGTGACCGCGCCGCCGATCCAGGCCAGCAGCCTGCTGCCGGCGCCCTCCTTGCCCAGCTTCTCGGCGAGCGACACCTTCGGCGCGGGCTGGTACGGGCGGTAGGGCTGCTGCGGCTGCTGGTACTGCTGACGGTATTGCTGCTGCCATTGGTGCTGCCACTGCGCGTACTGGGCCTGCTGATGCTGCTGGTGGTACTGGGCTTGGTACTGAGGGTGCTGCGGGTGGGTGAAGTAGCGCGGGTACGGCTGCTGGGGCACGTGGGGCTGCTGCGGCTGGGCCTGGTGCGACTGTTCGGCCTGCGGCTGGGTTGCCTGCGGTGTCGGCGGCTGCTCTGTCTGCTCGGCCTGCGGTGCCGTGGCCTGCTCTTCCTGCTGCTCGGCGGGCTTCTCCGCCTGCTCAGGTGCCTCTTCGGGCTTCGGCTCGGCCTCGGACTGGACGGTCCGCAGCTCGGTGCCGACCCGCGCGAGGCGGGCCCCAAGGTCGTCGATCTCCCCGGCGAGCCTGAGGAGCACATCCCCATCGGTGGTCATGGCGATCAGCATGCGGCCTGAAGCCCGCCGAGGGATCCGTAGCACTACTCAATCGTGATGACGATGTGGTCGCGACCTGCAAGATCATCGCGATCCGGCCCACACCCGGAGTGCTCGCAAGAGGTCGATGTACCGGAAGCCCGGCCAGTTGACGTCGCAGAAGTACAGCCGGGAATCCTTGGCCTGCCAAAGCAGGAATCCGGACAGCCGGACCTCACCGCTGGTGCGGATGATCAGTCCGGATCGGGACTGCCGACCGTGTACAGATGCGCGGAAAGAGCGTCCACGGAGACGGACTCCGCGATCTCCACCAGGGACTTGCCGTCCGCCGCCCCTTCGAGCACGAGATCGCGGACGGCGTCGACGATCTCCTCGCGGCTTCCGTACCCGATCGCCAGAGTCAGCTCAGGCCCTGTCGCGCCCCGAGTGTCCTCTTCGGCCTGTTTCAGCACTTCGGCCGTGGACGACGGCAGCATGTCGAGCCGTCCCACAGGCGCGACGCGCCAGTTCGCGCCCGGCGCGGTGAGCCGCTCACGGACGACGTCCTCGATCACCTGCATCAAGAAGGCCATCTCCGGCGATGCGCGCTTCGTCAGGTTGTCGACCGAAGCGAGGTACACCGTCACGTGCCCGATGCCGAGGCCTTCGCACCACGACATCAGCCGGGCGATGTGCTGTGCACCGTGACGATGCCCCTCGCGGACGTCCTCGAAGCCCATCGCGCGGGCCCAGCGGCGGTTGCCGTCGATGATCACGCCGACGTGGCGGGGCAGAGGCCCCTGCAGGAGTCGAGCGCGGAGCCGTCGCGCGTAGAGGTCGTCGAGTCTGGTCCGGACGCTCATGAAGGCGAAGCTACCGTTCTTCACCCGGCTGAGTGGTCCACAGCGCGCTGATCGGCAGGCACGCGAGGCCTTCCCCGAAGGGAAGCTGCTGGTCACCACAGTAGAGGACAAAACCGGCACGAAAGCGGTCACCCAGGCGTCGTTGAAGGACCCGGATCGAACGAAAATCATCGGTCCGGACGGTTTCAGCGGCCTTCACCTCGACGGCGACCACACGACCGGCATTGTCCTCCAGAACCGCGTCGACCTCGTAGCCGTCGCGGTCCCGATAGTGATGCAGACGAGGCATCGTCTGACTCCACGTGATCTGGCGCGCGAGTTCGCCGATGACAAATGTTTCGACGAGTCCGCCGGTCGTAGCGTCGTTGGTGACGCCGGAGACCAGGTGCCCGGCCAGGCCGGCGTCGTTGAAAACCAGCTTCGGCGTGGCGACCGCCCGCGTCGTCGCGTTCGCCGACCATGCCGGAATCAATCGGATCAGGTAGATCAGTTCGAGGAGTCCGACGTAGTCGCGGACCGTCGACGCGGGGAGAGCGAGATCAGAGGAAAGCCGGCTGTAGTTGAGCAACCCGCCGGACTGTGCCGCGAGCGTCCCGATGAGGCGCCGCATATCGGAGATGCGTTGGATGTCCGCCACTTGATGCACATCCCGGCTCATGATGTCGTCGAGGTAGGACCTGAAGAACTGAGCACGGCGCCGTGGAGTTTCGCGACGTACGGCCTCGGGATACCCGCCGCGCGCGGCGAGAGCCAGGTAATCACGGCGACGCAATGTCGAAGATGCCGCTCGCAATAAGCTCCCGTGTTCGAACGCGGCGTCGACGAAACCGTCGGGACCACCAGTGATTTCCCCCTGCGACAAGGGGAAAAGTTCGATCGTTTCCGAGCGTCCCGGCAGAGAATCCGGAAGCTGGCTCAATCCGAGAAGCCTGGCGGAGCCGGTCAGCAGAAATCGCCCTGGACGGGGATCCCGGTCCACAATGTGCTTGATGGTCAGCCACAATTCCGGGACTCGCTGGACCTCATCGATGAGCATGGCACCCGGCGCGTCCAGAAATGCGACTGGATCGGCGTCGGCCGAAGCCCTGGTCCGCGGATCGTCCAGGTAGCGTCGCACGCCATCCGGCTGATAGTCCCGCAAACACAGCTCGGCAAGAGTGCTCTTGCCGGTTTGACGGGCTCCATTGAGGATGACGACACGCGTGTCGCCGAGTGCCTCCGCAACCATGTCAGCGGCTCTGCGCGGGAGGTAGCCATCAGCGCTGTGCACAGCTCAACGGTACCATTCTCCGTGGATCTGCCGATCCTATCGTCGCTGATCTGCCGAAGATCGTGTCGCTGATCTGCCGACGGCAGGCCCGTGGATCTGCCGATACGAGCACTCCACTCGCGTCGGCAGCCCGCCCGGAGACTCATCGGCCGGCCGACACCGGAACTTGAGATCTACCCCGGCGCACGGACCACTCATGACTAGGCTGAACACGAAGTGTGGCGCCGCGGGCGCCACACGAGTCGCAAGGCCAGGTGCGCCCGGGGAATACCGGGACCCTGGCCTTACGCATGTCCGTGGTCAACTTGCCTTCGAGCCCGAACGGCCCCGGCGGCGATGTCACAGAGCACCGTGGGGAGCCGAACGTCAGACCCGGACGCCGGAAGTTTCCCCATACTGGCTGGATGAACCCCGGCGAAACGCTCCTCAGCACGTCCCGCACCTTCCAGCTGTGGCGATACGGCGTCGGGCACTCGGAGTTGTTCCTCCGGTCCGGGTTCAGGCCGCAGAGCGAGCCTGTCGAGCTCTACTTCGAAGGCGTTCGATCGATGCACTTCGACGACCTCGACTTTCCCGAGCTGACCGTATGGAGAGACGAAGACGTGACCGTCGAGAACGACACGGCCCGCTTCCACCGCCTGCGGATCGAGCTGAGATCACCGAAACACACGGGCGTGGTCGTCGCCAGCCGCTTGACCTACATCGACGGGACCTATCCCGACGGGCAAATGAAATGGACTGTGACCGCTCCTGGCGGCGAGGAAATCGGCGGCGGACCACGGCCCACCTGCGAGTGACAGACACCACAGGCGACAATGGAGGGCGTGACAGCCACCCTGAGCAAGCCCAGCCTGAAGATCGGCCCCTACGAGGTCGATCCGCCGGTCGTGCTCGCTCCCATGGCGGGCATCACCAACGTCGCGTTCCGGCAGCTGTGCCAGGAGTACGGCGCCGGCATCTACGTGTGCGAGATGATCACCGCCCGCGCGGTGGTCGAACGGCACCCCGGCACCATGCACATGATGACCTTCGGCGAGAACGAAAAGCCCAGGTCCATGCAGCTGTACGGGGTCGATCCGAAGACCATGGCCGAGGCCGTCCGCATCATCACCGGCGAGGGGCTCGCCGACCACATCGACAGCAACTTCGGCTGCCCGGTGGCGAAGGTGACGCGCAAGGGCGGCGGCGCGGCGTTGCCGTTCAAGCGCAAGCTGTTCGCCGACATCGTGCGCGAGTCGGCGAAGGCCGCGGCCGACGCGGGAGTGCCGTTCACGGTCAAGTTCCGGGTGGGCATCGACGACGACCACCTGACGTACCTCGACGCCGGGCGCATCGCCGAGGCCGAGGGCGCGGCGGCGGTCAGCCTGCACGCGCGCACCGCCGCGCAGCGTTACTCCGGCCAGGCCGACTGGACGAAGATCGCGGCGCTCAAGGAAGCCGTCACCAGCATCCCGGTGCTCGGCAACGGCGACATCTTCTCCGCCGAGGACGCGCTTCGCATGGTCGACGAGACCGGTTGCGACGGCGTCGTCGTCGGACGCGGTTGCTTGGGCAGGCCGTGGCTGTTCGGCGAGCTGGAAGCCGCCTTCGCCGATCGCCCGCAGCCGACGCCGCCGAACCTCGGCGAGGTCGCGAAGGTGCTGCGCCGCCACACGGAACTGCTCGTCGAACACGACGGCCACGACAAGGCCATGCGCGACATCCGCAAGCACATGGCTTGGTACTTCATGGGTTTCCCGGTCGGTTCGGAGCTGCGCCGCGGCTTCGCGATGCTCTCCAGCATGGACCAGCTCGACGACCTGATCGCCAAGCTCGACCACGACGCGCCGTTCCCCACCGCGGCCACCGGTCCGCGCGGGCGGCAGGGTTCGCCGGGCAAGGTCACGCTGCCGCACGGCTGGCTCGACGACCCGGACGACGACTGCGTCCCCGAAGCCGAGGACATGCACTCGGGCGGGTAGCCGCCCCCGTAAAGTCGGCGTCGTGATCGAGCAGCTGAGCATCCCCACCGCGGCCGGTTCCTTCGACGCCATCGCGGCGGGCCCCGAAGACGGCCGTCCCGTCCTGCTGCTGCACGGGTTTCCCGAGGCCGCGGTGGAGTGGGAGCACCAGGTCGCGACGCTCGGCGTGCTCGGTTATCGCGCGGTCGCCCCGGATCAGCGCGGCTATTCTCCGGACGTCCGGCCGGAACAGGCCTCCGAGTACGGGATCGACGACCTCGTCGGTGACGTCATCGCGATCGCGGATCGCTTGGAGTGGAACGAATTCGATCTCGTCGGACACGACTGGGGCGGCGCGGTCGCGTGGTGGACGGCCGACGCGCATCCCGGCAGGCTCCGCAGTCTCGCCGTGATTTCGACGCCGCATCCGGCGGCGCTGGCGGAGGCCATGAAGACCGACGAGGACCAGCATCTCCGTTCGGCGTACATGACCGAATGGCGGCAGACCCGCGTCACCGAACGGCGGATGCTCGAGAACAACGCCGACGCGCTGCGCCGCATGTTCGACTGGAAAGTGCCGCCGAGCAAGATCGACGAGTACATCCAGCGTCTCTCCGAGCCGGGCGCGCTGACCGCCGCGCTCAACTGGTACCGCGCCGGCCGTCCCGGCGGGAAGATCGGGCCGATCGAGGTTCCGACGCTCTACATCTGGAGCACCGAGGACGCCGCCTTCGGTTCGACGGCCGCGCTCGACACCGCGAACCGGGTCACCGGCCCGTACCGCTTCGAGATGATCGAGGACGTCTCACACTGGGTCGTGGAAGAGGCTCCCGAGGCCGTCACATCTTTGCTCGTGGAGCACCTTTCATCCCACTAACAGGGGTAACTCTGGTCGCGGTACCGGTTACAGCGAGCCTGCTGGTTCAGTGGGTCCGATGAACAACATGACCGAAGTGGACACCGAACGCATCGTCTACGTCACCGAGGACGGCGAGCCGACCGGCGAAACCGCGCCCAAGCTGGCCGCACACCACGAACACACCCGGCTGCACCTGGCGTTCTCCTGCTATCTGTTGCGCGGCAGCGACCAATCCCTGCTGATCACCAGCCGCGCCGCCACCAAGAAGGTGTGGCCTCGCGTGTGGACCAACAGTGTCTGCGGGCACCCCGCACCGGGTGAACCGATCGAGGAGGCCGTCCGGCGTCGCGCCGCCTTCGAGCTCGGGCTGCCGCGGCTGAACGGGCTCCGGTGCGTCCTTCCGGCCTACCGTTACTCCACTCCGCCGTTCGAAGGTGTGGTCGAGAACGAGTTCTGCCCGGTCTTCGTCGCCTGGGTCGACGACGATCCGGAGCCGCACCCCGACGAGGTCGGCGAGTGGCGCTGGCTGAGCTGGAACGATTACGCACTGTTGCTGAATGACGATGTGACTGACGTGAGTTACTGGGCGAAGGATCAGTTTTCGCAGCTCAAGGACGCCGAGCCGTTTTCATCCTTATGAAAGGACACTTCGGTGCGTGACAATGGCGCCGAACCGTCGTCCTCTTGAGCGATATTCACTTTGGCCCGTACTCATACCTCAAGAGATCCCTCCTATACGACGAAAACCAATTCGTGGCGGAGGTGAGCGTGGCAGCCGACGACGAGGCCGCGCTCCCACCGGGCGCGCCGACCACCGATCTGCTCAGTCTCCACGAGTCGATCGCCGGGGTATTGGCCACTCAGGGCGACTGGCGGCGCGCGTATCACCACCTCAAATCCGCCTTCGACCTCGCCAGGGCCGGCAGCCTGCGGGACACACTGACGTCCAGTTACAACCGTCGCTACCTCGACCAGTGGCTGCACGGCCCGGCCGTCGACCACCGCGGCCCGCCCGGCGTCGCGATCGCGCTGGTCGACCTCGACCTGTTCAAGGACGTCAACGACACTTTCGGGCATCTGGTGGGTGATCGGGTGCTCCGCGAGGTGGCCGACCTGCTGCAACAGGGCCTTCCGCCGGAGGCGTTCTGCGCCCGCTACGGCGGTGAGGAGTTCGCGCTCGTCATCCCGGACGTCGACGCCGCCCGCGCCGTGCGCATCGCCGACACCGCCCGTATCCGGGTGGCCCGCCATCCGTGGCGCCGCATCCGCCCGGGCCTGTCGGTGACGATCAGCGTGGGGCTCGCGCACGAAAGCCGCATGGAGCCGGATCTCGCGGCCGAACCGGAACGGCAGTTGCGCAGTGCCGACGCTTTGTTGTATATGGCGAAAAGGGCGGGACGAAACAAAGTGGCCTATCGGGATAGGGAAACGTCGCGCACGATTCCGCATCCGATGAACGCGGCGGAGTCCGCGGGCGCTTAGCCCACTCGCCGCCACTCACACAGTCAACCGTCGCACTCTGCGTAGCGGTTTCGCACCTTTTAACGCAGCTTTAACCACGACCGCTCACCCGATCGCATGGACCGTTCGGCGCTTCTCGGTACCTTGGGTGAAGAAAATTCCGGGATGGTTGTCGTCACGAACCTGAGGTGTCCGTACGATAACGAAAGAGCTTCGACGCCAGGCCTGAAAGGAGACCGAGTGCCCGACGAGCACCACACCCCGGGGACCGGTCGCCACAGCAACACCGACAGGAATGCCGGTGAGCGCGGCCGCCGGGCCCGACGCCGCTCGATGGACACCCACGGCGGGATCAGCGTTTCCGACGTCGTCGCACGTCATACCGGTGAACGCCCGACCTTCGACCCCTCCGCCGAAGCACCCGCTCCGCGTCGTCTCCGGCAGAGCGAGCCGTCGCCGGAGCCTCCGAGACCCGGTGCGCAAGCCGGTCCTTCGCGTCGGCGAGCCCTTCGGCCATGTGCCCGGCCCACGCCCGTACCGGTGGCTCCGCTTCGATGGCGACGACGCTGGCGACGCGCTCGGGACG
>NZ_JBPQFM010000034.1:0-63343 GCF_051373225.1 Amycolatopsis sp. w19 | reverse complement strand
CGGCAGCAACGGCTCGATCACCGCCCATGCCTTATCCGTCAACTCACCACGACCAACCACACCCGCAATCCAACCGAACCCCAGCTAGATCACTTACAGGACACGCCCTAGTGCCCGAACTGGAAGAGCTGTGCCGCCGGCATCCGTTCCGCGAGCACCTGCACCGACAGCTGATGCTCGCGTTGTACGGCGTGGGGCGGCAGGCGGACGCGCTTGACGTGTACGACCGGCTGCGACGTGCGTTGGACGAACAGCTCGGTGTCGGGCCGGGCCCGGCCCTGCGCGAGTCGCACGCCGCGCTGCTCCGTCAGGACACCTCATTGGACCGGCCAGCGGCACCACTCACCGCCGAGCCGAACAGGTTCTGCACCACCGGCTCCGGTGCGCGGATCGCTTACAACGCCACCGGCCGGGGCTCCCCGCTGGTGATCCCGCCTGCCTGGATCGCGTCGCTGGAGCTGGGTTGGGAAGACCCGGGACTACGCGCGTTCTACGCACCGTTGGTGGCCGGGCACCGGGTGATCCGCTACGACATGCCGGGCACCGGGTTGTCCGGGCCGGTTATCCCGCCGCGGTCGCTGGACAGCGAGGTCGAAGCGTTACGCACGGTCGTCGACGCGGCCGTGCGGAGCGGGTGTCGCTGCTCGGTGTTTCGATGGGCGCGCCGGTGGCGCTGGCGTTCGCGGCCCGCCACCCCCACCGAACGGATCGTCTCGTTCTGTACGGCGGGTACGCCGACGGCGGCACCATCGCGCCCGCGTCCGCCCGGCGGGCGTTCGTGGGGCTGGTCCGCGAGAACTGGGGCCTCGGCACCGAACTGCTCGCCGATGTCCTGATGCCCGACGGCGACGCGGCATCCCGCGCGCGGTTCGTCCGGATGCAGCGCGCGACGGCGTCCGCCGAGGCGGCCGCCGGGTTGCTGACCACATGCTATGGATTCCGCGTCACCGAACTGTTCGACCAGGTCACCGTCCCGACCTTGGTGCTGCACCGGCGAGAAGACCGGGCCATCCCGTATGCCTCGGGCAAAGAACTCGCCACCCGCATCCGGGACGCCCGGTTCGTCGCGTTGGAGGGCCGCAGCCATCTCCCCTATGTCGGAGACGCGCCCGCGGTCGTGAACGCGATCGTGGACTTCCTCGCCGACCCGGTCAGGCTTCCTGGCGCTTGACCAGATGCCGCCCGGCCCACCAGGCGATCTCCACCAGCACGATCCCCACCCCGGCACAGGCGAAGGCCGACATCGTGTACGCGCTCACGCTCGGGTCCAGCGCGAAGAACTTCTGCGTGAACGGGATCAGGAACAGCGCGAGGGTCAGCACGACCATCCCGCCGATCAGCAGGATCTTCCACCACCGGTACGGCCGCGCGACGATCCCGAGCACCCACAGCGCGATCGTGATGAGGGTGATCAGCGCCGTCGTCCCCGCCTGGATCTTGTCCAGTTCGGACTGACCGGATCCCTTGTACACCAGCAGATAGCTCACGAAGGTCGCGGTGGCGATGACCAGCCCGGCGGGCACGGCCATCCGCATCACCCGGCCGACGAAACCGGTGCGGGCGCGTTCGTTGTTCGGCGCCAGCGAGAGCACGAAGGCGGGCAGGCCGATCGTGAACCACGCGGTGATCGTGATGTGCCTCGGCAGGAACGGGAACGGCACCTGCGCGATGCCGACCATCAGCGCCAGCAGTACCGAGTAGACCGTCTTGGTGAGGAACAGGTTCGAGACACGCTCGATGTTGCCGATCACCCGCCGCCCCTCGGCGACGACATGCGGCAGGGTGGCGAACTTGTCGTCCAGCAGCACGATCTGCGCGACCGCGCGGGTGGCCGGGCTGCCTGCGCCCATCGCGACGCCGATGTCCGCGTCCTTCAGCGCGAGGACGTCGTTCACGCCGTCGCCGGTCATCGCGACGGTGTGCCCCTTCGACTGCAGCGCACCGACCATCGCGCGTTTCTGCAGCGGCGTCACGCGGCCGAAGACGGCGCGATCCTCCACCGTGTCGGCCAGCTTTTCAGCGTCCTCCGGCAGCTTTCGCGCGTCGACGGGCTTGTCCGCGCCCGGCAGGTCCAGGGTGCCCGCGACGGCGCCCACCGAGATGGCGTTGTCGCCGGAGATGACCTTGACTGCGACGTCCTGGTGCGCGAAGAAGTCCAAAGTGTCCTTCGCGTCGGGGCGGACCTTCTGCTCCAGCACCACGAGCGCGACCGGTTCGATGTCGCCGGGGCCCTCGGCCGCGTCGACGGCCCGTTCGGCACGTCCGAGCAACAGGACACGCAGACCGCGCGAGCCGATCTTCTCGGCTTCCGCCCGGTGCTCGCCCTCGGGCAGCAGGACGTCGGCCGCGCCGAGCACCCAGTCGCCGTCGCCGCCGAACGACGCGCCACTCCACTTGCGCGCCGAGGAGAACGGCATCGTCGTGGAAACGCGCCAGCCCGGATCGGTCCGGTACGCCTCGGCGATCGCCTGCAGGCTCGCGTTCGGGCGGGGGTCGGCGGCGGCGAGAGCGGCCAGCGCGTCGTCCACCGGGTGGCCCGGCGTGATCTCGCGGACGTCGGAAAGCCGCATCGCGTTCTCGGTCAGCGTGCCGGTCTTGTCCGCGCACACCACGTCGACTCGGGCGAGACCTTCGATGGCCGGCAGTTCCTGCACCAGGCACTGGCGCTTGCCCAGCCGGATCACGCCGACCGCCAGCGCGACACTGGTCATCAGCACCAGACCCTCGGGCACCATCGGCACGAGCGCCGCGACCATGCCGCGCAGCGCGTCCGGCCACGCCTGGTCGCCCGCGAGCTGGTTGTAGATGGTCAGCGCGCCCGCCGGGATCAGCAGGTACGTGATGAACTTGAGGATCTTGTCGATGCCTTGGCGCAGCTCCGACTTCACCAGGGTGAACTTGCTGGCCTCCGCGGCCAGTTTCGCCGCGTAGGACTCGTCGCCGATGATGTCCGCGCGGTAGGTGCCGCTGCCCGCGACGACGAAGCTGCCGGAGAGCACCTTGTCGCCGGGCTGCTTGACCACCGGATCGGATTCACCGGTCAGCAGCGACTCGTCGACCTCCAGCGCGTCGGCCGTCAGTGCCGGGCCGTCGACGACGATCTTGTCGCCGGGCCCCAGTTCGACGAGGTCCCCGAGCACGACGTCTTCCGGGGCGATCTCGGCGCTCTGGCCGTCACGGCGGACGGTCGGCTTCGCCTGTCCGACGATCGCGAGCCGTTCCAGGGTCCGTTTCGCGCGGAGCTCCTGGATGATGCCGACCGCGCTGTTGACGATGATCAGTCCGCCGAACAGCCCGTCGATGAAATACCCCGTCGACAGGATGAGCACGAACAGCACACCGTAGATCGCGTTGATCCGGGTGAAGACGTTCGCGCGGATGATCTCGCCGGTGGTCCGGCTGGTCTTCGTCGAGACCGTGTTGGTCTGGCCCGCGGCCACCCGCTGGGCGACCTCTTCGCTGGTGAGCCCCCTCGAGGCGTCGGTCAGCAGGGCCGGCTGATCTATTGCCATGCCGCGACTCTATTCCGCCCGGCCCACGCCCGCGTCAGCCTCGGGGACCATGTCGTCCCTTACTTCAGCATCTTTCGTGTTCGGGGTTGGTGCCGCCGTCGGTCGTGTCGACGCGCCACGACCCGCTCTCCAGCCGCAGAGGCAGCACCAGCCGCCACCGGATGCATCCCTCGGGCAGGTACACCGGCGCGTCTTCGACGTCCTGCGTGCTGGTGAACGCGACGAGCACCCGGAGCGTGCTCGGCGCGCCCGGCTCGATGCGATAGACGAGGATGCTGCCATCCTTAGTGGACTGGAAGTCCTTCTTCCACTCCGCCGAGGTCTTGCTCTTGGCCCGGTCACGGCTGACCACCGAAGTCCACTTCGGATAGTCACGCTCGTTGATGGAATCGAAATACCCCTGCAGTACCTGGCGGACGCTCTGGTACTGCGGATGCGCGAAGACGTCGGGGGTCACTTCGACGACGGGGGAACCGGGCTGTTGCTCCGGGGCGACCGACGTCGGCGACTCGCTGACGACCGGCTGGGTGGGCTCGGCCTCCGGGCGCGTGTAGAGATCGCGTGCCAGCAACCCGACGCCGACGGTCAAGGAGATCACGACCACGAGGACGGGGATCAGCCACCGCTGGCGAGAGAGGGGGCGAGGCTGGGCGGTCACCCTGAAAGGTTAGCCGCCCGCCTCTTCCGTCTTCACCGGCGTCTACCCGACTTGGTGCAGCCAGGTGACCGGGGCACCGTCACCGGCGTGCCGGTACGGTTCGAGCGCTTCGTCCCAATTGGCGGCGAGGAGCTCGTCGAGCTTGTGCGCCAGCGATTCGCCGGAGCGGACCTTGCTCACCAAGGCGCGCAACTGGTCCTCGCCCACGACGATGTCGCCGTTGGCACTGGTCCTGCCGTGCCACAGGCCGAGGCCCGGAGCGAAACAGAACCTCTCCCCGTCGACCCCCGCACTGGGCTCTTCGGTGACTTCGAACCGGATCATCGGCCACGCCTTGAGCGCGGACGCCAGCTTTCCGCCGGTGCCCGAAGGCGCACGCCAACCACATTCGGCGCGGAGCTGTCCTGGACTGGCGGGCTGCGCCGTCCACTTCAACTCGACTCGGGCACCCAGGGTGCCCGAAATGGCCCACTCGACGTGCGGACACACCGCAGACGGCGACGAGTGGACGTACACCACGCCACGGGTGTTGCCACGGGTGCTCACTGCTGACCTCCGCTACTCGACGAGGGGCGTCTTCCCCTACGACCTCGCGAGCTGCGCTGGTCAGGTGGCTCGTGCCGCCTCCCGGTACGCGTGAGCACATTGTGCACCCCAACTGTGCTGTTTGGCCACATGAACACCACAAGTCGCACCTGATTGGGACGCGAGACTCCTGCGAAGGCCCCCTTCTTTCGGCTGAGCCGAAGAAAAGATCCCTTCACGCGGGTTAACCCGGGGACGGCAATTGTGCCCCCATGCCGTGAAGGCCTCCTTCCCTACGCTGAGGGTAGGGAAGGAGGCCTTCACGGACTTGGCTCAGCCCTGGGCGCCGAGGGACTTCGCCGCGGCGAAGGTGTCGACGAGACCCGTGCCCTTGTCGAAGCTCGACGTGTACGGCCCGGCCGCGACGTACGGCGAACCGTTGGCGAACTTGTACGCGGTGCCCTTGATCGCGGCCTCGATGTCGGCGGGGCTCGCGTTCGGCGCGACCTGGAACAGCTGCGCGACGATCCCGGTGATCTGCGGCGCCGCCATCGAGGTCCCGCTGATCACGTTGTAGGTGGCGAGATCCAGGAGCCCCGGGCCGTTCTTGGGCTGCAGGCCCTGCGTGCAGATCGGCTGCGTCGGCCGGCACGACGACAGGATGTTCTCCCCCGGCGCGGAAACGTCGGGCCAGCTCGCCTGGCTGCTCTTGAGACCACGCGAGGAGAAGTCGGAGACCGTGCCGTCACGGGTTTCGGTCCCCTGGTCGTTGAACGACGCCACCGAAAGCACGCCCGGCGTCTGGTCCTGCCCCGGCGGGTTGGAGAGGTTCGCCGACCCGTCGCCGCCGTCGTTCCCGTTCGCCCACACCGTGACGACGCCTTCCGCGGCGAGCGCGCGCTGCAGCTTCACCGTCGCCGAGTTCGGGTCGAAGGCGCCACCGCCGCTGGGACCGTAGGAGTTGTTGGTCACCTTGATCGGCGGGCACACCGACGCCGCGACGCCCGCACCGCACGGCGCCTTGTGGTTCTCCAGCACCCAGTTCAGCGCGGCGTCCGTGCCCAGGACGAGCAGCGCGGCCCCGGTCGAAACCGAGACGATCTTCGAGCCCGGTGCCGAGCCGCCGACCTTGGTGCCGTCGGCCAGCGTCAGCCGGTTGCCGGCGGCGATGCCGGTGACGTGCGTGCCGTGGCCGCCCAGGGAGAGGGTGTCGGTGTCGACGGAGGTCGGGACGTCGACGATGCAGTTCGTCGCCGTGCCGTCGAGGCAGAGGCTCTTGAGGCTGCGCACCACCCGCGTCTTGCCGTCGGCGCCCTTGAACGCCGGATGCGTCGGGTCGACCCCGGTGTCGATGATCGCGACGGAGACGCCCTTGCCGTCCACGGGAGCGCCACCGGCGTCCTTGAGCTGAGTCTGCGTCTGCAGGCTCCGCGTCGCCGTGGTGCCGGCGCTGCCGTGCGCCTTGAGCTTCTCGTTGCCTTCGACGTAGGTGACCCCGGCGGCCTTGCGCACCGTGCGCACCTGGTCGGCGGTGCCCCGGACGGCGACAACACCGATCTTCCCGAACGAGGTGATCTTCGTGAGCCCGGCCGAGCGGGCGGCACGTTCGGCGGTGGCGACGTCGTCGGCGTGCACGAGCGCGGTCACCCCCGCGGTGCCGGTGACGGCCGAAAGGAGGCGGGCGAGTCCGGGGGCGACGGGTGCCGACGGTCCCGCGGCCTGCGCGGGGACCATCCCCGCGGCCGGGACGGCGAGCAGGGCGACGACGAGCGCGGCGCGTCGACGCCAGGGTCGAGATACGGCCATTGCGTTTCTCCTGGTGACAGGGGGCAAGGAACTGTCACCTACCAACGAGTACCACCCGGACGGGTGACGGTGCTCACGTGCATTACAACTTTTCGGAGCAACGTCACGGCGCCTACCTGGGACGTGTCGTGCCGTTAGTCCGGATGGAGGCGCTAGTTTGTGCAGCGAGACCGACGAGATGGGGAGGGGTTCGGTGCGACTCGTTCGCCTCGCTCAACAGCCGTCCCGGGTGGCCGAGGACGTCCGCGCCGCGCTGGCTTCACTCGGCCGGGGCAGCAACGTCGTCGGCGGGGTCGCCCTGATCGGCGCCAGCCCGGTCGAGGGACGGCCCGTCGAGGCCGTCGTGGTCATGCCGAAGGGTGTCCTCATCGTCATCGGTGTCGACCTGCCGGACCCGGCCCTGAAACTCGAAGCCCCGCTCGGCGGACCGTGGAAGGCCGACGGCTGGCCGCTGGTCCACGGCGACACCTCGATCAACCCGGCCACGGACGCGCTCTCGCTGTCCGCCGCCTGCACGCACAAGATCGCGGACGTCGCCCCCGGCGCCGGGCCGATCGGCACGATCATCGCCGTCGGCCCCTACGTGGAGACGGTCGACCAGCCGGCCGCGGATCTCGCCGGTTCGGTCCGCGTCCTCTACCCGACGGCGACGACGATGCTCGCCGCGACGGTGTCCCTGGCCACCGCGCCCCGCCCCCGCTCGGTCCAGCAGGCGCGGGACCTGATCGCCGCGCTCGCCCCGGACGCGCCGCCGATGCCCGAGGAGATGTTGCTCGGGGAGGGTTTCAGCGCCTACTCCGACGACGAGCCGACGGTGATCCGCGAGAACCCGCTCGTCGCGATCGCGCCGACGGTTCCGGTCCAGCATCCGGGGAAGGGGAAGAGACCGGCGAAACCGGCCGCGCCGCCCGTTCCTCCCGCCAAGCCCGCTCCGCCCGTTCAGCAGGCCGCTCCCGAGAAGCCGGTTACCCCGGCCCGGCAGACCCCGCCGCCGGCGGCCGCTGCTCCCGCACCCGCCGAGCCCGCCCCGAAGTCGCCGCGGCAGTCCAAGACGGTGAAATGGCTTCCGGTCGCCGCGATCGGCCTGCTCATCGTGTTGCTGGTCGCGGCCATCAGCGTGGCTTCCGGCGGCGACGACACCGCGTCCACCCAGACTCCCCCGCCGCCGACCCCGGCGACCAGTCCCCCGCCGCCGAGCAGCAGCGCGGTGGAGAACATCCAGTTCACTTCGCGGGCGTCGGCCGCGGACCAGAAATGCGCGTCCCACGCGTATGGCGACGTCCAGTCGAGTCTTCAGCAGACGAGTTGCTCGACGGTGAAAAGGGCCAGCTTCGCCAGTTCCATCGACGGCCGTGCCGCGGCGGTGACGATCGCCGTCGTGGAATTCCCGAACACGGAGCAGGCGAACGCGTTCAAGGCCATCGCCGACAATCCCGGCGGTGGCGGCATCCTCGATCTCGCCACCGAGACCAACCAATGGCAGGGCGAAGTGCCGGTGTTCGAGGGTGCCGCCTACCAGAGCAGCCTCGACGGGAAATCGGTCCGGTTGATCCAGGTGGTGTGGCTGCCGGGACCGTCCACTCCGGACGATCCCGGCCTCGTGCGCGGCGCGAAGGCCGCGCTCGAACTGCCTGTCAACGGTTAGAGGCCGTACGCCTCAAGCAGGCGCAACCACACTTCGCTGATCGTGGGGAACGACGGGACCGCGTGCCACAGCCTCGGCAGCGGGACCTCCCCGACGATCGCGATCGTCGCCGAATGCAGGAGTTCGGCGACGTCCTGCCCGACGAAGGTCGCGCCGACCAGGACGTCGCGTTCGGTGTCGACGACGAGGCGCGCCTTGCCCGCGTAACCGTCCGCGTGCAGTGACGAACCCGCCACCGCGATGTCGATGTCGACGACGCGATGCGGTTTGCCCTCCTCGGGTCCGGCGAGCCCGACCGACGCGACCTCCGGGTCGGTGAAGACGACCTGCGGGATGGCGTGGTGGTCGGCCGTGGCGCTGTGCGCGCTCCACGCGGCGGAATCGACGGGCTTGCCCGCCGCCTGCGCGGCCACCGAGTCACCCGCGGCCCTGGCCGCGTACTTGCCCTGATGGGTCAGCGGCGCCCGGCCGGTGACATCCCCGACGGCGAACAGCCAGTCACCGTCCACAGCGGACACACGGCCGTTGTCGTCGGTCGTGAGCGGCGCGCCCGCTTCGAGCCCGAGCGTCTCCACACCGAGTCCGTCGGTCGCCGGGCGGCGGCCGGTGGCGACGAGCAGTTCGTCGACGACCAACCGGTCGCCGCCCTTCAACGCCAGTTCCTTACCACCGTCCACAGCGGACACGGAGTCGAGACCGGAGCCGGTGTGCACGGTGACGCCGGCTTCGCGGAGCCCCGCGATGACGGCGTCGCCCGCGAATTCCGGCAGCCGCGGCAAGGGACGCGCCCCCGAGATGATCAAGTGGACTTCGGCGCCGAGCGTGGCGAAGGCCTGCGCCATTTCGACTCCGACGACACCGCCGCCCAATACGCCGAGGCGGCGCGGGACCGCTTCCGCCGAGGTCGCCTCACGCGAACCCCACGGCGAAATCGTGTCCAGCCCGGGGATCGACGGTATCCGCGGAACACTGCCCGTGGCGACGATCACGGCGTGCCGCGCGGTCAGCTCGTCACCTCCGTCGACCGTGACCTTCCGCTCACCGGTGATCCGGCCGTGCCCGCGGATCGGGACGATCCCGGCTCCCTCGGCCCACTTGACCTGACCGGTGTCGTCTCCCTTGCCGGTGAACCAGTCCCGCCGCGCGAACACCGCGGCCGGGTCGACCGCGTCGCCCACCGGGACACCGGGTACCCGTTTGGCGGCGGCGAGGAGGTTCCCCGGCCGCAGCAGCGCCTTGCTCGGAATGCAGGCCCAGTAAGAACATTCGCCGCCGAAGCGTTCGTGTTCGACGAGCGCGACCTGAAGGCCGCCTCGTGCCGCCCGTTCGGCGGCGACCTCGCCGACCGGGCCGCCTCCGATCACGATCACGTCAAAAGTCTGTGCTGACATGCATTCAGCGCACACCACCGCGCAGCTTCGCGCAACCTGCCGCTATCCTCGTGTCGCTGCGTGAGTCATCAGCCGCGGGTTCAGGTTTCACCGTGCCGGTTACGCAGTAGAACGATCGAGCGCGGGAGGTTTTTCATGGCCAGGAACACTGCTGTGCATTTGCTGGATGATCTGACCGGCGAGGCGGCCGAGGAAACGGTCGCTTTCGGTTTGGACGGAATCGCTTACGACATCGACCTTTCGGCCGACAACGCCACCGCACTCCGGGAAATCCTGCGTGCCTATGTGGAGAACGGCCGCCGGATCGGCGGACGCAAACTGCGGCCGCGGGTCGTGCAGCGCCCCAAGGGCGCGCGGGTGTCGAAGTCGACCCCGAAGACCGCGGCCACCGCGGCGAAGGCCGAGGCGAAGACGGCCGCGAAGCCGGGCCGCAAGCCCGCCGCCAAGGGCGTCGCCGGGCGCAAGCCCGCCGCCGCCAAGAAGGCCGCCGCGCCCAAGGCGGAGGCGAAGGCTCCCGCCAAGACCACGGCGAAAGCCACCGCAGCCAAGGCGAAGACGACTCGCGGCGCGGCGGCGAAGACCACGGCGGCCAAGGCTCCGGCCGGCCGAGCGAAGGCCGCGGCCGCGGCGAAGACCCCGGCCAAGACGGCGGCGAAGGCCACCGCCAAGACAACGGCCACGAAGGCCGCTCCGAAGGCCGCCGCCGCGAAGACGACCGCCGCCAAGGCTGCGCCGAAGGCCGCGGCCAAGGCTCCGGCGAAGAAGGCCACCGAGCCGAAGAAGACCACGCGTGCCGCCCGCAAGGTGCCCGCCGTCACTTTCTCGGCCACCGAAAAGTAATTCATCGAAAAAGGCCCTTTCGCGATATTCGCGAAAGGGCCTTTTTTTGTTTCAGTTCATTTACGCTGAGCGCCCTCGGCATGCCATTCCGGGTAGTGGTACCGCGTGTGCTGGAGCGAGCGGTGCCACTCCAGCTCCTCGTCCGAGGGCTTCCGGGTGACGAGTTCACCCAGTTGCGCGGCCGCCGCCACGCGGACGGCGGCCGTGACGTCGGCAACACCTTTCCGCAGGCCGTGCTCGGCGAGCGACGCGACCCGGCTCCGGTGGGAATCGAGCGGACGGGGATCCGCGGGTGCCGAAGTGAGGTACCGGCCGACCCGTTCGGCGGCGGTCGAAACGAGCAGGGTGGAATGCGCGAGCAAGCCCGTTCGCGTCCGGAAGACGGCGAAACCGCACAGCTTCGCGTCACCGACGAACAGACCTCGATCACCGAGCCGCGACGGCAGCCCGAGTTCGGCCACCGTCGCGGTCATCAGTTCCCCGAGTGCTTCGAGCGGTCTGTGCGACGGTCCCGGCAGGACTAACGTGATGTTCAGGTTGCCGGGATCGTGGAACACGGTGCCGCCACCGCTGGCCCGGCGCAGCACCGGGACGCCGTCGCTCGCGCAGACATCGGCCTTGACCTCGCGTTCGATCTTCTGCCCCCGCCCCACGACCACACAGTCGGTGTTGCGCCAGATCCACAGGACCGGCGCCTCCGGTGCGGCGCGCAGGAGGGCTTCGTCGAACGCGAGGTTGTCGGCCGGGTCGTCGAACGAGGCGACGACTTCCGAAGGACCGATCACAGTGCTTTGAGTTCCTCCACGATCTCGCCCACCGACGATTTGGCGTCGCCGAAGAGCATGCTTGTCTTCGCATCGTAGAAGAGCTCGTTGTCGATGCCGGCGAAGCCCGAGCTCATCCCGCGTTTGAGCACGATCACCGACCGGCTGTGGTTCACCTTGAGGATCGGCATCCCGTAGATGGGCGAGCCCGGATCGGTCTCCGCGGCCGGGTTCGTGACGTCGTTCGCGCCGATCACCAGCGCGACGTCGGTCTGGGCGAACTCGGAGTTGATCTCGTCCATTTCCTTGAGCTGCTCGTACGGGACGTCGGCCTCGGCGAGGAGCACGTTCATGTGCCCCGGCATCCGGCCCGCCACCGGATGGATGGCGTACGCGACCGTGATCCCCTTGGCCTCCAGCAACTTCGCCATCTCGCGGACGACGTGCTGCGCCTGCGCGACGGCCATGCCGTATCCGGGCACGACCACGACCTTGTTGGCGTACGCCATCTGGATCGCGGTGTCGGACGCGCTGGTGCTGCGGACCGGCCGGACTTCGCCGGAGCCACCGCTCGCGACCGCCGTGCCGCCGCCGAACCCGCCGGCGACGATGGCCGGGATCGACCGGTTCATCGCCTTCGCCATCAGGTTCGTCAGGATGGAACCCGAGGCGCCGACGATCATGCCGGCCACGATCAGCGCGGTGTTGTCGAGCGCGAGCCCCATGGCCGCCGCCGACAAACCGGTGAGCGCGTTCAGCAACGAGATGACGACCGGCATGTCCGCGCCGCCGATCGGCAGCACGACCACCACGCCGAGGACGCCGGCCGCGACCAGCAGGCCGATCATCAGCAGTTCTGCGTCGCCGCCGCTCGCGATGACGACCGCGAGCACGATCGCGGCGATCAGCACCAGCGCGTTCACCGGCTGCTGCAGTTTGCCCAGGGTGATCGGGCGGCCGGAGATGAGCTCCTGCAGTTTCCCGAACGCGATGTTCGAACCCCAGAAGGACACCGATCCGACGATCGCGGCGAACAACGACGCGATCGCGACGTACGCCGGCTCGTGCGCGTAGCCCTCGGTGGTGCGGAACTCGACCCACGCGATGAGCGCGACCGCCCCGCCGCCGACGCCGTTGAACAGCGCCACCATCTGCGGCATCGCGGTCATCTTCACCTTGCGCGCGGACGGCACGCCGACGACGACACCGATCGCCACGCCGAGCGCGATGAGCAGCCAGTTGCTCATGCCCGGGGTCAGCAGCGTCGCGATCACCGCGATGCCCATGCCGACGGCGGCGATCCAGTTGCCGCGCACCGCGGTGCGCGGACCGGTCAGGCCCATGAGGCCGTAGATGAACAGGGCGAAGGAAATGATGTAGAGGACGGCGATGAAGGTCGTCACTTGTCACCACCGTCTTCCGGCTTCTTCGCCTTGAACATCGAAAGCATCCGGTCGGTGACGAGGAAGCCGCCGACCACGTTGATCGTGCCGAAGGCGATCGCGATCACCAGCAGGACCTTGTTCAACACGCCGTCCACCCCGAGGCCGAGCACGATCAGCCCGCCGAGCAGGACGATGCCGTGGATGGCGTTGGTCCCCGACATGAGCGGAGTGTGCAGCGTGTTGGGCACCTTGGAAATGACCGTGAAGCCCACGAATCCGGCGAGTACGAGGATCGCCAAACTGCCGACGAGCATCACTCGCCTCCTTCTTCTTTTCCGGCGACACAGGCCCCGGCGACGATCTCGTCGGAGAAGTCGAGCGCGAGCTTGCCTTCGGAGTCGACGAGCAGTTCCAGCAACTCGGTGACGTTGCGTGCGTAGAGCTCGCTGGAATGCGCGGGCATCTCCGCGGCGAGGTTGAGCGGCGAGCAGATGGTGACGTCGTGCTCGACGACCTCCTCACCCGGTTTCGTCAGCTCGCAGTTACCGCCGGACTCACCCGCGAGGTCGACCACGACCCCACCGGCGGGCATCCCCTTCACCGCGTCGGCGGTGACGAGGATCGGCGCCTTGCGGCCGGGGACGAGCGCGGTGGTGATCACGGCGTCGAACTTCGTGATCGCCTCGGTGAGCCTGCGTTGCTGCTCGGCCTTTTCCTCGTCGGTCAGCTCGCGGGCGTACCCGCCTTCGCCGACCGCCTCGATGCCGAGGTCGAGGAATTTCGCGCCGAGCGACTTCACCTGCTCGCCGACCTCGGGCCGGACGTCGTACCCGGTGGTCTGCGCGCCGAGCCGTTTCGCCGTCGCCAAGGCCTGCAGCCCCGCGACACCGGCGCCGAGCACGAGCACCTTGGCCGGGGGCACGGTTCCGGCGGCGGTGGTGAGCATCGGGAAGAAGCGGGTGAGCTTCTCCGCGGCGAGGAGGACGGCGCGATAGCCCGCGACGCTGCTCTGCGACGACAACGCGTCCATCGCCTGCGCGCGGGAGATCCGTGGGATCGCCTCGACGGCGAAGGCGCGGACGCCCGCCGCTTCGAGCGCGGCGATCCCCTCGGGATCACCCCTCGGATTCAGGAAGCCGATGAGGATGGTGCCCTGTTTGAGCTTCGCGACTTCGGCCGCGCTCGGAGGCGCCACCTTCACCACGATGTCGGCATCCCACGGATCGCCGATCACCGCGCCCGCCTGCTCGAAGGTCTCGTCGGCGAGCAGCGCGCCGGCGCCCGCGCCGGGCTCGACCACCACCCGCAGTCCGCGTCCTGAGACGCGCTCGATGAGTTTCGGTACCAGCGCGATGCGGCGTTCACCTTGTCCGGTTTCCCGGACCACGCCGACCGTGAGCTGCTCGTTCTCTGCCGCCACAGGCGACCTCCTCGCTGGAGAGGACCACACGAACCCGCACTGTTTACCACGTCCGGCCGACAACTTTCCTGGCTGAACGTATCCGGACGGCATCTTTCCGTGACATCACTCATCACGATCGATCCAGCCATCGATCCAGGTGCGCGACGTCATATGCGCGCTATGGCAACGGTTTCCGCATCACGGAACGCTGCGCCAGTTCGGCACGCCCAGGAAGATCAGCCGCAGCCGCCGTTCGGCCGTGCGCACGATCTCGTCGTCACGCGAAGGTGTTTCGAGCAGCTCCAGCACCGTCGTGAGCATGGTCGTCACGATCAGGTCGGCGAGCAGGTGCAGATCTTCGGTGCTCCAGTCGCGGAGGAAGTCGAAACGCGCGAGGTCGACGGCGAGTTCGCTGACGAAGAGCTTGAGTTCGAAGCCGATCGCCTGCCGGACCGGGCCGGTACCGCCGTAGCGCTCCCTGGTCAGGAAGTGGAAATGGTCCTCGTGCGCCCGTACGTGCTCACGCAGGATGCGCACCGACGAGCGGATCATGTCGTTGTACGCCGACGGCCTCGTGCGCGCGGAGCGGATCATCGTGCGCAAGGTGCGCATCGACTCCTCGACCAGCGCCACGCCGAGTTCGTCCATCGACGCGAAATGGCGGTAGAACGCCGTCGGCACGATCCCGGCCTGTTTCGCGACCTCCCGCAGGCTGAGCCCGGAGAACCCGCGTTCCGCGACCAGGTCGAGCGCCGCGTCCAGCAGTGCCTGCCGGGTGCGCTGCTTGCGTTCCTGCCGGGAAACGGGCTCGGTTGTCACGACGGACAGCGTAATCGCCTCCGCGCTATCACCCACGTCACATCGCCCTCCTCTCGCGTTGACAAGCGGGATCTTCACCACTTCACTATTCAGTGTACAAGCGTTCACTGAATTTGGGAGAAGTGATGACGGCACTGGTACCGCGCAGGGCCAGGCGGCTGGCCTCGCTGGCCGAGGCCCTGCTCACGCCCCACGGCATGGACCGCTACCTCGAACTCGTCGACCCGATGCTGGTCCGCCGCGAGATCCGCGGCCTGGTCACCGGCGTCCGGCGGCAGACACCCGACACGGTCACGCTGACCATCCGGCCGAGCCGGGCCTGGCGTGGCCACCTCGCCGGCCAGTACGTGCGGGTGACCGTCGAGATCGACGGCGTCCGCCGCACCCGCTGCTACTCACCCGCCGGTTCGGAGCACGACGGGACACTGGAACTGACCATCAAGGCCGACCCACAGGGCCTGGTCTCGCGACACCTGAACCGCACGGTCACCCTCGGTTCGGTGCTCGGACTGTCCACTGCGGACGGTGAGTTCACCCTGCCTTCGCCGAGGCCGCGGCGGATCCTGCTGCTGAGCGGCGGAAGCGGGATCACGCCCGTCCTGTCGATGCTGCGCACGCTGGCGGACGAGAAGTTCGAGGGCGATCTCGTCTTCCTGCACTACTCCAACGGCGCCGAAGACGCCCTCTATCGCACCGAACTCGCAGATCTCGCCCGCCGCCTGCCCGGCCTGCGGGTGGTACACGCGTTCACTCACGCCAAAACCGGCGGCGACCTGCACGGCTTCTTCTCGAAGGAGCACCTCACGGAGGCCGCTCCGTGGTACCCCGACGCCGAAACCTTCCTGTGCGGTCCGAAGCCGTTGATGGACTCGGTCCGCGAGGTCTTCGAGGCCGACGGCATCGGTGCACATCTGCACACCGAGGAGTTCACCCCGCCCGCGCTCACCTTCGACATCGAGAACGCCGAAGGACAGGTGCGCTTCGCACGCAGCGGCCGCGAGGTCGCCAACTCCGGGAAACCGTTGCTGGAGCAGGCCGAAGAAGCGGGACTGAGCCCGGAACACGGCTGCCGCATGGGCATCTGCTTCTCGTGCACGCAGATCAAGACCTCCGGTTGCGTGCGCAACGCCAAGACCGGCGAGACCTCCAGCGAAGAGAACGAAGAGATCCAGCTCTGCATCTCCGTCCCGGTCGGGGACGTCGAGATCAACGCTTAGAAAGGAGCAGGCCATGACCGGCTTGCAGGACAAGCTGACCCCTCAGCAGGTCGAGGACTTCGGCCGCGAACTGGACGAGATCCGGCAGCGGATCGTCGCCGACCTCGGCCAGGTGGACGTCGACTACATCCACAACGTCATCAAGACCCAGCGCGCGCTCGAGGTCGCAGGCCGTGGCCTGCTGTTCGCCGGATTCTTCCCGCCCGCCTGGGTCGCCGGCGTCGCCGCGCTCTCGGTGGCGAAGATCCTCGACAACATGGAGATCGGCCACAACGTCATGCACGGCCAGTACGACTGGACGCGCGACCCGGCGCTGAGCTCCCAGCAGTTCGAGTGGGACACCGTCGCGCCTTCGGAGAACTGGCGCCATTCCCACAACTACATCCACCACACCTACACGAACATCCTCGACAAGGACCGCGACATCGGTTACGGCGTCCTGCGGATGGACCCGGCGCAGAAGTGGAATCCGTACTACCTGGGCAACCCGGTGTACGCGACGCTGCTCGCCCTGTTCTTCCAGTGGGGCGTCATGCTGCACGACCTCGAGTTCGACCGCGTCGTCAAGGGCGAGCGCAAGTGGTCGGACAACAAGGAGGTCGGCCTGAAGATGCTCAAGAAGGCCGGCCGTCAGGTCGGCAAGGACTACGTGCTCTTCCCGCTGCTGACCGGTCCGCTCGCGCCGCTGACCTTCCTCGGCAACGCCACCGCGAACCTGACGCGCAACCTGTGGGCGTTCTCGATCATCTTCTGCGGGCACTTCCCCGCCGACGTCGAGAGCTTCACCGAGGAGGAGACCGAGAACGAGTCGCGTGGCCAGTGGTACCTGCGGCAGATCCTCGGCTCGGCGAACATCACCGGCGGCAAGCTGTTCCACGTCATGACCGGGAACCTCTCGCACCAGATCGAGCACCACCTGTTCCCGGACATCCCGGCGCGCCGCTACCCGGAGATCGCGGGCGAGGTGCGGGCGATCTGCGAGAAGTACGGCCTGCCGTACAACACCGGTCCCCTGCACAAGCAGCTGTTCTCGGTGGCCAAGAAGATCGTGAAATTGGCCCTTCCGTGGAACGGTGAGCCCCGCACCCCGGCTACCGTGGAGAGCGACAAGACCCTCCGAGCGGCTTAAGGTGTCTGACATGGTCGGTCAGTTCGAAAGCACCAAGGACGTGGTCCAAGAGGTCACCGAGTCCGCGGCCACCCACATCGGCAACATCGCGACGATCATCACCGGCGCGATCCGGGACATCGCCCGCGAGACCGGCGACTGGCTGACGGACGTCATCGAGATGCGCGAGGCGTCCCAGCGGGCGCAGGCGGACGAGAGCCGCGATTCGGATTAGCCCCAAGGGCGTCTCAGTACCGCGCCGGTCGCAACTTCCCGAGTACATGAAGGCCCCCTTCCTTGCGCCTGGCGCAAGGAAGGGGGCCTTCATGTACTCGGGTGGCAAGGGGCTCCGGTATCGAGCCCCGAAGACTAGGGAAACCTGGATGGGCACGAGGCGGGTGGCCACGGCAAGCTGAAGCCGTGATCACCCGCCTCGCCCTGCCTGGACGCGTCCTCGGCGCACAGCTGAGCCGCGCGTACTGGGGCGAACTGGCCTGGGTGATCATCGGCGCGCCGCTGACGCTGGCGTTCGTGGTGCTCGTGGTCCTCGGGCTGATCCTCGGGGCGGGCCTGAGCCTGCTGACCATCGGGGTCCCGGTGCTCATCGGCGTCCTGGCGGGCGCGAGGCTGATCGGGATCGCCCACGTCGGCCTGGCACGTGCCCTCCTCGGGACGACGGTCACCCCGCCCGCCCGGCCCGAACTGCGCCCAGGTCTCTGGAACGCCGTCAAAGGCAGGCTCGGGGATCCGCTCGGCTGGCGGTCGATCGCCTATCTGGTGATCCGGCTGCCGCTGTCGTTGATCGAGTTCTTTCTGGTCGCGACCCTGGTCGTGTACGCGGTGAGCACGCTGAGCTATCCGCTGTTCTGGTTCACCCTGCACGGCGACGCGATGCCGACGTTCGACCTGCGCGTCGACACGTGGCCCCTCACGCTGCCGCTCGCCGCCACCGGACTGGCCGTCCTGCTGGCGATGCCGTGGGTGGTCCGCGGTCTCACCGAATTCGACCGGTTGCTGGTGCGCGGCGTCCTCGGCGCCGAGGACCTTTCGAAGCGGGTGCGCGACCTCGAACGCAGCCGCGCGACCGCGGTCGACGACGCGACCCGGCGGCTGCGCCGGATCGAACGCGACCTGCACGACGGCGCGCAGGCGCAGCTGGTCGCGCTGGCGATGAAGCTCGGCATCGCGAAGGACGAACTGGCGGGCGACGGCGACATCGAGCAGGTCACCGCCCTGGTCACGGCCGCGCACGCCAACGCGAAACAGGCACTCGTCGAACTTCGCGACCTCGCCCGCGGCATCCATCCCGCCGCGCTCGACGCCGGACTCGACGTCGCGCTGTCCACTTTGGCCGCGGGCTCGGGCATCGACGCGCGGATCGCCGTGGACCTGCCGAGCAGGCCGTCCCCGTCGATCGAGACCATCGCCTACTTCACCGTCGCGGAACTGCTGACGAATGCCGCCAAACACACTTCCTCCGCGATCGAGGTCGACGTGGGTATCGTCGGCGACGACCTGCGGCTCGTGGTGCGCGACGGCGGCGAAGGCGGGGCCCGGCCGGTACGCGGCGGAGGGCTCGCCGGGATCGCCGAGCGGCTCGCGACGGTGGACGGCGGGCTCGACATCGACAGCCCTCCTGGAGGGCCTACGGTGATCAGCGCGGAAATACCATTACGGAAATAGGGGGCGGCGTGCGCGTCGTGATCGCGGAGGATTCGGCCATCCTCCGGGCGGGGCTCGTCGAACTGCTGAACCTTCGGGGGCACGAGGTCGTCGCGGCCGTCGCCGACGGCGACAGCCTGTGCGCGGCGGTACGCGAACATCGGCCGGACGTGTCCATTGTGGATATCCGGATGCCGCCGACGCACACGGACGAAGGACTGCGCGCGTCCATCGCGTTGCGCGCGGAACTGCCGGGGTGCGCGATCCTGCTGTTCTCGCAGTACGTCGAGACGCAGTACGCGACGGAACTCCTCGCCGACCGCGCGGGCGGCGTCGGCTATCTGCTGAAGGACCGCGTCGCGGAGGTGTCGGACTTCCTGGACGCGCTTCGCCGGGTGGCCGAGGGCGAGACGGTGCTCGACCCGGAAGTGGTCAGCCAGCTGTTCACCGCCACCCGGAAGACGGACGCGCTCGCGGGGCTGACACCGCGGGAGCGTGAGGTGCTGGGCCTGATGGCCGAGGGCCGGTCGAACTCGGCCATCGCGGCGGCGTTGTTCCTCTCGGCGGGCTCGGTGGAGAAGTACGTGTCGAGCATCTTCGGGAAGCTGGCGCTGCCCCAGTCCGAAGGGGACAACCGGCGGGTCCTCGCCGTGCTGCGGTACCTGGAGTCCTAGGGCGGGGCCTACCGCGGCTCCACCGGAACCCCGTCCAGCTCAGGAAGGCAAAGCTGCACCCAGGCGACATCCCGCCAAGCCCCGTGCTTGTACCCGATGCGCCGGTACGTCCCCACCGGCTCGAAGCCGAGCGCGCGGTGCAGCCCGGCGCTCGCGTCGTTCGGCAGTACCATCCCCGCGCAGAAGTTCCGGAAACCGCGCGACGCCAGCTCGTCCAGCAGCGCCTGATAGAGCGCGCGCCCGCCGCCGGTCCTCCGGCGGCCCAGCTCCAGATAGATACTGACCTCGCAAGACCAGCGATACGACGGTCGGCCGCTGAAGGGGCCTCCGTAGGCGTAGCCGACGACGCGACCTTCGTCGTCTTCGAGCACGAGCCAGGCGTGTGCTCGCTGCGCCTTGGCGATACGTTCGGCCATCTCGTCCGGTTTGGGCGGCTCGGTTTCGAACGAGATCACCGTATCGGTGACATACGGCGCGTAGATCTCCGCGCACGCCGTCGCGTCGGCTTCCGTCGCTTCCCTGATCACCATGGCGACCATAGTAACCGAGGCTGCCACTATAGTGAGCAGCATGTCGGATCCCTTGTCCGCGTCGCTCGCCGCGACGCTCCAGGCCGCGAGGCTCGATCAGAACCTTTCGGCCAACGCCCTCGCCGAGTCGTCGGGCGTGTCCAGGGCGATGATCGGCAAGATCGAACGGGGCGAGGCGCAGCCGACGGCGGTCCTGCTCAGCAGGCTTTCCGCCGCGCTCGGCATGACGTTGTCCGAGCTGATCGCGCGCGCCGAGCACGGTGACCGGCGGCTCGTGCGCGCCGCCGACCAGCCGACCTGGACCGACCCCGACACCGGGTACGTGCGCCGAGCGGTCTCGCCTTCACTGGGCGGGCCGCTGGAGCTGGTCGAGGTCGTGCTGCCCGCGGGCGCCGAAGTCGCCTTCCCCGCCCACACCTACGTGCTGACCCATCACCAGATCTGGGTGCTCGACGGGCATCTGCGGTTCCGCGAGGGCGACGTCGAGCACGAACTCGACGCGGGCGATTGCCTGCAGCTCGGCACCCCGCAGCCCTGCGCCTACGTCAACCCGACCGGGGAGCCGGTCCGATATCTGGTCGCGCTCGCCCGGCGGCACGCCTGATACTCGGACGATGCAGTCCCGGGCCCTCGCCTACGTCGCGGCGAAAGCACGCGGCGGGCACGAAGCCGGCTTGCCGGTGACACTGCACTTCCACCCCGATAGATCCACAGTGGACGGACGCCCGCTGCTCGAAGCGATGGCCGAAGACGGGTTCTACCGCAACCAGTTCGAAACGGGGACGAGCAACGGAGGGCTGACCGCGCGGCCCGGCGGAGACCGCTGGCACTGGGAAAGCCGGATGTTCGGCGGCGCCTACGACGACGCGCCCGCGGCCGAACGGCCGAAGTACGGCGCGCTGAACTTCCGCCGTCGCCCGGCCGGCGGCGCGCCGAGATTCGGCTCCGCCCATTTCCGCATGGCCGCGCACACCCTCGGCAGGACGACGTTCTGCTATCCGGACAGCGTCCTGAATCCGGCGGATTTCGGCTGCGGCACCAGGGTTTCCGCACTGATCGAGCTGGCGGCCCGAGACTACGCCGACCTTCTCGACGACTACATCGAGGCGCACGTCCACGGCCCGGTCGACCTCGCGAAGGACGTCGAAGCCCTGGTTCTCGACCCGAGTCACCGCGGCACGGACGTCGAAAAGGCCGCTTCACGGCTCGGCTGCCCGGTCGAATGGCATCCGGGTTTCCGCCTGTCCACCGAAGAACTCCAACGGCATCCGGCGTACCGCGGCACCGAATTCGTCGAACTCGGCCTGGCGCTGGCCGAAGACGGCCACCTCGATCCGCACGTCCTCGGCGAAGCCCGGCACCTCGACCCGCAAGCCCTCAAACGCGTCTGGCACTACGTCGCGCGCTTCGGGGCACTACCGTGAAGAGCATGTACTCCACGGAGATCGAGGTGCGCACCGGCAGCGTGGCCGTGGTGCACGACCTGACCAAGGACGCCGAGGCCTTCCTGCGCGACGCGGACGCCGAGGACGGGATCCTGCACGTCTTCGTCCCGCACGCGACGTCCGGGCTGGCGATCCTCGAGACCGGCGCCGGCAGCGACGAAGACCTGCTCACGGCGCTCGACGAACTACTCCCCCGCGACGGCCGCTGGCGGCACCAGCACGGCAGTCCCGGTCACGGCCGTGACCACGTCCTGCCCGCACTGCTGCCGCCGTTCGCGACGATCCCCGTGATCGGCGGGGTGATGACGCTGGGCACCTGGCAGTCGGTCTGCCTAGTGGACACCAACCTCGACAACCCGGTCCGGCGCGTCCGCTTCAGTCTGCTGGAGGGCTGACCGGCCCGGCCACAGCGCGAGCACCAGTCCCACCACGAGCAGTCCGGCGAGCACCCACACCCCGGTCGCGACGTCCGGCGCGCCGGGCACGCCCTGCAAGAGGCTCCGGAGCCCTTCCGCCGAGAACCGGAACGGCGTCCAGGACCACAGCACGGCGCGATACGCGGGGTTCAGCAGCTCCGGCACCTGACCCGCGACGGCGGGCGCGACCAGGTACAGCGGGCCCAGGATCGCCATCGCCCGCACGCCCAGCAGCCTCAGCAGCCCGGTCTGCAGGGCGGCGAATCCGGTGGCGGCCAGGAAAAGGAAGCCGAGGACGTCCCAGCCGAGCGGGAGCGCGGAGTCCCACAGTTTCAGGAAACCGGCCAGCACACCGGTGACCAGCAACCCCGCCGAAACGATCTGGGTGAGGCGCGCGGCGGCTCCCGCGTCCCGGCCGATCCGCCGTCCGGCCAGGACCAGCACGGCGCCCGCGATCAGGCAGCCGACCCACGCCAGCGCGCTCAGCGCGAGCGGGGCGACCCGGCCCGCCGCGCTCGCCGGATGCAGTGTTTCGATCTTCGGCGTCCCGCCGCGCGCCTGCGCGGCGCCCGTCAGCGCCTGCTGCGCGATCTGCGTCCCGGACGGGTTCACCGCCCCGGAGAGCACGACCGTCGACGGAAGTTCGAGAACGCCGTAGACCTCCTTGTCCGTCAGCAGTTTCCGGCCTTCCTCGGGTGAGGTCACCCGCCACGAGACCTGCCCTCCGCCATGGGAGGCGATCCCGTTCGCGGCCGCTTGGAGCGGCCCCGGAGGCGCTGCCACGGCGAGAGGCAGACCGTCGGGCGCGACGGTCGCCTGCGCGCCGAAGGTGAGAAAGCCGAGTACGGCGGCGACCAGCGCACCGGCCACCGCGGCTAGTAAGGCGAAGGCCCCGGCGGGGCGACGGTTCGACATGACCGTCCTCCATTTATTCGTCACTTGTTGAATTAGCTGCCAAGGTAGGCCTCGGCCGCCGAGAAGTCAACAGACGTTGAATAAGCTCACCGGTACCGTCGATCGCGTGACTACTCCGCATCGGCTCGTGCTGTGGGACATCGACCAGACCCTCGTGGACCTGCGCGGCGTGGGCGCCACCTGGTACACGACCGCGCTCGCCGAGGTCGCCGGCGTCGAACTGCGGGCCTTGCCGAATTTCGGCGGCCGCACCGAACGCGCCATCAGCGCGGACATCCTGACGTCGCACGGCGTCGAGCCCACCGAGGAGAACGTGCGCAAGCTCTGGCTCGCGCTGATCGCGGTCTCCGAAAGCCACGCCCCGACCCTGTCTTCGAGCGGCCGGGCGCTCCCCGGCGCCAAAGACGCGCTGTACGCCTTCGCCACGCACGGCGGCGTCGTCCAGACACTGGTCACCGGGAACCTGCCGGAGATCTCGGTGCACAAGCTGACCGCGTTCGATCTGCACGAGCACGTCGACTTCGAGATCGGCGGCTACGGCTCGCTTTCGGCTCACCGGCCCGATCTGGTGCCGGCCGCCGTCGGCCACGCTTCGGCGAAACACGGCACCGAGTTCGCGCCCGAGTCGGTCGTCGTCATCGGCGACACCCCGGACGACGTCCGTGCCGCGCTCGACAACGGCGCCGTCGCGGTGGCCGTGGCGACCGGGCAGTTCAGCGCGGAGGAACTGGCCGACGCGGGTGCGCACACCGTGCTCGGCGACCTGTCCGACCTGGTAGCGGTACGTGCGGCCGTGCTCGGGGGCGCCAACTAAGCTCGGTCCATGGCATACCCAGGCGGCGGCAACGGCTGGCCGGAGCAGCAACCGCAGCAGCCCTATCAGCAGTACCCCCCGCAACAGGGATATCCGCAGGATCCCCAGCAGCAGTACCAGGGTTACCAGCAGCAGGGCTTCCAGCAGTTCCCGCAGCAGTCGTACCAGGGTTTCGCGCCGGAGCCACCGAAGGGCGGCAAGAAGGGCCTGTGGATCGGCCTCGGCGCGCTCGTGCTGGTCGTCGCCGTCGGTGCCACACTCTTCTTCGTCCTGCGCGACGGCGACGAGCCGCAGCCTCAGGCGGCACCGCCGTCCTCCTCCGCGCCCGCGCCGCCGCCTTCGTCCTCGGCGACGAAACCGCCGTCTTCGAGCAGCGGTGCCCCGAAGGACAACAAAGTGCCCTCGACGACGCCCGGCTGGCAGGGGATCCTGTCGGTCAAGGACAAAGCCGCCTACGACCTGCCCGCGTCGGGCTGGGAGACCGAGCCGGGCCAGATCGTCGGCTACAACGAGGGCGAATTCAAGATGGTCATCCACGAGGCGTCGACGTACAAACTCGGCGCCTGCCCGGAGGTCCGCGGTTCGAACCGCGGTGTCGTCGGCTTCGCCACCGCGGACCAGATCCCGGTCGAGAACGCCGCCCGTGGCGCCGTCCGGCTCTGGACCCAGGCCGCCACCGGCAAGCCCGACGTCCCGCTGCCCGACATCACGCAGGTGGCGATCGCGGGCGGCTCGATCCAGGCGGTCAGCTCGACCGGGACGTTCACCCCGGCCGAAACCGAGGAATGCCGCGCCCCGAGCGTGAAGGTCACCTCGGCCGCGTTCAAATCGGGCGACCAGACCATCTGCTTCGTCATGGCCATGGACCAGGGCACCCCGGACGCGCTGACCGAGGCGGACGCCCAGAAGATCCTCGCGAGTCTGAGGCCTCAGCAATGACCGGCCCCGGTGGGCGCATCGACGAACCTCGGCAGTGGTTCGTCGATCCGCTCACCGGGCAACCGCTCGAAACCGAAACCGAAGCCGAGCAGACGAGGCCGCTCCCGGTCGTCCGGGACACCGTTCCCTCGCGCCGCCGCCCGCGCCTCAGGCCGACGCTGGGGATCCTGGGGCTGATCCTCGTCCTCGCCGTCGGCACGACGGCCACCTATCAGGCCAAGACCACACCTCCACCGCCGTCCGCCCACGATCTCGTCCTGCCCGATCCGGTGCCCGCCACCCGCATCGAGCCCGTGATCGCGGGCTGGCAACCGGTGCTGTCCGACGATCACCCGCTCGTCTACGACGTCCCGCCGGACTGGAAACTCGAAGAGCCCGACGTCGCCATCGGCTACGAGACCCCGTCCGGTGACCTCGTCACCCTGCAGGGTGTCGCGCGCTACCGGCGTGCCTTCTGCCCCGGCTCCGATCTCTCGGCCCGCGCGATGGCGGGGTTCACCACCATCGACGAGGGCGAGGTCGGCGGACTCGCCCAGGCGGCCGAGGAATCGACGATCCGCTGGGCCGAAGCGGCGTACGGACACGGCCCGAAGCCGGAGATCGGCAAGGCCGGGCCGGTGCCCGTCCTGGACGGCGGGACGACCGCCACCGCCGTGACCACCACCGTCGTCCCCGCCCCGGACGGACCGTGCCCGGCGCCCTCCGTCGCGATCACCGCGATCGCCCTTCCGCTGCGAGCACTGCCCGGATCGGGCCGCTACCACGTCCTCCTGGTACTGGCGGACCAGGGGATCCCCGGTGCGATAGCCGGCGGCGTCGTCCTCAAGATGGGTGAGAGCATCCGTCGCGAGTAGCACTCCCCTAAGGGAAATATGGGTCCCGTGCCGGATGTGTCCGGGCACCTCCCGCCCTTAATTTGAGTTCCATGCCAAAAGGGGGAAGCGGGACGGCCGCGCCGGGCCGGACGCACAAGATCGCCACGGTGCTGAGGCACCGGCTGCCTTTCACCAGCCTCGTCACGCTGACCATGCTCGCGCTCGCCTTGGCCACGGGCGCGCTCTGGTCGGCCGCCGAGGACCGCGCGGTGTATCCGTACATCGCGTATGGGCTGCCGTCGCTCGAAGCAGGCCGGTGGTGGACCTTGTTCACCGGACCGCTGTTCGCGGTCGTCCCGCTGTACTACCTGCCGATGGTGCTCAGCTTCGCGTTGTTCGCCGGATTCGCGGAATGGCGGCTCGGCACGCGCCGGGCGATGGCCGTCGCCATCGGCGGCCAGTTCGTCAGCGTGCTGGTCGCGGTCCAGTTCCTGGCACTGAGCCGCAACTCCGGCTGGGAATGGGCGGAACGCGTCGCGGGCAGCCTCGACGTCGGATTCTCCGGCGGCGCGCTCGCCGCGGTCGCGGTCGCCAGCGCCACCCTGCGCCCGCCGTGGCGGCTGCGCCTGCGCGCCGGGCTCTGCGTCTACGCCGGGGTCGCCATCATCTTCGTCGGCACACTCGCCGATCTCGTGCACTTCTTCGCCCTCGTCCTCGCGCTGCCGTTCGGGCGGAAGTTCGTCGGTGCCAAGGAATCCTCGCGCGAACGGCGACCGAGCCTGCGCGAGTGGCGGTTCTACGTGATGGCCGGCCTGCTGGTCCTGACGGTCGCCGAACTGGTGATGTCCTTCGTACCGGGCAACGGTCCCTTCGGTTCGTCCGAAGAGCTTTCGCTGTCCACCTGGGAAGTCGTCGTCCTGTGCCTGATCGTGGTGCCGATCATGAACGGCCTGCGCAAGGGCAGCCAGGTCGCCTGGTGGTGCGCGATGATCCTGACCTCGTTCGTCATCCTGCAGGTGATGGTCTACGGCGGGGTGCTCACGCTCGCGGAGATCTTCGGCGAGGACGCCGACCTGATGGATCCGCCGCTGTTCTTCGTGGACAACCTGCTGTGGACGGTCGAATTCGCGCTGCTGGTCTCCTCGCGCGGCGCTTTCCGCGTGCCGTCGCGGCGGAAGCGCCGCCGTCTCGGCCGGATGGGCAACCCCGCGCTGGCCCGCACCCTGCTCAGCCGTCACGGCGGAAGCACGCTTTCGTGGATGACGACCTGGCCGCAGAACTCGTACTTCGTGGCCGCGGACGGCAAGTCCTACCTCGCCTACCGGCGCCACGCCGGGGTGGCCATCGCCCTCGGCGACCCGATCGCCCCGGACGGCGCCGCCGACCGGACGATCGCCGAGTTCATCACGATGTGCGAGAACACCGGCCTCGTGCCGTGCCTCTTCTCCGCCACCGGCGACACCATCGCCAAAACCGGGGAACTCGGCTGGAAGCAGGTCCAGGTCGCCGAGGACACCCTGATCGAACTGGACACGCTGGAATTCCGCGGCAAGCGCTGGCAGGACGTGCGGACCGCGCTCAACCGCGCCAAGAAGGACGGCATCGAGTTCCGGCTCGTCCGGCTCGCCGACCAGCCGCGCGCGGTGATCTCGCAGGTCCGCGCGATCTCCGAGGAGTGGATCGGCGACAAGGGCATGCCGGAAATGGGCTTCACCCTCGGCGGTGTCGACGAGGCGATGGATCCCGAGACCCGCGTGGGGCTCGCGGTGGACGCCGACGGCGTGGTCCACGGCGTGACGTCGTGGCTGCCGGTGTACACCGGCGCGGGCGCGATCGGCGGCTGGACGCTCGACGTCATGCGCAAACGCGCCGACGGGTTCCGTCCGTCGATGGAGTTCCTGATCGCGTCGTCTTGCCTGGCCTTCCGCGAAGAAGGCGCGAAGTTCGTTTCGCTGTCCGGCGCTCCCCTGGCGAGCTCGGGCGAACCCGCGCACGCCGTCGAGCGGGTGCTCGACGCGCTCGGCACGATGATGGAGCCGTTCTACGGTTTCCGTTCGCTGCACGCGTTCAAGGCGAAGTTCCAGCCGCGTCACGTGCCGCTGTACCTCGCGTTCCGCGACGAGGCGGATCTGCCGCGGATCGGGATCGCGCTCGGCCGGGCCTACCTGCCGAACACCGGGCTGCTGCGGCTGGCGAAGCTCGCGCGGTCGGGCAAGAAGCCTCAGCGCAGTGTGGAAGGAGGCGGCGTGATGGTCTTGCGGTCGGCTTCCGGGACACCGCGGTAGGTCTTGAGGATCTTCAGGATCAGCTCGCGATCCGCTCCGCCCGGCGCGTCCTGGCCCGAATAGACGGCCAGGGCCGCCGAGGCTTCGCCCAGCTGGGGAGCGATCACGCCGACCAAGGCGCGATGCGCGCCGCACGCTCCCGGCGGGGTGACGACCTCCGCGAGGACGATGCTCGCGGGGACCTTCTTGCCGGTACCGAGCGTGAACTCGGTGGTCTGGGGCGGTTCCGCGGTGATCTTGGCCGTCAGCGGGCCGTTTTCGGGGTTGTAAGCGCTGACGGCGAGGTCGTCGACCGCCTTCTTCGCCGCGGCGGCGGCATCGGCGAGCTTGATGTTCGCCACCCCGCTGCCGCCGAGCCTGCTTCGCTTCTCTTGCGGGCAATAGCCTTCCCCGACGAAGGCGCTGGCGACCATGGTGATGCCCGGGACCTGGGTGCCCTTCTCCCAGCCGTGGATCGTGCCGGGTTTCGGGGTCCAGTTCGGCGGGACGTCGTAGGCGTAGACGCCGTCCTTCCCGGCCACCGACTGCCAGCCTTCGGTCACCGCCGGCGCGACGACCCGAGGCGAAGGCGTATAGACGATCGGAGCCCGGGGCGTGGGCGCGCTGCTCTCCGACGACCTGTCACCGTTGTTCGCGAGCGCGGCGACCGCGATGACGCCGAGCGTCGCGAAGAAGCCGTACATGGCCCTTCGCCCGCTCCGCGACATCGGCTGCTTCGCGGGCTTCTCCGGCTCCGGCTCCGGCGTCGGGGTCTCGGGAGCGGGCGTGTAGCCGGACGAGTCCGAGGGCTGATAGCCCCCGAACCCGTCCAGCGCCGCGTTGTCCTCGTAGCCCGGGGAATCCCCGCGCTTCTTGCCGAACACAGCGTCCTCCGTCGGGACTTCGGTGCGTATATCGGTGGATCCAGGTTTCTGCCGGCAAGGCGCCGGTTCGTCCTCGTACCGGGTCGTACTCGGGCGAACCGGCGACGCAGCCGACAGGAAGCTGGGCCGCCGAGATACGTGCCGAAGTCCCGACGGTAGACGCTACGAACGGACGAGCTTGACCAGATGCTCGACGACCGCGTCGACGGCGATCTCCTCGCGGTCGCCGGTGCGGCGGTCCTTGACCTCGACGACACCGTTCGCCAGGCCACGCCCGACGACGAGGATCGTCGGCACACCGACGAGTTCGGCGTCCGCGAACTTCACGCCCGGGGTGGCCTTGCGGTCGTCGAGGACGACCTCGATCCCGGCGGCGTCCAGTTCGGCGGCGAGCTTCTCGGCGCCCGCGGCGACCGTCTCGTCCTTGCCCGCGATGACGACGTGCACGTCGAACGGCGACACCTCGCGCGGCCAGACGATGCCGAGGTCGTCGTGGTTCTGCTCGGCGAGCACGCCGACCAGCCGCGAGACGCCGACGCCGTACGAACCCATGGTGATGCGGATGGGCTTGGAGTCCGGGCCCAGCGCGTCGAGTTCGAACGCGTCCGCGTACTTGCGGCCCAGCTGGAAGATGTGCCCGATCTCGATACCGCGCGCGGCGACCAGGGTGCCCTTGCCGTCGGGCGACGCGTCGCCCTCGCGGACCTCGGCGGCCTCGATCGTGCCGTCACCGGTGAAGTCGCGGCCCGCGACCAGGTCGACCACGTGGTGGTCGCGCTCGTCGGCGCCGGTGACCCAGGCGGTGCCGTCGACGACGCGCGGGTCGAGCAGGTAGCGGACTCCGTTGTCCTTCAACGCCTTCGGGCCGATGTAGCCCTTGACGAGGAAGGGGTTCTTCGCGAAGTCGGCCTCTTCGAGCAGTTCGAACTCGGCGGGCTCCAGCGACGCTTCGAGACGCTTCGTGTCGACCTCGCGGTCGCCGGGGAGGCCGATGGCCAGCAGCTCCCACTCCTTCGCGCCCGGCTGGCGGGTCTTCACCAGGACGTTCTTGAGCGTGTCCGCGGCGGTGAAGGTGCGGCCGAGGTCGGCGTTGTTCAGGAACGTGACCAGGGACTCGATGGTCGGGGTGTCCGGCGTGTGGTGGACCTTCGCCTCGGGCAGGCCCTCGATCGGCTTCGCCTCGGGAGCGGGCGTGGTGACCGCTTCGACGTTGGCCGCGTAACCCGATTCGGTGCTGCGGACGTAGGTGTCCTCACCCGTCTCGGCGACGGCGAGGAACTCCTCTGAGGCCGAGCCGCCCATCGCGCCGGAGGTCGCCTTCACGACGACGTACTCGATGCCAAGGCGGTCGAACAGCTTGGTGTAGGCCTGGCGGTGCAGCTCGTACGACTTGCTCAGACCCTCGTCGTCGAGGTCGAAGGAGTAGGAGTCCTTCATGACGAACTCGCGGCCGCGCAGGATTCCGGCGCGGGGGCGCGCTTCGTCGCGGTACTTCGTCTGGATTTGGTACAGGACGACCGGGTAGTCCTTGTACGAGTTGTATTCACCCTTCACGGTGAGCGCGAAGAGCTCTTCGTGCGTCGGGCCGAGGAGGTAGTCCGCGCCCTTGCGGTCCTTGAGGCGGAACAGGGCGTCGCCGTACTCGGTCCACCGGCCGGTGGCCTCGTAAGGCTCCTTCGGCAGCAGCGCGGGGAACTGGATCTCCTGCGCGCCGATCGCGTTCATCTCGTCGCGGACGACGTTCTCGATCCGGCGCAGCACCCGCAGGCCCAGCGGCAGCCAGGAATAGCCACCCGGGGCCACCCGGCGGACGTAGCCGGCGCGTACCAGGAGCCGGTGGCTCGGTACCTCGGCGTCCGCCGGATCCTCACGCAGGGTGCGAAGGAACAACGACGACATCCTGGTGATCACTTCTGGGCTCCTCGCTGGAATTACGTGCTTAGACGTTCTGCGCAGCGTAGTCACCCCGCCCCGGGCCGGTTCAACCGGTTATCGCGGGCGCCCGGTTTTGTCGGTGGGCGCCGCTAGCGTGCCGCCATGGGTATCGAACTGGGCATGATCACGATCGACTGCGCGGATCCGCGCGGGCTCGCGGCGTTCTGGACGAAGGCGCTGGAGGTCGAAGTGGATCAGGACCACGGCGGCGAGTTCCTGATCCTGCACGCCAAGAAGGAGAACGGGCCGGTGTTCGCGTTCCAGCGCGTGCCGGAGGAGCGGGTGGGCAAGAACCGGGTCCACGTGGACTTCGGGACCGAAGACATGGAGAAGGAGGTGGAGCGTCTGATCGGACTGGGCGCGAAGAAGCTGGACGAGCACGAGATGCCGGGTTTCGCCTGGACGGTGCTGGCCGATCCCGTCGGCAACGAATTCTGCGTCGCGACCCACGAGGGCTGACGCCGGTCGCGATGGTCAGAATGGCGGCATGACGGAGCGAGCCATCCTGCCCTGGTCCGACATCGAGCTGCCCGAAGGACTGAGCGCGCGGCTCTACGACGGCATGGGCCCGCTGCCGGACGCGGGCCTGGATGACGTCGAGGTCTACGTGCTGCCGTACGACACCGGCGCCGAGCCGATGAAGCTGATCGACCGGCTTCCTTCACTGAAGCTCGTGCAGTCGTTGTCGGCCGGGGTGGAGAAGCTGATCCCGCTGGTGCCGGCGGGAGTGAAGCTGGCCAACGGCCGCGGCCTGCACGACCTCAGCGTGGCCGAGCACGCGCTGGCGCTGATCCACGCTTCGCAGCGGGATCTGCCGCGGTGGTTCGCGCAGCAGGCGACGGCGTCGTGGGAGCGCGAACACACGCGCTCGCTCGCCGACAGCCGGGTGCTGCTGGTCGGGTACGGCTCGATCGGCCAGGCCATCGAGCGACAGCTGATCGCGGCCGAGGCGATCGTGACCAGGGTGGCGAGCACGGCCCGGCCCGCGGAGCGGGTGCACGGCGTCGGCGAACTGGCCGAGCTGCTGCCGTCCGCCGACATCGTGGTCCTGATCCTGCCCGAAACGCCCTCGACCATGGGCCTGTTCGGCGCCGCGGAGCTCGCCGCGCTGCCGGACGACGCCCTGGTGGTGAACGTCGGGCGCGGCTCGGCGATCGACACCTCAGCGCTCACGGCCGAGACCGTCTCCGGGCGGTTGCGCGCCGCGCTCGACGTCGTCGATCCGGAACCGCTGCCCGCCGGGCATCCGCTGTGGAGTTCGCCGGGCGTGATCATCACGCCGCATATCGCGGGCGGGTCGGCGTCGTTCTACCCGCGCGCGAAACGGCTGGTCGCCGAACAGTTGCGTCGGTACGTCGCCGGGGACGAGCCACTCAATCTCGTGAGTGGCTAGTTCCGCCCCGCGGTGCCGCCACCCGCGCCCGAGGCGTTGCGAAAGCCACTTTCGCAACGTTGAAGGTTGCGAAAGCGGCTTTCGCAACGTGATCGGTGCCCCGATGCCTCGCCAAATCTGGGGCGGTAAGGCGAACAGAGCGCCACCAACAAGACGCGAAGGGGCCTTTCACCGCATCGGACGCAGCGAAAGCTCCCTTCAGCCCAGCTGACGACCGCGCCACCTCTCGTGAGCGGTAAGGACGGTTAGAACCGTCCTCACC
Source organism: Amycolatopsis sp. w19 (assembly GCF_051373225.1). Classification (NCBI taxonomy): domain Bacteria; kingdom Bacillati; phylum Actinomycetota; class Actinomycetes; order Pseudonocardiales; family Pseudonocardiaceae; genus Amycolatopsis; species Amycolatopsis sp. w19. The sequence goes on along the minus strand of NZ_JBPQFM010000034.1, from coordinate 31,323 downwards.
ACTCACGAGCCGGGCGGCTACTGCCAGTGGGTCCGGTAAGCGAGCCACTCCCGCATCGCCCCCGCGAGGCGGCGTTGCGCCGCGCGCACCCCTGTCGTCGCGGGCGGTTCCGGTAACCGGCAAGCGCGTTCGGCATGCCCGGCCAGTGCGACACCGAAAGCGGTGACCGCCCAGACCGGGACGCCGGCCAGCACGGGGCGGCGCCGGAGCAGCCGGTCGACGTCGGCGGGTTCGTGCCCGGCGTCGAGCAGGTACGGGACGAGCGCGACCAGATCGAGCCAGCCCGCGCCCCTCGCCGGGTAGCGCCAGTTGGTGACGAGCACCCGGCCCGGCCCGGTCCGCACCAGGTATTCGGGCTGGATGTCGTTGTGCAGCAACGTGTCCCCGGCCGACCAGGGATGCCACGACGTCTCCAGCTGGACGAGCCGGTCGAGATTGCGGACGGCCCACGCGTCGAGATCGTCGGGGCGCTCCTTCGCGAGTTCGTGCCAGCCGCGCAGGAGCGGGCCGAGATCGTCGAGCGCGTCCGGCACGTCGGGCAGCGGGCACGGCGTGAGCGTGCGCCCGAGCGCGCCGAAGGTGGCCAGTACCGCCGAGAGGTCCGGCGATCCCGGGCGCAGGTTCGGCCTGGTGCCGTCGAAGTCGGCGAACGCGAGCACCAGCCATTCACCGTCCACAAAGGACAACAGCTTCGGCGTGGGCGCCTCCGGGGGAAGCCGTCGCGCGATGGCGGCCTCCGTCCGGTAGCCGCCCGCGCGCGGGCTGCCCGCCGGGATCGCCTTCAGGAAGACCCAGCGATGACCGCGTTCGAGTTCGAGCCGCGCCGAGACACCGCCGTCGAATTCCGGGGTCTGCCACAACGAACGACGGACCATCGACCCGAGCTCACGCTCGACGGCGTCACGCGTCGCCGAGGGGAGGTCGTGCCAGCCGAGGCGTGCGGAAACCGGCAACGCCCTACCACCCCCAGCGATCTCTCCGAGAAGATCGACTGTACCGAAATCCACCCTTTCGGGTGACAACCGGTCAGGTCGGAACAGGTTTCACATACCCGGCCCAGCGCTGGAACTCGCTGAACCCGACACGCTCGTAAACCCCGAGAGCACGGTGACTGTTGTCCTGGTCGACGTTGAGCGAGGCCCGCTGGAAACCCTTGGCCTTGGCCTGGACGAGGGTGTGCCCGAGCAGCGCGCCCGCGATCCCGCGTCCGCGAAGGCTCGCGTCGGTCGCGACGTGGCTGACGTACAGCTCCTTCACGCCCGTGGCGGCCTCGTCGGAGGCGAAGAACGCGCTCAGCACCATCGCGACCACCCTGTCCCGCTCCGGGCTCAGCAGCAGGAACGACAGGTCCGGCTGGAAATCCTTCGCGCCGACCACCAGATGCCGCCACGCTTCCGGCGACTGCGTGGTGCTCCCCCAGTGATCCGCGAAGGTCTCGTTGCGGGACCGCAGGGTGAGGGCCTCGTACTTCTCCTCGTACGCGACGAGCGGGAACTCTTCCGGCAGCGGTTTCGCCGGCGGGATCGAGCCGAGGTCGGCTCGCATGTCGACGAACCAGCGGGCGTGCCCGAACCCGGCGCCCACGAGTACCTCGGCGAGCCAGCGCTGCTTGGTGTTGGCCGCGCCGTGCAGTTCCAGCGGTACGTCCGGATGGGACTTCGCGTGGAGCTTCTTGCCCGCTTCCTCGAACCACCCGGTGAGGTGCGCGGCGATCGCTTCGTCGCGATAGGCGGGGTGGACGAGCGTCTCGACCCGCATCATGTGCACCGGATCCGCCGCGTCACGCTTGCGGAGCAGACCGTAGGCGACCAGCGTGTCGCCGTCCCACGCGCTCGTGGACGCGGTCGGCAGGTCGACGGTCGGCGTACCGATCTCTTCGGCGAGATCCTCCGCGCTGTAGTGCTCCTCGATCGGCTCGGCACGCTCCGCCTCGGCGAAGGTCTCGGCCAGTCGCGGCATGTCGTCCATGGTCAGCGGGCGCCAGGTCAGGCTCATGCGGACGAGGCTAAGCCCGCGCCTCGGGGTGACGCACTCCATTTAGTTACGCTTCCGTGGTGCTCGTGCTGCTCCCCCCTTCCGAAACCAAGGCCACCGGTGGCACCGGCGGCCCGCTGGACCTCGGCGCGCTGTCGTTCCCGGAACTGAACCCGGCCCGCGCGAAGCTGGCCGACGCGCTGGTCGAACTGGCGGACGACGTCCCGGCCAGTGTCGCCGCGCTCGGCATCACGCCGCGGCAGACCGACGAGGTCGCCCGCAACGCGGAGCTGTGGACCTCGCCCACGATGCCCGGCCTGCGCCGCTACACCGGGGTCCTCTACGACGCGCTCGACGTGAAGTCCTTCACCAAGGCGACGCTGGCGAAGGCCGAGAAGCGCCTCGCGGTGGCTTCGGCATTGTTCGGGGTGGTCGCGGCGACCGACCCGATCCCCGCGTACCGGCTTTCCGGCGGCAACGCGCTCCCGGCGCTGGGGACCGTTCGCAGCGTGTGGAAGCCGGTGCTCGAACCGGTGCTCCAGGGCATCGACGGTCTCGTCGTCGACCTGCGTTCCGGCCCCTACTCGGCGCTGGCGAAGCTCCGCCCGGACGCGGTGACCGTCCGCGTCGTGACCGAGGACGCGAAGGGCAACCGGACCACGGTGAGTCACTTCAACAAGGCGCACAAGGGACGGCTGGCCGCGGAGCTGGTGAAGTCCCGCAGCGAACCGTCCACTGTGGAGCAGTTGATGCGAGTGCTGTCGAAGGCGGGCCTCGCCGTCGAACGCACCGGTGACCACAGTATCGAGCTGTTGACCGGCGACGGGGCGCATTAGTTCCGTACCCCTACGGGCTTCTTCCTCGGTTGTTCCACCAGGCGCGGATGCGGAAAGTGATTTCCAGCCACCTGGAAAGGAACCACCGTGAACAGAAGAAAACGGCTACTGGGGATCGCCACCGCCACCCTCGGCTGCCTCTCGGTCCTCCTGCCCGCGCCGGCGGCCGCCGCGGACCTGCCCGCGGTCACCCCGACGGACCAAGCGGTCGTCCCCTCCGGACCGCATACGAACTCCATCGGCGGCACGCCCGCCTCGGTCACGGACTATCCGTTCATCATCGCGGGCCTGCGCGAAGGCGGGACGCGACCGCAGGGGCAGACCTGCACCGGGTCGGTCGTCGCGCCGCGCAAGATCCTGATCGCCGCGCACTGCAAGGACGCGGCCGGCGAGAAGTCGTTCCTCTACGGGCTCGACGACCTGAACGCCGGTGGCGGAACGCGGATCGGCGTCGTCAGCTATGAGAAGCACCCGAAGTACGTCAACTTCGACCAGGGCTACGACGTCGCGGTGGTCACCACGGACGCCGACATCCCGGTGCCCGGCGGCCAGTACGCGAAGGTCGCGACGTCGGCCGACACGGACTTGAACAAGCCGGGCAAGTCCGGGTTGGGGCTCGGCTACGGCAAGAAGGACTTCAACGACGACACCCGCAACGTCGAACTGCACAAGTTCACCCTGCCGATCGTGCAGGGCAGCAACTGCAACGGTGTCGGTGCCGGCTTCAAGGAAGCCACGATGATCTGCAGCGGCTACAGCGACGGCCACGTCACCATCCTGCCGGGCGACAGCGGCGGACCGCTCGTGGTGGACGGCAAGATCGTCGGCGTCGCGTCGTGGAGCCGCAGCGACTTCAAGTGGTACAGCGTCTACGGCAGGCTCAACAACGACATGGGCGACTGGGTCAAGCAGCAGATCGGCGAGCCGCAGAACCCGGAGACGTTCTCACTTGCGGTGACGCCGTCCTCGCTCAAGGTCGAGCCGGGCAAGTACGTTTCGGCCACGGTGACCAGCAAGCCGGGCAAGAACGGCGCGGAGAAGGTCGATCTCAGCGCTTCGGGGCTGCCGGAAGGCGCGACGGCGACGTTCCAGCCCTCGTCCATCACCTCGGGTGAGTCGGCGAAGGTGAGCATCGAAGTTCCCGCCGGGACGGCCGAAAAGGATTACGCGGTCACGATCTCGGGCAAGGGCACCACCGACACCGCGACCACGAACCTGACACTGACCGTCGGCGCAGGCGGACCGCAGCCCGGCGACCTCAAGGTGGGCCTGAGCCCGGCCAGCGGGACATCGCAACCCGGCTTCTTCAGCAACGTCACGGTTTCCGCCACCGGCGGCACGGGCACGATCACGCTGTCGGCGTCCGGGCAAGGGCTGCCGTTCGCCCCGTTCTTCAACCCGAAGACGATCTCGAGCGGCGGCAGTTCGACCATGCAGGTGGTCGCGCCCTTCCAACGGGGCACGTATCCGGTGACCGTCACCGCGACGGACTCGGCGGGCAAGACCGCCACCGCCACCTACACCCTCACCGTCCAGTAGCGAGTGTCATGAAAGGGTCGTTCAGGACATATTTCGTCCTGAACGACCCTTTCATGACGTTCAGGATCGGGCCAGCACCGCCATGGCCGCGTTGTGCCCGGGAATACCCGAGACCCCGCCGCCCCGCACGGCCCCGGCGCCGCACAGCAGCACCCGCTCATGCGCGGTCTCCACACCCCAACGACACACCTGATCGGCGTCCGCGGCATAAGGCCACGAAAGATCCCGATGGAAGATGTGTCCCGCGGGCAGCCCCAGTTCGGCTTCGAGATCCAGTGGGGTCTTCGCCTCGACGCACAACCGGCCGTCCGGCGCGCGCAGCACACAGTCCTCGATCGGCTCGGCCAGCACACTGTCCAAAGAGGACAAAGTCGCACGCAACGCCTCGTCGCGCGCGGCATCGTTGCGGCCCTCGAAGAGCCGGGCGGGCATGTGCAGCCCGAACAACGTGAGCGTCTGGACTCCGGCCGCCTGCTCGGCGGGGCCGAGGATCGACGGATCGGTCAACGAGTGGCAGTAGATCTCGCACGGCGGCAGCGACGGGATCCGGCCCACGGCGGCCTCGGCGTAGGCCGCCGCCAGCTGCTCGTAGCCCTCGTTGACATGGAACGTCCCGCCGAACGCCTCTCGCGGATCGACACTCGAATCGCGCAGCCGCGGCAGCCGTGAAAGCACCATGTTCACCTTGAGCTGCGCGCCTTCCGGCGCCTCCGGCGGCTCCTCCCCCCAGCAACCGCGCAAGCGTCCGCGGCGCGACGTTCGCCAGTACGTGGCCGCCACGCACCACGAACTCGTCGTCACCGAGCCGATAGCGCACTGAGCCACCCGGGTCGATCGACAACACCTCGGCGCCGGTCACCAGCCGAGCCCCGGCGGAAGACGCGGCCGACGCGAGCGCCCCGGTCACCGCGCCCATCCCGCCCACCGGCACGTCCCAGTCGCCGGTCTCGTTGCCGATCACGTGGTAGAGCAGGCAGAGGTTCTGCCGGAAATCACCGGCCCCGGCGAAAGTGCCGATCAGCGCGTCGGTCAGGACGACGCCGCGGACGGTGTCGTCGCCGAACAACCCGGTGAGCGTTTCCGAGATCGGCCGTTCGAACAGCGCGTCCCACGCTTCCGGCTCGATCCCCGAGCGCAGCTCCTCCCTGGAGACCAGTGGCTCGGTCAGGGTGGGGAAAGTCCGTTTCGCGACCTGGGACGTCATCGCGTAGAACCGTTGCCACGCCTCGAAGTCCTTTGTGGACCCGGTGAGCGCGGAGAACGACGCCGAAGTCCGGCCGTCGTCGCCCGTGTCGACAAGGAGACCGCCGTCGCCGACCGGCGTGTACGACGACATCCGCCGGCGGCGGAGATCGAGTCCGAGCCCGAGTTCCGCGATGATCTTGCGGGGCAGCAGGCTCACCAGATACGAGTACCGCGACAGCCGGACGTCGACGCCGGGGAACGCCCGGAAGGAGACCGCCGCCCCGCCGACCTCGTCGCGCCGTTCCAGCACCAGCACCGAGCGGCCGGCTCTGGCCAGGTACGCCGCCGCCACCAGGCCGTTGTGCCCGCCGCCGACGATCACGGCATCGTAGGACTCCATCCAAGACCTCCCAGCGAAACGACAGTGCGCCGCGGCCATCGTGACCGCGGCGCACCGCCGTTCGCAAGGACTCAGAAGGTGATGGAGAAGCCTTCGATCGTCCCGCTGTCGAACCGGTAGACGTCACGGACCCGCAGTTTCCAGGTCCCGTTCGCCGGTTCGGACGAGGCGTTCACCGTGTACGACGTGTGCACGCCGCTCGCCTCGCCGATCCCTCCCGCCTGCTTGAGGCCGAACACCGCACCGCTCGGCCCGATCAGGTCTATCGCCAGGTCACCGGTGTAGGTGTGCGCGATGTCGACCTTGACCGGCAGCGTCGCCGACGCCTTGCCGTCGCAGCCTTCCTGCGTCACCGAACTGGTCACCGCGTCACCCGCGTCCGGAATGGACACCGGTGTCGTGTTGGATTTGGCCCCGCACGTCGGGGTGGGGCCACCGCCGCCGATGAACGACACGTTCAGCAGCTTGTTGACCGTGCCGGACGGCAGTCCCTTGAGCACGCCGTCGGAGGCGTTGTTCACCAGCGCGTCCCGCGTCTGCTGCGCGGTGGCACCGGAATTCGCGGCGAGGTACAGCGCCGCCGCCCCGGCCACGTGCGGCGTGGCCATCGACGTCCCGCTCATGTTCGCCGAACCACCGTTGGACGTGGACAGCGACGTGATGTTGCTGCCAGGGGCGAAGATGTCCACGCACGAACTGTGGTTGGAGAACGAGGACTTGTTGTCACTGCTGTCCGAGGCGCCGACCGTGATCGCCTCGGGGATGCGGGCGGGGCTGACGTTGCAGGCGTTCTGGTTCTCGTTGCCCGCCGCCACCACGTAGACGAAGCCCGCCGCGATGGACTTCTTGATGACGTCGTCGCCGAGCCCGACCTGGTCCATCCGCAGGCTCAGGTTCGCCACCGCAGGTTTGGTGCCGTTCGAGGTCAACCATTCGGCCGCGTCGACGATGGCCGAGTCCGGGCCGTTGCCCGAACAGTCGTTGCCGAGCACCTTCAGCCCGACCAGCTTGACCTTCTTGGCCACGCCGTAGGTCTTGCTGCCGATGGTGCCCGCGGTGTGACTGCCGTGTCCGTTGCAGTCCTTCCCGTTGCCGCCCACGAAATCCTTGCCGATGGACGCGCGCCCCTCGTACTCCGGGTTCTCCGGGTTGATCCCGGTGTCGAGGTCGTACGCGGTGACGCCCTCACCCGTGTTCGGGTAGGTGAAACTCTTGTCCAGCGGCAGGTTCTTCTGGTCGACCCGGTCGAGGCCCCAGGTCGGGTTGGTCTGCGTGCCGACGGCACGCGCGGTGCCGTCCTGGTAGACCGCCTTGACCGCCGGGTCGGCCGCGAGCCGCCGGGCCTGCTGCTCGGACATGCCCTTGACGGAGAACCCGCGGAGCACGTTCTTGTACGCCGACCGGACCTCGCCGCCGTAGCGGCCGGTCAGCGCGGCCGAGGACTGCTCGACCGCCATGGTGCCGACCTCGTGGAGCACGACGATGTACTGGTCGCCGTAGTGCTGCTTCGCCTGCACGACAACGCCTTCCGCCGGAGCGGCGAGGGCGTTGCCCGCGGCGAGCGCGGCCAGCGCGGTGGCCGCGACGGCCACCACACCGGCCCGCACGCCGCGGCGCATCAGAGACCCGCCACGTTCAGCAGCTTGTTGGTCGAACCGGAGCCCGGGCTCGTCACGACGCCGTTGGTGGCGGCGTTCGCGAGACCGGAGGCCACGGCGGCGGGGGTCGCCGACGGGTTCGACGTCAGGTAGATCGCGGCCGCGCCGGCGACGTGCGGCGTCGCCATCGAGGTACCGCTCATCTGCTGGGTGCCGCCACCATTGCGCAGGGAGGTGATGCTGGTGCCCGGCGCGAAGATGTCGGTGCAGCTGCCGTAGTTCGAGAACGAGGACCGGCGGTCGTCGCTCTGGGTGGCGTTGACGGTGATGGCCTCACGCACCCGGGCCGGGCTGGTGGAGCAGGCGTCGGTGTTGGAATTCCCGGAGGCCACGGTGTTCGTGATGCCCGCCGCGACCGCGCGGCGCACGGCGGAGTCCACCCCGGAGTCGGCCGGGCCACCGAGGCTCATCGTGAGCACCGACGGGCCCTTCGCGTTCTTCACGACCCAGTCGATCCCGGAGATGATCTGCGAGTACTGGCCGCTGCCCTGGCAGTTCAGCACGCGGACCGAGACGATCTTGGCGCCCTTGGCCACGCCGTAGGTGGCGCTGCCGACCGTGCCGGCGACGTGCGTGCCGTGTCCCTGGCAGTCGCGGGCGTCGCTGTCGTTGTCGATGAAGTCGTACCCGCTGGTCGCGCGGCCGCCGAATTCGGACTGGCGGTAGTCGACCCCGGTGTCGAGGACGTAGACCGTCGCCCCGGAACCGGTGTTCGGGTAGGTGTACTTCTTGTCCAGCGGCAGGTTCTTCTGGTCGATCCGGTCCAGGCCCCAGGTCGGGTTGGTCTGGGTGCCGAGCAGGTGCGCGACCGCGTCCTGCTGGACGAAGTCGACGTTCGGGTCGGCGGCGAGGCGTTTGGCCTGTGCCTCGGTCATCTTCGCCGAGAAGCCGTTCAGCGCGGCGGTGTAGGTCGCCTTCACCTGGGCGCCGTATTTGGCCGCGAGGCCGGCGTCGCCGCTCTTGAGCGAGACGATGTACCCGTCCGTGACGGCCCCCGGCACACCGGCACCGCGGATCTGTCCCTCGGCGGCCGTGGCCGGTCCGGCGAAGGCCACCGTGGCCGCCGCACAGGCCCCGGCCAGCACCGCACCCGCGATCCGGTGACGTCGAAGTTCTCCACGCATTTCCTGAGCTCCGTTCACTCGAACAGGTGGTTCGCGCCGGCGGAGGTCCAGGCCGGCGCCGTGACGTGCAGTCACGCTGGAATCACTTTCGAGTGGCGGGACCTGCGCGAACAAGCGAGGCAATGGTCCGTAGGACTACGTATCTAATGGCGAAATCCCCCGTCCCTACGAAAGTCGGGTGACCGCCCGAGCGGGTTCCGTGATCATCGAAACCGCGCTTAAGCTGCGTTCACTCGAACGGTGTGGTTCGTGAAGCGGGGGTGACCCGGCATGGTGATCGGTGGCTGCCGACGCAGGACGAGTTCGCCGGTACTCGTCGGCCGTGAGGCGGAATTACGCGAGCTCCTCGACGGCGCGTTGCGCTCGCCGTCGGTGATCATGCTCGAAGGCGAAGCGGGGGTGGGCAAGACCCGGCTCGCCACCGAACTGCTGGCCTGCGCCGAACTGGCCGGACGGCCGGTCCTCACCGCGACCTGCCAGCCGCTGCGCGAGCCTTTCCCGTACGGCGTGATCTTCGACGCGCTGAAGGACGTCCGCCCGGCGCGTGAGCTCAGCCCGGTGACCGGTGTCCTCGCGCCTTACCTGCCCGAGCTCGCGGCATTCCTGCCTCAGCCGCCGCCGCGGCCGTCCGATCCGAGGACCGAACGCCACCAGCTCTTCCGCGCCGTCCGGGAACTGCTCGGCTCGCTGGGCCCGCACGTCCTGCTCATCGAAGACCTCCACTGGGCGGACGACGGTTCCCGCCGCCTGCTGCGGTTCCTGATGACCGAACCGCCCGCGGGCCTGACGCTCCTGCTCACGTACCGGCGCGAGGAGACTCCCGGCGGCATCCCGCTCGGCAGCGCCTACCGGCCCGCTCCCGGCACCGCGCACGCGCTCGTGACCCTCCGGCCGTTGGACCGCGACGGCGTCCAGGCACTGGTTTCGGCCCTGCTCGGCGAAGCGAACGTCTCCGCCGAGTTCGCCGCGCGGCTGCACGAGCGGACCGCGGGGATCCCGTTCGTGGTGGAGGAGATCGTGCACGCGATCGGCGGCGTCGAAGGCGCGGTGCACGCCGACGGCGCGACCGCGCGACGTCTGCTCGACACCGTCGAAGTCCCGGCGCTGCTGCGGGAAGCGACGGTCGAACGCCTCATGGCGCTGCCGCCCGCCGCCCGGCGGATCGCCGAGGCCGCCGCCGTCCTCGGCACACCGTCCACTTCGGACCTGCTGGCCGCCGTGGCCGCGCTCACCCCCGAACGCGCCCGCCGCGCGCTGGTCCTCGCGCTCGAACGCAACGTCCTCGTGGAGTCCGGAGAAGGCAGGTACGGGTTCCGGCACGCGTTCGCCCGGCAAGCCGCGTATCTCACCATCCCCGGCCCCGATCGCCAGGAACTGCACCGGCGGGCCGCGCGGCTGCTGCGCGACCGCCTCCCGCAGTCCTTGGTGCGGCTGGCCGAGCACTGCCGGAAGGCGGGAGACCGCGCCGGTGCCCTGAAGTACGGCGAAGCCGCCGCGGATCAGGCGTCGACGGTCGGCGATCTCGCCACCGCGACCGATCTGCTCCGCACCCTGCTCGACGAGCCGGGCCTTCAACCGTCCGATGTGGACAGACTCGCGGTCAAGTTCAGCTCGGTGGCGTGCAACGGACTCGCGCAGACCGAAGTCGTCCCGGCGCTGGAGCGGCTGCTCACCGACGGCAGGCTGTCCGGGCGCCTGAGCGGCGAGGTCCGGCTGGGGCTCGGGCTCCTGCTGGTGCGCCAGGCGGGCGGGCTGGAGGCGGCGCGGACCGAGATCGAGATCGCCGTCAACGACCTCTCCGACCGGCCCGATCTGGCGGGCCGCGGGATGGGCGTCCTCGCCCAGCCGTGGGTCGGCGCGACCCCGCTGCGGGAGCACCGGCGCTGGATGGACCGGGTGGACGAGCTCATCGACCGGGCGACCGACCGGCGATTGAAGATCATCCTGCTGGCCAACAACGCGGCGTCACGGCTGCACATCGGGGACACACGCGGCTGGGACATGCTGGACCGGGCGCCCACCACCGCCGGTTCCGCCGACGAACAACGGCATCTGGCGCGGCTGCACTGCAACAGCGCCGACGCCTGCGCCTGGACCGGCCACCACCGGCGGGCCAGGAGCCTGCTGCGCAGCGGGATGCAGCTCGCCGCCGACTGCGGTGCGCCGTACGTCGTCAGCACGGCCCGCGCCACGGCCGTCCACACCGACTGGCTCACCGGGAACTGGGACGGCCTCGCCGAACGGGCCGGCGCGCTGATCGACGAGTACCGCGACCTCCTGCCGGTGACCAGCGAACTGTGCCTGGTGCTGGGCCTGCTCGCCGCCGCGCGCGGCGAATGGGACGAGGCCGCGGCCCGGTTCGCCGGTACCGCGGCGGATCAGCCCGAGAACGCGTTCACCCCGGTCGCGATCGCCGCGCACGCCGGGATGGCGGGCATGCTGCTCGCGCAGGATCTCGGCGAGGCCGCCGTGACGCAGGCCGAGAAGGGGCTGGAACTCTTGCGCGCCAAGGGTGTCTGGGCCTGGGGCGCCGATCTGGTGATGGCCGCCGTCGACGCGTATTGCGCCACGGGGCGGGACGCCGAGGCGCAAGCGCTCACGGACGAGTTCGAACGCGAGGTCGGCGACCTCGACGCACCGTCGACCCGGGCCGCGCTCGCCGCGAACCGCGGGCTCGTCGCGGCGTCCCGGGGCGACCACGCGGAGGCGATCGAGGCCTTCGAGCAGGCGCGGACCCGCTTCGAGGCGCTCCCCGCGCCCTATCACGCGGCGCTGATCGCCGAACGGGCCGCGCGCTGCCGCCTGGCCCGCAACGAGGACGTCGCAGAGACGTTCGCGTCGCTAGCGGAGACTTTCGACCACCTCGGCGCGACGCGTGACGCCGCGCGTTGCCGCCACGCCTTCCGGTCCACCGGCGCCGTCGCCCCCTCGCGGCGCGGCCGCCGGGGTTACGGCGACGAGCTGTCCCCGCGGGAGCGCGACGTCGCCCGCCTGCTGGCCGCGGGGCACACCAACCGGGAGATCGCCGAGGTGCTGTTCCTGTCCCGGCGCACGGTGGAACAGCACGTCGCGAGCGTGCTGCGGAAGCTGAAGGTGCGGTCGCGGAGTGAGCTGGCGGGGCTGCGGTCGGCGTAGCGATCAGCAAGTACATGAAGGCCCCCTTCCTTGCGCCAGACGCAAGGAAGGGGGCCTTCATGTACTTGGCCGCACCGGGAATTAAATCGGTTGCGGTCGTCCAGGTGGCGAGGGATGATCGTCCGCGATCCGGCAGGGAGCCGGTGGATGCGACAGGGAGGTGCCTCGTGCTGATGACTGTCCGGGGCCTTGGCCGCCCCCATCCACTCGCCCCTCGCGGCTGAGCGCGGAGCCACGACGCTCGCCCGGTGGGGCATCCCTGATCTAGGAGAACCCACCAGTGCGCAAGCACGATCTCGAAGAGTCTTACGAACAACGTCCTCGCCGTACCCGTCGTGCCCGTTTCGACGACGAACCCGAACCCACCCGAGGCGGACGGCTCACCGAAGCCGAACGCGTCCGCCTCGCCCGGTTGCGGGAGGACGCCTACACCGAGACCGCCATCCCCGACGGCGCCGACCGCTGGAGCACCTGGGGAGAAGCGGAGCAAGGACCGCTGCCGCGCCCGGACTGGGTGATCACCGAACTGGCGGCGGTCGACACCGAACTCGGCATCCTCAAAACCGGCAAGGAGGCGGACGTCCACCTCGTCCGGCGCAACCTGCCTGGCACCGAGGGCACCGTGCTAGCCGCCAAGCGGTACCGCAGCGGCGAGCACCGGCTGTTCCATCGTGACGCCGGCTACCTCGAAGGCAGGCGGATGCGGCGTTCGCGGGAGATGCGGGCGATGGAGTCGCGCAGCAGCTTCGGCCGCAACCTCATCGCCGAACAGTGGGCCGTGGCCGAGTTCGGCGCGCTGAGCAGGCTCTGGTCGGTCGGCGCGCCCGTGCCGTACCCGGTGCAGCGCGACGGCACCGAACTGCTGCTGGAATTCCTCGGCGAGGGCGAGACGGCCGCGCCGCGGCTGGCACAGGTCCGGCCTGAACCCGACCAGTTGCGGGAACTGTGGTTCCAGACCTCGGCGATGCTGGAACTGCTGGCGTCGCAGGGGCTCGCGCACGGTGACCTCTCGGCGTACAACCTGCTCGTGCACCGCGAACGGATCATGGTGATCGACCTGCCCCAGGTGGTCGACATCGTGGCCAATCCCGGCGGGCTGGAGTTCCTCGCGCGGGACGTGCGCAACATCGCGACCTGGTTCCACTCGCGGGGGCTGCCGGAGCGGCTCACGGCGGTGCCGGAGCTGATCGAGGAGTTGCAGGAGATCGCCGGCCTCCGCTGACCGTCCACAGTGTCTCGATGGGTCTTCCCCGGCACGATCACGCCGGGGAAGACCCCGCCGTGGAGACCCTGCCCACAATCGGTCCCTCCAGTTGGGAGGCCGGATAACGGTCCGGTACAGTAGTGACAGACCGCAACCGGCGGCGTGGATGAGTTGGTGTCCGTCGCCTCCAAAGCCAACCGAATGGCTCGCGGTATCCGTATCAATCCATTGGCGCGCGGTGTCACGCAGACGCGGTGTGCCGGGTTCGTCCCTGTGAACGCCCATCTGTGCACACCATCTTGCCCTGCCTGCGTGCGGGCAGCCCGGGCCTCCTTGCGACGTGCCACGTCCGAGAGGCATTTGTGACAGTCACGTTCAACTCCGGCCACGTCTCACCGTCGGCGCGTCAGCACCGCAAGCCGCGCACCCGCCCCGCGGGTGACGCGATGCTGCGTGAAGACGCCGTCGAGACGGTCAAGGCGAAGACCTGGGCGGAACTCGGCCTTCCCGACCCGCTGCTGCGGGCGCTGGCCGACGCCGGTATCACCACCCCGTTCCCGATCCAGTCGGCGACCATCCCCGACGCGCTCGCCGGTCGCGACGTGCTCGGCCGCGCCCAGACCGGTTCCGGCAAGACCCTGGCCTTCGGCCTCGCGATGCTGACCCGGCTCAACGGCGGCCGTGCCCGTCCGAAGCACCCGCGCGCGCTGATCCTGGTCCCGACCCGCGAGCTGGCCATGCAGGTCGCCGACTCGCTGACCCCGCTGGCCAAGTCCCTCGGCCTGTGGTGCCGCACCGCCGTCGGCGGTATGGCCTTCACCCGCCAGGCCGACGCGCTTTCCCGCGGTGTCGACCTGCTGATCGCCACCCCCGGCAGGCTGTCGGACCACGTCCGCCAGGGCACCGCGTCGCTGTCCGACGTCAACTTCGTCGCGCTCGACGAGGCCGACCAGATGGCCGACATGGGCTTCATGCCGCAGGTCCGCGAGATCCTCGACCTGACCCCGGCCCGCGGCCAGCGCCTGCTGTTCTCGGCCACCCTCGACGGTGACGTCGACCGGCTGGTCCGCGCGTACCTGACCGACCCGGTCACGCACTCGGTCGCCCCGTCGACCGCGAGCGTCACCACCATGGACCACCACGTGTTCCAGGTGTCGCACCAGGACAAGCAGGACATCATCACCGAGATCGGCGCCCGTGAGGGCCGCACGATCATGTTCGTCCGCACCAAGCACCACGTGGACCGCCTGACCGAGCGCCTGCGCGAGAAGGGCGTCCACGCGGCCGCCCTGCACGGTGGCAAGACCCAGGGCCAGCGCAACCGCGTCCTCGCGGACTTCAAGGAGGGCTACGCGCCCGTCCTCGTCGCCACGGACGTCGCCGCGCGCGGTATCCACGTCGACGACATCTCGCTGGTGCTGCACGTCGACCCGGCCGCCGACCACAAGGACTACCTGCACCGCGCCGGCCGCACCGCGCGCGCCGGGGCGTCCGGTGTCGTGGTCACGCTGGTCACCCACGACCAGCGCCGCATGGTGCGCCGGATGACCGACCGCGCCGGCGTCCGCGCCGAGCAGACCACGGTCCGCCCGGGCGACGCCGAACTCGCCCGCATCACCGGTGCGCAGCAGCCCAGCGGCGAGCCGGTCGTCGAGCGTCGTCGTGAGTCCCCGCGTCGCGGCGGTGGCCGTGGCTACGGTGGCGGCGACCGCGGTTACCAGGGTTCGCGCGAGGGTCACGGTCACCGCGAAGGCGGCCGTCCCGGTGGCTTCCGCGGCCGCCCGCGTCGTGGCGAGGGCGGCGGCGGCAACGGCCGTCCGCAGCGTCCGGGCGGACGCCCGCGTCGCAGCTACGACAGCTGAGGTAATCCCGGCCAGAAGTACATGAAGGCCCCCTTCCTTGCGCCTGGCGCAAGGAAGGGGGCCTTCATGTACTCGCGGACGGCGGATGGGAGACTGCGGGACGTGACTTCTCCCGGCCCCGCCTCCCAGAACCTCCCGCCCGACCAGGTCTTCGACTGGCTCGACGTGGAGGCTGAGAAGCGGGCCGAGGCCGGGCTGGTGCGCAAGCTGCGCATCCGGCAGGCGCAGGAGCCGGAGCTCGACCTCGCCGGAAACGACTACCTCGGGCTCGCCAGGGACAAGCGCGTCGCCGGTGCGGCGGCCGCGGCCGCGTTGCGCTGGGGCGCGGGGGCGACCGGCTCCCGGCTCGTCTCCGGCACCACCGAGGTCCACGCCGAACTCGAGCACGAACTCGCCCGCTTCTGCGGCACGCAGGCCGCGCTGGTCTTCTCGTCCGGTTTCACCGCGAACCTCGGCGCCGTCACGGCCCTGTCCGGCGCGGATTCCGCGATCGTCACGGACAAGTACATCCACGCCTCGCTGATCGAGGGCTGCCGCCTGTCCCGGTCGGACATCGCCGCCGTCGCGCACAGCGACCCGAACGCCTTCAAGCACGCGCTGGCGACCCGCCGCAAACCGCGCGCCCTCGTCGTCACCGATTCCGTGTTCTCCGTCGACGGTGACATCGCCCCGTTGGAGCAGCTCGCCGGTGTTTGCCGGGAGCACGGCGCGTCGCTGCTCGTCGACGACGCGCACGGTTTCGGCGTCCTCGGCGAGGGCGGCCGCGGCGCCGTCCACGCGGCGGGGCTCTCCGGCGCGCCGGACGTCGTCACCACGATCACGCTGTCGAAATCCCTTGGGGCGCAAGGCGGAGCGGTGCTCGGACCGCGTCGCGTGATCAAACATCTCGTCGACACCGCGCGCAGTTTCATCTTCGACACCGGGCTCGCGCCCGCCAGTGCCGCCGCCGCGCTGGCCGCCCTCACCGCGCTGAAGGCCGAGCCGGAGCTGGCCACCAAGGTGACCGAAGCCGCGGGAAACCTTGCGATGCAACTGAAATCGGCGGGTTTCCGGGTCGGTCTCCCGGACGCCGCGGTGATCTCGGTACAGGCGCCGTCCCCGGAGTCGGCCGTCGCGTGGGCGGCCGCGTGCGCCGATCAGGGCGTGCGGGTCGGCTGCTTCCGGCCGCCGTCCGTGCCCGACGGCATCTCCCGCCTGCGCCTGACCGCGCGGGCCGACCTCACCGAGGCCGACGTGGACCGCGCGGTCGCCGTGATCACGGCCGCGGCGCCTCCCGGCGCCACATCGTGATGTGCGGGATCCCGTCCTCCATGAACTCTTCGCCTTCGGCCACGAAACCGTACTTGGCGTAGAAACTCGTCGCGTACGTCTGCGCGTCGAGGACGCACGGCGCGTCCCCGATCCCCGCGAGGGCGGTCTCCATCAGCCGTCCCGCGAGCCCTTTGCCGCGTGAGCGGACGGCCGTGCATACCCGGCCGATGCGGAAGGTGCCGCCGGCGTCCTGCAACACCCGCAGGTACGAGTCGACGGCGACGGAACCGCCGACCCAGAGGTGCCGCGTGCCGGGCAGGAGGTCGCGTCCGTCGATCTCGTGATAGGCGCAGTCCTGCTCGACGACGAACACGTCCACGCGCAGGCGGAGGATGCCGTGCAGCTGCGCGGCGGTGATCTCGTCACCGGCGACGGACAGCGGGAACGACGAGGTCTCGATGATCGGGGTGTCGGTGCTCACGCCCACTTGTTAGCACATCGGACGTGAAGAAGGCATCGATCAGCCGATCAGGCCCCGGTTCTTCTGCTGGGAGATCTCGTTCGCGAAGTGGGAGACGCGGGTGTAGACGCCGGGTTTGCCCGCCTTCGCGCAGCCTTCGCCGAACGACACGATCCCGATCAGCGTGTCCCCCACCATGAGCGGTCCGCCCGAATCGCCCTGACAGGCGTCGACGCCGCCCTCGTCGTAGCCGGCGCACACCATGTCGCTCGGGTCGTAGCCCGAGTACGCGGTGCGGCAGGTCTTGTCGCTGACCACGGGGACGACCGCGCTGCGCAGGTAGTCCGACCGCGCGCCGCCGTCGGCGACCCGGCCCCAGCCGAGGACCGTCGCCTTCGTGCCTTCCTGGTACAGGTCGGCGTTGCCGTTGTCCGCGACCTTCGCGGGCCGGTACGGCAGCTGACCGCTGACCGTCATCACCGCGATGTCGTCGCCCTTGCCGGGATCGCCGCTGTAGTCGGGGCTGACCCAGATCCGCGAGACCCGCAGCTCGACGCCGTCGCGCGAACGCTTGTCCTCGCGACCCGCCACCACGCGGACGTCGGCGCGTTTGACCGCGACCGCGCAGTGCGCCGCCGTCGCGACCGTCGTGGAGCTGACGATCACCGCGCCGCAGTACTGGTTGCCGCCGCGATCGGCCAAGTAGACCGCGTACGGATACTGCGAGACCGAAGCCTTGCCACCGCCCACGATCCGCGGCTGGGCGGCCTGCTCCGGGCCGCTCACCGCGCTGTCGTCCGCCGACGCGCTGTTGACCGCGACCGGCACCATCACCGCCGTCGCGAGGACCGCTCCGACCGCGAGCAGCAGCGTGCGACGTGACTTCTTGGGCATGTTCTGTCCCTTCACCGGGGCGTACGTACGGTCAAACCCTGGGAAGTCATTCGACTCCAGCGCGTACACGAGCGATCGCGAATACCCTAATCGGAGAAAGCCCGATGCGGTGTCACTGAAACGGGTGGAACTGTGCTCACCGAACGCAGCTGTCACCCTGGACGTCGTGCGGGCTACGGCGACGATTCTGGCGGCTACGGCCCTTCTGCTCTTCTCGTGTTCGAGCCCGGCCGTCACCGGCGGCCCGGCACAAACCTCTTCGGCGGCAACGACTCCGACGACCTCGGCCCCGCCACCCACCCCCGTCTGGCAGGTCGGCGCGAAGCCGCTTCCCTTGCGCCGTGACGGTTTCGGGCAGATCCTCCCGACTCCTCCCGTACTGGCGAACCGTTCCCTGCCGACCGCCGACCTGCTGCCCCCGCCCGCCGGGAACCGGTTCGCGGGCACGGTGAATCCCGTTCCCGCAGGGGTTCTCGCGCGCAGCACGTGGCAGCCGGCCTGCCCGGTCACGGCGGGCGAACTGCGCTATCTCACGTTGTCGTTCTGGGGTTTCGACGGCCGCGCGCACACCGGGGAAATGCTCGTGAACGCGTCGGTCGCGAACGCCGTCGTCACCGTGTTCGGGCAGTTGTTCGCCGCGAAGTTCCCGATCGAGGCAGTAGACGATCAAAAGAGGGGCGCGTGACCGCTCCCGCCGAACTCACCGCTCCCCCGACGGGTGACGGGAACAACACCAAGGGCGACCTCGTGCTGCCCGAGCTCGCGTCGGCGTATCTCGACCGGGAAAACCGGCGGCCGGGGATGATCACCGCCGGGGACCCGACCGTGGCCGCCTTCGCCGCGATCGGCTGGACCTGGGGCGGCACGTGGACGACGCCGAAGGACCGGATGCACTTCAGCGCCAACGGGCACTGACCGGGAACAACCGCTCGCCGTGACAAGTTGGCTAGAGTCGGAACCACCCGCTCCCCCGCCGCAAAGGAAGACAGCGTGCCCCACTACGACCTGGTGATCGTCGGTACCGGATCGGGCAACTCGATCCTCGACCCGCGTTTCGCGGACTGGAACACGGCGATCGTGGAGAAGGGCACGTTCGGCGGCACCTGCCTGAACGTGGGCTGCATCCCGACGAAGATGTTCGTGCACGCCGCCAACGTCGCGGCCACCCCCGCCACGTCGTCGAAGTTCGGCGTCGACGAGGAGCTGACCGGCGTCCGCTGGCGCGATGTGCGCGACCGGATCTTCGGCCGGATCGACCCGATCGCCGCCGGCGGCCGGGAGTACCGCGTCCAGCACGAGGACAACAAGAACGTCACCGTGTACGAGGGCGAAGGCCGCTTCACCGGGCACAAGGAACTTCGGGTGAGCTACTCCGACGGCCGCCCTGCCGAGACGATCACCGCCGACAAGTTCGTGCTCGCCGCCGGCGGGCGGCCGGTGATCCCGGACGTCCCCGGCCTCGCCGAGACCGGCTACCACACCTCCGACACGGTGATGCGGCTCGACGAGCTGCCGTCGAGCATCGTGATCATCGGCGGCGGGTACATCGCGGCCGAGTTCGCGCACGTCTTCGCCTCGTTCGGGGTGAACGTGACCGTGGTCAACCGGTCCGGCGCGCTGCTGCGCTCCGAGGACGACGACGTCAGCGCCCGGTTCACCGAACTGGCCTCGCAGCGGTTCGACGTCCGCCTCGACCGGAAGACCGTCCGCGCGCGCAAGACCGCGTCGGGTGTCGCTCTGGATCTGGAGGGTCCGGAAGGCGCCGAAACCGTCGAGGCCGACGTGCTCCTGGTCGCGACCGGCCGCACCCCGAACTCCGACCTCCTCGACGTCGCCGCCACCGGCGTGACCACGGGTGAGCGCGGGCACGTCGTGGTCGACGAATACCAGCAGACCGTGGTCGACGGGATCTACGCCCTCGGCGACCTCTCGTCGGTCTACGAGCTGAAGCACGTCGCGAACCACGAGCAGCGCGTCGTGCAGCACAACCTGCTGCACCCGGACGAGCGGATCGAAGCCGACCACCGGTTCGTCCCGCACGCGGTCTTCACCTCGCCGCAGGTCGCTTCGGTCGGGCTGACCGAACGCGAGGCGCGCGAGCGTGGCGTGTCGTACGTGACGTCGCACCAGGACTACGCGGGCATCGCCTACGGCTGGGCGATGGAGGACACCACCGGCTTCGCGAAGCTGCTCGCCGACCCGGCCACCGGGCAGCTGCTGGGCGCGCACATCATCGGCCCGCAGGCGTCTTCGGTGATCCAGCCGCTGATCCAGGCGATGAGCTTCGGTCTCGACGCGAAGAGCATGGCGCGCGGGCAGTACTGGATCCATCCGGCGATGCCGGAACTGGTCGAGAACGCGCTGCTGAACCTGCCCCTGGACTGACCCCCGCCGCATTTAGTCCTCTGAATGCGCTCCCCGGACGCCCGGGTGAGGCGCATTCAGAGGACGAAACGCGCCAGTCAGACGACGCGGTCGCAGGCGCGGGCCCCGTTCCGCGCCGCCAGCTCGCCGACTGCGTTCCCCGTGGTGTCCGAGACGGCCATCAGGGCGGGCGAGCGGGCCCCCTCCCCCGAGAACCGCTCGCCCGCCTCGACGTACCGGCGGATCGCCGCCAAGAACTCCTCCCGCGCCGATGCCGCCCCTCCTGGCACCGCACGGACCCCCATCGCCCCCTTGAGGACGTCCTTGGCGTCGTCCACCTTCACCGCGACGTAGTGCTGCCACTTGCGCAGCTCCGTCGCGGCCTCCCCCTCCGGATCCGGCCAGTAGCGCTGGATCTCGGCGCCACTGTCCTTCCACACCCGCACGCACACCCGGTCGACGGCGCGGTAGAACTCGTGCGGCGAGAGCACGGCGGGCGCCCGCTCCGGCACCACGGCGACACACACCGCGGCGAAACACGCCAGAGCCGAGCCGTACGCCAGTCCCTCCACCACGCCGACCCCCAGGATCGAGTTTTTGAACAGGTTCAACTCGCTCAGGTTATGGCTCCGCCCCGGGACGGGTCAAGAAGTTTTTTGAACGCGTTCAGACGAAGCGGCGACGACCGGCGAAGGCACCGAAGGTCATCTGGGCGGCGAAGACCACGAGCATCATGATCCAGGGAACGGTCCAGCCGTGGGTGAGATCGTGAAGCAGCCCGAAGAGGAACGGCCCGACGGCCGCCATCAGGTAGCCGATGCCCTGCGCCATCCCCGACAGCCGCGCGGTGTCCTCGCCGGTGCGCGCCCGCAGCGCGATCACCGTCAGCGCGAGCGAGAAGACGCTCATCCCGAGCCCGATCAGGAGACACCAGAGCAGAGGCGAAGCGGCGGGCGCGACCATCATGCCGACCATGCCGACGAAGCCGGGAACGCCCAGCCCGACGATCCACGGGCTCTGGCTCTTGTGCCGGGCGGCCATCGGCGCCACCACGAGACTGATCGGGACGGCGATGAGCGAGATCAACCCGAGCAGCAGCCCGGAATCACCCTTGCTCACCCCCGCGTCGATCATCACCTCCGGCAGCCAGCCCATCACGACGTAGGCCAAAAAGGCCTGAGTGCCGAAGAAAAGCGTGACCATCCACGCAAGGGGGCTACGCAGGAGCGATCGCCCGCTACCCTGCTTGCCTGCCTCGGCAACGGGCGCACGTCCCGCACCGCGGGCTGCGAGAATCCAGACGAGGAGTGCGAGCACCGCCAAGACCGACCAGGCGCCGAGACCTTGGCGCCAGCCGCCGAACGCGTTCTCCAAGGGAGGGGTGAGCGCGGACCCCAGGGCGCCCCCGCCCTGCAGAGCGGCGGTGTACACGCCGGTCATCATGCCGACACGTGCCGGGAAGGAGTCCTTGATGACGACCGGGATCAGTACGTTCGCCAAGGCGATTCCCGCCGTGGCGACCAGGGTTCCCCCGAGCACGACGTACGGTCCGTCGATCACGCGCAGCACCAGGCCGACGGCCAGCACCGAAAGCGCGGACGCGATGGCCGCGCCGATGCCGAACCGGCGGGCCAGCAGTGGCGCGGCGAGTCCGGCGGCGGCGAAACAGAGGCCCGGGAGCGTGGTGAGCACGCCGGCCCAGGTCGCCGTGGCGCCGAGGTCGTCGCGCATTTCGCCGAGCATGGGGCCGATACTGGTGATCGCGGGCCGCAGATTGAGGGCCACCAGGATCACCGCGACACCGAGCAGGACGCCGCCGGTGATCACTCCCGGCCGCCACTCCGTTTCGATCGAGCCTTCGAGTTCAAGGCTTTCGTCGAACGGGGCCACGGATTCTCGAGAGTCGACACGCACGTCGGCTAGTATCACATACATAGGATGATTGGATGAAGGGACAACGCTGTGCCATTGGCCACCACGCGCCGTGCCGGCCTGGTCGATCAGGTCATCGAGCAGCTGCGTGACGCCGTCACGCAGGGAGAATGGCCCATCGGTCAGCGGATTCCGACGGAACCTGAGCTGGCCGGGCAACTCGGCGTCGGACGCAACACCGTCCGCGAGGCCGTTCGCGCGCTCGCGCACACGGGGCTGCTCGAGGTCCGCCAGGGCGACGGAACCTACGTGCGGGCGACGAGCGAGGTCTCGGGCGCCATCCGGCGGCTCTGCGGTTCCGAACTGCGCGAGGTGCTGCAGGTGCGGCGCATCCTCGAGGTCGAGGGCGCCCGGCTCGCGGCCGTGTCGCGGACCGAGGAGGAGGTCGTCGAGCTGCGGTCCCTGCTCGAACGCCGCAACGCCGAGCTGCGCGACGGCCATTGGGAGGACTTCGCCCGCCTCGACGCGGAATTCCACTTCGCGGTCGTCCAAAGTGGACATAACGCCCTGCTGACCGAGATGTACCGCGGGCTCACCGAGGTGATCACGGCCAGCGTGGCCGCCACGTCGAACGTGACGCCGGGGCGCGAGTACCTGCCGGAGATAGGGCACGAAGGCCTCGCCGAGGCCATCGCCGACCGCGACGCCGACCGGGCAGCCAGCGAGGCGTGCGGTTTCCTGGACGAACTCCTGGCCAGGGTGGAGCAGGACGAGAGCTGAAGGGGACTTTCCCCACATAGGACGCAGCAAAGGGGCCCTTCACCGCATCGCATGCGGTGAAGGGCCCCTTCAGCCCGCCTACGGCAGGGTGAGGATCTCCGCGCCGTCCTCGGTCACCACGAGGGTGTGCTCGAACTGGGCCGTCCACTTCTTGTCCTTGGTGGTGACGGTCCAGTCGTCGGCCCAGATGTCGTAGTCGATGGTGCCGAGGGTGATCATCGGCTCGATCGTGAAGGTCATGCCCTGCTCGATCACCGTCTCGACGGACGGCTCCTCGTAGTGCAGGACGGTCGGCGCGGTGTGGAACGCCGGCCCGACACCGTGGCCGGTGAAGTCGCGCACGACCCCGTAGCCGAACCGCTTCGCGTACGCCTCGATGACGCGGCCGATGACGTTGAGCTGCCTGCCGGGGCGGACGGCCTTGATGGCGCGCATGGTCGCCTCACGCGTGCGCTCGACCAGCAGCCGCGCCTCCTCCGAGACGTCACCCGCCAGGAACGTCGCGTTGGTGTCGCCGTGGACGCCGCCGATGAACGCGGTGACGTCGATGTTGCAGATGTCGCCGTCCTCGATCACCGTCGAATCCGGGATGCCGTGGCAGATCACCTCGTTGAGCGAGGTGCAGCACGACTTCGGGAACGCGCGGTAGCCCAGCGTCGACGGGTACGCGTGGTTGTCCAGCAGGAACTCGTGGATCACCTTGTCGATGTCGTCGGTGGTCGCACCGGGCTTGACGGCCTTGCCGCCCTCCTCCAGCGCCTGCGCCGCGATCCGGCCCGCGACCCGCATCGCCTCGATGACCTCGGGCGTGCGGACCCCGTTGCCCGTGTCGCGTTTCGGCGCCGGCCGGTCGACGTACTCGGGACGGGCGATGCTGGCGGGGACGACTCGCCTCGGCGTCTGGACGCCGGGCTTCAAGGGGGAGCGAACGGACATGGGCCCAGCCTACGACCTGGCGGCTAACCGAGCCCCGTCAGGAAGCGCTGCGCGGCCTCGACCGCGGGCCTGGACGTCCCCGCGTCGGTCGTCAGCACCGCGAAGGCCAGGTCCCCGGTGTAGCCGACGAACCAGCCGTGCGCGTGCGTGCCGTCGCCGAACTGCGCCGTCCCGGTCTTGCCCCGGACGTCCGGCAAGGGCTTGAGCAGTGTCGCCGTGCCGTCGGTGACGACTTCGCGCATCATCCCGCGGAGGGCGTCGAGCACCTCCGGCTTGATCGGTTTGCCGAGCCCGGACGACGTGGTGGCCATACCCCGCACCAGTGTCGGCACCGGGACCTTCCCCGACTGGACCGTCGCGGTGGCGACCGCCAGCCCGAACGGGCTCGCCACGACGGTCCCCTGGCCGAACCCGTTCTCCGCCCGCTGCGCGACGGTGTTCGCCGGCGGTGACGAACCGGTGATCGTCGTCAGGCCCGGGATCACGAAGTCGGCGCCGACGCCGAGGTCGCGCGCGGCGTCGGTCAGGGCGGCGGGAGGCAGGTCGGTCGAGAGCTTCGCGAACGTCGTGTTGCAGGACTTGGCGAACGCCGTGGACAGCGGGACGACGCCGAGGGCGAACTTGCCCTCGTTCGGCACCGTCCGGTTCTCGAAGGTGGCCGTGCCGGGGCAATCCACCGGGCTGTCCGCCCGCACCGAGCCCGCGGACAGCGCCGCGACGGCGGTGGCCATCTTGAACGTGGAGCCCGGCGGGAAGCGGCCGGTGAGCGCGATCGCGCCCTGCGGGTCGGCCGGGGCGTTCTGCGCCACCGCCAGCAGTTCGCCGGTCGACGGCTGGATCGCGACCAGCGCGGACGCCGTCGGGACCGGGGCGAGCGCCCGTTCCGCCGAACCCTGCGCCTTCACGCTCAGCGTGCTGACGACCGCGGGCGCCGGTTTGGGGTGTTCGGAGTGCAGGTCGACGATCTCGCCGCCACCCGTGTCGAGCGTGACGACGCGCCAGCCCGCCGAGCCCTCAACCTGATCTTCGACGAGCGACCGGACCACGGGCAGCACCTGCTTGCCGAAGTTCTTGTCGTCCGGCAGCAGCCTTTCCTGCTGGCTGAACCGGACACCGGGCAGGTCGTAGATCTCGGGCTTCACCTCTTGGTAGCTGTTCGCCCGCAGGCTCACCACCGGATAGCCGGAGCCGGGTTTGAGCGTCTTCACGCCGTCGCGGATCGACTGGCCGGTCACCGACGGCTCGAACCGGTTGAGCGCCGCGCCGAGTTTGTCGGTGACGGCCACCAGGTCGCCCGCCTTCGCCGGGTCGAGCACGACGCTGACGACCGTCTGCGGGCGCAGCAACGGCATCCCGTCGCGGTCCAGCACCGGCGCGAGATCCGGCGGGTCGGCCTTCAGCGCGATGCTCTGCTGCGCGGCCAGCTGCGGATGAAGGACGGTCGGCAGCCAGCGCACCTTCCAGCCGTCCTGGGTGGAATGGAGCTGCGCGTCGGCCTTGTACGTCCAGACCCGGCCGCGCGGGAGGTTCCAGGTGAGCCGATAGGTCGCCGTCGCGTTGTCCGCGCCGGACGAGTGCCGGACCTCGTCGGCCGCGACCTTGATCGACTCGGGGGAAAGCGCCTTCCTCGTCATCTCCACCGAGGACCGCGCGGCGTCCGGCGAATCGGTGAAGAAGGCAGCGGCGGCGACGTCACCGGAGGCGAGCCCGTCGAGGAAACCCGTGATCGCGTCTTCGGGCCCGGAATCGGCGAAGAGCCCGCACCCGGCGGCCGAGAGGCCCACCACCCCCGCGAGCACGACGACGGCGACACGACGACCTGCTTGCATGCCCCGGATCCTGCCAGTCCGGGCACTGTCCACCCTGGCGCAACGCCGATCTAGAACAGAACCGTCGCGTACTGCCCGACCTGCTGGAAGCCGATCTTGCGGTAGGCGGCGAGCGCGGGGCTGTTGTAGGCGTTGACGTACAGGCTGGCCGTGCGGCCCATCCCGCGGACGAGCCTGGTCACCACGGACGCCGTCCCGGCGGTGCCGAGACCGCCGCCGCGGCGTTCCGGATGCACCCAGACACCCTGGATCTGGCCGACCGTGGAGGACATCGCGCCGATCTCGGCCTTGAAGACGACCTCGCCGTCTTCGAACCGCGCGAACGCGCGGCCGCCGGCGATCAGCTCCGCGACGCGGGCGCGATATCCGGCGCCACCGTCACCGTTGCGGGGGTCGACGCCGACCTCCTCGACGAACATGGCGATCGCGGCCGGGAGGTACCGGTCGAGTTCCTCCGGGCGCACCGCGCGGACCAGCGGATCGGCGGCGACGGACGGGATCCCGTCGAGCGCCATCAACGGCTGGTCGTGCCGGACTTCCCTGGCGGGGCCCCATTCCGGCTCGAGTTCGTCCCACAGCCCCAGTACCTGCTCGGCCGGGCCGACGAGCGACGAGCAGCTCCGCTGACGGCGCAGGGCGCGATCGGCGAAGGAACGCAGAGCGGAGGCGTTGCCGCGCAACGGGATCAGATTCGGCCCGGAGAAGCACAGCCCTTGGAGCCTGCCCGCGCGCACCGGACGGGAATCCGCGGCCCAGAGCTCGCCACCGAGCCGCCAGGGGTCGAGACCCGCGGTCTCCACCCTGGCACTGACCATGCAGCTGCCGACCGGGTCTGTGGCGAGCGCGGCACGGACCGCGGGATAGTCCCGATCATCGAGCAGCCGTGCACCTGCAAGCCGCAACACCACTCCAGGGTGCCAGATGAGCGGCACAAACGGAACGCAAGCTTCACGACACGCTGAGAGAACTTCGGCAGGTCGGGGCCGCCAAGTGCCATGAAAGGTCCTTTCCTTGCAAAATTTGCGAGGAAAGGACCTTTCCTAGCGTGGTCTCGACCACTCGGCCGGACTCAGCCGACAGTGACGGTCGGCTCTCCCTCACCGATCGTCTGGCCCGACTCCTCGGCGATGCGCATGGCCTCTTCGATCAGCGTCTCGACGATCGCGTGCTCCGGCACGGTCTTGATGACCTCGCCCTTCACGAAGATCTGGCCCTTTCCGTTACCCGACGCGACACCGAGGTCGGCCTCACGCGCTTCACCGGGACCGTTGACGACGCAGCCCATGACCGCGACGCGCAGCGGGACCTCCATGCCCTCCAGGCCGGCGGTGACCTGCTCGGCGAGCGTGTAGACGTCCACCTGCGCACGGCCGCACGAGGGGCAGGAGACGATCTCGAGCTTGCGCTCCTTGAGGTTCAGCGACTGCAGGATCTGGATCCCGACCTTGACCTCTTCCACCGGCGGTGCCGACAGCGAGACGCGGATCGTGTCGCCGATACCCTGCCGCAGCAGCGCGCCGAACGCGACGGCCGATTTGATGGTGCCCTGGAACGCCGGGCCCGCCTCGGTGACCCCGAGGTGCAGCGGGTAGTCGCACTGCTCGGCGAGGATCTCGTACGCGCGTACCATGACCACCGGGTCGTTGTGCTTCACGGAGATCTTCACGTCGTAGAAGTCGTGCTCGGCGAACAGCGACGCCTCCCACAGCGCCGACTCGGCCAGCGCCTCCGGGGTCGCCTTGCCGTACTTGTCCATGATCCGCTTGTCCAGCGAACCCGCGTTGACGCCGATCCGGATCGGGGTGCCGTGGTCCTTCGCGGCCTTCGCGATCTCCTTGACCTGATCGTCGAACTTGCGGATGTTGCCCGGGTTCACCCGGACCGCGGCGCAGCCCGCCTCGATCGCGGCGAAGACGTACTTCGGCTGGAAGTGGATGTCGGCGATCACCGGGATCTGCGACTTCTTCGCGATCGCGGGCAGCGCTTCGGCGTCGTCCGCCGACGGGCACGCGACGCGCACGATGTCACAGCCCGCAGCGGTGAGCTCGGCGATCTGCTGCAGCGTCGCGTTGACGTCGGAAGTGAGCGTGGTGGTCATCGACTGCACCGAAATCGGGTGCTCGCTGCCGACGCCCACCGGCCCGACCTGCAGCTGTCGGGTCTTACGACGCTCGGAGAGGACGGGAGGGGGAAGCGCTGGCATACCAAGAGCGACAGTCACGCCGTCAAGCGTACCTACCCCGATCGGCGGACATCCACGACGTCAGCCGTCACGGTGAGCAGCATTACCTGGGCAGCCCAATGATGCTGACAGCGCGCTCCGTCGCCGTCCTCCCGCGTCACTGAAACAGCTTGACCGGGTTCACGATGTCGGCGGTGACGGTGAGCAGGGTCACCGCGCCGCCGATGAAGACGAGCACCATCGTGACCGCGGACAGCTTCGTGTAGTCGACCGGTCCGCCCGCCGCCTTGCCACGCAGCTTCCGGATCCAGTCGCGGACCCGCTCGTACCAGACGACCGCGATATGCCCGCCGTCGAGCGGGAGCAACGGCAGCAGGTTGAACACGCCGATGAAGAAGTTCAGGCTCGCCAGCAGGAGCACGAAGATCTCCCACAGGCCGCGCTCGGCCGCCTCGCCACCGATCCGGCTGGCACCGACGACGCTGACCGGGGTGTTCGGGTCGCGCTCGCCGCCGAAGATGGAATCCACCACCGCGGGGATCCGCGACGGGAACTCGATCAGCCGCTTGGCGGTCTCGGAGAACATCGTGCCGGTGAAGCTGAGCGTCCCGCCGATGGCGTCGACCGGGCCGTAGGTGAGCAGCGGCGGCGCGGTGTTCTGGATCGGCGAGGCGCCGATCATGCCGACGTCCTTGACCGTGGTGTTGTTGGAACCGTCGGCGACCAGCCGCTGCACGCGCGGCACGTCGACGGTCAGGTTCAGCCGCTGCCCGTTCCGTTCGACCACGAACGGCGTCGGGCCGCTGGCTACCTGGACGGCCGCCAGCATCTCGCGCCAGGTCTTGATCGGCTTGCCCGCGACGGAGACGACCTTGTCGCCCGCCTGGAGACCGGCGGTCTTCGCGGGGGTCGGGGCGTTCGGCGGGCAGGTGGTGTCGTTCAGCTGCTCCACCGTGGTGGCCGCGCGGGCGCAGGACGTGGCGCTGATCACGGCTTCGGTGGGAGCGGCCTGCGCGGCCGGGTTCGGCAGGCCCATGGTGACGGCCATCAGGTAGAGAATGACGAAACCGAGGATGAAGTGCATCGCCGAGCCCGCCGACATGACGACGGTGCGCTTCCAGGTCTTGAAGCGCCACATCGCGCGCTTCGACTCTTCCGGGGTGACCTCGTCGAGCGCGGTCATGCCCGCGATGTCGCAGAACCCGCCGAGCGGGATCCACTTCACGCCGTACTCGGTCTCACCGCGGCGGAAGGAGAAGATCGTCGGCCCGAAGCCGATGAAGTAGCGCCGGACCTTCATGCCGAAGGCCTTGGCCGCCCACATGTGACCGGCTTCGTGCAGGGCGACGGACAGGCAGATACCCAGCGCGAACAGCACGATCCCGAGAATGAACCAGAGCACGCGCTACTTCCCCTTACCGATCAGCGCACCGGCACGCGCGCGAGCCCAGCGCTCGGCAGCTAGTACGTCATCCACGTCGCGAGGTTCGCGACGCCATTCGTCGGCGGCTTCCACCACCTGGGCAATAGTGTCCACAATCGAGGTGAAGCCGGTGTTCTGTGCCAGGAAGGCGGCCACCAGCTCCTCGTTCGCCGCGTTGTAGACCGCCGGGACGCAACCGCCCACGGTTCCGGCGTGCCTCGCGAGCTCGACGGCCGGGAACGCCTCGTTGTCCAGCGGCTCGAAAGTCCAGCTCGCGGGCTTGTCCCAGACGCACGCGGCCGCGGCGCCGGGCACGCGATCCGGCCAGTGCAGCGCCAGCGCGATCGGCAGCCGCATGTCGGGCGGGCTGGCCTGGGCGATCGTCGAACCGTCCACGAAGGTCACCATCGAGTGGATGATCGACTGCGGGTGGACGACCACGTCGATGCGGTCGGTCTCGATGTCGAACAGGAGCTTCGCCTCGATCAGCTCCAGGCCCTTGTTGACCAAAGTGGACGAGTTGATCGTGATGAGCGGGCCCATCGACCAGGTCGGATGCGCCATCGCCTGCTCGACCGTGACGTCGGCCAGTTCCTCGCGCTTGCGCCCGCGGAACGGGCCGCCCGAGGCGGTGAGCACCAGCCGGGCGACCTCGGACTCGCGGCCGGCGCGCAGGGCCTGCGCGATCGCGGAGTGCTCGGAATCCACCGGGACCAGCTGTCCGGGTTTGGCCGCGGCCAGGACCAGGGGGCCGCCCGCGATCAGCGACTCCTTGTTGGCCAGCGCGAGCGTGGCGCCGGTGGCGAGCGCGCGCAGGGTCGGCGGGAGGCCCTGGGAACCGGGAAGCGCGTTGAGCACGACGTCGACAGGGGTGGCGTCGATCATCTCGACGACCGCGTCGGCCCCGGCGAAGATGCGCGGGAGCTTGAAGTCGCCGCTGGAGTAGCCGCGCTTCTGCGCCTCGGCGTACAGCGCGAGCTGCAGGTCTTCGACGGCCGTCGGCCTGCTGATGGCGACGGCGTCGACCTGGTGCGCCAGGGCCTGCGCGGCCAGCGCGGCGGGGTCGGAGCCGCCCGCGGCGATCCCGGCGACCCGGAACAGCTCCGGGTTGCGGGCCGCGACGTCGAGGGCCTGGGCGCCGACCGATCCGGTCGAACCGAGCACGAGCACACTTCGCGAGGTAGTCATCGGGGCTCATTGTCGCTTGGGGCCCGTCGGGCGCGTGCAGCCAGGTGTGGGATCATTCGCGGGCAAGCGAACCATCGGGTTTTGAGGAGTTGATCGTGGCGAGCAAAGCGGTCGAAAAGCGCGGCCGGGTGGGCGTCGACACCGTCGACCCGCGCGACGAGCCGTCGGCCGAGTGGGGCTGGCACGGTTCCTTCCCGAAGGCGACGCGGATCGCGGGCTGGCTGAGCGCGATCATCCTGCTGGTGATGCTGTACGGCAACCACCACGGCTGGACCGAGAACCTGTGGCTGATCGGCCTGTCGCTGCTGATGATGTTCGGGCTGGTGCTCGACATCCGCAAGCAGCGCACGGCCTGGCGCAAGTAGCTCCTTCACGGCTCAATGGCCCCTGTCCACCTTCGTGGGCCGGGGCCATTCGCCGTTCTGGGACCACAGCTCGTTGACGATCTTGACCGCGTCGTCCGCCTCGACCCCGTAGCGATGCCGGTACTTCGCCGCCGGCCGCTGGATCGCCGCGGCGACCTCTCCGATGGCGACGTTGTTCCACGAGTCGTTCGGGTAGAACTGCCGCATCACGGCGAGGAACCGGCCGGTCGCCCAGACCGGATCGGTCCGCTGCTCGAAACTCCCCCAGCTCGCGCGCTGCTGGAAGAGCCCGACCGAGTCGCCGAGGCCGCCGTCGAGGTTGGCGATGCTCGACTCGACGATCACCGTGGCGATCGCGATGGCCGCCGCGCGATCGTTGAGCCCCTGTCTCTGGACGGTCTCGACGATCACTCTGGCGCACGAGGTGTTGTACGGGTTCATGTAGCCGCGCATCTTGGTGGCGAGTTGCTGGTTGAGGCTTTGGGCGGAGTCGGTGTCGTCGGCGGACACGCCCGCTTGGACGCACGGCAGGGCTACGTGTTCGACCTGGTCGGGCCGGATCTCGGTGGGCGGGAGCAGGACGAGGGAAAGGGCGAGGTACGCGGCGGTGAGTGAGCTCAGCATGCGTTGACCGTTCGGTGCGGTGGGTCGTGAGTGGCGATTCGTGTTCTAACCCGAATCGCCACTCACGACCACCTGGACCGAGGGCTCACCGCCACGCTCACCCGCCCGAAGTACATGAAGGCCCCCTTCCTGTACCTAGGTGTACTGCCCCGGGAGGTTGTGAACGGGGAGACACGTAGTCAGATGATCTTGGAATGAGGGAGGGCCTCCGGGTTCGGTGTGGATTGCGACATCTACC